>JBBQZP010000036.1:0-34825 GCA_038207585.1 Rhodobacterales bacterium | reverse complement strand
GTTGACGGCCAAATTGAACGCGCTGGATCCCAAGCTGTCGTCGCTGGTGTCGGCGCTGGACGGGTCCGACCGCTCGCCCGAAACCGCCCTGCATGAACTGCTGGAGATTTCGGCGGAACTCGAAAGTCTGGCCGTGCAGTTTTCGTTCAGGTTCGGCGCCACGGGTGCCTATGAGGCGATCGTGAACCAGCGCATCGAGGTTTTGCGCGAAGAACGCCTTGGCGGCCGTCAGACCTTTGGCGAATTCATGATGCGCCGCTATGACCCCGCGATGCGTACCGTGAAATCTGCCGAAACCCGGCTTCGCGGCATGGCCGAACGGGCCGAACGTGCGGCGGAACTGTTGCGCACGCGGGTTGATGTGGAACGCAGCGCCCAGAACCAGAAACTGCTGGAAAGCATGGATCAGCGCGCCGATCTGCAACTGCGCCTGCAACGCACCGTGGAAGGGCTGTCAACCGTGGCGATCAGCTATTACGCCGTGAACCTTGGCGCCTATCTGGTGGAACCTTTCGCCGAGCCGATGGGGTGGAGCAAGGGCACGGTGCTGGCCGCGCTGACGCCCTTGGTCATTCTGGGCGTCTGGCTGATGGTCCGGCGCATCCGCAAGCATCTGTGACATGACACCGTTCCCGATTTCCGCAGCCACGCGCGTCGGCTTCCCCGGCCCGCCGCCCGCGTCTTGCGATGTGGTTGTGATCGGTGGCGGGGTGATGGGCGTGATGACAGCCTGGCATCTGGCCGAACGCGGTCTGCGCGTGGTTCTGTGCGAAAAGGGCCGGATTGCGGGCGAACAATCCAGCCGAAACTGGGGCTGGATAAGGCAGCAGGGGCGAGATCTGGACGAACTGCCGATCATGGTGGAATCCCTGCGGATCTGGAAATCGCTGGCGCAAGAGCTTGGCGAGGGGCTGGGCTTTCGCCAGACCGGTGTGGTTTATCTGGCAAAGACCGATGCCGAGATGGCAGGGTTTGAGGATTGGCTGACCCACGCCCGCACCCACGGTCTGGATACCCGTATGATGACGGCGGGCGAGGCTGCGTCGATGCTTTCGGGGTCGGCGGCACCTTGGCGTGGCGGTCTGATCACGCCCTCTGATGCCCGCGCCGAGCCGTGGGTGGCGGTGCCGATGCTGGCCGCCGGGGCCGTGCGGCGCGGCGCTGTGCTGGTGGAAAACTGCGCCGTGCGCGGGCTTGATCTGGCGGCGGGGCGCGTGGCCGGGGTGATCACGGAAGCAGGCCGCATCGCCTGTGACCGCGTGGTGCTGGCGGGCGGCGCGTGGTCGGCGCTGTTCGCGCGCAGGCATGGCATCAATCTCCCGCAGCTTTCGGTTCTGGCGAGCGTGGCCGCCACCGAACCCATGCCCGAGATCTTTCCGGGCAACGCCGCCGATGATGATTTTGCCTTTCGCAGGCGGGCCGATGGTGGCTATTCCATAGCACCGGGGGCAGAGCATGATTTCTTTCCCGGTCCCGATGCGCTTCGTAACATCGCCATCTATCTGCCCGTTCTGAAAAAGGATTTCCGCTCCACCCATTTCCGCCCAAAGGCCCCCGCGGGCTTTCCCGACGCATGGGGCACGCCGCGCCGCTGGGCGATGGACCAAGCCTCGCCCTTCGAGGCGATGCGCATCCTGAACCCCGCGCCCAACCTCGCTGCACTGGGCCGGGTGCAGGATGCCTTCGGGCGCGCCTTTCCGGGCCTTGGCCGCCCAAAACTGCGCAGTGCCTGGGCGGGGATGATTGATACGATGCCCGATATCGTGCCGGTCATCGACCATGTCGCAGCAATTCCGGGCCTGATCATCGCGACCGGCCTTTCGGGCCACGGCTTCGGGATCGGGCCGGGCTTGGGTCGCGTTGTTGCCGATCTGGTCATGGGCCGCGACACCGGGCATGATCTTGCGCGCTTCCGCCTCTCACGCTTCACCGACGGCAGCAAAATCGCCCCCGGCCCGACGCTTTGACTTTACGCACGCGATGCTCTGGGTTACGCCCGCGCCCTCGCGTCGGGGAACAGCATGACCAATTTTTGCGGCATTGATTTCGGCACCTCCAACAGCACCGTCGCCGTGACGGACGGCCCCCGCGCGCGCCTGATCGCGCTGGAGGACCAAAGCCCCACCATTCCCTCGGCCGTGTTCTGGCCCGACGATGGCGCGGTAGAGTTCGGGCGCGTGGGCATTGCGTCTTATGTCCGGGGCGATCCGGGCCGTCTGATGCGCGGGCTGAAAAGCACGCTTGGCTCGGCGCTGATCCACGAGACAACACGCCTTGGCGGGCGCGCGGTGCCATTTCGCACGGTGCTGGCGCGGTTTTTCCAGCACATGAAATCCCGCCTCGACGCGCAACCGGGCACGCAGGCCAGCATAACCCGCGCCATCCTTGGCCGCCCGGTGCATTTCATCGACGGTGACGCCGCAGGTGACGCGGCGGCGCAATCCACCCTTGCTGACATCGCCCGCGAGGCAGGCTTCACCGACATCGCCTTCCAGTTCGAACCCATCGCGGCGGCGCTGCACTATGAGCAAACCGTTACGCAGGAAGAACTGGTGCTGATCGTCGATATCGGTGGCGGTACCTCGGATTTCTCGGTCGTAAGGGTCGGGCCAGACCGTGCAAAACGCCCTGACCGGGCAAGCGACATTCTTGCCAACGACGGCATCCGCGTCGGTGGCACCGATTTCGACCGCCTGCTCAGTCTGGCCGAGGTTATGCCGCACCTCGGGTTTCGTGCCACAACCGGGGGTGCCAAAGGTTTCATGCCCCGCCATTATTACATCGATCTCGCTACCTGGCACCGGATCAATGCGCTCTACACCGCCCGCACGGCGTCCGACCTCAAGGCGCTGCGGCTGCAGGCCGACCGCCCCGAATTGATCGACCGCATGATCCGTGTGGTCAACACCCACGCCGGACACGCGCTTGCCATGCGCATCGAGGCCGCAAAGATCGCGCTCTCGGATGCAGATGCCACCCGGCTGACCCTGTCCGATCTTACCGGCGGACCAAACCCGATGACAACCCGCGCGGCGTTCGAGGCGTCGGTCGAAGACCCCGTCGCCCGCATCGCCGGTACCATCGCGGCCGTGCTGGCTTCAGCAGGCATCCGCCCAGACCAGATCGGCACCGTTTTCATGACCGGCGGCTCCAGTGGCCTGCCGCTCCTGCGCGCCGTGGTGGGCAAAGCCCTTCCCGGCGTGCCCATCGCCACCGGCGACATGCTGGGGTCGGTCGGTGCGGGCCTCGCGCTCCAGGCGGCCCGTCACTTCTGACCCCAGTCCAGCCGCCCATACTTTCCCTTTTTCCGGGCTTTCATTTTGACGAAAATATCCTCGGGGGGTGAATTGGCGCGGCACGCGCCAAGAGGGGGGCCGACAGCCCCCCTAAAATTCTTCCTGCAAGAATTTTCATTCCTGTTGCACCGATGCCGGACCCGGTCCGCGCAAGGCTTGCGCAACCGGCGCGAAACGCTAACTCTTGGCACAACCAAGGAGCCTGCGCCGATGCCCCCTAAGAACCGCTTTGCCGACCTCTTGCCCGAAATCACCGCCTGGCGGCAGGATTTCCACGCCCACCCCGAACTTTTGTTCGACGTGCACCGCACGGCGGCGAAAGTGGCAGACCTGCTGCGGGGTTTCGGCTGTGATCAGGTTGTAACCGGCCTTGGCCGAACCGGTGTTGTCGGTGTGATCAAGGGGCGTCACAGCACCTCGGGCCGCGCGGTCGGTCTGCGTGCCGACATGGACGCGCTGCCGATCACCGAACAGACAGGGGTGCCCTACGCCTCGGTCACACCGGGCAAGATGCACGCCTGCGGCCATGACGGACATACGGCCATGTTGCTGGGGGCCGCGAAATACCTGTGCGAGACGCGCAATTTTGATGGCAGCGCTGTCGTGATCTTCCAACCCGCCGAAGAAGGCGGCGGCGGCGGACGCGAGATGTGCGAAGACGGCCTCATGGCGCGCTTTGGCATCACCGAGGTCTACGGCATGCACAACTGGCCGGGCATCCCGGTGGGCACATTCGCGATCCGTCCGGGGCCGTTCTTTGCTGCCGCTGATCAGTTCGACATTACGCTGACTGGCAAGGGCGGCCACGCCGCAAAGCCACACCAATGCATCGATCCGGTGGTCATTGCCGCCCATATCATCGTGGCCCTGCAAACCATCGCAAGCCGCAACGTTGATCCGCAATGGCAGGTCGTGGTGTCGGTCTGCACGGTCGAGACGGACTCCACCGCCCACAACGTCATCCCGCAGGTCGTCAAAATGAAAGGCACCGTCCGCACGATGGACACCGCCGTGCAGGATTTCGTGCAGACCCGAGTGATTGACATTGTGGAAGGCACCGCGCGCGCGCTGGGAGCAGTGGCAACGGTTGACTATCGGCGCGGTTATCCGGTGACGGTGAACGCGGCGGAAAATACCGATTTTGCCGCCGAGGTTGCCCGCACCATTTCCGGGGACCGCGTCGATACCAACGCCGATCTTGTGATGGGGGCCGAGGATTTCAGCTTTATGCTGAACGAACGCCCCGGCGCCTATATCCTGCTGGGCAACGGTGACACCGCGATGGTGCATCACCCGGCCTACAACTTTGACGATGCCGCCATCCCTTACGGCGCAAGTTGGTATGCCGGCATGGTCGAGGCGCGGCTTCCCGCAGCCTGAAGGCGCAACAGGCTGGACGCATGCCGATTGCGTGCTAGGCTTGATCAAAGCCGGGGAGGTCCAGCATGACAATTTTCAAAAGCCCGCACGGGGCCGTCGCCCTGCGCGATATATCCATCACTGAACGGTTGTTCGAGGGGCTGGCGGGCGACCCCGCGCGCGTCGTGCTGATTGACGGGCCCACGGGCGCGCAGATGACCGCAGGGGCGCTGGAAACCGGCATCCGTCGGCTTGCGGGCGGGTTCGCTGCTTGCGGCACCGGGCCGGGCAGGGTTGTGGCAATTCTTGCGCCAAACATGCCCGAATATGCGGTGGTCTTTCACGGTGCTGCCTTTGCCGGGGCCACGCTGACCACGATCAACCCGGCCTACACGGCAGCAGAGGTCGCCTATCAGTTGCGCGATGCGCGCGCCGATCTTCTGTTCACCATCCCGGCCTTTCTGGAGGTCGCGGTTGAGGCGGCGCAGGGCACAAACGTGGCTCAGATCGTAGTGATCGGCGGGGCTGCGGGCTATGCGTCGCTGGACGACCTTATGGGGGATCCGCTGGCTGCACAGGTGCCGGTCGACCTTGCCCGCGACGTGCTGGTGCTGCCCTATTCGTCGGGGACAACGGGCCTGCCCAAGGGTGTCATGCTAAGTCACCGCAATTTGGTGGTGAACGTCGATCAGACGGCCCGCGCGCTGGGCGTTCGGGCGGGCGACTGGACGGTGGGGTTCCTGCCGTTCTTCCACATCTACGGCATGAACACGCTGATGAACCTGTTCCTTGGCATGGGGGCCGGTCTTGTCACCATGCCGCGCTTTGATCTTGAGGCGTTTCTGACCCATATCCAGACCCACCGCGCGCGCTTCCTGCTGATCGCACCGCCTGTTGCGGTGGCTTTGGCGAAACACCCGATGGTCGACACGTTCGATGTGTCATCACTGCAAGTGCTGATGTCGGGTGCGGCCCCTTTGGGGGGCGAGGTTGCGGCAGCGGTGGGACGCAGGCTGAACTGCACGGTCATTCAGGGCTACGGGATGACCGAGATGAGCCCGGTCAGCCATATCGTGCCCGAAAACCGTCCCAAGGCCGGAGCTGTAGGCGAGGCTTTACAGGGCACCGAATGCCGGATTGTCGATCCCGACACCGGGGCCGATCTGGGTGTCGGGCAGCCCGGCGAGTTGCGGGTGCGCGGGCCGCAGGTGATGCTGGGCTATCTGAACAACCCTGCCGCAACGGCGGCCACATTGCAGGACGGCTGGCTGTCAACCGGCGATCTGGCCGAGGTTGATGCAGAGGGGTTCTTCTTCATCCGCGACCGGCTGAAAGAGCTGATCAAGGTCAAAGGCTTTCAAGTAGCCCCAGCCGAGGTGGAGGCGGAACTTCTGGGCCTGCCCGGTGTCGCCGATTGCGCGGTGATCGGCGTGCCGGATGACGAGGCGGGCGAGGTGCCGATGGCTTTTGTGGTGCGCGCCATCGGGTCGGATGTGGATGAGGCCGCAATCAAGACCGCCCTGCGTACGCGGCTGGCCAGCTACAAGGTGCCGGGGCAGGTCGCTTTTATCGAGGTAATCCCGAAATCGGGGTCGGGCAAAATCCTGCGGCGGGTGTTGCGCGACAAGGTAATGTCGCAGCAATAGGGTCCCGGCGGCGCGGGACCTTGCGGCGGGATCAGCCGCCGGTATGGCTCATGTGGCGCGGCATCTGGCCTGTTACGGACTGCCGGGTATAGTCGAAATCATGGCCCTTGGGCTTGCGGACGATGGCGGCGCGGATGGCCTGTTCCAGTGCGGCATTGTCCGGGCTGGCGCGCAGCGGCGCGCGCAGGTCGGCCATATCCTCTTGCCCGAGGCACATATACAACTCGCCCGTGCAGGTCAGCCGCACGCGATTGCAGCTTTCACAGAAATTATGGGTCAGGGGCGTGATGAAGCCGATCTTCTGGCCGGTCTCATTCAGGCGCACATAGCGGGCAGGACCGCCGGTGCGGTCGGCAAGATCTGTCAGGGTAAAGCGTTCTGCCAGACGTGCGCGCAGGTCTTTCAGGGACCAGTATTGATCCAGCCGGTCCTCATTGCCCAGATCGCCCATCGGCATGACCTCGATGAAGGTCAGATCGAAGCCCTCGCGCGCACACCAGTCGGCGAGAGTGAACAATTCAACCTCGTTGAAGCCTTTCAGCGCGACCGCGTTGATCTTGACGTGCAGGCCTGCCTCTTTTGCGGCGGCAATCCCGTCAAGCACCTGATCCAGCCGCCCCCAGCGGGTGATCTGCGCGAATTTCGTCGCATCAAGCGTATCAAGGGAGACGTTGATCCGTTTGACCCCGCAAGCCGCAAGCTCGGCCGCGTATTTGCGAAGCTGGCTGCCGTTGGTGGTCAGCGTCAGTTCTTTCAGCGCACCGCTGTCGAGATGGCGTTTCATGCCGGCAAAGAATGTCATGATCCCCTTGCGCACCAAGGGCTCGCCGCCGGTGATGCGCAGCTTTTCTACGCCAAGGCCGATGAAGGTGGAACACATGCGGTCC
This sequence comes from Rhodobacterales bacterium, assembly GCA_038207585.1. Classification (GTDB taxonomy): domain Bacteria; phylum Pseudomonadota; class Alphaproteobacteria; order Rhodobacterales; family Rhodobacteraceae; genus JBBQZP01. The sequence goes on along the minus strand of JBBQZP010000036.1, from coordinate 27,637 downwards.
AGTTCTTCGAGGCTTAAGAGTTCGGCCTTGGGCAGGAAGGTCATCTGTTCGGACATGCAATAGACGCAGCGGAAATCGCAGCGGTCGGTGACCGAAACGCGAAGATAGCTGATCGCGCGGGCGAATGGGTCGATGAGCGGGGCGTTCATGTGGGGAAGGTAGGCGCGGGCGGGCGTGCGTGCAAGGCCGGAAACGGGGTGTTGATCGGGGGGGCGTGATCCGGTTAGGGTGCGGGCATGAGGTGTCATATGCGATTTTCCCTGACTTTGGCCGGCGTTCTTGCTCTGGCAGGCTGTGCCGGGTTCAACTCCGGCCGGGTGCCGGATTCGCTGCCCGAGGCAGACCCTGCGGTGGCCGCTGCGATTTCCGCGCCGCCCTCGCGCCCCGAACTCGCCGCGCCGCCGCCCGCTGTGGGGGCGGTGACAGTGGAAGCGCTGGACACAACCACGCCCGAGCAGCGCGCGGCGGCGGTGAACGTGTCGGACCCCGTTGCCGAAACCGGCCTTGGATCGGTTTCAGTGGCGCTGGGCAATCCGACGGAAGCCGGCTTCTGGCTGCAATCGGCGCTGGTCAAGGCGCCCGCCGCCGGACGGGTGACGGTGCCGGGTGGGGCATCGGTGAAGGTTGATCTGCGGCCGGGCACGGGGGCGGCGCTGCTGTCGCTGGCGGCCTACCGCGCGCTGGGACTGTCGCTGACCGATGTGCCGACGGTCGCGGTGTTTTCGGAATAGATCCGGGCTAAAATTCTTGAAGAAAGAATTTTAGGGGGGCTGTCTGCCCCCCTCTTGGCGCGGTGCGCCAATTCACCCCCCGAGGATATTTCCGTCAAAATGAAAGCCGTGGGGCGGGAGTGTCAGGCGGGCAGGTATTGTGCGGCTTCCTTGCGCGCAAAGCCGCGCAGGTAGGGGCCGTGCTCGGCGAGAAACAGGGCGGCGCGGGGGGCGTCGTGTCTGGAAAGGTCGCGCACCCAGCTTGCGACGGCTTTCTGGATGAACCAGTCGCGGTCAGAGGTATAAGTGGCGGCCCAGTCAAGCACGCGCTCGCGGGCGGCGGTTTCAACCTCGGTCGGGTGGTTCAGGCGGGCGAAGGGCAGGGTGGCGACAAGGGTCGCGCGGCGGGTCCACATGTTTGAGTGGGTGGTCCATTGGTCGAGCGCGTCGAGCCGGTCGGGGTTGGCGGTCAGGCGTCTGGAGATGGCTGATGCCGCGTGGTCGGCGATGGCCCAGGCGTCAAATTCGGGCACCCAGGTTTGCAGGAGATACCATGCGGCGTCATCCGAGGGGCGGATGCGGGCCTGCGTCAGGAGTTTGGCGGCAGCGACGCGGGCTTCGTGGATGCCCGAGGCCCACAGGTCATGGGCAAGGGTCAGGCGGCCCTCTAGCGTCAGGGCCGCGCGCCAGTCTTTGGCCAGCGCGTCAATCTCGGGCGCCGATGTGCCCAGATAGGGGCGGTCGGCCTTGTGATAGGCGCGTGCCTCATCGGCCTTGCCGGGGAGGGCGCGGGCGGTGAGGGCGGCGATTGCTTCATCGGCGGTCATTCGACGGTGACCGATTTTGCAAGATTACGCGGCTGGTCGACATCGGTGCCTTTGGCGATGGCGGTGTGATAGGCCAGAAGCTGTGCCGGGACCGCATAGAGGATCGGGGCCAGCGTATCGGGGACGGCGGGCAGGGTGATGGTTTTCCAGCAGCCCGCCCCCGCTTCGGCCACGCCTTGTGCATCGGAAATCAGCAGCACCTTGCCGTGGCGGGCCATCACCTCTTGCATGTTCGACACGGTCTTGTCGAACAGAGCGTCGCGCGGGGCCAGAACGATGACCGGCACATGCGCGTCGATCAGCGCGATGGGGCCGTGTTTCAGCTCGCCCGAGGCATAGCCTTCGGCATGGATATAGCTGATTTCCTTGAGCTTCAGCGCCCCTTCCAGGGCCAGCGGGAACATCGCACCACGGCCCAGGAACAGGATATCCTGCGCCTCGGCCAGCTTTTCGGCGATTGCCGCGATGTCACCCGCCAGCCCCAGCGCGTGGTTCATCAGACCCGGCAGAAGCGACAGCGCATCGAGGTGATCCTTGAGCGTAGCGACGTTCAGGCGGCCCCGTGCGTGGGCGGCCTGCAAGGCCAGAAGGTAAAGCACAGTCAGTTGGCAGGTGAAGGCTTTGGTCGAGGCAACGCCGATTTCCACGCCCGCAAGGATCGGCAGCGCGATGTCACTTTCGCGTGCGATGGAGGACGTCGGCACGTTGACCACCGACACGATTTTCGCGACCTTGCCCTCGCAATAGCGCAGGGCGGCGAGTGTGTCGGCGGTCTCCCCGGACTGGCTGACGAACAGCGCCATGGTGGTGGGCGACAGGGGCGGTTCGCGGTAGCGGAACTCGGACGCTACGTCGATATCGGCGGGCAGGCCAGCGATCTGTTCGAACCAGTATTTCGCGACATGGCAGGCGTAGGACGCGGTGCCGCAGGCGACCATGGTGATCCGGTCGATCCTGGCGAAATCAAGGGCTGCGGGCAGGGTCAGCCCGTTTGCTGTGACGTAATGGCGCAGGGCGTCGGCCAGCACCACGGGTTGTTCGGCGATCTCTTTGGCCATGAAGTGTTTGTAGCCCGCCTTGTCGATGCGGGTCTGATCAATCTGGATGCGCGTCTCGGCGCGGTTGGCGCGGCGGCCTGCGGTATCGTAAATCTCGGCCCCGTGGCGGGTGATCACGGCCCAGTCGCCCTCTTCCAGATAGGTTACGCGGTCTGTCATCGGTGCCAACGCAATCGCGTCGGAGCCCACGAACATCTCGCCCGTCCCGTGCCCGATGGCGAGGGGGGAGCCTTTGCGGGCGGCAATCATCAGATCATCCTCGCCGTGGAACAGAAAGCACAAGGCAAACGCCCCGTGCAGGCGCGCCAGCGTTTCACGCACGGCGTCGGTGGGGGAAAGGCCTGCGTCCAGATGCGATTGTGCAAGGTGGGCTACGGTTTCGGTATCGGTTTCTGACTGGAAGGTGTGGCCTGCGGCGGTCAGTTCTGCGCGCAATTCGCGGAAATTCTCGATGATGCCGTTATGCACCACCGCCACTCGGGCCGATTGGTGCGGGTGGGCATTGAGCGTGGTGGCCGCCCCGTGCGTGGCCCAGCGGGTGTGCCCGATGCCGGATTTGCCCGCCAGCGGGTTGTGAACCAGTTCATCCGACAGGTTCACCAGCTTGCCCACGGCGCGGCGGCGGTCTAGCTTTCCGTCGTTCACGGTGGCGATGCCCGCACTGTCATAGCCGCGATATTCAAGGCGTTTGAGCGCCTCGACCAGCAGGGGGGCAACCTCGTGCTTCCCCAGAACCCCGACAATACCGCACATTTTACTGCCCCTTATCTTTGGCAGACTTCGCTGCCTTATACATTTCGAACAATTTGGCAGCCAGCCCCAGTTTGTTGATCTGCCGCGCGCGCCCGATGGCCACGGCCCCGGCGGGCACGTCTTCGGTGATGGTCGAACCCGATCCGGTAATCGCCCCGGCACCGACAGTGACCGGAGCCACCAGCATCGTATCCGATCCGATGAACGCCCGCGCGCCAATCTCGGTATGGTGTTTGGCGACGCCGTCATAGTTGCAGGTGACGGTGCCTGCGCCGATGTTGGCATGTTCGCCCACATGCGCATCACCAAGATACGTCAGGTGGCCGACCTTGGCGCCTTCTTCCAGCACCGAATTCTTGATCTCGACAAAGTTGCCGACATGCACATCTTCGGCCAGTTCGGCACCGGGGCGCAGGCGGGCAAAGGGGCCGACGGTTGCACCGCGGCTGATATGGCAGCCCTCCAGATGACAGAAAGCGCGTATCTCGGCCCCGGACTCGACCGTAACGCCGGGGCCGAACACCACATTCGGTGCGATGATCGCATCGCGGCCGATAAAGGTATCAAGGGCAAAGAACACGGTGTCGGGGGCGGTCATCGTCACGCCATCCTCCAGCGCTTGCGCGCGGGCGTTGTGCTGGAACAACCCCTCGGCGCGGGCGAGTTCGGCGCGGGTGTTGATGCCCAGCGTTTCGGCCTCATCACAGATCACAACGCCTGCCGACAGGCCGCGTGCGCGGGCAAGGCCCACCACATCGGGCAGGTAATATTCGCCCGCCGCATTCTTGTTGTCGATGGCGGCCACCAGTTCGAACAGCACGCTCGCTTCGGCGCAGATCACGCCGGAATTGCACAGGGTTCCGCTGCGTTCTTCGGCGGTCGCGTCTTTCCATTCGACATTGCGCACCAGATCGTCGCCTTGGGTGATCAGGCGGCCATAGCGCGCGGCGGTGTCGGCGACGTGAAAGCCCAGCACCACAACGGCATGGGCCGCACGCGCCGCCTGCATCGCCTGCAGCGTTTCGGGCCGGATAAAGGGCGTGTCGCCAAAAATCACGATCGCATCGCCGTCTGTATCCGCCAGCAGGGGGGCCACCTGCGCCACCGCATGCCCGGTGCCTAGCTGCGGGTCTTGCAGAACGGTTTCCACGGTGTCGTCAAACGCGCGGGCCGATTTCGCCACCGCCTGCGCCCCGTGCCCCGTCACCACCACGGTGCGGGCGGGATCAAGCGCGCGACCCGCCGCCAAAGCGTGGTGCAGAAGGGGGGCTGCCCCCAGCGTGTGCAGCACTTTGGGCAGGTCGGAATTCATCCGCGTGCCTTGCCCTGCGGCCAGAACAATCAGCGAGATGGGCAGGGGCGTGGACATGACGGCTCTTTCCTTTGACGTGCGCCCGTTCTACCTCGGATATGGCGGGCCGCAAGGGGCGGGGATTCACATGATCTTACCGCAGGTTTCAGGAGAGCGGCGATGCGCACAGTGGTTTTTGATCTGGACGGTACACTTGCCGACACCAGCGCCGACCTGATTGATGCCGCAAACGCCTGTTTTCGCGGCATGGGTCACGGTGATCTGCTGCACCCTGAACGCGACAAGCTGACCGCGTTTCACGGCGGTAAGGCCATGTTGCGGCTGGGGTTTTCACGGTTGGGGCAGGGCGATGAGGCCGCGGTTGACGCAAACTATCCGGTGCTGCTGAAGGCGTATGCGTTGGGTATCGACCGCCAAACCGTGCTGTATCCCGGCGCTGTTCAGGCGGTGAACGCGTTGCGCGCGGCGGGGTTTGCCACGACCATCTGCACCAACAAACCCGCCGGATTGGCCGAAACGCTGATGCAGAAACTTGGGGTGCGGGAGTTGTTCGATGTGCTGATCGGGGCGGATACACTGCCAACGCGCAAGCCTGACGTCGCCCCCTATGCCGCAGCCGTCACGCGGGCAGGGGGACAGGTCGCGCGGTCAATCCTGATCGGTGATACCGAAACCGACCGCAAGACCGGGCTTGCGGCCGGGGTGCCTGTGGTGTTGGTCACGTTCGGGCCAGAAGGCCATGACATTGCGCGCCTGAACCCCGAGGCGCTTTTGCACCATTTCGACGATCTGCCCGCTTTGGCCGAACGTCTGCTGCCGCAGGCCGATGATCTTTTTCCGCAGGCCAATGGTGCCTGAAGATTGACGCGCGCCGCACAACCAAGGACACTTCACGCATGGAACAGTTCACCCGCAGCTTCACCCAGCAGGAACCCATCCCCGATGACGCCATCGCGGCGGCGCTGGAGGTTTTGCGCCACGGCCGCCTGCACCGCTACAACACCCTGCCCGGTGAGGTGTCGGAAACGGCCTTGCTGGAGGAGGAGTTCGCCGCGCTGACAGGTGCCCGCTACTGCCTTGCCGTTGCCTCGGGCGGCTATGCGATGGCGACCGCCTTGCGCGCGCTTGGCGTCGGGCCGGGGGTGCGCGTTTTGTCGAATGCCTTCACACTCGCCCCGGTGCCCGGTGCGATTGCGGCGGTGGGGGGCGAGACGGTGTTTGTCGATGTGGCGGGTGATCTAACCATCGATCTGGACGATCTGGCGGCCAAGGTGGCCACGTCTGGCGCGAAGGTTCTGCTGCTCAGCCACATGCGCGGGCATGTCTGCGATATGGACCGGCTGATGGCGATTTGTGACGCGGCAGGCGTCTGCGTTATCGAGGATTGCGCGCATACGATGGGGGCGACGTTCCGCGGCATCCCGTCAGGGCGTCATGGGGTGATGGGCTGCTATTCCACGCAAACCTACAAACACGCCAATTCCGGCGAGGGCGGATTTCTGGTATCCGACGATGCGCAGGCGATGGCGCGGGCGATCCTGTTGTCGGGCAGCTATATGCTTTATGCCCGCCACCGCGCCGCCCCCCCGCCCGAGGTGTTTGAGACCCTTCGGTTTGAAACCCCGAACATCTCGGGCCGGATGGACAATCTGCGCGCCGCCATCCTGCGCCCGCAGCTTGCCACCCTTGCCGACCGCGTGGCCCGCTGGGGCACGCTTTATCGCGACGTCGAGGCGGGGCTGGCGAACACGCCCGGCCTGAGGCTGATCCCTCGCCCCCAGGATGAGGTCTATGTCGGCTCGTCCTTCCAGTTCCTGCTGCCCGACTGGACGGCACCCCGCATGCAGGCGGTGGTGGCGCGCTGTGCGGCGCGGGGGGTGGAATTGAAGTGGTTCGGGGCCGCTGACCCCGTGGCCTTTACCAGCCGCTATGACCACTGGCGCTATGCCAAGCCCGAAGCCCTGCCACAGACCGACCGTATCCTTGCCGGGCTGATTGATCTGCGCCTGCCGCTGACCTTTACGCCCGAAGATGCCGCCCAGATCGCCCGGATCATCCGGGATGAGGTGTCGAAAGTGTTCCAGGGTGCCGAAGATGCGCCGCAAGCCACGGTGACGGTGGAATGATCCGCGCGGTTTTGTTCGGTGTTGTGCTGGCCGCGCCCGCCTTTGCCGACAGTGGCCCGGTAGAGCCGATGCAGGCTTGTCTGCGCAAGACCGATGACGCCACCCGCGCCGCCCGCGCCACACCCGTCGAAGATCAGATCGCGCAGCTTTCCGTCTGGTCCACCATGGACAGCAGTTGCGTGACCGATGCCGTGGCCGCGTGTAGTTTCATCTTTGGCGAACAGTCGTGTTTCGTGACGATGTTGGAGTATCTGTCGGTGCAATCGCGAACGCTTGCCCGGCAGATGCCCGATCAGGCCGAAGGGTCGGCGCTGATGCAGGCAAACTATGCGGCTTGGCTTGAACCCGCCCGCGCGCCGTTCAAGCCGATCGGGCGGGCGCATTGCGAACTGCCGCCCGAGCTTTCCGACACCGCCTGTTCGGCTATTGCGGCCGGCACCGATTACATCGCCGCAAGGCATTGGCGCAGAACGCTTGATCTGGTGGACATCGCCAACCGGTAAGCCTGCGGCCCCTCAATGGCCGCAAAGTGATCGTTTTCTGGGCGTTTCACGGCATCGCTGCAAAACCTTGCCCGGCCGGGGGGCGTCATTCGAAATCACCGGATTTGCCCGTGTCGAAGTGCCGCCTTTGGTTGACCCCGGCGGGGGGGCAGAGTAGATGAAAGCCCATGCAAGGGCGCGCCGTGCGGAACGCATCGCCGCGCATCCCCATAAAGGAGCATGATGTGGACGTTTTGCACCGCGAATATCTGCCGATCCTGATCTTTATGGCGCTGGCCATCGGGCTGGGCCTTGTGCTGCTTCTTGCGGCGGCGGTGCTGGCGGTGCGCAACCCCGACCCCGAAAAAGTCTCGGCCTATGAATGCGGGTTCAACGCGTTTGATGATGCGCGCATGAAATTCGACGTGCGCTTTTACCTCGTGTCGATCCTGTTCATCATCTTTGATCTTGAGGTCGCGTTCCTGTTCCCTTGGGCGGTGGCCTTCGGGCAGATGTCGATGGCGGGCTTCTGGTCGATGATGGTGTTCCTTGGCGTGCTGACTGTGGGTTTTGCCTACGAATGGAAGAAGGGGGCCTTGGAATGGGCGTGATGGCAGGGGCGAATACCGCCGGGGCCGACATGGATGTGGCCACGGGTGCCTTGAACCGCGAGCTGCAGGACAAGGGTTTTCTGCTGACCTCCACCGAAGATATCATCAACTGGGCGCGTATCGGGTCCTTGCACTGGATGACGTTCGGGCTGGCCTGTTGCGCGGTTGAGATGATGCACACCTCGATGCCGCGCTATGATCTGGAACGCTTTGGCACCGCCCCGCGTGCCAGTCCGCGCCAGTCGGATCTGATGATCGTGGCCGGCACCTTGACCAACAAGATGGCCCCCGCGCTGCGCAAGGTCTACGACCAGATGCCGGAGCCGCGCTATGTGATCAGTATGGGGTCCTGCGCCAATGGCGGCGGCTATTACCACTACAGCTATTCGGTGGTGCGCGGGTGCGACCGGATCGTGCCGGTCGATATCTATGTGCCCGGCTGCCCGCCAACCGCCGAGGCGCTGCTCTATGGCATCCTGCAGTTGCAGCGAAAGATTCGCCGCACCGGCACCATCACGCGCTAGGGGGCCGAAATGTCGGACGCATTGAACGAACTTTCCGCGCATATTTCCATGAAGCAATCGGCGGCTGTTGTCGGCGCTTCGGTCACGCATGGCGAATTGACGATCGAGGTTTTGCCCTCGCTGATCGTGGGCTTTGTCGATTTCCTGAAGAATGACAGCGCCTGCCGGTTTTCGACCCTGATCGACATCACCGCGATTGACCATCCGCAGCGGGCGGCGCGGTTCGATGTGGTCTACCACTTCCTGTCGATGTATCAAAATCACCGCATCCGCGTGAAAATGGCCCTGCGGATTGAGGACATGGTGCCGTCGATCCACACCGTCCACCCCTCGGCCAACTGGTTCGAGCGTGAGGTGTTCGACATGTTCGGCATCCTGTTTTCCGGCCACCCCGACCTGCGCCGCATCCTCACCGATTACGGCTTTCGCGGGCACCCCTTGCGCAAGGATTTCCCGACCACGGGCTATACCGAAGTCCGCTATGACGAGGCGCAAAAGCGCGTGATCTACGAGCCGGTTTCGCTTGTGCAGGAATACCGCCAGTTCGATTTCATGTCCCCGTGGGAGGGCGCGACCTACATCCTGCCCGGCGACGAAAAGAAAGAGGCCGCGAAATGATGGACGGCGATATCCGCGTGAACACCTATGACGACGGCTCCTCCGATTTCGAGACGGGCGAGCAGCGCATCCGCAATTTCAACATCAACTTCGGCCCACAACACCCTGCGGCGCATGGCGTTTTGCGGCTGGTGCTGGAGCTTGACGGCGAAATCGTCGAACGCTGCGATCCGCATATCGGCCTGTTGCACCGTGGCACCGAAAAGCTGATGGAAAGCCGCACCTATCTGCAGAACCTGCCGTATTTCGACCGCCTCGATTACGTTGCCCCGATGAATCAGGAACACGCCTGGTGTCTGGCGATTGAACGGCTCACCGGCACCGTTGTGCCGCGCCGTGCCAGCCTGATCCGCGTGCTGTTCTGCGAGGTGGGCCGTATTCTGAGCCACCTTCTGAACGTCACCACGCAGGCGATGGACGTAGGCGCGCTGACCCCGCCGCTCTGGGGTTTTGAAGAACGCGAAAAGCTGATGGTGTTTTACGAGCGTGCTTGTGGCGCGCGTCTGCATGCCGCCTATTTTCGTCCCGGTGGCGTGCATGTCGATCTGACCCCGCAACTGATTGAAGACATGGATCAATGGGCCGTCGAATTCCCCCGCGTGATGGATGATATCGACGGGCTTCTGACCGAAAACCGCATTTTCAAACAGCGCAACGCCGATATCGGCGTGGTGACGGAAGATGACATCCAGAAATGGGGCTTTTCGGGCGTGATGGTTCGCGGATCGGGTCTGGCATGGGATTTGCGCCGCAGCCAACCCTATGAATGCTATGATGAATTCGACTTCAAGATTCCGGTCGGCAAGAACGGCGATTGCTATGACCGCTATCTGTGCCGCATGGCGGAAATGCGCGAATCGACCTCGATCATCCGGCAGGCTTTGGCGAAACTCCGCGCCGAACCGGGTGATGTGCTGGCGCGCGGCAAGATCACGCCCCCCAAGCGCGGCGAGATGAAAACCTCGATGGAGGCGCTGATCCACCACTTCAAACTTTACACCGAAGGCTTCCATGTGCCGGCGGGAGAGGTTTACGCGGCAGTCGAGGCGCCAAAGGGTGAATTCGGCGTCTATCTGGTGGCAGACGGGTCCAACAAACCCTACCGCGCCAAAATCCGCGCACCGGGGTTCCTGCACCTGCAGGCGATGGATTACATCTGCAAGGGGCACCAGCTGGCCGACGTGTCCGCGATCATCGGGACGATGGATGTGGTCTTCGGGGAGATTGACCGGTGAGTTGGGATAGCCTCATCGGCTCAAGCAGAGACGTTCTAACTTTGGCCGCATTGGTCGGCGCCGTTTGGTCTTCGATTGTTTTCGTGCGGAAAATTTCGGAAGATCGAGAAGCAACAAGAGTTGCCCGGTTAAAGAAATGGCGCAAGGCGACTGTCCAGAAAGTTCTGCATCAATCTGTAGAATACATGACTGCCGAACAAATTACTGCCTGGTTGAAATCGTCTTCCTTTGATGCCGATTTCGATATCAAGAAGTCTGAATTGAATGAAGAAGAAGTCAGGCTCTTATTGATTGAAATGATTTCGGATAACGTGTTGATCCAGATCTTTGGGGATCTCTATGGAATAAAACAATTTCAAAGGGACATTACCGTTCAGCCAATGGTTGACGGAATCCTCGCGAATCGAGCATTCAGGGCGGCGTTTGGGGCAGTTTCCAATCATGATGGGACTTACGACGATAAGCGACTTTGGGAAGAACTTGGTGCTTCGTCAGGCCTCGAAAAGTCTGATTTCATTCTAGCAATTTCTGAACTTGCTTCTCGGAATCTGGCTTCGAAAAACGATTCTGGAATGTGGACAATCCAGATGGCTCAAAAAAAGATTGCTAATCATGCTTAGACGACTTCACGCCGAACAACCTGCCGCCTTTGCCTTCACGCCCGCGAACCTCGCCTGGGCCGAGGGGCAGATTTCGAAATATCCCGAGGGCCGTCAGGCATCGGCGATCATCCCGCTGTTGTGGCGCGCGCAGGAACAGGAAGGCTGGCTGTCCCGCCCCGCCATAGAACACGTCGCAGGGATGCTGAACCTTGCCTATATCCGCGCGCTGGAAGTGGCGACGTTCTACTTCATGTTCCAGTTGCAACCCGTTGGTTCTGTGGCCCATATCCAGATTTGCGGCACCACGTCCTGCATGATCATGGGGGCCGAGGATCTGGTGGGCATCTGCAAATCCCGCATCGCTGCCAAGGCGCATACCGTGTCGGCAGACGGCAAGTTTTCGTGGGAGGAAGTCGAATGTCTGGGCGCCTGCACCAACGCGCCCATGGCCCAGATCGGCAAGGATTATTACGAGGATCTGACCCCCGAAATTCTGACCAGCCTGCTGGACCGCTTCGCCAAGGGCGAGGTGCCGACCCCCGGCCCGCAAAACGGGCGCTTTTCGTCCGAGCCGAAATCGGGGTTGACCAGCCTGAAGGTGGAACCGAAAGACCGCATGGCGCACAACGGATCGGTCGCGCGCGCGCTTGAACTGGGCGACAGCGTCAAGCGGATTGATGGCTCCGAAGAACCGCTGGTCACGCCTTGGCGCGGCAAGGCGGCAAAGGCTAGCCCAGCCAAAGCCAAAACGACCGAGCCAAAACCGGCCGCCGCACGCCCTGCGGATGCAACCGGCGTGACGGTCCAGGAAGCGGGTGCGCAGTCAAAGGCCAAGCCGGTGTCCAAGGCCGACCCCGCGTCGAAGGAGCACACTGCGGCATCGTCCGCAGACGCAAAGCCTGTCCAGGCACGTGCCGCGGCCGCAAAAGCTGCGCCGGTTGCCGAAGTGGGGGCTGCGGCCAAACCCAAGATGATGAAAGATGCGCGCAAGGGTGGTGCGGATAACCTTAAGGAAATCAAAGGTATCGGCCCTAAACTTGAAGTGCTTTGCAACAGTCTTGGCGTCTTTCACTTTGACCAGATTGCGAGCTGGACGGCGGCGGAAGTGACCTGGATGGATGACAATCTGGAAGGTTTCAAAGGCCGCGTCAGCCGCGACGCTTGGGTCGAACAGGCCCGCGTTCTTTCCTCGGGTGGCGATACCGAGTTTTCAAAGCGCGTGACCAAGGGTGATGTCTACTAACCAGAACGTCGCGAAATGCGGCACCAGAGGGAGATGACAGAGATGGCGGATGTTCCGGTGAAACAGGCCCCGCAACTGGCGGGATGGGTGATTGCGGCGGGAATCGGGCTCGTGGCGCTTGGCGTGTGCATGGTGGTTGGCGGTTTCAACTTCCGGCAGGCAGCGTTCACCGGTTTTGTGCTGTTCGCGATTGTCGGCGTGATCCTGGGCCTGCCCCGGCGCGAGTTGAGCGGTCCGGTTGTGGCGGGTGAACTGCCCAGGACCGCGCCAGCGCCAGTGGCTGAGCAAACACCGGCCCTGGCAAGCGCGATGGCCGAGGCTCCGATCCATGCACCTGCCGCCGAGATGGCCCCTGCGGCCTTGCCCGCGCCGGTAATGGCGGCTGCGTTCGTGTCAGATCCGGTTGCGACGGCTGCGCCTGCGCCGATTGCGTCGTCCTTGGTTGATATGCCGCAAGCAACCGCTCCGGCACCGAAGGCCAAAGTTGCAAAGCCTGCTGCTGCCGCGAAAGCCAAACCGGCGGCAATTGCAAACTCCAAGGCGACCCCTGTGAAAGCCGCTGATCCAGACGCTCCGAAAGCGGCCCCCAAGGTCAAGGCCGCGCCCAAAGTCGCCGCTGGCCCGGCCCAGCCCAAGGGTCTGAAAGGCCCGCGCCGGGGCAAGGGCGATGATCTGAAGCAGATCGAAGGCATCGGGCCGGTTCTGGAAAAGCTGTGTCATTCGATGGGAATCTTCCACTTTGACCAGATCGCCGGTTGGGGTGCGAATGAAATCGCCTGGATGGACGAAAACCTGAAGGGCTTCAAAGGCCGCGTTACCCGTGACAAATGGGTGGCGCAGGCAAAACTGATCGGCGAGATCGGGATGGAGGCTTTCCTGATCCGCGCCAAGACGAACGATTACTGAGGACGGATGCCGCAGACCGACCCAAAAGAGCATGCGAATGCCCGCGACGCGCGGCTGATCGCCATTGTTCTGGTGGTGACCATGGGGCTGTGGCTGCTACTGCAACTGATTGGCGAAGCGATGGCGTGGCAGACCCGCTTTGCCTTCCTGTTCGATTTTGCGGCACTTGCGGCGTTTGTCTGGGCGATGGTTGCAACATGGCGGATCTGGCGGCGACGGGCCGCTGACCGCGACTGACAGAAGGGCAAGGCGATGCTGAAGGATCAGGACCGCATTTTCACGAATATCTACGGGATGCATGACCGCAGCCTTGCCGGAGCCAAAAAGCGCGGCCATTGGGATGGGACCAAGGGGTTTCTGGCGCAGGGCCGCGACTGGATTGTTGATCAGGTCAAGGCGTCGGGTCTGCGGGGCCGGGGCGGGGCTGGCTTTCCCACCGGCCTGAAATGGTCGTTCATGCCCAAGCAATCGGACGGGCGGCCCAGCTATCTGGTGGTCAACGCCGACGAATCCGAGCCCGGAACCTGCAAAGACCGCGAGATCATGCGCCACGATCCGCACACGCTGGTCGAAGGCTGCCTGATCGCGGGCTTCGCGATGAACGCCGTTGCGGGCTATATCTACATTCGCGGCGAATACATCCGCGAGAAAGAGGCCCTGCAGCGCGCGATTGATGAGGCGTATGATGCGGGGTATCTAGGAAAGAACGCCTGCGGATCAGGCTATGATTACGACCTTTACCTGCACCACGGCGCAGGTGCCTATATCTGCGGCGAGGAAACAGCGCTGCTGGAAAGCCTTGAGGGCAAGAAGGGCATGCCCCGGATGAAGCCGCCGTTCCCGGCAGGCTCGGGCCTTTATGGCTGCCCAACGACGGTGAACAACGTTGAATCCATCGCCGTGGTGCCCACCATTTTGCGACGCGGGGCGGGGTGGTTTTCCTCGATCGGGCGGCCGAACAATGTGGGGACCAAGATCTTCGGCATCTCGGGCCATGTGATGAACCCCTGCATCGTCGAAGAAGCGATGTCGATTCCGCTGCGCGAGCTATTGGACCGGCATTGCGGCGGTGTGCGCGGTGGTTGGAAGAACATCAAGGCGGTGATCCCCGGTGGGTCATCCGTGCCGATGCTGAACGCCGCACAATGCGACGATGCGATCATGGATTTCGACTGGCTGCGCGAACAACGCTCGGGTCTTGGCACGGCGGCGGTGATCGTGATGGATCAGTCAACCGATGTGATCAAGGCGATCTGGCGCCTGTCGAAGTTCTACAAGCACGAAAGCTGCGGCCAATGCACGCCCTGCCGCGAAGGCACCGGCTGGATGATGCGGGTGATGGACCGTCTGGTGCGCGGCGAGGCCGAGGTGGAAGAGATCGACATGCTGTTGTCAGTCACCAAACAGGTCGAAGGCCATACGATTTGCGCCTTGGGCGACGCGGCGGCCTGGCCGATTCAGGGTCTGGTGCGGCATTTCCGCGAGGAGATTGAAGACCGGATCAAGGCCAGGAAAACCGGGCGGATGGGGGCGATGGCGGCGGAGTGAAAGATCACGAGACATTTGAACTTTCCGTGGTGTGACCGCTGCCGTCGATTTCACGCTTTCAACGGGAACAGATGCCCACGGTGCGACTGGGAAAGCCCGAACGTGGCCAAGCCTGTGAGTTTCCGGGTTTCCCTGCTTGGCGGAGTGGGGATCGGTCTAACCTTGGGCCTGATCGCCTGGATTGCGAAACGATCTCTCGGGCTTGGCTAAAGAAGGAGACTGCTTTGAACCTGACCACCCACCATCTCGCCGAACTCAACATCGGCCGCCTGCTGGCCCCCACGGATGATCCGCGCGTGGCGGAATTCATGGCGGCACTTGACCGGGTGAACGGCCTTGGCAAGCGGATGCCGGGGTTTGTGTGGATGGCAGAAGGCTCGGGCGAGCCGGGCACCGGGAACACCGATGCCAAGATCGGCGGCGATCCGCAGTTTGTGTCGAACCTGACCGTCTGGGAATCGGTCGAAACGCTGGAAGCCTTTGTCTGGAACACCGTGCATCGGCAGTTCTACGAACGCCGCGCCGAATGGTTCGAGGTGCTGGGGAAGATGCATTTCGTGATGTGGTGGGTGCCTGTCGGGCATCAACCCACGCTGGACGAGGCGTTGGAGCGTTTGGCGCACAAGGAAGCCCACGGCGACAGTGATCATGCCTTTGGCTGGGCGTATCTGAAAGAGGCGCAGGCGTGGAAGACCCACGGCTGCGCGCAGGCGGCGGAATGAGGGCGGCTCGATCATCCTGTCGCTCGGTTCTTGCGCTGTGCGCCACAGCGTTTCTGGCCATGGCCTGCGCGCCGCAAACAGCGCCAAACGCACCAGCGCCGTCTCCGATTTTCCCCAAGGATGCGCAGGAAGCTTACGAGTTTATCGAGGCATCGCTTATTGCCGAGTCCATTGCAGAGGGATGTCCAAAAGAGTTTCAGCTCGACAAGGCCGCCGAAGAAAAACTCTATCGCGCCATAGACGCCAGATTTCCGGATCAGGACTTTGTGGCCGTCCTGCGCGATGGTTTTCCCGTAGGCTTGGATGCAGAGGCGATTGCGCAACGCTACCTTGCCTATGCCAAAAAGCGCAAGGTCGTCTTTGCTGACAACCAGACTTGGTGCCCCGCGGGACGTGCAGAGATCGCGGAAAAGACCAGAATTGGGTCGTTTCTCAATGCCCGCTGAAACTGCCTTTGTCTGCGGCCTGCTAACGGCCCGCCGACACCATGCCGTCAAGGGCAGGCTGGCGGCGCTGGTTCTTTGTACAACTGGGATTGCCGGGTGCGGCACCACCCCCGCATCGCAACCCGCCCCATTGGCGCGGGCGGCTCAGGTGCCGGTCAGCGTTCAGGGTGAGGCTTATCTGGTCGACATTGCCCCCGGCCCCGATGGCACAGCTCTTTCGGGCGGGCAGGTGGTTCGGGTGGCGGGCATGACGCTGCGGGTGCTGCCAGACGGCGCGTTGACCAACAGCGACGGGCGGCTGGCCAAGGCGGTTGCCGAACAGGGCTGCACCGCGAACGGCATGAGGTTCAACCCATTGGCTCAGGGGCGGTATGTGGGCGGGGCGTGGTCCTTTCCGGGGGCCTGTACGTGATGCGAAGCGTTTGTGAAAGGGTGTAAAACCAATGTGCTACGGCAGTCTTGATCCGAAATATCAGATGCGTGAGATGGAGCGGCAGATGCAGGGCATCCGTGCCGCGACCCCGCCCAAGCAGACCAAAGACGCGCCGCAGGGCGTGTGGGGATGGTTCATCACCATGTTGGCCGCCGTGTGGATGAAAGGTGCAAGACGTGTTTGACAGGACTTCGGCCAGTTGGTCGCTGCGGGCGTTGGCCCTTGGTGGCATCGTGATGGTGCTTGCAACAGCGGGCTGCACGGAGAAGCCGCTTGCCAGTGCGGCATTGCAGCTTCCGCCGGATATGAAGGCCAATCTGACCGCGGCTGCGCTTGCGAATGCTACCGCGCGCAACTGCAAGACCGCGCTTCGGTTCAATGAGGCAGGGTTCGAGAAGTTTGCCAAGACAGTGCGCGACTTTTACGCAGCCAACGGCGCTGGCAATTTCAATGAACGCACGCTGGACGGCTATCTGGACAGCAAGGAAATGCAGAATGAGTTTCTGGCCTATGTCGAAAAGCGCGACATCCTTTTGACCGAAGATGCGTCATGGTGCGCGGCGGGTGATGCCGAGATTGCGGCGGCCTCGCCGGTTGGCGCGTTTTTGCGCAAGCGGTCATAAGGGGGCGCGGCATGTTTGCAAGAAAACTCCCGGTCGCCGTCATGGCCACCGCCTTTTTGGTGTTTTTGTCGGCTTGTGGTGAAAGCCCGGCCCCGGACGCAAAGCTTCTGACCAAACTGCCCCCCGATATGGTGGCCGAGTTGAATGCCGCCTTCAACGCCCGCGATATCGCGCGCAAATGCCCGTCGGAATTGACCTTCAACGAGGCCGAGAAAAAGCGTCAGTTCGAATTGCTGGCGCTGCGGGTTCAGGCCGAAGGCTATGACGATGTTCTGGACTCGGCGTTGGAGATATCGCAGTTGCCGGAACGTGAATTGCAAAAGCAGTTTCTGGACTATGTAAAACGGCGTGGAGTCGTGTTTTCTGACAAGCGGACATGGTGCGCCGCCGGGCGGGCGGACATCGCCGAGAAGACGGCAATTGGCAAATACCTGCTGGCGCGGTAGGAAGCGGGCGCGAGTCGTCGGCGGCACGGGCAGGCTATCAGACGGAAGGGCAAGATCATGGCGAACCTCAAGAAACTGATCATCGACGGCACCGAGGTCGAGGTGGAAGGGGCGCTGACGCTTATTCAGGCCTGCGAGGCGGCGGGGGTCGAAATTCCCCGCTTTTGCTATCATGAGCGCCTGACCATCGCGGGCAACTGCCGGATGTGTCTGGTCGAAGTTGTGGGCGGCCCGCCCAAGCCCGCCGCGTCGTGCGCGATGCAGGTCAAAGACCTGCGCCCCGGCCCCGAAGGCCAGCCGCCCGTCATCAAGACCAACTCGCCGATGGTGAAAAAGGCCCGCGAGGGGGTGATGGAATTCCTGCTGATCAACCATCCGCTCGATTGTCCGATCTGTGATCAGGGCGGCGAGTGTGACTTGCAGGATCAGGCCATGGCCTACGGCGTTGATTTCAGCCGCTACCGCGAACCCAAGCGCGCTACCGAGGATCTGGATCTTGGCCCATTGGTCGCCACCCAGATGACGCGCTGCATTTCCTGCACCCGCTGCGTGCGTTTCACGACCGAGGTCGCGGGCATCACCCAGATGGGCCAGACCGGGCGTGGCGAGGATGCGGAAATCACCAGCTATCTGAACCAGACATTGGATTCGAACCTGCAAGGCAACATCATTGATCTGTGCCCGGTGGGGGCGCTGACCTCCAAGCCCTATGCCTTTACGGCGCGGCCTTGGGAGTTGACCAAGACCGAAACCATCGACGTGATGGATGCGCTGGGGTCCAATATCAGGGTTGATACCAAGGGCCGCGAAGTCATGCGCATTCTGCCGCGCAACCATGACGGCGTGAACGAGGAGTGGATTTCCGACAAGACCCGGTTCGTCTGGGACGGGTTGCGCCGTCAGCGGCTTGATACGCCCTACATCCGCGAGAATGGCAAGTTGCGCAAGGCGGGCTGGGGTGAGGCTTTGGCGGCGGCGGCCGCAGCGATGAAGGGCCGCAAGGTTGCGGGGCTTGTCGGCGATCTGGCCCCGGTCGAGGCGACCTACAGCCTGAAAGCGCTGATCGAAGGCATGGGCGGGAATGTCGAATGCCGCACCGATGGCGCGAAGCTGCCTGCAGGCAACCGCTCGGCCTACGCCGGCACCGCTCGGATCGAGGATATTGACGACGCGCAGATGATCCAGCTTGTCGGAACCAATCCGCGGATTGAGGCTCCCGTTCTGAACGCGCGCATCCGTAAAGCATGGCTGAAGGGCGCGCAGATCGGGTTGGTCGGGCAGGCGGTCGATCTGACCTATGATTACGCACATGTCGGCACCGACCGCGCAGCCTTGGAAAAGCTGTCGTCGATGACCATCAGTGATGAGACGAAGGCCAAGCCCACGATCGTGATCGTGGGGCAGGGTGCGATTGCCGAGGCTGACGGTGCGGCCGTTCTGGCCCATGCGATGCGGCTGGCGGAAAACTCCGGCTCGAAACTTTTGATCCTGCACACCGCTGCATCGCGCGTGGGGGCGATGGACGTGGGCGCGGTCACCGAGGGCGGCTTGTCTGCGGCGACCGACGGGGCCGAGGTGATTTACAATCTGGGCGCCGATGAGGTTGACATCGCACCCGGTGCATTCGTGGTCTATCAGGGCAGCCACGGCGACCGGGGTGCGATGCGCGCCGATATCATCCTGCCAAGTGCCACCTACACCGAGGAAAACGGCCTGTTCGTGAACACCGAAGGCCGCCCGCAACTGGCTTTGCGCGCAGGCTTTGCGCCGGGCGAGGCAAAGGAGAACTGGGCGATCCTGCGGGCGCTGTCGGCCGAACTGGGGGCGACGTTGCCGTGGGACAGTCTGGCCGCCTTGCGCAAGGCTCTGGTTGCGGCACATCCGCATCTGGGCCGGATCGATGAGGTTGCTGAAAACGACTGGACCCCGCTTGAGGTCAAAGCGATGGGCAAGGCCGATTTCCGCCCGGCCTTTACGCAGTTCTACCTGACCAACCCGGTTGCGCGCGCCTCCAAACTGATGGGCGAACTGGCTGCGGGCGAGGCGGCGCGCGCGGCCACACCGATGGCGGCCGAGTGAAACGGGCGATGATCCTTGCGGCCCTTGCTTTGGCGGGCTGTGCGGACGGCACGCCGCCTGATGCACAATTCGCGCCCGTTTATGGCGGGATCGAGACGGTGCTTCTGGACGGTGACCTCGTGAATTTCCGTGTCACCATGAAGGGCGCACGGAATAATGAGGACGTTGCGGCCTATGCACGCTGCGCTGCAGCGCAGTATACACTGATACGCGGCTTTGGATTCGTGCGGCATGTACGGACGAATGTGTCGCAAACGGGTGGTAATTGGCGCGGCGATGCGATTTACACCGTCTCGGCGGCGCTGCCACGCGGGTCGCGCACGATTGACGCCGAAGTGACAGTCCGCGATTGCGGCGATCAGGGAATTCCGACCGTCTGACGGCCGGGGCAAAAGGACAAAGGGCGAGATATGGGTGAGTTTTTCCAGACCGGCCTTGGCATTGCACTGCTGATCGCGGCGCAAAGCCTGATGGTGATCGCCTTTGTGATGATCAGCCTGCTGTTTCTGGTCTACGGCGACCGCAAGATCTGGGCTGCCGTGCAGATGCGGCGCGGCCCGAACGTGGTGGGGGCCTTCGGCCTGCTGCAATCGGTCGCCGATGCGCTGAAATATGTCGTCAAGGAAATCGTGGTGCCTGCGGGGGCCGACCGGGCGGTGTTTTTCCTGGCCCCGATGCTGAGTTTCGTGCTGGCGGTGTTGGCATGGGCGGTGATCCCGTTCAACTCGGGCTGGATTCTCGCTGATATCAACGTGGCCATCCTGTTCGTGTTCGCGGTGTCCAGCCTGGAGGTTTACGGCGTGATCATGGGGGGCTGGGCGTCGAACTCCAAATACCCGTTCCTCGGCTCGCTGCGGTCGGCGGCGCAGATGATTTCCTATGAGGTCAGCCTTGGCCTGATCATCATCGGGATCATCATCTCGACGGGTTCGATGAACTTCTCGGCGATTGTCGAGGCGCAGCGCGGCGATTTCGGTCTGTTCAACTGGTACTGGCTGCCGCATTTCCCTATGGTGTTCTTGTTTTTCATCAGTGCTCTGGCCGAAACCAATCGCCCGCCGTTTGATTTGCCCGAGGCGGAATCCGAACTGGTGGCGGGGTTCATGGTTGAATATTCCTCGACCCCTTATCTGTTGTTCATGGCCGGCGAATACATTGCCATCTTCCTGATGTGCGCGCTGATGAGCCTTTTGTTTTTCGGCGGCTGGCTGTCGCCCATTCCCGGCCTGCCCGATGGCGCGCTGTGGATGGTGGGGAAGATGGCGTTTTTCTTCTTCATGTTCGCGATGGTGAAAGCGATCGTGCCACGCTACCGCTATGACCAGTTGATGCGGATCGGCTGGAAAGTGTTCCTGCCGATGAGCCTCGGTTGGGTTGTTCTGGTGGCGTTTCTGGCGAAATTCGAAGTGTTCGGCGGCTTTTGGGCGCGCTGGACGATGGGGGTTTGATCATGGGACCGGCACGCACAACCGACTATACCCGCGCGGCGAAATACTTCCTTCTGGCGGATTTCATCAAGGGTATGGGCCTTGGCCTGAAGTATTTCTTCGCCCCTAAGGTCACGCTGAACTACCCGCACGAAAAGGGGCCTCTCAGCCCGCGTTTTCGCGGCGAACACGCGCTGCGCCGCTATCCCAACGGCGAGGAACGCTGCATTGCCTGCAAGCTGTGCGAAGCGATCTGCCCCGCCCAAGCCATCACTATCGACGCCGAACCCCGCGATGACGGCAGCCGCCGCACCACGCGCTATGACATCGACATGACGAAATGCATCTATTGCGGTTTTTGCCAGGAGGCGTGCCCGGTCGACGCGATTGTCGAAGGCCCGAACTTCGAATTCTCGACCGAAACCCGCGAAGAACTGTTCTACGACAAGGCCAGACTGCTGGACAACGGCGAACGCTGGGAGGCCGAGATTGCGCGCAATCTCGAACTGGACGCGCCCTACCGATGACCGAGGATTTCACCAAAATCTGGGCCGCCATGATGGCGCAGGGGCAAGAGATGGCGAAAGCCTTTGCCCCCGGCGTCGAAGGCATGGACATGCGGGGCTTTGAGAAGCTGTTCCCCGCCATGCCGCGCGAGGTTCTGGAACTTTGGTTCGGCAAGGCGATGAACCCCGACGGCCTTGATGCGCGCACCCGGTTTCTGGTGGCGATTGCCGCGATGACCGTGCAAGGCGCACTGGCCGAACCGCAGATGCGCCTGACCATCCGCAACGCCTTGTCGGCAGGGGCCACCAAGCGCGAAATAGCCGAAGTGATCTGGCAGATGAGCATGTTCGGTGGCCTGCCCGCCACGCAAAAGGCGATGGAGGCCGCACAGGCCGTCTTTGCCGAGACCGAGGAGAAACCCGCATGACCGTCGCCGATATCGCCTTTTACGCCTTTGCGCTGGTCACGGTGACGGCGGGGGTTTTGGTCACCGTCAGCCGCAACCCGGTTCATTCGGTGCTGTGGCTGATCCTTGCATTCCTGTCATCGGCGGGCCTGTTCGTGCTGCTGGGGGCCGAATTCGTGGCGATGCTTCTGATCATCGTTTATGTTGGTGCCGTGGCCGTGCTGTTCTTGTTTGTCGTGATGATGCTGGATGTCGACTTTGCCGAGTTGAAGGGCGAAATGGCGCGCTACATGCCGATGGCGCTTCTGGTGGGCGTGATCATCCTGATGCAGCTTTCCTTGGGTCTGGGCGCGTGGATTCAGGCCGATGGTGCCTTGGGTCTGCGGCAGGCCGTGACGCCCGACATGGCGCAGGTGGAAAACACCCGCGCGCTGGGTCTGCTGATCTATGACAAATACATCCTGCTGTTCCAGCTTTCCGGCTTGATCCTGCTGGTTGCGATGATCGGTGCGATCGTGCTGACCCTGCGCCACCGCACCGGAGTAAAACGCCAGAACGTGCTGCACCAGATGTGGCGCGACCCGGCCGTGGCGATGGAGCTGAAAGACGTGAAACCGGGGCAGGGGCTTTAATTCCGCCGCAGCCTCGGACCGGGTCCGGGGCCTTATACGAACACTCGGGCAATGACCCAAAGGGACGAAGACGATGATCGGACTAGAACATTACCTCACGGTATCGGCGGCGTTGTTCGTCATCGGGATCTTTGGGATTTTCCTCAACCGCAAGAACATCATCGTCATCCTGATGTCGATCGAGTTGATGCTGCTGGCCGTCAACATCAACCTCGTCGCCTTCTCCAGCTTTCTGGGCGACCTCGTTGGGCAGGTGTTCACGATGTTCGTCCTGACCGTCGCCGCCGCCGAGGCTGCCATCGGGCTTGCGATCCTGGTGTCGTTCTTCCGCACGCGCGGCACGATCGACGTCGAAGACGCCAATGTGATGAAGGGCTAAGCCATGACCACGATCATTCTTTTCGCGCCATTGATCGGCGCGCTGATCTGCGGCTTTGGCTGGCGGTTCATCGGCGAGACGGCGGGGCAGGTGATTGCCACGGGGCTTTTGTTTCTGGCGGCGTTGCTGTCGTGGATAATTTTCCTCACGTTCGATGGCACCACGCAGCAGATCCACCTGCTGGATTGGATACAATCGGGAAGCCTTGATACCGAATGGGCGATCCGGCTGGACCGGCTGACCGCGATCATGCTGGTGGTGGTCAATACCGTGTCGGCCCTCGTTCACCTGTATTCCTTCGGCTACATGGCGCATGATGAAAACTGGCGCGAGGGCGAGCATTACAAGGCGCGGTTCTTTGCGTATCTGTCGTTCTTCACCTTTGCCATGCTGATGCTGATCACGTCCGACAATCTGGTGCAGATGTTCTTTGGCTGGGAAGGGGTGGGCGTTGCGTCTTACCTTCTGATCGGGTTTTACTACCGCAAGCCAAGTGCGAATGCCGCCGCGATCAAGGCGTTTGTCGTCAACCGGGTCGGCGATTTCGGCTTTGCGTTGGGCATTTTCGGGCTGTTCTACCTGACCGACTCTGTCCGCTTTGATGATGTGTTTGCCGCTGCCCCGGTGCTGGCCGAAACGAACCTGACGTTCCTTTGGGGTGAGTGGAACGCCGCCAATCTGATCGGGGTGCTTTTGTTCATCGGGGCGATGGGCAAGTCGGCGCAGTTGTTCCTGCACACCTGGCTGCCCGACGCGATGGAAGGCCCGACGCCGGTATCAGCGCTGATCCATGCGGCCACGATGGTTACGGCGGGGGTGTTTCTGGTCTGCCGCATGTCGCCGCTTTATGAATATGCGCCTGATGCCAAGACGATGATCGTGGTCATCGGAGCCACGACCGCGTTCTTTGCGGCGACAGTGGGTCTGGTGCAGAACGACATCAAACGCGTGATCGCCTATTCCACCTGTTCGCAGCTTGGCTACATGTTCGTGGCCGCAGGGTGCGGGGTCTATTCTGTGGCGATGTTCCACCTGTTCACGCATGCGTTCTTCAAGGCGATGCTTTTCCTTGGCGCAGGTTCGGTCATCCATTCGATGCACCACGAGCAGGATATGCGCAACTACGGCGGGCTGCGCAAGAAAATCCCCTATACCTTTGCGGCAATGATGATCGGCACGCTGGCGATTACCGGCGTGGGCATCCCGCTTACGCATATCGGCTTTGCCGGATTCCTTTCGAAGGATGCGGTGATCGAAAGTGCCTGGGTCGGCAGCCAGTATGCCTTCTGGCTGCTGGTGGTCGCGGCCTTCATGACCAGTTTCTATTCCTGGCGGCTGATGTTCATGACCTTTTATGGCACCCCGCGCGGCGATCATCACACGCATGATCACGCGCATGAAAGCCCACTGGTAATGCTGGTGCCGCTTGGCGTTCTGGCGCTGGGGGCGGTGTTTTCGGGCATGGTCTGGTATGGCGTGTTCTTTGGCGATGAGGCCAAGGTGCGCCAATGGTTCGCGATGGACCCTGCCGCACATCATGAGGCGGCAGTAAGCGCCGAGCATGCGACCGAAGCCGGAACCACCGAACCCGCCGCAGCGGACCACGCAGCAACAACTGCGACGGAATTAGCGGCCACCGAACCTGCCGCCACCGAAACCGCCGTGACGGAGCCTGTGGCGACGGAAGCTGCCCCCGCCGGTGCCGCGTCTGCCCCGAAGGGCGCAATCTTCATGGGCCCCGAGAACGAAGTGATCCACAACGCACACGAGGCCCCGGCTTGGGTCAAAGTCTCGCCCTTTGTCGCAATGCTTCTGGGCCTGGCACTGGCCTATCAGTTCTACATCCGCCGCCCCGATCTGCCCGGAAAACTGGCCGCACAGCAGCGCCCGCTTTACCTGTTCTTGCTGAACAAATGGTATTTTGATGAGATCTACGGCTTCCTGATCGTGCGGCCCATGATGTGGCTGGGGTCGTTCCTGTGGAAGCGTGGCGACGGCGATGTGATCGACGGGTCGATCAACGGCGTGGCGCTTGGGTTCATCCCGATGATCACGCGGTTGGCCGGGCGCGCGCAATCGGGCTACATCTTCCACTACGCCTTTGCGATGGTGCTGGGGATCGGCGCGCTGATCACCTGGATGACGCTGGGGGGGGCAAGGTAATGGATAACCTCCTTTCCCTGATCACTTTTGCTCCGGCCGTTGCGGCGACGATTCTGGCCCTGTTCCTGCGCGGCGATGATGAAGCCGCACAGCGCAACGCCAAATGGGTGGCGCTGGCGGGGACGACGATTTCCTTCCTGTTGTCGCTGTTCCTTCTGGCGGGGTTTGATCCCAAGGATACCGGGTTCCAGTTTGTGGAAACCGGGCAGTGGATTGTCGGTCTGCAATACAAGATGGGGGTCGACGGGATTTCGATCCTGTTCGTGATGCTGACCACGTTCCTGATGCCGATCACGATCCTGTCGTGCTGGAATGTCACGTCCCGCGTCAAGGAATACATGATCGCGTTTCTGATGCTTGAGACACTGATGCTGGGCGTGTTCTGCGCGCTGGATCTGGTGCTGTTTTACCTGTTCTTCGAGGCCGGGCTGATCCCGATGTTCCTGATCATCGGCATCTGGGGCGGCAAGGACCGCATCTATGCGTCGTTCAAGTTCTTCCTGTATACCTTCCTTGGGTCGGTGCTGATGCTGGTGGCCATGGTCGCGATGTATGTCGATGCGGGCACGACCTGTATCGGCGGCTGCGACATCAGCCTTTTGAACCACACGTTCAGCTCTGATCCGATGATGCTGGGCGGGTTTACCATTGCCGGGGGCTTGCAGACGCTGCTGTTCCTTGCGTTCTTTGCCAGTTTCGCGGTGAAGATGCCGATGTGGCCGGTTCATACCTGGTTGCCCGATGCCCACGTTCAGGCCCCCACGGCGGGGTCGGTGGTGCTTGCGGCGATCTTGCTGAAAATGGGCGGCTACGGCTTCTTGCGCTTCAGCCTGCCGATGTTCCCGGTGGGCGCCGATGTGATGGGGCCGCTGGTCTTGTGGATGAGCGCGATTGCGATTGTTTACACAAGCCTTGTGGCGCTGGCGCAAGAGGATATGAAAAAGCTGATCGCCTATAGTTCCGTGGCCCACATGGGTTACGTCACGATGGGCATTTTCGCGGCAAACCAGCAAGGCGTGGACGGCGCGATTTTCCAGATGATCAGCCACGGCTTCATCTCGGGTGCTTTGTTCCTGTGCGTCGGCGTGATCTACGACCGGATGCACACGCGTGAGATTTCGGCCTACGGAGGGTTGGTGAACCGGATGCCGGCCTATGCTCTGGTGTTCATGTTCTTCACCATGGCCAACGTAGGCTTGCCGGGGACAAGCGGTTTTGTGGGCGAATTCCTGACGCTGATGGGCATCTTTCAGGTCAACACCTGGGTTGCGGCAGTGGCAACCAGTGGCGTGATCCTGTCGGCGGCCTATGCGCTGTGGCTTTACCGGAGGGTGATGTTCGGCGATCTGGTGAAAGAGGCGCTGAAAACCATCAAGGACATGGACCGCCGCGAAAAGCTGGTCTTTGCACCTCTGATCGCCATGACGCTGCTTCTGGGCATATATCCAAGCCTCGTGACCGATATCACCGGGCCATCGGTCGGTGCGTTGGTCAATGAATATCAGGCCGCCATTCCGGCGACAGACCCGTCGCAACTGGCAGCGGAATAAGGGACGGACCATGAATTACGCAGATTTCCAGACCGTCCTGCCCGAGGTTATTCTGGCCGCCTTCGCGATGATCGCGCTTTTGTTCGGTGTGTATACCGACAAAGACAAATCGGCGGGCAAGATCGTCTGGGCCACGGTTGCGGTCTTTGTCGGCATCGCCTTCTGGATCGGGATGGGCGGCGAGGGGATGCGTTCGGCGTTCGGCGGCATGTTCACCGACGATCCGTTCGCGCGCTTTGCCAAGGTGGTGATCCTGTTGTCGGCGGCGGCCGTTCTGGCCATGTCGGTCGATTACATGGAGCGGCGGGGGATTCTGCGGTTTGAATATCCGATCCTGATCACGCTGTCGGTTGTGGGCATGATGATGATGGTGTCGGCGGGCGACCTCATGGCGCTTTACATGGGGTTGGAACTGCAATCACTGGCGCTTTATGTGGTGGCCTGCCTGCGCCGTGACAGCCCGAAATCGACCGAGGCCGGGTTGAAGTATTTCGTGCTTGGCGCGCTGTCGTCGGGACTTTTGCTGTATGGTGCGTCGCTGACTTATGGCTTTGCGGGTACGACCCTGTTCTCGGGCATCCTGTCCACGCTGGCCTCGGGCGAGGTGCCGTTGGGGTTGTTGTTCGGTCTGGTCTTCATGATTGCGGGACTTGCGTTCAAAGTGTCGGCAGCGCCGTTCCACATGTGGACGCCGGATGTTTACGAAGGCTCGCCCACGCCTGTAACCGCGTTCTTTGCGACCGCGCCCAAGGTGGCCGCGATGGCGCTGATGGCGCGGCTGGTGCAGGATGCGTTCGGGGCGGTGCCGGGTGACTGGGGGCAGGTGCTGGCGGCCTTGTCGGTGGCGTCGATGTTTCTGGGGGCGATTGCCGCGATCGGGCAGCGCGATATCAAGCGACTGATGGCCTATTCATCCATCGCGCACATGGGCTTTGCGCTGATGGGTCTGGCGGCTGGCACGGCGGGCGGCGTGCAGGCAACGCTGATCTACATGACGATCTATGTCACGATGAACGTCGGCACCTTCGCCTTCATCCTGTCGCTGGAGCGGGACGGCAAACCCGTGACCAGCATTGATGCGCTGAACATGTTCTCCAAGAAAGAGCCGTTGCGCGCACTTGCGATGCTGGCCCTTTTGTTCAGCCTTGCGGGCGTGCCGCCGTTTGTGGGCTTCTTCAGCAAGTATTACGTCCTGCGTGCGGCGGTCGATGCCAATATGACGTGGCTGGCAATTTCGGGGGCCATCGCGTCGGTGATCGGCGCGTTCTA
>JBBQZP010000035.1:0-35049 GCA_038207585.1 Rhodobacterales bacterium | reverse complement strand
CAGCGTGACGAAGAGCATTTCTATGATCTTGCCGTGAGCTTTGCCGATGCCGGTCTGACCTATCTGCCCGCTGGCACCGACATCACCGTCATTCGTCCGGGTTCGGCCGAATATTACCAGACGATGGTCGCCGCATTCGCTGACGAGGTCGCCAAGCGAATCGACTAACGGCAGCATTTAAATGAAAAAGCCCGGCTCCGGCCGGGCTTTTTTAATGTCTGGTCATCAAAAACCCCGCCCGGTTAAGGGCGGGGTGTTCTTGGATCGCAGACTTGCGTTACTTCCCGGTTGCGCGCAGCATCCAGGCGGCCTTTTCATGAAACGCTGACCGCGCCGTGATCAGATCGGCTGTCACCGGATCCTTGGCCTTTTCGGCCACCTCGATCAGCCCGTGCATGCGCTTGGCAATCTTTTCGTGGTCTGCCGAAAGATCGTCGATCATCATCTGTGCCGATGGCGCCTTGTCCAGATCCTTGATCACCGAGCCTGACACGATATCCGTCATCCGCATCGGCGTCAGCTGACCCAGCGCGCGAATACGCTCGGCAATTTCATCTGCCGCGGCAAACAGATTTTCATATTGATCTTCGGTTAGGTGGTGGATCGAAAAGAACAGCGGGCCTTCGACGTTCCAGTGATAAGCATGTGTCTTGAACACCAGCCGGTAGGTGTCGGCCAAGGCCTGCGACAGGCCTTCGGTCAAGGCGTCGATATGGGTGACTCCGGTCTTTACCGTTTCGGCCTTCGGCACCACTTTCATCGCTTCGGTCATGATTGATTCCTTTCTGAGGGGCGCACCGGACTGGCGCGCGATATCTTTCGGCGGGAATGCCCCGGCCTGAATGACAAACGCATGGCGTTAAAGAGAGTTCCGAAGTTGGGACGACATCTCCCGCGCCGGCCGCACCCACATCCGACGAAGCAACATCCGAATCGGGACGCGCCACGTGCGGTTCCATCGCTGCGACCGCCAAACGCATTCTTTCTGCGCTGCAGCAATGAGATTTGCTATACTTTTGGGCAAATCGGACGCCGCAGCCTTTGATCGGCTTTGGGCCGGGCGATCAGTCCCTTGTCGAATGACGGCAGATCAAAGCCACTCGTAACAGGTCATGCGGACCGCCCTTCGCCCGGTTGCTGGGGCGCGGGGCTATAAAAAAGCAGAAAGACGAAAAAATCACGGTGTCCCGGCTGTGGCGCGGCATTTGCCCGATCCCGGCAAGACGGACGCCTCAGAACAGGGGAAACTATATGAAACTGACCCGACGCGCGCTTCTTGCCACCGGTGCTGCCGCCTTTGCGACGCCACGCATAGCATTTGCGCAGGATGAAACGATCAAGATCGGCATCCTTCATTCGCTGTCCGGCACGATGGCGATTTCGGAAACCACGCTGAAAGACACCATGCTGATGCTGATCGAACAGCAGAACGCCAAGG
Organism: Rhodobacterales bacterium; assembly: GCA_038207585.1. Lineage (GTDB taxonomy): Bacteria > Pseudomonadota > Alphaproteobacteria > Rhodobacterales > Rhodobacteraceae > JBBQZP01. The sequence goes on along the minus strand of JBBQZP010000035.1, from coordinate 33,611 downwards.
GCGGTCTTCTGGGCAAGATGCTGGAGCCTGTGGTCGTTGACCCGGCGTCGGATTGGCCGCTTTTCGCCGAGAAGGCGCGCGAGTTGCTGACCGTGCAAAAGGTCGACTGTATGTTCGGCTGCTGGACATCGGTCAGCCGCAAGTCGGTTCTGCCGGTGATCGAGGAACTGAACGGCCTTCTGTTCTATCCCGTGCAGTATGAGGGCGAGGAATCCTCGAAAAACGTGATCTACACCGGTGCCGCCCCCAACCAGCAGGCAATTCCGGCCACGGACTATTTCCTGGAAGAACTGGGGATCGAGAAATTCGCGCTTCTGGGCACCGATTACGTCTATCCGCGCACGACCAACAACATCCTTGAAGCCTACCTCAAATCCAAGGGAATCGCCGCCGAAGATATCTTTGTGAACTACACCCCCTTCGGCCATTCCGACTGGTCCAAGATCGTGGCCGACGTGGTGGCCTTGGGCGCCGATGGCAAGAAAGTGGGCGTGATTTCCACCATCAACGGCGATGCAAATATCGGCTTCTACAAGGAACTGGCGGCGGCAGGTGTGACCGCAGACAAGCTGCCCGTCGTCGCGTTCTCGGTCGGTGAGGAAGAGCTTTCGGGCCTTGATACCTCGAACCTTGTCGGCCATCTGGCGGCGTGGAATTACTTCATGACCGCCGAAAGCCCGGAAAACACCAAGTTCATCGCCGACTGGAAAGCCTTCATCAAGGACGACAAGCGGGTTACCAACGACCCGATGGAGGCGCATTACATCGGCTTCAATATGTGGGTGAATGCGGTAACTGCTGCCGGCACCACCGATGTAGACCCGGTTCTGGATGCGTTGATCGGGCAGAAATTCCCGAACCTGACCGGGGGCATAGCCGAGTTGCTGCCCAACCACCATCTGACCAAGCCGGTTCTGATCGGCGAAATCCGCGCCGATGGCCAGTTCGACATCATCAGCCAGACCGATCCGGTGCCGGGCGATGCGTGGACGGATTTCCTGCCGGAGTCTGCTGTGCTGGAGGCCGACTGGAAGGACCTGAAATGCGGCATGTACAACTCGCAGACCAAGACCTGCGTGCAGCTGACATCGAACTATTGATGCAGGCGGGGCCGTTCAGGCGGCTCCCCTCACCCCGCCCATACCTGTCGGAGAGCTATATGAAGGCGCTGATCCTTGCGCTTGTCGCCTGTGTGTGGCTGACCCTTCCAGCGCTTGCGCAATCAACCGCGCCTCCGCCGCAGACCGTGGCGCAGATCGTGGACGCCAACGCCGACGCCATCGCCAAACCCTCGCGCCAGACCATCGGCCCTGTGATCGACGCGATTGCCGCCAGCGGCGATGCGGCCGCGCCCGCGTTTCTGAGGGCCTGGGCCGACAAGGCCGTGGGGCAGCGTAAATCGGACGGCGTGTTCTTCCTGCTGGCCCCGGACCCGGCGGGCTATGCGCTGACCGCGCTGGACGGTGCGGCCGCAGGAACCGCTGCGAAAGCGGAAATTGCCGAAATCAGGCCAAACGCAGGTGTGCGCGGGCTGATCGCAACGGCGCTGGTGCAGTTTACGCTGTCAGACCCCGACCCCATCGCGCGCGCTGCCGCACTTGACAGTATTGCGACCGACCCCACGCCGGAAAGTCTGGCCCCGTTGCGCGCGTCCATCACAGGCGAAACCGATCCGGTGCTTGCCGCCCGCAAGTCGCGTCTGGAACGGCTGATGGCGCTGCGGTTCGACACCGACCCCGCCGCGCGGATTGCGGCGATGGAAAGCTTTGGCGCCGACACCGGGCTTGACCTGCGCGCAGCACTGACCCCGCTTGTCGCCACCAGCCGCATCGCCGCGACCGCCCCGCCCGCCGGGGCCAACATTGCAAAAACCCTGCGCGTGGGCCGCGATCTGACCGAGGATGAGGCATACGCCCTGCTGACCGCTGCCGGTATCGCCCCAGAACGGCTGGACAGGCAGGCGCAGAAAGCTGCCCTTGCCGCCAACATTGTCGATGGCCGCGTCGCGGGTGTGGCACTTGCCGATCTGTCGCAGCAAGCCGCGCGTGACCGTGCCTATACCGGCCTGGAAGAGGCAGGCACCGTGCCCACCGCCGCCACCGATGACGAAGTTGCCGCCGCCCTGCAGGCCAATTCGTTTTTCGACATCTATGCCGAGGCTGATCCCGCCATCACCACAGCCGCAAGTGCCGCGCTGGGCCGCATTTCGTTTACACTGGGCGCGATGCAGGCCGCCGATCTTGGCCTTGATGCGCTGTCGCTTGCCTCGATCTACTTTCTGGCGGCTATCGGGCTGGCGATCACATTCGGCGTGATGGGGGTGATCAACATGGCGCATGGCGAGTTCATCACGCTGGGCGCGTATACCGGCTATGTGGTGCAGCTTTTCGTGCCTGATCTGACCCTGTCGATCCTGATCGCGCTGCCACTGGCCTTTGCCGTGACCTTTGGCGCGGGCGTCGCGATGGAGCGGCTGGTGATCCGCCATCTGTACAAGCGCCCGCTGGAAACGCTGCTTGCGACATTCGGCATATCAATCGCGATCCAACAGATATTGAAGAACGTGTTTGGCACGCAGGCGCGCCCGCTGACCGCGCCGGGGTGGTTGGACGGGGCCTTGTCGTTCAACGATGTGGTGTCCATCAGCTATATCCGCATTGCGATTTTCCTTCTGGCGATGGCGTTTCTTGCGTTCTTTGTCTGGCTGATGCGCCGCACCCGGCTAGGGCTTGAAGTGCGGGCGGTGACGCAGAACCCCGCCATGGCCGCCAGCATGGGCATCAACCCTGATCGCATCAACATGCTGACCTTCGGCATCGGATCGGGGATTGCGGGCATCGCGGGCGTGGCCATCGGCCTGTTCGCCAAGGTCACGTCAGAACTTGGCACCGAGTATATCGTGCAATCCTTCATGACGGTTGTGGTCGGCGGGGTCGGCAATATCTGGGGCACGCTGGCAGGGGCCACGATGATCGGATCGCTGCAAAAGGCGATCGAGTTTCTGAACCCGTCCAACACGCTGGCGGCGCAGACCTACATGATCCTGTTCATCATCCTGTTCATTCAGGTCCGTCCGCGTGGCATTATTGCCCTGCGCGGCCGTGCGGCAGGGGATTGATGCCGTGAACGCACCCCTGAATGCCTTTGCATCCCGCAGCTTTCTGGCGCGCAATCCGTCGGTCGGCTGGTTTCTGGGCCTGCTTGCCGCGTTTTGCCTGATCGTCACGCTACTGTCGCCCGTATTCGGGATGGATGTGGTCTCGACCAGCTTTATCAAGACCTTGGGCAAGACGTTGTGCCTGTGTCTGGCAGCTTTGGCGATGGATGTGGTCTGGGGTTATACCGGCATCCTTTCGTTGGGCCACATGGCGTTTTTCGGGTTGGGTGGCTATATGATCGGGCAGTGGCTGATGTATGCCCGCACCGAAGAAATCGTGCTGCGCGCGCTGGCGTCCGACCCGATTCCGCCGACCGCTGCCGAGGTGGCGCAAGGGGTGGCGACGCAGATATTCGGGGTGGTCGGATCATCCGACATGCCCGCGATCTGGACCTTTGCCCATTCGCTGCCCGCACAACTGGCACTGGTGGTGCTGGTGCCGGGGCTGCTTGCGCTGGTGTTCGGCTGGCTTGCGTTCCGTTCACGCGTGGCGGGGGTTTACCTGTCGATCCTGACGCAGGCGATGACGCTGGCCCTGTCGCTTTACCTGTTCCAGAACGACACCGGATTGCGCGGCAACAACGGGCTGTCGGGGCTGCAGAACCTGCCGGGGCTGGGCGGCACCGGGCAGGATCGCGTATCGCTGTGGTTCTTCTGGGCGTCAGCTGCGGCGCTGGGGCTGGCCTATCTTCTGCTGTCCTGGGCCACATCGGGCAAGTTCGGGTCGGTTTTGCGCGCCATTCGTGATGACGAAGCGCGGGTGCGGTTTCTGGGCTATCCGGTTGAGGGGTATAAGCTCTTTGTCTTTGCAGGCACCGCTGTTCTGTGCGGGCTGGCGGGGGCGCTTTACTATCCGCAGGCGGGCATCATCAACCCGGCGGAACTGGCCCCGATTGCGTCGATCTATCTGGCGGTCTGGGTGGCCATCGGGGGTCGGGGGCGGCTTTACGGCGCGGTGATCGGCGCGGCGCTGGTGTCGCTTTTGTCCAGCTGGTTTACCGGCGGGCGCGTGCCTTCGGTCGATCTGGGGGTCTATGTCATCACCTGGGTGGATTGGTGGCTGGTGCTGCTGGGCCTTGCATTTGTGGCCGTCACGCTGTTTGCGCCCAAGGGCATCGGCGGGCTGTTTGATCGGTGGCAGGGCCGCCTTGCACCCGACCGCAAGGGCGCGCCGCTTGGCCCTGATGACGGATCTTTGCAGGAACAGGAGGCGTTGAAATGACCGCCCTTCTGGAGGTATCGGGCGTGTCGGTGTCGTTCGACGGGTTTCGCGCGATCAACAACCTGTCGTTTTCCATCGGGGCCACCGAACTGCGCGCGGTGATCGGGCCGAACGGGGCCGGAAAAACCACCTTCATGGATATCGTGACAGGCAAGACCCGGCCTGACAGTGGCAGTGTCACATGGGGTGAGCGGTCGGTGTCATTGCTGAAAATGTCGGAGGCGCAGATCGCCCGCGCGGGGATCGGCCGCAAGTTTCAGCGCCCCACCGTGTTCGAGGATCAGACCGTGGCCGAAAACCTTGTGCTGGCCGCCAGATCGCGGCGCGGCCCGATTGCTGCGTTGCGGTTTGCGCTGTCGTCCAAGGCGCGCGACCGGGTTGCCGCTTTGGCCGCCGAGGTTGGTCTGACCGACCATCTGCCCCGCAAGGCGGGCGAGCTAAGCCACGGCCAGAAGCAATGGCTGGAGATTGCAATGCTGCTGGCGCAGGAACCGCGCTTGCTGCTGGTCGATGAACCCGCCGCCGGAATGACACTGGCCGAACGCGAACGCACGACCGCGATGCTGGTCGATATGGCAAAGACTCGCGCCGTTGTAGTGGTGGAACATGACATGGATTTCGTGCGCCGTCTGAACTGCCGGGTGACGGTCCTGCACGAAGGCCGCGTGCTGGCCGAGGGCAGTCTGGATCATGTGACCAAGGACCCTATGGTGATCGACGTTTATCTGGGGCGCGGATGATGCCAATTTCGCCAATACCAATTGCACCAATGCAAGATGCGCCGATGCTGCAGACAACGGGGCTGACACTGCACTACGGCGGCTCGCAGATCCTGCACGGGGTGGATTTTACGGCCCGCGCGGGTGAGGTGACCTGCATCATGGGCACCAATGGCGTGGGCAAGACAAGTTTCCTCAAGGCACTGGCGGGCACGCATCCGCGGTCGGGGGGCTCGGTCCGGCTGGCGGGGGAAGACCTGCCCCGACTGCGTCCGCAGGATATGGCCGCGCGGGGGCTTTCGGTGGTGCCGCAGGGGCGGATGATCTTTCCGCTGCTGACCGTGCAGGAAAATCTTGAAACCGCCTTTGCCGTTCTGCCCCGCCCTGATCGCCGCGTGCCGGAAGAGATTTTCACGCTGTTCCCGGTTCTGAAAGACATGGCGCGGCGGCGGGGTGGCGATCTGTCGGGCGGCCAGCAACAACAGCTTGCCATTGCCCGCGCCATGATCATGCGCCCCAAGGTCCTGCTTCTGGACGAACCGACCGAGGGTATTCAGCCCAACATCATCCAGCAGATCGGGCACGTGATCTCGCACCTCAAGGCGCGCGGCGATATGGCGATTGTTCTGGTGGAGCAGTATTTCGATTTCGCCTGGGATCTGGCCGATCATGTCTGCGTCATGGACCGGGGGCGCATCACCTTGCAGGGGGTGAAATCGACGCTGTCGGTCGATGCCGTACGGGCCGGATTCTCGATCTGAGCGTGCTAACGCACCCCCCCAAAGGGAACTCCGGCCAGGTCTGCCATCTCGCGCTTCCATGTCGTCAGATCATCGGACGAGAATTGCGACAGATGATCATGCCCGCAGGCCCGCGCCATGACCTGCATCAGATGCACGCTGGCATCAAAGAACTTCGCCAGCCGTTCGGCCGATTTCTCGATCACCAGACGGCTGACCAGATGCGGCTTTTGCGTCGCGATGCCGACCGGGCAATTGTTGGTGTGGCAGGCGCGCATGGCAATGCAGCCGATAGCCTGCATTGCCGAATTGGCCACCGCCACGGCATCGGCCCCCATCGCCAACGCCTTGATGAAATCGGGTGCGGTGCGCAGGCCCCCGGTGATGACCAGCGTCACGTCAGACGCACCCGATGCATCCAGATGCCGCCGCGCGCGGGCAAGTGCTGGAATTGTCGGCACCGAGATATGGTCACGGAACAGCGTCGGCGCCGCCCCCGTGCCGCCACCCCGACCATCAAGGATGATGTAATCGACCCCCACCTCCAACGCGGCGTCAATATCCTTTTCGATATGCTGGGCCGACAGTTTGTAGCCCACCGGAATCCCGCCCGTCCGATCCCGCACCTCATCCGCAAAGGCGCGGACCTGATCGGTGCGCGTCCAGTCGGGAAACCGCGAGGGCGAAATAGCGTCCTCGCCTTCTTTCAAGCCCCGCACCTTGGCGATTTCAGCGCTGACCTTGGCTCCGGGCAGATGGCCGCCGGTGCCGGTCTTGGCGCCCTGCCCGCCCTTGAAGTGAAACGCCTGCATACGGGCCACCTTGTCCCAGTCAAACCCGAACCGGGCCGAGGCAAGCTCATAGAAATAGCGGGTGTTGGCGGCCTGTTCATCGTCCAACATGCCGCCCTCGCCAGAACAGATGCCGGTGCCCGACAGCTCTGCCCCCCGCGCCAGCGCGATCTTGGCCGGGCCCGAAAGCGCCCCGAACGACATGTCCGACACCAGAAGCGGGATCGCAAGGCGTAGCGGCTTTTGCGCGCGCGGGCCGATGACGACATCGGTGCCAACGGGCGCATCATCCAGAAGCGGCACCTTGTAAAGCTGCGCCGTCAGGATCTGGATGTCATCCCATTTCGGCAAGAGGTGGCCCGGCACACCCATCGCATCGACAGGCCCGTGACCACCCGTGCGCTTCAGACCCGAGCGTGCGTAGGTCTGGATCAAACCATTCGCCGGTTCTTCAGGCGTTCCATGCGAGGTGTCGGCGTATAGCCCAAGATAGCTCTTTCGATTGAATGGCTGCGGATTGTCCTTGGCCCAACCGGCAATTTCATCGACATTCACAAGGACCGCATCGCCTTCGACCCAGGCTTCGAATTTCGGCAACTTTTCGGAATTGGAATATTCCGACACGCCGGTATCCAGCCGATAATCCCAATCATGCACGCCGCAGATAAGGTTGTTGCCGCGCACGAACCCATCCGCCATCAGCGCGCCACGGTGCAGGCAGCGGCCGTAGAATACCGACACCGCATCATCCATGCGCACTACGACCAGATCGACATCGGCAACCATCGCATAGGCGGGCGCGCGGTCGGCCAGGATGCTTAGGTCTGCAACCTTCTGCGTTGTCATCCTAAGTCCTTTCTATTTGCCGAACGCAGCCCCACAAGGGCCGTCCCGATGCTTGACCCTCAGTGTTGCAAACTTTGCTTGTGTTTGCACAGCCCACATTTGTGGCCCGGTTGTAGGCCACATGGTAATCCAGCCCCCGCTTAAAACGGAAAGATCACCGGGATGATCAGCACGCTGGCAATACCCACAATGATGTTCATCGGAATTCCGATCAGCAGGAAATCCCGGAACTGATAGTTCCCGGCGCCATAGACCAAGGTATTGGTCTGATACCCGATCGGGGTTGCGAAACTGGCGCTGGCGCCAAACATCACGGCCACAACCATTGGTCTGGGGTCGACCCCGATACTGTTAGCAAGGCTGATCGCAAGTGGTGTCACGACAATGGCCACGGCGTTGTTGCTGACAATCTCGGTCAGGATCGACGTCAGCAGATAGATCGCAGCCAGCATGAACACGGGCGGTAAATCCCTTAGACTGGGGGCTACCAGATCGGCAATCAGGGCCACCGCGCCGGTGTTCTGCATGCCGGTCCCGATGATCAGCATCGAAAAGATCAGCACTAGAATACCGCCGTCCAGAAATTCCCAGGCTTCGTCGCTGTCAAGGCAGCGTGTGACCAGCAGACCCGCAACGGCAATCAGCGACAGGATGGCGATATCAGCCACGCCCAGCGCTGCTAGCCCCACCACCGCCAAAAGCGCAAATGCGGTCAGCGGCGCGTGGCTGCGCCGGTAGGATCGCGCCTGCGGCAACCCAAGCGGCACCAGATCGGCCGAGCGTTCCAGCTTTCCGAAGCCATCCTTCGTGCCCTCAAGCAACAACACATCTGCCGGGCGCAACGTGGCGCGCTGCAGATCGGGGCCGAATTGATGACCGGGGCGGTAAGCCGCCAGAATGCGCATGCCGTCACCCTGCAAAAGCCCGATCGAGGCGATCCGGCCCTCGGTCTTGCGCCGCGAGGGTTTGACCATGGCCTGACCGACGATCAGATCGTCATCCGGAGGCGTGCGAACATTGCCGCGATAGACGCCGATGATGATGCCGTCGGTATCTTTCAGCGTCAGCAGCTCTGCCATATCGGCGCGGGCAACAAATGTCATGCCGTCCGTCAGAATGGTTTCGGGCAGGTCGGCCCGCCGTAACTGTCCCTGTTCGCGCAAGGCAACAAGTTCCAGCCCGACGCGGTTCAGCACGGCAATATCCTTGATGGCCTTGCCGATTCCGTCAAACGTCGGGGCGACGCGCAGTTCGGTCAGATAGATCGGATCGTCAATCGCCCGCGTTAAACCGTCCGACCCCCGGCGGGGCAGCAGATACGGGCCAAGGATCATCAGGGCTACCACGCCCACGCTGGCCACAACCAGCCCCACGGGCGTGACGTCAAAAATCGAGAACGGCTCCACCCCCTCGCGCGCAGCAACACCTGCGACCAGCAGATTGGTTGATGTGCCCACCAGCGTCAGCGTGCCGCCCAGAATCGCAATGTAAGACAGCGGGATCAGAGTGCGCGTCTCGGCGATGCCAAACTGTTGCGACAGCCGGATGACCACCGGGATCAGCACAAGAACGACCGGCGTATTGTTGGCAATGGCTGACACCGCCATCGTGCCAAGCACAAACCCTGCCAGCGCCAGTTTGGGCGAGGTGTCGGCCGCTTTCATCAACAGACCTGCCAGCGCATCCAGCATCCCGGTCCGCACCAGAGCGCCCGAAATGACGAACATCGCGGCAATCGTCAAAGGTGCGGGGTTTGAAAACGCGGCAAGTGCCGCATCGGGCTTGACCAGACCAAAGATCAGAAACAGGGCCGCGACTCCGCTTGCCGCAACCTCGGGCGGATACCGCTCCAGAACGAAAAGGACAAAAAGCCCTGCGATAAACCCAAGCGCGAGAAGCGGTTCAAACTCATCTGGCACAGCGATCAAGTGAGAAATCCTTTATGTTGAAAACAATTTGTACGGGCCAGACTCAACAGGGTGCGCGGCCAAAGTAATCCGCGCTCATTGCTCACTGCTACATTTCTGTCGGGACTTGTCGGCAACACCACGCGCCTTCCCGATCAGTCTGCGCATCGCTGCGAATGCTGAAAACTGCGGTTTCGCGTCGGATGTAACCTTTGCTGCATGATTGAACTGTGCCGACGTCATCTTCTGCCCATCCTGCCGATTTAACGCCAAGACAGGGCGCGTTGCCGTGTCACGGCCGGATCGGTTACTGCCCTACTCAAGCCAACGCAGTCCCGGTGCATTTGGTTGCAGTTGATTTTGTATTTTTCCACCCGCGCCAGCCACTCCACCACCCGGTCAGGCGATGCGCACAGCGCAACCCATGTCTTTGGCCGTAAGCGGCACAAAATTTGGCCAAAAATGTCGCAGGGGCGGCTTGGGGTTTGAACTTTCCCGAATCGGAACATATAGTGAACGTATGGTAAAGCGCACCCTCACCGAAAAGCTGGCACTTCTGGCAGATGCCGCGAAATACGACGCCTCCTGCGCCTCGTCCGGGGGCGAGCGTCGACAATCCCGCGATGGCTCTGGTCTTGGGTCTTCCGGCGGCAGCGGCATCTGCCACGCCTATGCGCCGGATGGACGCTGCATTTCGCTGCTGAAAATCCTGATGACGAATTTTTGCATTTACGACTGTGTCTACTGCATCAACCGGGCGTCCAGTCGGGTCGAACGGGCGCGGTTTTCGGTGGAGGAGGTCGTGCGCCTGACCATCGAATTTTACCGGCGGAATTACATCGAAGGCCTGTTCCTTTCGTCGGGGATCATCCGGTCGCCCGATGACACGATGGCCGATATGGTGCGTATAGCCCGGACATTGCGCGAAGATGAGAATTTTCGGGGCTATATCCATCTGAAAACTATTCCCGATGCCGCGCCCGAACTGATAGAAGAGGCGGGGCGCTGGGCGGATCGTCTGTCCATCAATGTAGAGTTGCCGACGGAACAGGCGATGGAAGCGTTGGCCCCGGAAAAATCCGCTCAAACCATCCGCCGCGCGATGGCTGATGTGCGCAGCAGGCGCGAGGCGGCAGCCGACACCTCCCACCGCGGCACCAAGGCACGGCGGTTTGCGCCTGCGGGCCAATCCACCCAGATGATCGTGGGCGCGGATGCGGCCAATGACGCGCAGATACTGGCACAATCGTCGCAGCTTTACGCGTCGTACCGTCTGGGGCGGGTTTATTACTCCGCGTTCTCGCCGATTGCCGATGCGTCTGCCCGCCTGCCCCTTGTGGCTCCCCCCTTGCAGCGCGAACACCGGCTTTATCAAGCCGACTGGCTGATGCGGTTTTATGGCTTTGATGCCGACGAAATAGCTCCTCCGTCAGGTATGCTTGATCTGGAGGTTGACCCAAAGCTGGCATGGGCATTGGCACACCGGCAGATGTTTCCGGTCAATGTGAACACGGCCGCGAAAGAGGTTTTGCTGCGGGTGCCCGGGTTTGGCACCCGGTCGGTTCAGCGTATTCTGGATGCGCGGAGGCACCGGACGATCCGTTACGAAGACCTTGTGCGCATCGGTTGCGTTTTGCGGCACGCCCAGCCTTTCATCACCCTGCCGGGGTGGAGCCCGCGCGCACTGCCCGATGACGAACGCTTGCGACAACGGTTTGCGCCCGCGCCGGAACAACTGCGTCTGCTGTGATGCGCGTGATTGCACTGCCAAGGCTGGGAACGGTTGCTGCGTGGCGCGACGCGGCACGCGGTCTTGCCGCACAGGGGGTTCCGGCTGAAGCCGTGTCCTGGTCGGTCGGGCCGACTGATCCGGGGCTGTTCGACGGGCCGGGCAAACCCACGATCGGGCGCGCCCATCCTTTGCACCTGACGCGCGAAGCCCTTTCCGGCATCGAGACCGCGCTTTTGCACCGCGACCCACAGCGGTTTACCCGCGCCTATGACATCATCCTGCGGCTGGGCCGGGGTGATCTGCGCTGGGGCGACCGGTCGGACCCTGCCCTGCACAGATTGCTGGGCCAGAAAAAGGCGGTGGAGCGTGACATCCACAAGATGCATGCTTTTGTGCGTTTCCGCGATGTCACCACGCCCTCCAGCCCCCGCCGCGCTTTCGTGGCGTGGTTCGAACCCGATCATTGCATCACCGAGGCCGCAAGCACCTTTTTCGCGCGCCGGTTCGGCGACATGGATTGGGTCATCGCCACGCCGGACGTGACTGCACGGTTTGTGGCAGGTGATCTGACGCATGAGATCACGACAGATGTTTCGCCGCCGCCCCCGGATGCCACGGATACGCTTTGGCGCACCTATTACGCCAATATCTTCAACCCGGCGCGGCTGATGATTTCGGCGATGACATCAGAGATGCCGCGCAAATACTGGAAGAACCTGCCCGAGGCCGATCTGATACCCGGCCTGATCCGCACGGCACAGGCACGGGCGCAGGCGATGCAGGCCGCGCATCCTTCGATTCCGCCCGCGCATCTGGCGCGGATCATTGCGGCACCAATGCCAGAGGCGCCGCAAGACGGTCTGGCTGGATTGAAGCGCGATGTCGATGCCTGCCGCCGCTGTCCGATCGGTGCCTGTGCAACACAGGGCGTTGTCGGCGAAGGGCCGGTGGACGCAGCGCTTATGATCGTAGGCGAACAGCCGGGCGATCAGGAAGATCTGACCGGGCGTCCCTTTGTCGGCCCGGCGGGGCAGATGTTCGATACCTGCGCTGCGCAAGCCGGTTTGTCGCGACAGGCGGCATATGTGACCAATGCGGTCAAGCATTTCAAATTTCGGCCGCAGGGCAAACGCCGCATCCATATGCGGCCAACGGCGGGTGAGGTGACGGCCTGCCGTTGGTGGCTAGAGATGGAGCGGACACTTCTGAAACCGAGATTGATTGTGGCACTGGGGGCAACGGCAGCGCTGGCTCTAACGGGGAACGGACAGGACATTCTATCGCGTCGCGGTAATATCGAGCATCTGCCCGACGGCACCCCGGTGCTTATCACCCTTCACCCCGCGCATATTCTGCGGTCAAGCGGTGCCACTGAGCGTGCGGATGCGCTTGCCGCGCTTACGACAGATCTTGGCGCCGCATCCCGGATGCTGGACAAGGGTTGATCCCCGCAATTCAGCCTGAATGGCTGACTACTCCCCATCCGCAAGAAAACCCGGATGGATGAGCGGCCAAGTCCGGGCGGTCCATCCTGCAAGCAACAATCTCAGATTGCGCGGCCCACCTCATCCGAAGCGGACAATTTCGTGGTCGCCGACATCTGGCTGATGATCCGCAACCAGATTCGCGCGGGCAATCTCGAACCCGAAATTCAGCGCGCTGGACGTAGCGACCCAGATCGCCGCCTGATCCAGTTTCAGGCGCAAAAGGCAGACGTCGGGGTCTTTGCGACCTTCGGGAAACCAGGCGGCAACCACGGGCGACCATAGCTCTTCGAGCTTTGCGTCATCCTCGATCTGCTGCAATGTGCCCGTCAGCGAAGCAAACGCCGATTGATCCTTGCTGCTCACGCAGTGCTGTGCGGGCTGGCCCGATGCTACCGATTTCGCCAGATCGGTCTGGCGCGAGGTGATGAACCAGACCGACGCCGACTCTGCATCAGCAAAATGGGTCATAGGTTGCAGGTGCTGGCCATTTCCCTCCACACCCAGCATGCCGACGCGGGTGTCAGACAAAATGTCAAAGACGGCTTCTTCGGGATTTCGTTTCAGGGTGTCGCGGTCCGTCATGGGGAATTCCTTTGCTGAAAGCTCTGCCCGGTCAACCCGGTGGAGGGCAGCCGGTTCCATCGTATCGAAATGGGCCACAGCAGCACGTCGCCCGAATTTGACCCTGTGTGCATCCGTGCTTCTCACGGTTAAGCCTATGATTAAAAAATTGATTACTGGTCGTGTCCGACGTTGGACAAGGTCCTTGAGTCGCCACAGGGTCACGCAACGTGATGCTGAAACGCGCAGGAAATTGGCGCACAGCCGGGAACCGGGCCGCCGTGTCGGATGTTTTAAGGGCATGAGGGCGCAGTCATACCCGGCTGCGTCAGAGCCTTTAAGGAGGACACACGATGAAAAAGTTTCTCATGACAACTGCCATCGCTGCGTGCATGGCCATTCCCGCTGTTGCCCAGTCGACGGACCCCGCCACCGGAACCGATACGACCGGCGGCACCACGATGACCGAACCCAACGCAACGGCAAACGGGCCGATGTTCAGCGCAGGCTCGCTGGATATGAGCGCTGAAACGCTGGTCGGGAAAAACGTCTACATCCAGCGTGAAGGCACTGCTCCTGATGCCAATGTTGACATGACGGCGGGCATCGAAGACGCGCCCGATACATGGGACAACGTCGGTGAAGTCGGCGACGTGATGATCGACGCGCAAGGTGGTGTTTCGTCCATCGTCGTGGATGCAGGCGGATTCCTTGGTATGGGTGAGCGCAATGTGAATGTCGCGCTGACCGACCTGCAATTCGTGCCCGACTCCGATGAGGACGGGGCGTATTTCGTGGTCTACACCGGTGATCGTACCCGGCTTGAGGCGACGGATGAATACAACCGTGACGCGATGGAAGGCGAAGGCTATCGGTCGCTTGATACCTATCAGACGGGTAATGCAGCGATGGATGCCACCGGCACCGATCAGGCCGCTGCCCCAGCCGCCGAAGGCGGGATCAGCGACACCACGACCACGCAAAGCGGCGACACGATGGCCCGCCCTGACCGTGAAGGAATGGCAGCAGCCGCACCCGAGATGCTTACTGCTGAAAATCTGACCGGCGCGCGCGTCTATGGCGCATCGGATGACTGGGTTGGCGAAATCAGCCAGCTTGTGCTGACCGATGACGGCAAGGTCGACAACGTCATCATCGACGTGGGCGGCTGGCTGGGCTTGGGCGAACGCCCGGTGTCCCTGTCGATGGACCAGATCGACATCCGGTCCGAGGGCGACAATGGCGATGATATCGTCGTTTATGTCGACTACTCGGAAGAAGAGCTTAAAGCCATGCCGGAATGGAAAAGCTGATCTTTCGGCAGCTAAGCTGACACTGAATTGGGGCCGCCATGCGCGGCCCCTTTTTCATGCCGTGATCCCGGTGCAGAGTTCAGTTCCTCTGCACGCATCGTTACGATTGCGACCGCCAAAAACGGATCAACCCGGCATCAGACATGAAAAAACGCCGGATTGATGATCCGGCGTTTTCCTTTTGGTCAATGGCTTCGCGCTTAACCGCGATCAGTTTTTCTCGACTTTGCGGATTTCGCTGCTGGCTGACCGGCAGCATCCGCGTTCTGTCCGGTGCTTTCGCCGGGCTCTGCCGCAACCAGTGGCGCGGGGTTTGCGACTTCGGATTCCGCCCTGACCCAATGTTCGGTTTGCTTGCCGTCGGGGCAGCCCTCCTGCATCCATATTTCATGCGCGCGCTGCGCGATGCGGCGGTGCGTGTCGTCGTGATCTTTTTCGGTGTGATGTTCGTCCAACATGGGAACCCTCCTGCTTTTGCTGATGAGTGCGATGCCAGGCACCGCCTGAATGTCGATCGTGCGCCAAGGGCCCGGGCGCGACCGACGTCTGAAATGTCCGGCGACGCGATTGTCGTCACGAACAGTTTTACAACCCACGGTGTGGGCAAATGTTCCGCCTGCCGATGTTGATGCTGCACCATTTTGCATCACAGCGCCGGGGCTGCACGTCCCGGCGCAGATGGCTTCAGTTCTGCGGCAGCGCATAGGCGATAATGGAATCGCCCGCCTTTGTGCCGGTTGACCCGTGCCCACCCGCAACCACCACCACATACTGCCGCCCGTCGCGCCCAAGATAGGTCGAGGGGGTTGCCTGCCCCCCGGCAGGCAGTCGCGCGCGCCAGACCTCGGCTCCGTTGTGCAGATCATAGCCGCGCACATAGTAATCCAGCGTGCCCGACAGGAAGGCCACGCCCCCCGCAGTGATGATCGGCCCCCCGATGCCCGGCACGCCCATCTTGAAGGGCAGCGGGATGGGCGACAGATCGCGGACCGTGCCGTTTTTCAGTTTGTAGATTGTCTTGCCGGTGGTCAGGTCGACCGCCGAGATATAGCCCCAGGGCGGCTGTTGGCAGGGCAGCCCCACGGGCGAGCGGAATGCGCCCATTTTTGCCGCATAGGGCGCGCCGAAGTTTTCGTTGAACACCGGCTCGCCGTCGGCAGTCACAACCCGCGATCCGGTATCGTCGCGCGGCACCATCTGTACCGTGAAGGCCAGATAGACCGGCATACCGAACATCACCTGACGGGCCGGATCAACCGCCACTGCGCCCCAGTTGAACGCGCCGAAATTGCCGGGATAAACGATAGCGCCCTTCTCGCTGGGCGGGGTGAAGCGACCGCGATAGTCAAGCTGGCGGAAACTTATACGGCAAAGCGCCTGATCAATCGGGGTTGCGCCCCACATGTCGGCTTCGCGCAGCATTGGCGGCTCAAACGAAATCGCCGACACGGGCTGCGTCGGGGCCGTGAAATCCCCCTGCACGGCACCTTGCGGGGCTGGAACCTCGCGCACTGGCAAAACGGGCGCGCCGGTTTCGCGATTCAGCACGAAAATCTCACCCTGTTTGGTGGGCTGCACCAGTGCGGGCACGGTTTCGCCGTCGATTGTCAGGTCGATCAGACTGGGCTGGGCGGGCACATCCATATCCCACAAATCGTGGTGCATGGTCTGGAACACCCATTTCACTTCGCCCGTATCGGCAATCAGCGCCAGCACGGAGGCTGAATATTTCTCAACCTCCGCACTGCGGTTTGCGCCGTATTGGTCTGGCGACTGGTTGCCCATCGGGATGTAGACAAGGTTCAGCGCCGGATCATAGGAAGATACGCTCCAACTGTTGGGCGCGTTTTCTGAATAGGTCTGGCCATCGGCAATCGGGGCTAGCGCTTCGGGGCGCTTGGAGTCAAAGTTCCACAAAAGCGCGCCCGTCCAGATGTCGTAGCCCCGGATCACGCCCGAGGGTGAGGTGGTCGAGACGTTATCATTCACCGTGCCGCCCACGATCACCACCCGGTCGGTAATCACAGGGGGCGAAGTGGAATAGGCCGATCCCGGCGTCACATTGGGCATGTTGGCCCACAGGTTCACGGTGCCGTCCGCGCCGCCAAAGCCCGCGCAGATCTCGCCGGTTTCAGCACCGATGCTGATCAGGCGGCCATCCGACGTGGGCACGAAAATCCGGCGCAGACAGTCCGGTGCGCGGTTAGGCGTGCCGGGGGCTTCGCGGTTCACCACAGGGTTGGGTGCGCCCTCGGTGGCTTGCCCTGTCACCACGTTCTGCGGCACGCCTGCGGCTTGCGTCGTCACCTCCTCCGCGCTGGCGGGGGTCAGCGTTTCGGGCTGGCTTGCGGCGGCAGGGGCGGCATCGGCGGCCGCTACATCGGGTTCCAGACCGCGCCCGTCGAAATAGGACACGCCACGACAGGTCATGTGCTGGGTGGTCTGTTTCGGCGGCTCTTTCAGATCGGGATCAAAGCGCCACTTCTCGGCCCCGGTCACCGGATCAAGGGCGATCACGGTCGAAAACGGCGTGCAGATATACATCGTATCCTCGACCACCAGCGGCGTTACCTCATACGTCGTCTCGCCGGGGTCCTTGTCGCCCCGGATCTGGCCGGTCTTGTACGTCCAGGCCGGTTGCAGACTGGCCACGTTCTGCGGCGTGATCTGGGTCAGCGGTGAATAGCGCTGACCTGCCGGCGTGCGCCCGTAAGACGCCCAGTCGCCATCGGCAACATCGGGCGATGTGGTCCCGGCAGCCGACATCCGATCCTCGGGGATCGAGCCTGTCAGATCATGCGGATCGTTGAACATCGCCCAGACACCACCCCCCGCGCACAGCACAAGTGCGACGCACAGCGCCAGTGCCGGGCCCTGTCTGCGCTGCGATGGTAGCTGCGTGGCCCCGTTCCGCCGCTGCGCCGCCGCAAAGCCGACCGGCAACAGCAGCAAGCCAATGATCACCAGCAGTGACCCGCGCGCCGAAAGCGCCCACCAGTCAAAACCCACCTCGGCAATCGCCCAGATAAACGTGCCCAGCACCACCACCGCGTAAAGCGAGATTCCGGCCGGGCGCCGCGACCAGACCAAGGCTCCCGAGATCATCATTCCAAGCCCGATCACCAGATAGGCCCATGATCCGCCGACCGCAGCAAGCCAGCCGCCAAGGCCCGCAAGCGCCAGCCCGACTAAAATAATTATGCCCGCGATAAGTGTCCGATACATGACCGTCTCCAAAGTCTGAATTGCGTTTGCCCTTGAGGGGCAGAACGCAGACGGATCGCGCAAAGTTCCGAGTTTTGGCCAAAAGGGCAGGATTGCACACTGGTCAAAGCCGGAACCGGTGCCGTGCCTGCGCTGTTCTGCTATGCAAGCCGACGATCTAGCGAAAGGAGCGCCACCTTGACAGACAAAGCCAAAGTCGCAGCTTTAGCCCCCGCCGACTGTCGATGGGGGGCGATCCGGCTGGGGCCGGACGACTGGGCGCTGCACCTCTGGGCCCCTTCGGCGCATCAGGTCACGGCGCTGGTGGCGGGGCACGAACTGGCGATGGTGCAGGACGGTGACGGGTTCTGGACAGCTCAGGCGCGGGCGAATGTGGGCAACCGCTACAGCTTTGCCGTTGACGGCGTGCAGATGCACGACCCGGCGGCACGCGCGCAGGCGGGGGCGATTGACGGCGCGTCGGTACTGCACGACCCCGGCGCGTACCCTTGGCAGACCGACTGGCGTGGCAGACCGTGGCGCGATCTGGTGATCCTGGAGGTTCACATCGGCACCTTTACACCGCAAGGCACATTTCGATCAGCAATGGACAAGCTGCAGGAAGTGGCCGACGCGGGCATCACGGCGATCGACTTGATGCCGGTGGCCCATGCTCCGGGCCGGTTCGGCTGGGGGTATGACGGGGTTTTGCCCTTTGCCCCGCACCCCGCCTATGGCGCGCCCGACGAGATGCGCGCCTTTATCGACCGGGCCCACGCGCTTGGGCTTTGCGTGCTGCTGGATGTGGTGTTCAACCATTTCGGGCCGCAGGATGCAGCCGTTCTGGCCTATACTCCCGAATTCACCGGCTCGATTTCAACGCCCTGGGGGTCGGGTTTCGCGTTTGAACGCCCCGGCGTGCGCAGCTATTTCACCGAATGTGCCCTGATGTGGTTGACGGATTACCGGCTTGACGGCCTGCGGATAGATGCCGTGCACCAGATGCACGACAAAAGTGATCCCCATATTCTAAAGGAAGTCACGCAATCCATCCGCAGCGCCGGATTCAACCGGCCCATCCATCTGGTGACCGAGGATGAGCGTAACGATGCGTCACTGCGCGAACAGGATCTGATCGACGGCCAGTGGAACGACGATTACCACCACGCGCTGCACGTCCTGCTGACCGGAGAGGCAGAGGGGTATTATGCCCCCTTCGCTGCTGATCCCTTGGGCGATCTGGCGCGCGCTTTGACCGAAGGCTTTGCGGGTCAGGGGCAGGACGTGCGGCAAGGCCAGCCCTCGGCGCATCTGCCGCAGGATTTCTTTGTCAACGCCAACCAGACCCATGATCAGGTGGGAAACCGGGCGATGGGCGAAAGGCTGGTATCGCTGGTCGGGGATGATGCGGCGCGGGTGGCTCATGCGCTGTTGCTGACCAGTCCGGCGACGCCGATGCTGTTCATGGGCGAGGAACGGGGGGAAACGGCCCCGTTCCGCTATTTTTCCGATTACGACGGCCCACTGGGGCGCATGGTCCGTGATGGGCGGCGGCGTGAAATGGCGGCCTTTACCGGCTTTGCCGCCGAAGACCTGCCCGATCCGACCAGTGCGGCGGAACGCGACATCTCGCGCCTTGGCTGGGCCGATGATGGCCGGGCGCGGGGCTGGCTTGATCTGACGCGCCAGCTTCTGACGCTGCGCCGGACCCGACTGTTGCCAGTCTATCGGTCGGGCACGGCGGGTCGCGCCTCGGCCCGGCAGACCGGCCCGCGCAATCTGCATATACGCTGGCCATACCGGGATGGAACGGTAGAAGTCTGGCTTTCGCTAGGGGCTGCGCACAGTGAAACGCCCGCTGTTTCCGAGCCAATGTTCGGCATAGGTGATACGGCGCACGACCGCTTTTCGATTGCCGTCACCTTGCAGCGTTAAGCGGTTTAACAGGGAACCAATTGGCCCCATCTGCGTTTTTCAGGCACACCTTGACGGAGCAGAACGATGCCACTCGCCGGCCCATCCCTACCCCTACCCGAGGTTTCGCAGACCATGACGGTTCTGCTGGCCGGAGGGCGCGGTTCGCGGCTGCACGAGTTGACAGCGCGCACTTGCAAGCCCGCAGTGCCCTTTGCCGGACAGCACCGGATCGTCGATTTCACGATGGCAAATGTCGTGCGGTCGGGGTTGCGGCGTATGATCGTGGCCACCCAGTATCGCCCAGAAACGCTGCATGATCATCTGGCCGGCGTCTGGAGCGGCAGCTTTCCGTCTGCAGGCCTGCGCTTGCGTGAAGGGCGGCGCGTGACCGGGAATCGCGACGGCTATTGCGGCACCGCAGCCGCCGTGCATGCCAACGCCGCCGAGATTGACGCATCGGGTGCCACGACCGTTCTGGTGCTGGCCGCCGATCATGTCTACGACATGGATTACGCCCCGATGATTGCGCACCATCTTGCATCGGGCAAAAGCGTCACCGTTGCCGCCGATTGCGTGCCGGTGGCAACGGCGGCAGGATTTGGCGTGATTGATGCAGATAGCACGGGTGCTATCACGCGGTTTCTGGAAAAACCGGCGCATCCCCCGGCGATGGTCGGCAACCCCGATCAGGCTCTGGTCAGCATGGGGATCTATGTGTTTGACTGGGCGTGGCTTCGGCGGCGCTTGCAAGACGACGCACGCAACCCCGCATCAGGGCACGACTTCGGCCATGATATAGTTCCGGCGGCTGTAGATGAGGGCGGTGCGCAGGTGTTCCGGCGTGCCACCTGCGACAGCGCAGCGCCCTATTGGCGCGATGTCGGCACGCTTGATGCCTACCGTCTGGCGCAGCTTGACTTCATGGCGGATGCTGCACCCTGCGCCTTGCCCCGCCCCGGGCGTGACACCCCCCAAGGCGGGCTGAAATCGCACAGCGGCGATGGCAACGTGATCCTGCCCGGCGCACGCGTGGCCCCCGGAGCGCGTCTGCGCAAGGTGATCGTTGCGGCGGGTGCGCATGTTCCGGCAGGTCTGTCCATCGGCCATGACCGCGACGAAGATCGCCGTTGGTTCCGCGTGGCCGATGGCGGCACGGTCCTTGTGACCGCCGACATGCTGGCGCAGCGTGCAGCCGTCCGGTCGAGAGGGCTTTTCTCACTTACGCTTCACAACTTTTCCCCAAGGGGCCTGATCTAGATGCAAAAAACCCTTCGGCCGACGTCGGAAAAAGCACAACCGTTCGACATGGCCAAGGCCCGGTCCACTTCTCTGGGCGCAGAAGTGGACGGCGATGGTACGAATTTTGCGCTCTTTTCCGATCATGCGACGAAGGTTGAGTTGTGCCTTTTCGACGATACCGGCAATACGGAACTGCACCGCCTTGCTCTACCCGCGCATGAGGGCGGCATCTGGTTCGGCTATCTGCCCGGTATCGGTGAGGGTCAGGTTTACGGCTACCGCGTGCATGGCCCGCATGCCCCCGAGGACGGCCACCGCTTCAACCCCGCCAAACTCTTGCTGGACCCCTATGCCCGTGAATTGCGCGGTGGTCTGGTCTGGGATGATGCGCTGTTCGGTTATCCGATCGGCAGCGACGATCTGGCAGTGGACGGTCGTGACAGCGCGAAATTCATGCCAAAAGCCGTGGTCGTAGACCCCGATTTCGATTGGGAGGCCGACCGTGCCCTGTCGCATCGGTGGGAAGACACGTTTATTTACGAGGCTCATGTCAAAGGCCTGACCCAGCTTCACCCCGGAGTGCCCGAGGCTGATCGGGGCACATTCGCGGGCCTTGGGTCGGATGCGGTGATCGACCATCTGCACCGTCTGGGTGTGACAGCAATTGAGCTTTTGCCGGTGCATTTCTTTGCGCAGGACCGGCATTTGCAGGAAAAGGGGCTGACGAATTACTGGGGCTACAACACGCTGGCATTCTTTGCACCTTATGCGCCTTATCTCCGGTCTGGTCAGGCGCGCGAGATGAAGGCCGCGATCAAGCGGCTGCACAAGGCCGGGATCGAGGTCATTCTGGATGTCGTCTACAACCACACCGCCGAGGGCAACGAGATGGGCCCGACCCTGTCATTCCGCGGCATCGACAACGCCTCTTACTACCTGCTCTCGCCCGAAAATCCGCGCCACAGCTTTGATACCACCGGCACCGACAACACGCTGAACGTGGCGCATCCGATGGTGCTGCGGCTGGTGCTGGACAGCCTGCGCTATTGGGTTCAGGTCATGCATGTTGACGGGTTCCGCTTTGACCTTGCCTCGACCCTTGGTCGCGAAAGCACGGGGTTTGAACGCGACGGCGCGTTTCTGAACGCAATCCGGCAAGACCCGGTTTTGCGCAGTGTAAAGCTGATCGCCGAACCGTGGGATATCGGCGAAGGCGGCTATCAGGTTGGCGGCTTTCCCTGGCCGTTCCGCGAATGGAACGACAAGGCGCGCGATGATATCCGCGCTTTCTGGCGGCGCGATCCGGGGCAGACGGGCCGGTTGGCGCAGCGCCTTCTTGGCTCGCCCACACAATTTTATCACTCACGCAGACCGGCGACCAGTTCGGTCAATTTCATTGCGGCGCATGATGGTTTCACGCTGGCCGATACGGTATCTTACGATGCCAAGCATAATGACGCGAACGGCGAGGGCGGGGCCGATGGGCATGATCATAACCTGTCGCACAACATGGGCGCCGAGGGCCCGACCGACGATCAGGCCATTCTGGATGCCCGCACCCGCCGCATGAAGGCGATGCTGGCCACGCTGATGATAAGCCAAGGCGTACCAATGCTGCTTGCAGGCGACGAGATCGGGCATTCGCAGGGCGGCAACAACAACGCCTATTGTCAGGATAACGAGGTTGCATGGCTGGACTGGTCCGCACCGCGGCAGGACCTGATTGATCTGATATCGGCGCTGGCAACCTTCCGCCATGACGCAGGGCTGGCGCAGGGACGGTTCGCCCATGCACCGGGCGATGGCGATGAGGCCGCGCCGCAGGTGGAATGGCTGCATCCGGCAGGCCGCGCGATGACCGACGAAGATTGGTCCAATGCCGGGCTTTCGCTTTTTGCCCTGAAACTGACTCAACCCGACGGGGCCGCGTTTCTGGTTTGCCTGAATGCCGGCGACGATGCGGAATTCACCTTTCCGAAGGGGCGGTGGGCGTGCCGCATTGCAACCGAGGAACAGCCGCAAAATGACCCGGTGCCGCAAGATGGAACGTCACTGGTTCCGGGCCAGTCGGTGATGATTTTCAACGCTTGATCGACTGTCCCCGATGCAAGCCGGTTTACCGGCGATCCTTTGCCTGTCCCTTGCAATTTCAGGAACTTTCGCCCGGTTCGGGGGTTTTGTCTGCAGAGCCTGTGGCTCGTATCCAGCAAAAGGAGAGACATCATGGATCATGCTTTGCACCCCCGCCTCGACCCCGAGGAATTGAACGAAAGCAACCTTGCCGGCGCCACTGTTTATGGCCCGCAGGATGAGACAATCGGCACGATCTCGCATCTGCACGGCACCGGCGCTTTCTCCAAGGCGGTGATTGATGTGGGCGGATTTCTGGGCATCGGCGCAAAACCCGTCGCACTGGACCTGTCACGTCTGGATGTGATGCGCGATGAGGACGGCACCGTCCATGCCACTACAATGATGACCAAGGACGATTTGAAAGCGTTTCCCGAACACGAGCACTGATCGGGCAAGCCAAGACCGAAGCGGCGGGCGGGGTACACGATCGCCCCGGCCGCCAAAATAGGCATTGTGAAAGAAAATAATTTTTTCAGGAACAGGACGGAACCAAATACGTTGGTTTGCATTTTGCTGTTCGGGATGGTTGAATCGAGTGCGCATTGGACAAAAAGGACATCAGTTTGACCGATCCGTTCGTTTGCGTCGTGATTGCACCTCCGGGGGATACTGGTGAACTCGTCGAGTTTATGACCAGCCTGCAGAACCCCTCCGATTTTTGCTTTCTTATTCTGGACCGACCCGGCGATCTGCGCATCGGTACTCACCCTTCAGATCTCGCCTCCCTGACCAGACTGTCCGTCGCCGCAGCCACCGATGGGGTTGAACTGAAGCGCGGAGATGTGCTTGTCGTGTCTTCTGCGGCGAAACTTGAGATTGACCGACAAAATCTGCGAGTCAGTACTGATGATACCGCGCCAGCAGACAATTTGGCCGCCCGGATGTCGCACAATGTCGACGCATTGTCCCGCGCATTTGGCGAAATGCTGGTCGGGGTGGCATTTTCTGTCATGGATACCGACGCGATGCTGGCACTGAAGCAGGTGTCGGCACAGGGTGGGTTTCGCGTTGTGGTGCAGGACGATTCCCTGCCGGAGGTTGGCCGGAAGAACCGTGCGCCCGGCATCGCCGATCTTATCGCGTCTCCCGCCAAGGCGGCAAAGGAACTGTCGCGCCATGTCACACAGACGCGACAGGCCGTCACAACCAAAGATGCACTGTCGGATGCGCCTGTCGAACAGCTGAAAGCCGAGCTTGTGCGCACCCGTGCAGAGCTTGAGCGTGTGGTGCAGGATTTCGAAACAGCGAACGAAAAGTTGAAGTCGTCGAACGAAGACCTCCAGGCGATGAACAAAGCCTTGCAGGCGTCGAACGCGGAACTGGAGGCGTCACAAGAAAGAATCGGACGAACGCTAAGCGATATAGAGACGCTTTATCGCCATGCCCCGATCGGTCTGGCACAACTGACGCCCGGTCTGGAATACCTTCGGATCAACGATGCGCTGGCGCGGGTGAACGGGGTGCCGGCTGCCGAAACCGTGGGGCGGCGTGTTATAGATGTGCTTCCCGAATTTGCACCGCAGGCAGAAAAGATCATGGCCGAGGTCTTGCGTACCGGCAAAGCTGTGGGCCCAGTCGAAATGCGCGGGTCAATTTCTTCAGACGCAGGCCCCTCAGACGCAGGGGGTGACCGGGTCTGGCTGCAGACGTGGGTGCCGCTTCGCGGTGACGACGGCAGTATCACATCGATTCTTGTTTCGGTCCAGGATGTGACCGAACGCGAGCGTTATGCCGCGGCACTGCGCGAAAACGCGCTTCGGCTGCGCAAGACCATGGATGCGATGGTGATGTTCGTGGGCGTTCTGTCGCCCGAGGGCATCTTGCTGGAGGCGAACGAGCCTGCCATCGCCCTTTCGGGGCTGGACCGGACCGACCTTATCGGAAAGCCGTTCCACGAATGTTTCTGGTGGGCGGGAAACACCGCGCGTCAGGACCGTCTGCGCGACGCGATGCGCATGGCCGCCAAGGGGCGGTCTGTGCGCTATGATGTGGACGTGCGCGCTGCGGGCGACAGCGAGATCACGATTGATTTTCAGCTTTCGCCCTATTTCGGCGAAGATGGCAGGGTCGCCTACCTTATCCCCTCTGCCGTCGACATTACCCAGCGCAAGCACATTGAAAACAGCCTCAAAAGCTCGCTCCGCAGTCTGGAGTTGGCGACGCAATCGGGCAAACTGGCCTTGTTTGACTGGGATCTTCCGACCTCCCGCGTGGAGTGGTCGGACTATTATTATATGATCTGCGGTTACGAGGTGGGGTCGGTGCAACCAACCTATGATCTTTGGCGTATCCGGGTTCACCCCGAAGATATTGACCGGGTTGAAGCGGCCATCGCGGCGGCAAAGAAATCAGGAAAGCCGTTTTCGAGCGCCTACCGGATGCTGCATCCGTCAGGCCGCATTGTCGAGGTGGAAACCAGCGGAACCTATCTTTATGGCGATCAGGGTCCGGTGCGGATGGTGGGGGTCAGCCGCGATGTGACGGCCCTTAAGGCCTCAGAAGCGCGGTTCCGCACGATCCTTGAAATTGCGCAGGTGGGCATCGTTCTGTCGCGCAGGGATGGCACCATCTCGCTGGCCAATGATGCGGCACTGGAGCTTCTGGGTTATGACAACGACGCCGCGCAGGAAGATCGGCGCTGGCAGCAGCATCTTGATGCGGACCACGCGGGGGCTGCACGCCGGATCACGACGCGGCTTTTCCGCAACGGGCGGGTCACGCCGGTGGAATACACCTTGCGCAGTCTGACCGGAGAGCGCCGCCCGATCCTGCTGAGTGCGGCGCAGATTGCAACCTCGGGTGATGAATACGTCAGCTTTCTGGTTGATCTGACTGACCAGAAACAATCCGAGGCACACCGGCAGATTCTGATCGAAGAGCTGAACCACCGCGTCAAAAACTCGCTGGCCACGATACAGGCGATGGCCGCACATACGATGCGGCATGCCAAAAGCCCCAATGATTTTCAAACGACCTTTGCCGGGCGTCTGCGGGCGATGGCTGCGGCGCATGAAATTCTTAGCCGCACCGACACCGGCCTCGTGAAACTTTCCGATCTGGTGCAAAGCCAGGTTGGCCCCCATGCTCGGACCGAGACGGGGCAGTTGCGCCTGAAGGGCGATGAGGTTGCGCTTTCGCCCGATAATGCCCACGCGCTGGGTCTGGTTTTGCACGAACTGGCGACCAATGCCGCAAAGTACGGGTCCCTGTCCGTACCAAACGGGAAAGTCGACATCTTCTGGAAAAGCGGGGCATGCGCCATAGACCTGACCTGGCACGAATCCGGCGGTCCCGGAGTGGCGCCGCCCGTCCGGACAGGTTTCGGCACGCGGCTTATCGAATCAACTTTTACGCATGCGGCGAAGGGCAGCGCTAAGATCGAGTATCACCCCGCCGGACTTATCGCGCGGCTTACCATTTCGCAGGAAGATTGAGATGACAGTGGCAACATCCGTACTGGTGGTCGAAGACAATTTTCTTGTGGCGCTTGATCTGCAGATGTCATTGGAAGAAATGGGCTTTGTGGTGATCGGGCCGGCGGGCAATGTGTCCGAAGCCGTTCGCCTGATGCAGGTATCGTTGCCACACGCGGCGGTGCTGGATATCAATCTGGGTGCGGAAACGTCATTCGGCGTTGCCGATGAACTGGTCGTGGCAGAGGTTCCGTTCGTATTCTTGTCGGGCGGAACCCGCGATACCTTGCCACCTCGGTTCAGCTCGATTCCTCTGCTTGAAAAGCCGGTGCAGATCGCTCGGCTATGCGATCTGCTGAACGGCGCGCAGGATTAGCGTCGTTCTGGTGCCGGGTATTGCCCGCCAGGTTCGGCAAGCCAGCCCTGCACAAACCGGTTGAACGTCTCGGGTGCTTCCAGCATCGGCAGATGTCCCGCGTCAAGGATCACAGCGCGGCAGCGAGGCAACGCCTTTGCCAGCGCAATCTGATGCAACGGTGGTACAACGACATCGCGGCTGCCGACCATGACCACAACCGGCACATTGACTCTGCGCAGGTCGGCCGTCAGGTCCACGTCGCACAGCCAACGCGCCAAGGCTTCAATCGTAGGCACCCGAGATCTGCGCAGGTCCTGCCACAGATCCTGCGCGACATCCGGGTCTGGAACTTTGACCATCATCGATGCCCGCAGTTCGGTGGCAAACCTTGCCTTGGACCAAAGCGACCAACGCAGCCGCGACTGAAAGAGCGCCGACCCAAGAAATGGAATCCGAAACAGCGTGCGCAAAAGCGGCGAGCGCCCCTCAGGCTGGCCACTGAAAAGGCCGGTCACCACCAGCACGTCCGACACAAGATCGGGATGCCGCGCCGCCAGTGAAAGCGCGATCAGCGCACCCGTGGAATGGCCGATCAGCCGGACCTTGCGCCCCGAAAACCGTGATCGCAGTTCGGCTGCAAATCCATCCATCAGCGCGTCGGACCGCACCGACCTTGTCAGTGCAGCGGCCTCCATCCGGCAGGGGTAATGTCCTGGCAGCGACATCGCCAAGGCATTGACCTGTGCGCCAAAGGCGGTAAAGGACAGCCGCCGCCAGATGGCATTCGATTCAAAAAATCCGTGCAGCAAGGCCACATCCTGTGCGTCCGGTGCTGTGCTGCGCGACAACCATACCGGCACATCCGCTGGCCCGATAACGGCAGGGCCAGCCGCTCGTGCACCAGCTGGCGCGCGCCATGTCTGGAAAAAATCTGTAATCATCTGATGCCGCCGTTGAACAATGGCACGGTCCTGCATGCCCGTGCCATTTCGGGAAACGCGCAACTCGGCTTTCGGTTCCCTCGGCATCGGATTTGGAACCAGATGCCGCCCGACCGCGTTTCGGATGCGAAGCAAGGGTCAAAGGGCGGTATGCAGAAACGAGTCAGACTTTGGGTTTTGGCAACGGCACTCGCGTTGCTGACAGTGACGGCTGCGACTGCGCAAGGCACAACTTCTACAGCCGACACGACCAAGGCCGAAGCTGTTGACCGCCTGCTGGTCGTGCTGCAAGACGCAGACGCACGCCAGCTTCTGATAGACCGGCTGACCGCCACCGACGCTGCGGCCCCGCAGGATGAACCGGTCAGCCTTGCGCAGGCTTTGGCGCAGGACAGTGCCGGCATCGCGCGGGACGGATGGGCCAACATCCGGTCCATCGCGTTCGATTTCCGGCGCTTGTTCAATGTGGGTCTTGATGCCGTCACCAACCCGGTTTCCGTCAGTCCCGAAGTGATATCGCTAGGCCTTACCATCCTTGCCAGCCTGATGCTGTCATGGACAAGTGCGCTTGGCGTGGCCGCCGTTGCGCGCAGGCTGAACCCTGTGATTGCGGCTCCTTGGCACCGGGTATGGCGCGCGGTGGCGATCACCACGATCCTGCGCCTGATCGGAGTTGGGGTGACGTGGATCGGCGGGTATCTGCTGGCATTTTTCGTTTTTGGTCAGGGCGACGGGATTGGCACGTCGCAGGTGCTGTTTGTGAACGCCTATCTGGTGCTGGGGATATGTCTTGCCGTGCTGCACATCCTGTTCAGCGCCGACGCCGACCGCGAAGCCACCGGAACACGGCTTGCCGCAGGGGCTCAGGCCGTTATTCTGCGGCGGATGCGCACCATTCTTGCGCTGGTGGTCCTTGGCTATCTGTTCGTGCTGCCATTGACGCGGCAGTGGGGGGCGACGGGTGTGGTTGGCCCGCTGCGCAGCGTGATCGCCACCGTGGCAGCCGGGCTGGCGCTTTATGGCATTGTGCGGATTGTCCGTGTTCTGCGGATCGCGCGGGCCGGATGGCCGGAAGCGCAGGATCACGCGGACGCCGGCGGCAGCGGGTCATTGGTGCGCGGCGTGCAGGTCGTCATCCGCCGGGTCCTGCCGTATCTGGCGGGGTTCTATGTTTTTTATCTGTGGCAGGTCGCGGTCAGACGCCCTGACGATCTGGGTGATATCATGCTGGAAGGCACGCTTTATTCGCTTGTTGCCGTCGGTCTGATCACCCTTGCCTTGCGCCTGATCAACCGCGCGCCGACCCTGCGCGCGCCCCTGCCCGATAGTCTTGGGCAAAGTCTTGTCCACTTTTCCCCCCGCGCCGACCGGATCGCTGTTGGTGTGGGCTATATCGTTGCAACCGCGATGATTGCGGCATCGGTCGCGCTGGTTGTGGTGGGCTGGGGCTGGGTTGACGCCGCCACGTTGCTTGCCGACCGGGGCGGTGCCGCCTTGTGGAGTATCGCTTCGGCGGTTCTGGTGGCGGTTCTGGCGGCGCTTGTCTGGTCGATGCTGGCCGCGTGGATCGACACGCGCCTGACGCGGCAGGGGGATGCCCCGGTGTCGGCCCGGTCGCGCACGCTGCTTGCCTTGCTGCGCAACGCAGTGGCAATCGTGTTCGCGGTGTTTTCCACCATGATCATTCTGTCGCAGATCGGCATCGACGTGGCCCCGCTTCTGGCGGGGGCTGGTGTGGTGGGTCTGGCGATCGGGTTCGGCGCGCAAAAGCTGGTGCAAGACATCATAAACGGCGTGTTCATCCAGCTTGAGAATGCGATCAACGAAGGCGATGTCGTGGGCGTGGCAGGCATCACTGGCGGGGTAGAAAAGGTAACGCTGCGATCAGTCACGCTGCGCACTCTGGACGGTGCCGCGCATATCGTGCCGTTTTCATCTGTCGATACGGTCACCAATATGACCCGCGATTTCAGCTTCCATGTGGCCGAGATCGGTGTGGCCTACAAAGAGAAGGTGCCTCGTGTGAAAGACGCGATGCGCGAGGCGTTCGACACGGTGCGCGCCGAGTTTCCGGCTAATGTCATTCTGGACGATCTGGACATGCAGGGCGTCATCGCCCTTGCCGACAGTGCCGTGGTGGTGCGCGCCCGCATCAAGACGCAACCCGGCAAGCAATGGGCCGTCGGGCGGCGCTATACCGAAGTGGTCAAAGAGGTGCTGGATGCGCGCGGGATCGAGATTCCCTTCCCCCACACCCAGATCGTGCTGCCGCAACCGCTGATCGACCCAATCGAGGCCGAAGCGCTGGCGACCACTGCCCTTCGGCGCAACGGATGATGCCGGTCCGCGTTGATCCGTTGTCCTCATCCTGCGGAAAAGGTGAGGTGCGATGATTCAGCCGTTGACCGCGACCTATCGGTTGCAATTGCGCGGAGGTGTCGATTTCGCGGCGGCGGAGACGTTTCTGCCGCATCTGTGCGATCTTGGGATCAGCCACCTTTACCTGTCGCCCATCTTTACGGCGCAAGCGGGCTCGACGCATGGTTACGATGTGACCGATCCCAATGAAATCGACCCCGCGCTGGGCGGACGTGCGGGGATTGACGCGCTGGTGGCAAAGGCCGCACAGGCCGGGATCGGGTTGATTCTGGACATCGTGCCCAACCACACCGCGTTTTCGCCGGAAAACCCGATGCTGCGCGACGTGCTGCGCCACGGGCAGGCCAGCCGGTTCAGCGCGCATTTCGATATCGACTGGTCGGACCGGCTTTTATTGCCGTTTCTGGACGAACCTTTCGATGTGGCACTTGAGGCCGGTCGCATCCACCTGTCTGCCGCCGCCGATGGCCCGGTGATGCAGGTGGCGGACATGCAGATACCCTTGGCACCCGGCAGTGATGCTGCCACCTCGCCCGATGCGATCCGCGCATTGCATGATGCGCAAGCGTGGCGTCTCACGCATTGGGAGCGGGAGCGCGACAGCATCACCCACCGGCGCTTTTTCAACGTGACCGGGCTGATCGGGATGCGTGTGGAAGATGCCGCTGTGTTCGACGACCTGCACCGCCTGACCTTTGATCTGGTCGACAAGGGGTTGGTGCAGGGCATTCGGATCGACCATATCGACGGCCTTGCCGACCCCGCCACCTATCTGGATCGGCTGAAAACCCGGCTGGGCGAAACCCCGGTCTGGGTCGAGAAAATCTTGACGGGAGACGAGGCTCTGCCCGAATGGCCGATCACGGGCACTACCGGGTATGAAGCGGCGCAAGCCATCTGTCAGCTTTTGACCGACCCCGCAGGTCATGCGAAAATCCTGTCCCGCTGGCATGCGGCCACAGGGAGTGAAGGGGGTTTTCACGCCGCCGTCACCACCGCGAAACACGAGGTGATCCGGCAGGATCTGGCCGCCGAATTGCATCAGCTGATCGGTCTGGCCATTCGCGCCACCGTCGAGGCGGCCAATGAGCAGGGTCAAGAGGCCGTGCGCGAGGCGGTGATTGCGCTGCTGATCGCATTTCCGCGCTATCGCACCTACCTTACGCCCACATCGTTCCGGGCGGCGGATGTTGCCCTGATGGATCAGGTGGCAGATGTGGCGGCGACCGGGCTGCGATCCGATACCGCGCTGCGTCTGTTGCAAGGGTTCATAACCCGCCCCCAATCGCCGGAAGCGGCGGCGTTTCAGACCCGATTTCAGCAGGTAACAGGCGCACTTCTGGCAAAATCGCACGAAGATACCGCCGCGTTCCGCTGGAACGCATATCTTGCCGCGAACGAGGTTGGCGCCGACCCCGACGCGCCGTCTGCGACGCCGGCACAGTTTGACCGGTTCTTGCAAAGCCGGCCCGCGATGACCCTGACGCTGACCTCATCGCATGATACCAAACGGTCCGAAGATGCGCGGATGCGGCTTGCCGCGCTATCCCATCTGCCCGACGATTTTGATGCCCTTGTGCGCGCGACTGCCGGTCTGCCCGAGGCGCAGGCGGTTGATCCCAACACGCAATGGTATCTGGCGCAAACCGTGCTGGCGATCTGGAACCCCGCCGACCCCGACCTGTTGCAACGCGTTCAGGATCACATGACCAAGGCGCTGCGTGAGGCCAAGGAGATCACATCCTGGAGCCATCCTGATTCCGCGCCGGAAGCCCGCGTTGCCGGTCTGGCCCGCGCGATGGTGAACGCATGGTCGCAAAACCCGCCCGCGGCGCTGGCTCGCATGATTGCAGTGGGCGAACGTCTGTCGATGATCCAGACCGCGCTCAAGATCACCATGCCGGGCGTGCCCGACATCTTTCGCGGGGCCGAAGGGGAGCATCTGGCGCTGACCGACCCCGATAACCGCCGGCCGGTTGATCTGGCGGCGCTGCACGGGTTTTTCGGACAAGACGGCTTTACCGGGCGCAAGGCGCGACTGACCCGTGCGCTGTTGACCCTGCGCCGCGACAACCCCGCGTTCTTCGATCGGGCGAGCGCGGGATTTGATTGCAAGGATGGCGAGTGGACACTTACCCGTGTTCACGACGGCGCGCAGTTGCAAGTCCGGTTTCGCGTTTTTGAGGGAACCTGCCACACCGGAACGATCTGGCCTGCCGACATCGGCACGGACGGAGGCGACGTGCAGATCAGCTTTGGCCGGGACGTAGCGGATGTCAGCCGTTGACCCAGCTGTTTAAAGCGACCACCAACCTCACGGGTTGGTGCTGCCATGCACCTGCCCTTCGCCAACAGTCGGCACATTTTGCGGTTGCTCCGCCATAGTATAGTGGATCAGATGCCCACTGCTCCCCGCGCGGAAATATTGCGTTCGAATTTGTCATCTTCCGGCATGCGCGCGGCAAGTACCGCATCCTCGCCGCCCAGTGTTCTGAAGAGAAAGACTTGTGGAACCGGGTCGGACCGTTTTCCGTACCGGTCAGATCCACAAGATATGGTGCGGTTTACGCATATTCGATGGCGGCATTGCCGCTGAAAAGGCAGATCAAGCGTATCAAGGTCGAACACCCCGACGGTGTGCTTTCGCAAGACAGCATCAACAGTCAGATACGTCCATGTCGCATGCCGCCGGACCGGACCTCGGACCAGCGTTTTAGGACGCGGGTCGATCCACAGGGCTGGTTCCAGAGCGGAGTGTCCACAAGCGTCACGACAGGGGCAACAGGAACCTCTTCCACACGCAGGTTTTCGTCAACAATGACCATCGTTCAGCGCCCCCGCAGTGCGCCCTGCAGATCCCCGTTTGCCCTGATGTAAAAGCCCTGATCCACCGACAGTCCTTTGTGCAGCGCATGTTTGGGCATTTCGCGCAATCGGAACGCGGCCGCATTGCGCATGTGTTCGGCGCTGCCATCAAGGCGAAGCGCCACCAGCAGGACATCCATAGAATTGTCGTGCGGGAGACCAATGATCATGAACATCTACGTGCTGATCTGCCACTGCGGGCGCGTGTTCTGAAATTTCAGAACTATTTCCAAGGCATATGGAAGCCCGCGCCGTTTCCCCGTTTCGGCCGAACGCCTAGAGAAACAGTTGTAAAGCGGATTGAAACCGGACGCGCCTTTGCTCATGAATTTTGCGCCGTTGCGCGACATCGGGTGGGCTTCGGCCTCGATGGCGCGCTGTTCGGCGTCAATGTCCTGATAAGGGCGACGTTTTGCTGCCAGCCCCGCAGGATCAGATACTGCACCCGAAAGCGCGGGTCAGGCTGTGCAAGCGTATAAGGGTAATCGGGAAGCGCCCGTTCTTAGAGCCAGGACCCATTGTTGGTCTTGAGGCTCTTGTGGCTGCGTGATTCAAGCTTCCGAACTGGCGGGGGTGATAATGAGCAATCTTTTCTGGCTCACAGACGTTCAAATGGAGCGTCTGCGGCCCGTCTTTCCGAAAAGCCATGGCAGGCCGCGGGTCGATGATCCGTTGCCCGGCAACGGT
>JBBQZP010000034.1:0-35513 GCA_038207585.1 Rhodobacterales bacterium | reverse complement strand
AACCTCGCCACTGGCAATCCAGTAAGCGAAATCAATCGCCTGATCCTTGGCCTTTGAAAATGCCGAAACCGCAATGCCCGTGCCACCCAGCGCCGACCCTGTCGGGCCATGTCGCCCCGCGATAGGCATATCGGCAAAGCGGATAAGGTTGGGGCGGAAACCGGGAATGGCATAGTTCACATAGCCATAGATCAGCGGCGCACAGGCAATGTTTGAACCGGACCGAGCCATTTCCTCAAACACCGCAATCGGGTCCATCTGCGCGCAGGCGGGGTCGATCAGATCGGCAATCTCGCGCAGCATGTCCCACACTTGGGTGCCAACCACGGTGTCAATCAGCGCATCGCCCGTAACCTTGCACGGCACGCCCAGATTGCCCGCCAAAGTGTACAACGACATCAGCGAATGCGGCGGGCGCAGCGGCAGCAGCACACGGCCCTGGCGGGCCAGCGTCACGACTTCGGCCCAAGACGTTGGCGGGGCCTCTAGCAGATCGGGCCGCCATGCCAGCACCTGGGTTGCGGCATCAATCGGAAAGGCCCATTGGTGATCGCGCCAGAAATAGCTGGGATAGCTTGCGCCGACGGAACCTGCGCTTAGCGCGGCACGCTCGGCCTCACGGCCCGGGATGTCCAGCGGCGCAAGGCAGCCTTCCTGAGTGATTTGCCCAACGTGCGGGTGGTCAATCACGATCAGATCATAGGCGCGGGCAAGTTCTTCGACCGGAAAGCTCTCGAAATCCTGCAAGGACCGCTTTTCCCAATCAATCTGCACCCCCGTTTTCTGCGCCCAGATTGCCGAACAGGCGACCATCGGATCAATGCCGCGCGGGTGGCTCCACGTCATGCCCTTCAGCCGGGTCACAGCCCGAACTCCGCACGGATCGCGGCGGAATGCGCGCCGATCAGCGGGGCCGCCGCCGTGTTCGCAGGGCGTTGGCCGTTGAGGCGCAAGGGTACGCGGGTGGTTTCGATCGACACACCATCGGCGCGCGTGACGGTTTGCAGCATGTCCAGCGTGCGGAACCCTTCGGATTCCAGCAGGGCGGCCCAATCCATCACCCGCGCGCACCAGATATCGGCAGGCTCCAGCACCGAAAGCCAATCGTCAACCGACCTGGTGACGACCTGTTCGGCGATCAGCCGTTTGATGGTATCGCGCTGGGTGAATGCCAGTTTCGGGTCGTCTAGATAGGGCGAAAGACCGTCGATCTGCATCAGTCCCGCCAGCTTTGCCAGCGGCGTCATTGCAATGGCAAGCCAGCCGTCAGCGGTTTGATAAACCCCGTAAGGCGCCGAAAGATAGGCATGAGCGCTGCGGAAATCAGATCGTTTCGGCAGGCGGCGGCCATCGTTAAGATGGGTGGTCAACACTTCGAACTGGAAATCAACCAAAGCCTCAATCAGGCTGGTCTGCACATGCATCCCCTGGTTTGAAATGCCGCGCCGCACAAGGCCCGCCAGAATACCCTGACAACACGCCGCCCCCGCCAGCATATCGGCAATCGCCAGACCAAAGGGCACCGGCCCCTGATCTTCGTCGCCGTTCAACCACATCACGCCAGACCGCGCCTGTGCCAAAAGGTCTTGGCCGGGGCGGGAAACCCAAGGGCCTTCGTCGCCGTAACCGCTGATCGAGGCATAGACCAGCCGGGGGTTGATTGCCTTGACCGCGTCATAATACAACCCCAGCCGTTCGATCACGCCGGGGCGGAAATTCTGGATCAGCACATCGGCGCTGGTAATCAGTTTGCGCAGAGCCGCAAGATCGGCCGGCTTTTTCAGATCAATTGCAAGGCTTTCCTTGCCCCGGTTGATCGCATGGAAAATCGTTGAATCGCCGCCAATTTCGGTATCAGACAGATACAGACTGCGTGACAGATCGCCGCCATCGGGTCGCTCGATCTTGATCACCCGCGCGCCCATGTCGGCCAAGCGCAGCGAGCAATAGGGGCCTGACAGAAACTGGCTCATGTCCAGCACGATCAACCCATCAAGCGGCAAAACGGCCTCGGTCTGTGTCACGTCGCTCTCTCCTCGGCGCGATCTTTCGCCGCTATTGGCGATCATATTGGCTTTCGTTGGTAAATAATCTTTTCATTTATGGAAGTGTCCCGCAAGTCCAAATCTGCCATCGGGCGAAAGAAATGGCCAATAAAACGCCCGATGCAGCGACCGGGGCTAGGGTCCAAACCCTGTGGCGACTTCAGGATACTGCCGAATTCATTGACAATTCGTCGCCCGCGTCCCGCAAAAGTGCCAGCACTTGGTCGCGGTCGGGCGCGTCGGGGTTTTCAAGGCGGCGCACAAAGGGGCAGGTCAGTGCCGCCAGTACCGTTCCGTTCGGCCCCATAATGGGCACCGAAAGGTTCCAGACCGTTGGCGTTTGCTGGCTTTGCATCGCCTCATAACGATGCAGGGCCACATCGGCTAGGCGCTGGTCCAGGTCAGGCGGCGCAACTTCATAGGGCATGGGTTCGTGTTCTTCAAACATCAGCGCGCGTTCTTCCGCAGATGCAAAAGCCAGGATCACATGGCCAGACCCCGAATTGACCAACCCGATTTGCGCACCCACCCGGATGGTCACGCCCCAATAGCCGGGGGCCTCGACCTGCGCGATCACCACCAGATCACCCCGGTCATATTTGACCAGATGGCAGGCTTGTTCAGCCGTATT
This sequence comes from Rhodobacterales bacterium, assembly GCA_038207585.1. GTDB lineage: Bacteria > Pseudomonadota > Alphaproteobacteria > Rhodobacterales > Rhodobacteraceae > JBBQZP01. The sequence continues at coordinate 32,837 of JBBQZP010000034.1, read as the reverse complement.
GGTGAACCGGCGCATCTGCGGCATGGCCTGACTGACCAGACGACGGATCGGGGGGCGCAGATGGGCCAGCAAAAACAGCTTCATCGTCAGCGCATAGGTATCTCCCTGACGCGACACATAGCCCCGGCGCGCCAAGCGGTCCAGCATCCGGTAAAGCTCGGTCGGCGAACGGTTCAGGGCACCCGATATGTCTTTCAGCGTCATGCCCTCTTCGCGGGCGGCAAGAAGTTCGATCATGTCCAACCCCTTGTCCAAAGCGGGGGCGCGGTAGCGGCCGTCGTCGTCATTCTCGGACATCGTTTCACCTGTGAAATTCCACCTGCAAACTACGCATTGAAGCAGCAAGGTCAACAACATTCACTGGCAGTATTCTTTTTTACATATAGAATATGCACCGCAGGGTGGAGGGAACACAGTGGAAGAACTGCCGTTGTTCATCGGCACGTTGAATTGCGCGACGCCCTATTTTCAAGGCGCGTGTGGCGACGGGATGAACGTGTCTGGCTTTGACGAAGACACCTTGGATTTTTGTAAATTAGCGGGATATCCGCAGGTGAAAAACCCTGCCGATTTGTCAGTCAGGTCAGATGGCCACCGCGTTTATACAAAATCTGAATTGGCCAGTGTCGCGCATGATGACAAAGGCACCGATCTCGCACATCAGGTACGCGCCTACGGCCCCAGTGTCAGCGTTCTGGCGCGCGATCAGGCCACGGGTGCGTCGCGCGTCACCGGGGCGGCTTTACAGATTGGCACGCCGATGTGCCTGAAATTTGCAGGAGTGTAAGATATGGCCGAGATTGGTGTTCACGCGCGGGGCTTGCCCGGTTTGCCCGAAGATCACGCGAAAATTCCGGTGTGGAACTCCGAGAACTGGTTTTACGAAGACTTCGTAATCGGTGACAAAATCCGCTCGATCCGCCGTACGATTGCCGAAGGCGAGTCGATGCAGTTCAACAGCCTTGTGATGGACCATCACCCCTATGTCAGCGACGAACGCTTTGCGGTGGAAGAGGGCGTGTTTGGCCGCCGTCTGGTTGCGGGGGCTTTCGTATTTTCGCTGGGCTTGGGGTTGGCTGCGACCAACTGCCTGAATTCGTTCAGCTATGGTTATGATCGGCTGCGCTTTATAAAGCCGGTTTTCATTGGCGACACCATCTACACCATCCGTGAAAATATGGGCAAAGAGGTGCATAGCGAAAAGATGGGCAAGCTGCGGGTCAGCTATTCGGTCTACAAAGGCGAAGGCGAGTTAGTGCTTTACGCCGAACATCTGCTGACGGCGCTATACCGTGATCCCGCGGCGTTTGTCGCAGCGGTGCAGGCAAAGAAAGCCGCGCGCAAATAGATTGGGAGGGCTCTGTGCCTCCCAACCCATTCAGGTGTCGTTCACGCAGATCTGGCGCTGCTGCCCAAGCCCCGCGATGCCCAGTTCCACCACATCGCCCGCCTTCAGATACTGCGGCGGCTTCATGCCCAGACCAACGCCGGGGGGCGTGCCAGTTGACACGACATCGCCCGGATGCAGCGTAAAGAACTGCGACAGGTACGACACCAGGAACGGGATTTGATAGACCATCGTGTTGGTCGAGCCGTTCTGCATTTTCATGCCGTTCACGTTCAGCCACATATGCAGATCATTCGGGTGTGCGACTTCGTCGCGCGTCACCAGCCATGGGCCAATCGGGCCAAAGTTGTCAGACGATTTGCCCTTGGACCATTGGCCCGACCGCTCTGTCTGATAGGCGCGTTCCGACTCGTCATTGCACACGCAAAACCCTGCGACATGGTCCATCGCGTCGGCCTCGGAAATATACTTGCCGGGTTTGCCGATCACAAAGGCCAGTTCCACTTCCCAATCGGTCTTTTCCGAACCGCGCGGGATGATGATGTCATCATTCGGCCCGCAAACCGCCGAGGTGTATTTGGCAAAGATCACCGGCTCGGGCGGAACCGCCATGCCGGATTCCGCAGCGTGGTCGGAATAGTTCAGACCAATGCAGATGAATTTGCCAATCTGACCAACACAGGCCCCATAGCGCGGGTTGCCTTCGACCAGCGGCAATGACGCGGGGTCAATAGATTTCAAACGGTCCAGATCAGCCAGCACTCCGCCCGAAATGTCGTCGACATGGGCCGACAGATCACGGATGCGGCCTTGGGCGTCAATCAGGCCCGGCTTTTCGGCGCCTCGGTTGCCGTAGCGGACAAGTTTCATAGCAGTTCCTTTGGTCAGATGGTCCAGCCGCCATCCAGCGCAAGCAGCTGGCCGGTGGTGTAGGCGGATTCGTCAGCCCCCAGATAGGCGACCATGGCGGCGATTTCTTCGGGCTTGCCGATGCGCCCCATCGGTTGGCGGGCGATAAACGCCGCCATTGCGGCGTCGTAGTTTCCGGTATCGCGCAGGCGCTGGTGCAGCGACGGGCTGTCCACGGTGCCGGGGCAAACCGCGTTGCAACGGATGCCATGCTTGACATAGTCCTGCGCCACAGACTTGGTGATGCCACCCACAGCCGCCTTTGAGGCCGAGTAGACAAAGCGGTTCGGTGGTGCCGTAATTGGGCCCGCGACCGACGCCATATTGATGATCGACCCACCGCCCTGTGCCACCATCCCTGGCAGAACGGCGCGCAGCATGCGGAACATCGCCCTGCAATTCAGCGCGAAGGCGAAATCCCATTCGTCTTCGGTTGACGCCATAATGTCGCCCGCATGCACAACGCCCGCACAGTTGAACAGAATGTCGATCCGCCCAGCACCTGCCACGGCGGCGGTGATCGCGGCCCCGTCCAGCACGTTCAGCACTTGCGTGGTGATGCCGGGGATGCCCTTCAGCTCGTCCAATGTGACAGCGTTCACATCCGTGGCCAGAACCTCGGCCCCCTCAGAGGCGAGGCGCAGGGCGGTGGCTTTGCCGATGCCTTGTCCAGCGGCGGTGATCAGGGCGCGTTTCCCGCTAAGTCTTTGCATGTGTTGTTCCTTTATGCGGCTTTGGGCAAGCAGGCCGGGCCGATGGGTTCGAAAGATTTATAGGTCAGGATGAATTTGCGGTGGCCCAATTCTTCGGATCTGGTTTGCTGTCCGGCGGCCACGGCAACCACCAGATCGCGGATTTCCTGAGCAACGGCTGCAATGCTGCGACGGCCTTCGATGATGTCGCCCGCGTTGACCTCCATATCTTCGGATAGCGTGCCGCCTGTGCGCTGAATGATCAGCGTTTTCACCGGACGACCCGAGGCATCCACCGCATTCGCCACCCGCACCTTGTCAAATCTTTCACACCCCAGCGATATGAACAACACGGCCCCCACATTCGGATGGGTGCACAGCTTTTCCATCATCTGGGCGGCATATTCGTTGGGATAGCAGCCGGGAAAACCGATCAGCTGCACATCGCCGTCATGCGGGGTGTTGCGGAAACGCTGAACGATTTCGGATGCCACGAAATGCGCGCATTCCACCGGATAGGCCACCACGATGGTGTTGCGAATACCCTTGCGGCCATCGGCGCGCAGCCAACCGTTGATCATAACGACACCCCAGCGGAAACCCCGTCAGCATCCTGTAAAGAAATCGTTGCGGTATAGGCCGACCGGATGTTGTGAATATGCACATGCGCGCCCGCAGCGACAGGCGCGGTGGCGATGCCAATGGGCATGCCGTATTTCAGGATGGTGTCGCCGGGCGCAATGTTCCTGCGCGCGATTATATGCGCCATGCGAATCGCGCGTGACAGCGTCACCGGGCCAGCTTCCAACGCAATGCGAAGGCCCTCTGGCGCGTTTCTGCGGGCCACAAGCACGTTGTCCTTTTCAGAAAGCACCAGGGACGGGCCAAAATCGTACGCCGTCATTGACGACACTCAACCATATAGATGTGATCGGCGACCAACGCAGTTTCACCGGTCTGTTTTGTCACCGTCAAGCGTTCGGTGACGCGGCCAAATCCGGGGCGTTTTTCCATCACCTCTTTGGCAATGATCTCTACCCGTGACCGCAGCGTGTCGCCGATGAACACCGGTTTCACAAAGCGCATCCTGTCGTAGCCATAGGAAAACGCCACCGGATTGATGACGGTTGCCGTCAATCCGACGCCGATCGTGAACACCATCGTGCCATGGGCGATGCGTTGGCCAAAGGGCAGGGTTTTGCAGAACTCGGCGTCCAGATGATGCGGAAAGAAGTCGCCCGAATGGCCGGCGTGAACCACAAAGTCCGTCTCGGTAATGGTGCGGCCCGTGGTGTCGCGCGTCTCGCCAATCTGGTAATCTTCATAATATCTGGTCTGTTCAAGCATTGGGTTTTGTCCTGATCGGATGCAGCGGGGCGGCCGCGCTTTCATAAGCGGCCTCGACCAGCGCCATGGTGTGCCACGCATCTTCGGCGCTGCCTTGCAGAGTTGCATCTTCGCCAGTGGCAAAGCGCATGACTTGGGTAATCCGGCCCACAAAGGCCGCGATGAACCAATTGCCGATCAGCGCAATTTGCTGCCAATCGGTGCCGGTGTTCAACCACAGCTCATCCGGTTCGCCCTTGGGGTAATCCAGATTGACGCCCAGTTTCAGATAGGCCGCGCCTTTGGTGCCGGAAATCCGAAACTCGCAGGCCTGAAATTTGCGGCCAAAGCTGTGGTTGTGATCAATCGACAGATTGGCGCGGATTTTGGGGCCGTAGTCAAGAATCATTGATGTGCGGCTGTTGGAAACGGTCGATGACGGGTGCCCCATGGTGCGCGCGGCGATGCCTTGTGGGTTGCCAAACAGATCGCGCACAAGATCAAGGTAATGGATTGAGTGCAAAAGGATTTCTACGCGTGGCAGGTCGGCCAGAAAGGCCCAAAGATGCCACGGCGTGTTCACCGCCAGCAGCGCGTCAAAGTCGATCACCTCGCCCAACTGGCCCTGCGCGATGGCATCTTTCAGCGCCAGACAGATCGGCGCAAACCGCAGTTGGAAATTCACCGCCGCGCGGATGTTGCGGGCACGCAAGGTTCGGATAATCTCATCCGCCCCGGCAATATCGCTGCCCATCGGTTTTTGGATCAGCGCGACAGCACCTTTGGGCAGGGCGCGCAAAAGGCCGGGAATCGCGACAGGCGGCACCGCAAGATCATAGACCGCAGCGGTGCCAAGCGCGGTCGCATCGGCCATATCCGCAAAGGCAATCGTGCCATGCTTTTGCGCCAGCGCCGCCGCCTTGGCGTGGTCGGGGTCATAGATGCCAGCAACCTGAAACCCCGCCTGTGCATAGGCGGGCAGATGCGCATCCGACACAATCGAACCAGCGCCGAAAATCACAATCGGCAGGCTGCGCGCTGGGGGTGTTATGGTCTGGCGCAGATCACTCATGGTGGAAAATTTCAGTCATATCGGCCCACCATTCTCCGTCATTCCGGGTGTCCAGCGGACGTTGCAGCGGCATGTTGATGGCCCACCATTCCTGAGTTGTCGGATCGGCGGCCATTTTGGCCATATCGGCGGCAAAGTCATCGCCGATATATTCAAAATAGGAAAACAGCAGGTTTTCGGGTTCTTTCAAAAAGATCGAATAGTTCCGTATGTTGCATTCAGTGATCCTGGCCAGCACCGCGGTCCAGACGGCGGCATGCAGTTTGCGGTATTCAGCTTTGCCGTCCTCGGACAGGCCCAGCACGGCGCCATATCGTTTCATTTCGCCCCCTCGCGGATGGTGAACTGTGACCCCTCGGCGGTGCGAGCGGCAAGCTCGGCGTGGTCCCACTCAATTCCAAGGCCGGGGGCGGTGGGGGCAATGGCATGGCCGCCATCCCGTACCATGGGGGCGGCAATGTCGTCCAACTGCGGGATATATTCCAACCATGGCGCATTGGGCACCGCGCAGACAAGACTTACATGGATTTCCATCAGGAAATGCGGACAAATCATCAGGTTATGCGCCTCGGCCATATGCGCAACCTTGAGCCAGGGCGTGATGCCGCCGACGCGAGCCACGTCGGCCTGCACGATGCCGCAAGCGCCCGCTGCGATGTAATCGGCGAATTGTCCCGGCGAATACATCGACTCGCCCACCGCAATTGGCACACGGGATTGGCGGGCCAGCCGCGCGTGACCCGCAATGTCATCGGCGGGCAGCGGTTCCTCGAACCAGGCGATGTTCAGGCTTTCCAGCAGGTTCAGGCGGCGGGACGCTTCGGGTTGGGTCATCGACTGATTGGCGTCGGTCATGATCTCGTAATCATCGCCCAAAGCGCTGCGCACGGCCGTCAGACGGGCCGCATCACCGGCCACACTGGGCTTGCCGATCTTGATCTTGGACCCTTTGAACCCCGCCTCTCGCATGGCCAAAGCATCGTCCACCAAAGCGGCAGGTTCCAGATGAAGCCAGCCGCCTTCGGTGGAATACATCGCCACGCGGGTTTTGGCCCCACCTGCCAACAGGTGCAGCGGCAGACGGGCGCGTTTGCCGCGCATGTCCCAAAGCGCGGTGTCAATCGCGGCCTGCGCCAGCGCCATGATCGGGCCCACCGCGGTGGCATGGCTGGTGAACAAAAGATCGCGCCAGATCTGTTCGATCCTCTCGGCCTCGCGGCCCATCAGCGCGGGCAAAAGCGTGCGCTGCAACAGCGACAGAACAGCAGCGCCGCCATCGCCAATGGTATAGGAATAGCCCATGCCGGTTGCCCCGTCGGCATCGGTCAAGGTGACAAAGATTGTCTCTTGCGACTTGAACGACTGGATCGCGTCGGTGCGTTTTACCTTGGGGATCAGATCGACAAGGAACGCCTCAGCCAGAACGATACGCGCCATGATTACCCCCGCAAGCTAAGGCCGGTGTCGGCATCAAAGATATGACATTTGTCCAGGGCGATGCCAAAGCGCATCCGCTCACCGGGGAAAACCGGACGGGGGTTCAGCATTTTCGCCTGAACTTCGGTGCCCGAAAGGGTGGCATAAAGCAGCGTCTCGGTGCCCAAAGGTTCGGTCAGCGTCACGGCCATATCGACAAAGTCCATATGCGCGGTTGGCGGCAGCGCGTGCCCTTCGGGCATGATGTTGTCGGCGCGGATGCCAAACTGTACGCGGCGACCGTCAGCAACCGGCACACCCGGCGGCAGCGGAATTGCGGTGCCATCGACCAGCACAACCTGACCGCCCTGCACCACACCGTCCAACAGGTTCATTGGCGGCGATCCGATAAAGGTGGCGACAAAGGTATTCACCGGGTTTTCGAACACCTGCAACGGGGTGCCAACCTGCACAATGTGACCGTCGCGCATGATGACTATACGGTCGGCCAGCGTCATTGCCTCGATCTGATCGTGGGTGACATAGATCACCGTCGACCCGACCCGCTGGTGCAGCTTTTTGATTTCCACCCGCATCTGGGTGCGCAGTTTGGCATCAAGGTTCGACAAGGGCTCGTCGAACAAGAACACCTCGGGGTGACGCACGATGGCGCGGCCCATCGCCACGCGCTGGCGCTGACCACCCGACAATGCGCCGGGTTTGCGGTCCAACAGCGGGGTGAGCGACAGGATATTGGCCGCCTCATCCACCGACTTGTCGATTTCGGCTTGCGATTTCTTGGCGATTTTCAGGGAAAACCCCAGATTTTCGCGCACCGTCATATGCGGGTAAAGCGCATAGTTCTGGAACACCATCGCCAGATTACGCTCACGCGGGGGCAGGTCATTGACCACGCGATCGCCGATCACAATCTCACCACCGGTGACATCTTCCAACCCGGCAACCATCCGCAAAGTCGTGGATTTGCCGCAACCCGACGGTCCGACCAGCACGACAAACTCGCCCTCGGCGATGTCGAGGTTGATCGCATGCACCACCCCTACAGCGCCGTATTTCTTGACGACGTTTTTCAGTTGAACCTGCGCCATGATTTATCCTTTGACCCCGCCGAAGGTCAGCCCGGCGATAAGGTGTTTCTGCACAAGGAAGGTCAGCACCAGCGCCGGAATGATCATCAGGACCGCCAGTGCGCACATACCCCCCCAATTAAGGGTGAATTGCGATGTGAAATCCAACAGACCCACCGGCATCGTCTTGGACGTGGTCGAACGGGTCAGCTGGCTGGCCAGCGCGTATTCGTTCCACGAGGTCAGAAACGCAAAGATGCCCGCCGACGCAATACCAGCCCGCGCCACCGGAAATTCCACGCGCCAGAACGCCTGCCAGCGGGTGCAGCCGTCAATCTCGGCGGCTTCGGCCAGTTCTTTGGGCACCTGGCGGAAAAATCCGTCGATCAGCCAGATGGTGAACGGCACGTTCATCGCAACATACACAAGGATCAGACCGAAATGCGTGTCGATGATGCCGGTGCGGGCGAAAATGATGAACAACGGCAATGACAGCGCCACACCGGGCACTGCGCGGCTGGCCATCAGCGCCACGAACAGCACGCCCTTGGCCTTGAAGTTGTAGCGCGCAAAGGCATAGCCACCCGCCATCCCCACCAGCAAAGCAATCACGGTCGAGGTGATCGACACGATCAGCGAGTTGCGGAAATAGGTCAGAACCGGCACCCCGCCTTCACCCGCCCCGCCGAACATGGCGCGGTAGTGGTCAAGGTTAAGGTCTTGTGGAATCCAGACTGGGGGTTTGGCCATGATCTCGATCGTGGGGCGAAAGCTGTTCAGCACCACCCACAGACCGGGCACGCAGATCAGTGCCATGGCCAGAAACAGCCCGATGAAATGTGCGGTTTTCAGAACGCGCTTTTTGATGCGATGTTGGGACGCGGTTGCCATGGCCTAGCCCCCCATTCCCAGCTCACGCCGGGCGGATTGCAGTTTCAGGAAAAAATAGACCGTAAAGCCGATCGACATCAGGATCGCGATATAGCCCATCGCATTGGCGTACCCCATGCGGGCATCGACATAACCGGTGCGCCCGATCAGCGTCCACAACAGCTCGGTCCGGCGGGCGGGACCGCCGTTGGTCATCACCTGCACGATGTCGTAGGCCCGCGCCACGTCCAGCGATCGGATCGCCATGGCGATGTAGATGAACGGCATCAGAAAGGGCAGCGTGACAAAGCGGAACGATTGCCAAGGGGTGCAACCGTCAACCTTTGCCGCCTCCAACGGGTCTTGCGGCAGCGCAAAAAGACCTGCAAGGATCAGGATGGCAAACACCGATGTTGATGTCCAGACCTCGGCAAAGATGATCGCAAACATCGCAAGGTTGGCGTCAACCAGCCACGGGATAGCGACATCTGTCAGCCCCAGGGATTGCAGCGCGTTGTTCACCAAGCCCACGTTATCGTTGAAGATAAACTTGAACTGAAAACCCACTAGAATGGGCGAGAACATCATCGGAAACATCATGGCCGTGCGCAGCGCCCGCTGGCCATGGGTTACTTTTGACACCATCAGCGCAAGGCCAAGGCCCAGCAGCATTTCAAGGTTCAACGCAACCGTAAGCAACAATACCGTGCGGCCGAAAGCCTTCCAGAAATTCACATCCGTCGCGGCTTTTATATAGTTGAAACTGCCGGTCCATTTCCACAACGTCTCGGGGCGGGTCAGGTGATAGGGCGTAAAGCTGGAATAAAGCGAGAATATCAGCGGAATCGCAACCACGGCCAGAATGATGATGAACGCAGGCAGCAAAAGCAGCAGCCATGGCGGAAACTTTCGGGTGGACATGGCGGCTCCGGTGCTGAGGCGGCAGGGAAAAAGGGGCGGCCACAGCGGGCCGCCCCAACAGATGACCCGGCGATCAGTAGACGCCGTTTTCTTTCATCAGATCGTCCACGGCAGCAGACGCGTCTTCCAGGGCCTGATCCACGGTCTTGTCGCCTAGGATCGCGGCTTGCAGTTCCGGGAAGATCAGATTGCCAGCTTCAATCCAGTAAGGGGTCGGAGGGACCGGAAAAGCGGTCTTCGCGGTTTCCTGGAAAGCGGCCAACACTTCGGATTTGTACGCATCGCCCTTGGCCTGCTCCAACACATACTCCCAAACGGCAGTTCGTGACGGCAACGGGCCTGCGGCGGATTCCAGCTTTTGGCTGTCTTCGTTGGTCAGGAAGTCAACCAGCGATGCGGCGGCTTCTTTGGTGGCGCAGCCTTCGGTCACCGAAAAACCATGAAAGCCAGACCATCCGGTGCGCACGCCCGCCGAACCCTTAGGTGCAGGGGCCACGCCGACATTGCCCGAGACTTTCGATGCTGCCGGATCGTTGAAAAAGCCCGACCATCCCGGCCAGTCCAGGTTCAGCGCGATGGTGCCCGACGCAAAACCGTTGCCCAGATCATCCCACAGATAGTTGGTGGTGCCCGGAGGAACCGCGCCTGCCTTGTAAAGATCAACGAACCACTGCAACGCCTCTTTGCCTGCGGGCGAGTTGAAGGCAGGGGTGAAGTCGTCGTTGAACATCTTGCCGCCATTGGCGACGACCAGTTCATAGAAACGGCCGTTGATCGCCTCATCCTTGCCGGCGTATTGCGTGCCGTACATGTTTGGCGGGGCGGCAAAGAACATCGCCTGATCGCGGAACTGGTCCCAGGTTTCCGGCACGGCCAGATCATATCCGAACTTGGCCTTGAACGCCTCGGCCTTGGCCGGATCGGTATAGAGCGATTTTTGATAATACAGCGCCGATACGTCAAACTGCGCGCGCGGCAGCATGGTCAGCTTGCCGTCAATCGTCGCCGCTGTGATGTTTGCCGGAACAAATCCCGCAATCGATTCCGCCGGGATCAACGCTGTCAGATCGGTGAACAACGCGGGGTATTGCGGCGCAAAAGACGAATGGTTCGACCCGACGCACCAGTTCGTGGTGCCCGCCGCGATATCGGCCTTGTATTCCTTGTCCAGTTCGAAGTGGTTCTTCTGGCTGATGATATTGACCTTGGCCCCGGTTGCCTTTTCCCAATCGGCAATGCGGGCATACAGCGCCTCGTATTGTTGGCCACCAATCAGCTTGGCCTCGATCGTCACACCGGCAAATTCGCCATCGGCCAATGCAGCCGTCGCGAATCCAAGACCAGCCGCTAGCGCCAGAACAGAGCTGGCAACGCGTCCCTTCATGTCGTTTCCTCCCGTTTTATGATGCTCAAACGCGGTGATGTCGAAGCCGCAAGATTTCATATCCAGAACATCTTTTTACAGTTAAACGTGACATGCGCGGATGAGTCAAGTATGACTCGGGTCAAATCTGAGACGTCGACCGGAATTTTCGCCCCAGGAAAGGCCAGCCCCATGATCTTTGACACCCATCTGCATCTGATCGACCGCGCGCGTTTGTCCTATCCGTGGCTGCAAAATGCCCCGGCGCTGAACCGCGACTGGACCTATGACGACTACGAAGTTATCGCGCGCCGGGTCGGCATCACCGACGTGCTGCACATGGAGGTCGATGTCGCCGAGGCCGATATCGACGCCGAAACCGCCTACGTCGCCGACCTGATGCAGCGCCCCAACAGTCTGATCCGGGGGGCCATCGCCGCCGCGCGCCCTGAGGCGGTTGGCTTTCAGGATTGGCTGGAACGTGCAGACCGCAACGTCGTAAAAGGTGTCCGCCGGGTATTGCATGTGATGCCGGATGATCTGTCGCAGAGCGATCTCTTTCGCGAAAACATCACCAGATTGGGGGCCGCGGGGTTGCCTTTTGACATCGTGATGCTGGCGCGGCAACTGCCCCATGCGCAATCACTTGCGGATGCCTGCCCCAACACACAGTTCGTGCTGGACCATTGCGGCGTGCCCGACATTGCGGCTGGCGAATTTGATCATTGGGCGGCGCAGATCACCGCTTTGGCGCAGCGACCGAACGTCAACCTAAAGCTTTCCGGGGTGACAGCCTATACTGGTGGTGCCTGGACTTTGGAGACGCTGCGGCCATGGGTTGACCATGTGATCGCGGAGTTTGGACCTGCGCGTGTCGTTTGGGGGTCGGATAGCCCGGTCTGCACGCTTAACGCCAGTCTTGCCGAATGGGTCTGCGCAACCCACGTGCTTTTGATGCAATTGAGTGCAGACGAGCAAGACGCTGTGCTTCAACGCAATGCCCAGAGAATATGGAACGTGAAGTGCGGTTAGCGTCGCGCCGCTTCAATTGAGCTGCTTTAGCGGCTTGCAAGCATTTGAATCAAAAAACTTTTTTGGTCTGTTAACCGACTTTTCGCAGCGCCAGATAATGTCTGAGACGCGTCGTTTTTTTCGGAGCGCTTTGTAAAATTGAATGATCCCGCGTGAAGAATTCCCCCGGCTGGACTGGATTGCGGATCGCCGCCGTCTTCCAACGAAAGCTGGAAGCGGTGAGAAAATCGGGCTCCCGCAACCAACACTTCCGATATGAGATGGTCCCGTCGAACCGGCCGCCCTTACGCTGAGGCCCATATCCTGAATGTTTACCTGTGCCTCACATGGCGCGCAAAACCTCAGCCCAGCTAATATCGCTGCAGCCTAAAGATACATGATTTCAAATGGTTGAAATCGCCGACGTTTTCACTCGGTTGAGGATATTTTCAACGCAAAAAGGGCTTGCGGTCAGTCTGACAGACAATCGGTCAGGGTTTTTGTCAGATTGCGCAGCAGGGTGGCATAAAGGTCGGGGCCGGGGGGCAGGGTTGTCCCCTCGACATCCTGCGGGGCACCGACGATGGCATGTGAGCCTTCGGCGACGGTCAGGATGAAGCCGGGATCGCGGCCCGCCTCGGGGAAGATGCAGATCGGGCCTGCTTCGGTGATGGTCTGGCGCAATTCGGTCAGGCGCGTGGCGCCGGGTGTGCTGGCATCGCCAAGTTCTATCGCGCCGGCAATGGTGACCCCGAAATGATCGGCGAAATATCCCAGTGCATCGTGAAACACGATGAACGGTCTGGTGCGGACGGGGACAAGTGCTGCCGTCAGTTCGGCGTCGAGGGCGGCAAGGTCAGACCGCGCCTTGCTGGCATTGGCGGCGTAAGTGCCTGCGTGTTCGGGGTCAGCCGCCGACAGCGCATTGCCAATCGTGTCGACCCAGGCGGCCGCGTTCGTGGGGTCCAACCAGGCATGCGGATCGATGCCTTCGTCGCCCGCAAAGCGCCGGAGACTGCCGCCGCTTTCCAAAAGGGCTATGGATTTCCCGGGATCAAGGCTATCGACCGCCTTTTCCAGCGCGGGCATAAGGTCCGGCCCCACCCAGAACACAAGATCGGCCCCGGCCAGTGCCGAGGCCTGCGACGGGCGCAGTTGCAGGTCATGCGGATCGCCGCCTTGGGGCAGCAGCATGACAGGCGTGCCCAGATCGCCCATCACCTGACGCACCAGCGAATCAACCGGGCCAAAATCGGTGACGACCTTTGGAACATCGGCCCGGGCCGCTGTCACGCAAAGGACAGTCGAAAGGATAGCCAGTTCCAGAATCCGCATTTGCCTTGCCTTTCGCTGCGCTGCGTGGGAGGATGTGAACGTTATGATATAACATGTCAAGAGGCGTCGCATGCACACCGAGGCGTTGGCCTTTCATTCCCACGATCACGCCGGATGCAGTGCCGAAGCGCTTGCCGGGGCCGAGGCATTGGCGGCGGCCAAGGGTCTGCGCCTGACCCCGGTTCGGCGTCGGGTGCTGGAAATCCTGCTTGAGGCGCATCGCGCCATGGGGGCTTACGACGTGTTGCAAAGGCTTGCGGCAGAAGGCTTCGGCAACCAACCCCCGGTCGTGTACCGAGCGCTGGAGTTCCTTGTGGATCAGGGGCTTGCGCACCGTATTCAGCGGCTGAACGCGTTTACCGCCTGTATGGACCCCGGTCATGACCATGCGCCCGCCTTTCTGATCTGCCGCGACTGCAGTGCCGTGGCCGAAGCGCCCGCAGCTTCTGTGCGCGAGGCTTTGGAAATGGCCGCAGCCGCCGTCGGCTTTACAGTAGAGCGCAGCACGGTCGAGGCGCTGGGCCTTTGCCCCGCCTGCGCAGGTGCCGCATGAGTCTGATTGCCGCCGATCATCTGTGCGTGCATCTGGGCGGGGCGGAGGTTTTGCATGATGTCACGCTGGGCATCAGCGCAGGCGAGATCGTGACCATCCTTGGCCCCAACGGATCGGGGAAATCGACGCTGCTGCGTGCGCTGATCGGGGTGGTGCCGCCCAGTCATGGCCGGGTTCTGCGCCGTGCGGGGTTGCGCATTGGATATGTTCCGCAACGGTTGGCGGTGGACCGCAGCCTGCCGATCACGGCGGCGCGTTTCCTGTCGCTGCCGGTGCGCCACGGGCGGGCGGAAACGCTGGCGGCACTGGCGCGGGTGGGGGTGCCAGAGGTGGCGACGCGTCCAATGGCGGGCCTGTCGGGCGGGCAGTTGCAACGGGTTCTGCTGGCCCGCGCGCTGATGTCGGACCCCGAGGTTCTGATCCTTGATGAGCCGACGCAGGGCCTTGATCACCCCGGTGAGGCCGCCTTTTACCGCCTGATCGAAGAGGTTCGGCGCGATACGGGCGTGGCTGTTCTGATGGTCAGCCACGATCTGCATGTGGTGATGAGCGCGTCGGACCGGGTGATCTGCCTGAACGGCCATATCTGCTGTGAAGGCACGCCGCGCGTGGTATCGAACGCGCCGGAATACCGGGCCCTGTTCGGGCTGGGCACCCAAGGCGCTTTGGCACTGTATCAGCACGACCATGATCATTCGCATGATCATGGCCACGAGGATCATCACCATGAGCACCCCGAGCATGACCATGCCTCCTGATTTCCTGATCCGCGCGGCATTGGCGGGCATTGGTGTGGCATTGGCGGCGGGGCCGTTAGGGTCTTTTGTCGTCTGGCGGCGGATGGCGTATTTCGGTGATGCGACCTCACATGCCGCCATTCTGGGCGTGGCTTTGGCATTGGCGACCGATCTGCCGGTGGGGCTGGGCACGCTGGCCGTGGCCTTGCTGATGGCGGTGACGGTGGCTGGGCTGGCCGCGCGCGGCTGGGCGATGGATACGACGCTGGGCGTGTTGGCACATTCGGCATTGGCGTTCGGGCTGGTCGCCGTCAGCTTTGTGCAGGGCGTGCGGGTTGATCTTTCGGCCTATCTGTTCGGCGATATCCTGGCGGTCAGCTGGGCCGATCTGGGGTTCATCTGGGGTGGGGCCGCGCTGGTTTTAGGTATGCTTGTGTGGCGCTGGTCGGCGCTTTTGACCGCGACGCTGAGCGAGGATCTGGCGCAGGCGTCGGGCCTGAACCCCGCACGTGAGCGGTTGATCCTGACGCTGACGCTGGCCGTGACGGTGGCGGTGGCGCTGAAGGTGGTGGGGGCGCTGTTGATTGCCGCGATGCTGATCATTCCGGCTGCGGCCGCGCGCGGTCTGGCACGCAGCCCCGAGGGAATGGCGGCGCTGGCGTCGGTCATCGGGGTGCTGGCCACGCTGGGGGGGCTTGGTGCGTCGCTGCGGTGGGATACGCCTGCGGGTCCGTCGATTGTGGCGATGGCGGCGGTGGTGTTCGTGCTGGTCGCGACATTCGGGCAGATGCGCAAAGCCTGACCCGGAAACCCCGCCCGGATGCCTTAATGGCGCCGGATTCCTGCGGCAACGGTTCGCCTGGATCTATGGGCAAGGGCGGATGTGCGATGAACAGGGTAATTGTGGCTTTGGGGGCGGTAATGGTGCTTTCCATCACCTGCATGGATTACGGCCTTGCCTGGAAAGCCCACGCTGGCGCGCCTTACAGTGTGATGGACCACGCGCGCGACCGTCTTGCGGGGTTGGCGATTCCGGGCCTTGGCGCGAAAACCAACGCTTTGGCCGCGATCCTGCCCCCCGCGCCCGAAGGATTTACCGCCCGGCCGGCTACAGCACTTGACGCCTTTGCCGTGATTGGCCGGGAACCCAGCGCGCAAGAACTGGAAAACGCAGACAAGCTGGAAACGGCATTTCAGCAGATGACCCCCGGCCATCAGACTGAGCGCAGGTTCTATCAGAACGGCGACCAGATGGCGCTGGTGGAACTGACGTTCATTCCCTTCAACCAGCGCAACAGCCGGGGCGTGACATTTGCCGACGGGCTTCAGGCGCAACTGGTGGCCACCGGCAGTCTTAAACCCGCGATGACGCTGGGCGACGCCAAGGTTTACAACATGACGGATACGAAATTCGGAAACGCCGTGGTTTATTCCGCGAAGTTCAGCGATCAGGGCTATATCGGCGTGACCAGTGCGCTGGGGCCAAAAGCGACCGAGGCTTTGCTGAACAGCGTCGATTTCAAAGGCTTCGCGGCGCTTGTGGAGGCCGATCCGACTCGCAATCAGCCTGACGCGCCGCTGACCGAAGCCGATGTTTCCGCGTCCGCCGAAGGCGCGCAGGTTTGCGTGCGCAAGGCCGGAAAGCGGGTCTGCTCTCCGGCCAAGTGACGCGCCTTACGACAGGGCGCGCTTCATGGCGGGCAGACGGCCCAGCACGACATAATCGAACGCCAGCACCGCCAGCAGCGTGATCCCGACCAGCGGAAAGGCCAGCGAAAGCAACAGCGTAAGCACCACCGCCCCTTTCCAGTGCGGCAGATCGGCGGGCAGGGGCGGGGCGGCCAGCCGGAACGCGCCCGCAGGCCGCCGCTTCCACCACATCACCAGGCCCGAGACGTTCAGAAAGATCACCGACAGGCAAAACAAGGTGTTCAGTACCAGATTCCACAGCCCCATGTCGCCTTCGTGAAGCGCGATGCCCACCGCCATGGCTTTGGCCCCGATCGAATAATCGGCAAAGCCCACGTCGGCCAGCACCCGGCCTGTGAACCTGTCCAGATGCAGGGTGCGGTCGTCGGTGGGGCTTGGGCCATCCTTGCTCATGCTGTCGTGGCTGATCGTCCAGACGCCCGCATCGCCTGAGGGCGCGTTGATCTGGAACCGGCCCTGAAACCCCAGACTGCCCGCATAGGCCGCCACACTCGACAACGTGACGGGCGTGCCTTGCGCAATCGCCATCCGGCCTTCCTGCGAGCCTGAGGCGGGCATCGGGCTTTGCTCCAGCCCCCAGGGCACCTCTTTGGTGCCGTGGTTCATATGGGCGTGGGTTTCATCTGACAGGGGCACATTGTCCCATTTCGCGGCTGGAAACGTGCTGTATGCCTGCACGAATTTGCCGCCCCAGATATCGGTCCAGGCATGGCCGGATATCAAGAAGGCCAGCAGCAACGCCGCGGCCCAGAAACCAACCGTCGAGTGCAACGATTTCCACAGGTTGCGCCCGCGCGCCGCAAGGTCGGGCACCAGCGCGCGGCCAAGGCCCGCGTGGCGCGGCCACCACAGGTACAGCCCGGTCACGACAAGCACGATGCCGAACCCTGCCGCAATCTCGATCAGGCGGTCGCCAAGGGTGACCAGAAGCAAGCTGCCGTGGATCTGGTCGGCCCAGTCATACCAGCCCCCACCCCACGCCATCTGCCCCACAACCGCCCCGGTGTGCGGATCAACCTGCACGGCTGTCGCGTCCTTTCCCGCTTCCACCCGGAACAGCGCCACGCGGTCGGGCCCAAGGGGCGAGATGTATTGCGTCACCTCCCCGCCCGGAACCGCCGCCGCCGCTGCATCAGCCTGCTGCGAGACGGGAACCGAGGTGGCGGCGGGTGCAACCTGCATCTGCTCGCCGTTGCGGCCCTGCAGGGTGTGGGACCACAGCATGATCAGGCCGGTTGTGGCCAGCATCAGAAGGAAGGGAATCACATAGACCCCGGCATAGAAATGCCAGCGCCAGACCGCGAAATAAAAGGCATTGGCCCGCACAGGCGCGCGAAAGGGATCGGCGGGGGACATCGCCCCCTCGTTTGCAAGAATCGTCATCGGAACACTCCGTTTCACGTTTGAATTCAAGGATTGCGAACTCAGCTGAAAGCGGGCGGCCCCCGTGCATGCAGGCCCTTGGCGTCAAACCCCGGACGCCAAAGGACATGTGCCGTCGCGAGTGAAACCTGCCCCACCAGAGGTGAGGCGCGGGATACGGGCTGCACTTCGGGGAGCGCGAATACAGGGTGCGCCCCCGCCCATTGGCAGCGATCATCGGTGGTGGCGGGGTGGCGCACGGGCTGGCCCGTGACAAGATCAATGACCGTTTCGAGCGGCCCTTGCGGCGTGCAAAGGACCAGCGCGATTGTCCCATCCGCCGCGCGCCCCGGCATCAGCCCTTGTGCTATCAGCGACAGCGCAAGGAACGGCAACAACATGGCCAGAAAGCCAAGATGTCGCAGCGGAAATTGGGTGCGATTGCGGGTCATCGTGGCAATCTGTGTGCCGCGCGGGGCCCGATCCGTCAAGCGGCGATGCAGTTGGCGTGTGACATGTCGTTTTTATCCGCCAAAGGTCGGGCCATCATGCCCGTTTCCCGCCGCCTCTGGCATGTAGGGCCAAACCCACCACGGAGCATCACCGATGAAAACCCATGTCAAAGCCCTTGTTGTCGGCGGCGGTGCTGTCGGAACCGGCATCGCCTATCATCTGGCAAAGGCCGGATGGGATACGATGCTGGTGGAGCGCGACGAGCTGACCGCAGGCTCAACATGGCACGCGGCGGGACTTTTGCCGTTGTTCAACATGGGCTACGCCACGACCCATATCCACAAATACTCGGTCGATTTCTACAAGGCGCTGGAGGCAGAGACGGGCCTGAACCCCGGCTTTTACGTCGTCGGCAACCTGCGCATGGCGCAGACCGATGCGCGGATGGATGAATACATGCTGTATTCGGCGGTGGCCGAAAGTGCCGATGTGTATCACGAATTCCTGACACCCGCGCAGATCAAGGACCGCTGGCCCTTGGTGCGCACCGAAGATCTGAAGGGCGCGCTTTTCCACCCGCAGGATGGCTACATCAACCCCGCCGATGTGACGCAGGCGATGGCCAAGGGCGCGCGCCAGTTCGGGGCCACGTTCGAGCGCAAGATTCAGGTCAACGGCTATCGCTGGACGGGGTCGGAATGGATCGTGACCTGCGCGCGGATGGTGGAAACCGGTGGCAACCTTGTCGCCTCGGACGAGACGTTTGATATTCACGCCGAACATGTCGTGACCGCCACCGGCAACCACGCGCAGCGCACCGCGCGGCTTTTGGGCATCCGCACGCCTGCGATCCCCGTCGAACACCAGTATATCGTGACCGAGCCTGACCCGGCACTGGTCGAATGGCGCAAATCGAACCCGCAACACCCGGTTCTGCGCGACGCCGATGCGAAATGGTATGTCCGCGAGGAACGCGGCGGCTGGATTCTTGGCCCCTATGAAAAGGGCGCACCTGCGCGGTTCCCCTATGAGGTGCCTGCATCGTTCCGCGCCGATCTGTTCCCGCTGGAGCTGGAGCGGATCGAGGCAGAATACATGTCGTTCATCCACCGCATCCCCACATCGGAAACCGTGGGGCTGAAGGATGATTTCAACGGCCCGATCTGCTATACGCCCGATGGCAACCCGCTGGTCGGCCCGGCCCCCGGCCTGCGCAACATGTGGCTGGCCGAGGGCTTTTCCTTCGGCATCACGGCGGCAGGCGGCACCGGGCATTATCTGGCACAACTGATGACCCAAGGTGAGGCCGAGATTGACATGGCGTCGCTTGATCCGCGCCGTTTTGGCGGCTGGATGACAACCGAATACGCCGCCCGCAAGAACGAGGAATGTTACGACCACGTCTTCATCCTGCATCACCCCGATGAAGAACGCCCCGCCTGCCGCCCGTTGCGCACCGCCCCCGTTTATGACCGCCAAAAGGCACTGGGCGCGCAGTTTGGGCAGGTGAACGGGTGGGAACGGCCCAATTATTACGGCCCCGTTGGTGCGTCCGAAGATTTCGACCACGACGCGCGGTCGTTCCGCCGGGGCGCATGGTGGCAATACGCCAAGGCCGAGGCCGAGGCGCTGCGCGAAACCGCAGGTCTGATCGACGCCACCGCCTTTACCAAGCACATCGTGCGCGGGCCGGGGGCGACGGCGTTTCTGGACTGGTTCACCTGCAACGCCCTGCCCAAAGTGGGCCGCATCAACCTGACCTACGCGCTGACCCCCACCGGCACCACCCGCACCGAATACACCATCGTGCGCAACGGCGAGAGCGATTACTACCTTGTCAGCGCCGGCGCATGGACGGCCTACGATGCCGACTACCTGCGCAAATGCGCCGAGGATAAAGCGCCCGAGTTCGGCTACATCGACATCCATGATGTGACCACCCAATGGGGCGTCTTTGCAATTGCTGGACCGAATGCGCGGAAAATCCTACGCGACGTGGTCAAGGACGCCGACCCCGACACCGTGCTGTCGAACAAGCGCTTCCCGTGGCTTTCGGCGCGCAGGCTGGAGCTTGGCATGTGCCCCGTCAACGCGATCCGCGTGGCCTATACGGGTGAGTTGGGTTGGGAGTTGCACCACCCGATCGAGATGCAGCGCTATCTGTTTGACTTGTTGTTGGCCGCTGGCGAAAAGCACGGCATGAAACTGGTCGGCGCACGGGCGCAGAACTGGCTGCGGCAGGAAAAGAGCTATCGCGCCTTCGGCACCGAGCTGGGCCGGGATGCGACGCCATTGGAGGCCGGGCTGGACCGCTTTGTCGACCTTTCGAAAGAGTTTCAGGGCAAGGATGCGATGCTGGCGACCGGCATCCGTTCCAAATGCGTCACCGTGCTGATTGACGGGCCTTCGGACACCGATCCCTGGGGCAAGGAAGCGATCTTTGTGGATGGCAAAAAG
Organism: Rhodobacterales bacterium; assembly: GCA_038207585.1. GTDB lineage: Bacteria > Pseudomonadota > Alphaproteobacteria > Rhodobacterales > Rhodobacteraceae > JBBQZP01. The sequence continues at coordinate 12,214 of JBBQZP010000034.1, read as the reverse complement.
GTCGGCCGCCTGACCTCGGGCGGGTGGTCGGTGGGCTTTGGCAAGCAGATCGGCATGGGCTATGTGCGGCCCGATCTGGCCGTGGTCGGAACAAAGCTGACGGTGCGGATGCTGCGGCAAAACTGGGATGCGGTGGTGGTCGAGGACGGGCCGTTTGATCCGACCAACGCGCGTATCCGGATCGACGGGTAAGTACAAGGAATTGGTTCCCAAGTGCCGATTGTTTGTCCGCGTGCTTCCAGAGACGCCCGCCGTTGAGCCACGATTGCGGGCCTGCCGGTAGTGGCGAATGCAGTTGTAAGAGCTTGCCTTTTCGCATGAGAGAGATTTCCATCCACTGATGGTAAAGCTTATCCTGATGCATAGGGCAGACTCGATCTACGAGGACGAACCCGACGTCGTTTACGACTTTCCGCGACCCTACCTGAAGGCGGTCAAGGAGGCTATTGGCGACTGGATCATCTATTATGAACCAGTAAAGGCGGGACCGCGCGGGTATTTCGCGACGGCCAAGATTTCAAGAGTTATCCCGAAACCGCGTACACATGAACGGTTTCTGGCACTGATCGAACCGGGCAGTTATCTGCCTTTCGACAACGAAGTGCCGCGGCTTCTTCATGGTAGACCGTTGGAACAGGCGCTGACCGAACCGGACGGTTCGGCAAAGAAGGGTGGTGCTGTGCAGCTTGCCGTCCGCCGGTTACCTGAATCTGACTTCGCGCAAATCATCAACCTGGGTCTGCCACAGGATCTTGAGCGGATAGAAGCGACACGCTACGACCCGCAATCGCTGAACTTTCAGGAGGGGGCAGAGGTCTTTGATCGTCCGGTTCTTGAACGCCTATCGCGTCGGCCCTATCGGGAGGTGGCGTTCCGAAGAAAAGTTCGTGGTGCATATGATTTTCGGTGTGCCATGTCAGGTCTGCGTTTGCGGAATGGCGGTGGGCGCCCCGAGGTTCAGGCGGCGCATATCCGTCCTGTGGAATATCAAGGCAGTGATTCCGTCCGCAATGGCCTGGCGCTTTCAGGAACGCTGCACTGGATGTTTGATCGTGGCCTTGTTTCGGTCGCAGACGATTGCGAAACCATTCTCGTTTCACGCAACAAGGTGCCGAGCGAGGTTGTGAGCCGACTCTTGGCGCCCGATGGCAGGCTATTGAAGCCAGCGGACCCCCGGAATGCACCACATCCCGAAAACTTACGCTGGCATCGGGAAAACGTATTCGGACAGGTCATGAGTGGCGAAGCCGCACCCTGGCAATAGGGGACGCTGCCCCCGCCCGTGCCGGGCTCCCCGCGGGATATTTTTGCACAGAAAAAGGGGCCGGGCCTACTGCACCCGGCGCGCCAGCCAGTTTGCCCAGGCGCCCGCGCCGCCATTGAAGACGTTGATGTCAACCCGGCCCGCGATGCCCGGGGCGACGCCGGTGCCGGTGTATTGCCAGAACGTCCACTCTTGCCCGTCATAGCGGTCATCGGGGTGGGCCGCGACTGACCGCAGCCAGAAGTCGTTGCCCGACAGCCGCCACATCTGGTTTTGTTCGTAAAAGTCGATCGTCGTGTACAGGATCGGGGCCTGACCGTAATGTTCGGCCAGAATGTTCATGAAGATCGCCGCCTCGCGCCGCACAACCTCGGGGGCGGGGCGCAGGGTGCAGGTGGGCGAGAACGGGTTCCACTCCATATCCAGCACCGGGGGCAATGCGCCTGTGCTGCGTGGCACGTTGCGGATGTACCACGCGGCCTGTTCGGCGGCGGGGCGGCAAAAATAATAGAAGTGATAGGCCCCCCGCGCGACCCCGGCCTGACCTGCGCCGCGCCAGTGGTCGGCAAACATCGGATCGACACGATCGCCGCCTTCGGTTGCCTTGATGAAGGCGAAGTTCACACCATTCGCCCGCGCTGTCTGCCAATCAACCGACGTCTGGAAGCGGGCGATATCCACCCCGTGCACCGGATAGGTTTTGGGCGCCCGCCCGCCCCAGTCATGCGGCTTTGCATCACTGAAGTTTGAGGCCGAGACGGTTGCCGTCGGCACCACCGCTGGCCCGAGGGCGGGTTTAGAGGCGCAGGCGGCCAGAAGGGCTGCAAGCCCGGCGAGGGCAGCGAGACGGAGGTTTTTCATCGGGGCACCTTGGTCGGGGTCATGGTCCCTTGTGCCAAAGGCAGGGACCGCTGTCATGTGGCAAATTGTTTCAACGCACCTTTGCCACCAGCATCAGGTTGTTGGCGGGCATAGTCTGCGCGTGTTGTGAAAGCCCCGCCACCGCAAGCTGATCCGTGACCCAGCGCAGATCCTTGTAACCGTTTGCCGGATTGTCGGCCCTGAGGGATGCATCAAAGCGCGCGTCGCCGTCGCTGGTGGGCTGCCCGTCCCGCAGGAACGGCCCGTAAATCAGCAGCATGCCCCCCGCTTGCAGGCTGGCTGCACTTTCGCGCAGCACGGTCGCCGCTGCGGGCGTTGAAATCAGATGCAGCAGGTTCACGATCAGAATGGCATCCCATTTCCCATGCGCGGCCGACCAGCCTTGCGCCGCCGCGTCAAGCACAAGCGGCGCGTGCAGGTTTGCGGTTCCGCTGAACGCGCGCCACGCGGTGATCGAGGCAAGGTTGTCGGGGTTCACATCGGTGGGTTGCCATTCAATGCCGGGCAGGGCGGGTGCAAAGGTGGCCGCATGCTGTCCTGTGCCAGAAGCGATTTCCAGCAGTCGCCCGGTCTTGGGCAGTTCTGCCTGCAGCAGCGCCAGAATTGGGGCCGCGTTCCGCTCGGCCGATGGTGCGATCCGCCGACCGTCAGGCGTAATCTCGGCGCCGCTGTCGGGCAGGCGAAGGGTCACTTGAACCGCGCGGGCGACAGGGCGGCCACCGTGGCTGCGTCAACCTGCGGCGGGCGGCCAGCGATCAGGTCGGCGGCGAGTTGCGATGCGGCGGGCGCGGATTGAAAGCCATAGCCACCTTGGCCCGCCAGCCAGAAAAACGCAGGCTCGTGCGCGTCAAAACCGATCACCGGAACGCGGTCGGGGGCGAAGGTGCGCAGACCGGCCCAGTTTGCCAGCATGCGGTTGACGGGTTCGGTGACCATTTCCTCATACCGCGCAAGGCCCTCGGCCAGCACCATGTCATCGGCAAAGGCATCATGCGGGGTGGTTGCATCTTCCTCGGCAGGCGACACGATCAGTGCGCCTGCGTCGGGTTTGGCATACCAGCCCTCGCCCGCGCCAAAGATCATCGGCCAGCCTGTCACGTCATGCCCGCCGGGGGCCGGAATGCGCGCCATCGACCGGCGCAGGGGGGTGAGGTTGAGGGGTTTGACACCGGCCATCGCGGCAATCTGGTCGGCCCATGCCCCGGCCGCATTGATGATCATCCGGGCGTTGTACGTTTCGCCTGCAGTCACCTCCCACCCGTCGCGGGTGCGGGTAATGCGGGTGACGGGGTCGCGCGTGATGATCTGCGCTCCGTGGCTGCGGGCGGTTTTGGCGTAGCCCTGGATCAGAAGATCGGTGTCGATATCCCACGCGTGATCGGCGACCGCCGCAAGGGCCACTGTTTGCCGGTTCAGGATCGGCACGAGGGTTTGCGCCTCGGCCAGTGTCACCGGGTCCATCCGCATCGTGGCGATGTCATGGGCAAAGGCATCGGATTGGTTGGCTTTCGCGATGATCATCAGCCCGCGTTTTGACAAGAGCCCCACGCCTGCGCGAAACTCATCGCCCGAGGCGAGCGACAATTCCACCACCGGGGCGGCTCCGTATCGCGGCTCATACAGCGCCGCTGACCGGCCCGAGGCGTGATAGGCAAGCGCGGATTCGCCCTCCAGCAGCAGCGTGGTGCCCAAGGGGGCCAGCCGTGCGGCGGCAGAGACGCCCGCAATGCCGCCGCCGATGATGAGGAAATCGTGGGTCATGCGGCGGAGGGTGGCATTTTGTGGGGTGAGGGGGAAGGGGGGGTGAGGGTTGAGTGGCTGCATTGAGCCCAGAGTCTCCGATGCTGCACGGAACATGGACGACTGCTTCTGCGATCTAACGCTATCAGCTGATGAACAAATCCTTGCGCAAAACCCTATTTTAGAACATAGTGAGAACATTCTTATTCTTCAGCGAGGCTACATTTGATGGAAAATATCTCCCCCTACCTGTCGGGAATCCTGCTGTCTTACGGAGCATTCTTGCTGGCTATTGCAAGTCCTGGTCCGAATGTCCTCGCTGTGATTGGAACATCCATGGCAATGAACCGCCCTTCTGGTATGGCTCTTGCCATGGGGGTTGCGTCAGGCACGCTCACGTGGGCGGTGCTTACCGCAATCGGGCTGTCGGCCCTGCTTGCGACCTACGCTTCGGCTATTCTCATCATCAAAGTATTTAGCGGCCTCTACTTGCTCTGGCTAGCTTATAAGGCGTTTCGGTCAGCGGCATCTGCCCACGACATCGATGCCACAGAGCTGGCGGGCGGCAGGCGCACTGCCTGGGGTTACGCTAAGCGCGGATACATCATCCAAATGACAAACCCGAAAGCTGCACTGGCATGGATCGCTATTATCTCGCTTGGCCTTGCTCCCGGTGCGCCGCTGTGGGTCGCTGGCGCGATTGTGGGCGGCACGTTCGTCTTGTCTGTGGTGATTCATCTTCTCTATGCGGTGGCTTTTTCGACCCCAATTATGGTTCGGGTTTACGGGCGCGCGCGCCGCAGCATTCAAGGCGCGCTTGGCACGTTCTTCGGCCTTGCAGGCCTTCGATTGCTGACGGATCGGAGTTGAATGGATGGGAACCTACGACGACAATGCAGCGGCCCAAAACCTCAATGCAGGTTTCGCAGTGATGGTGCGGATAACGGCCAAGGAAGGAGAAGCGGACGCCGTAGCTGAAATCCTTCAGAGTTTGGCCGGACCATCAAACGCAGAACCGGGGATGAAATTCTTCATCCCCTACAGATCACCGGACGATCCCTCGCAGTTCTTTGTCTATGAGCTTTACGAAGATGCGTCTGGGTGGGACGCGCACAACGCTTCGCCACATTTTCTCGCAGCCGTTGATGATCTTGTCGCAAAGGCCGCGCACAGAGAGCGCATCCCGTTTACGCCCTTCGTGACATAAGGCCTTTCATTCGAGCGCAAGTCGGACTGGGTTAGTCGCCCGGAACAAATAGCAGCCATTGGCGCAGGTGCAGCGAAAGCTCACTTTGTCCCGCAAAGCCCCCGTTCAACCATCCACCGCAAAAAAAGGGGCCGGGCACCGCCCGACCCCCTCAACCCCAAGATTACTTCGGAATCTCGCCCGTAATCCCTTCGACATAAAACGACATCCCCGCCAGATCGCCGTCATTTGCGACCTCGCCCTCGGCCAGCCACGCCGTTCCGTCCTGCTTGTTCAGCGGGCCGGTGAAGGGGTGATACGCTCCGGACCCGATGGCGTCGCGCAGGGCTTCGGCCTCGGCCTTTACCTCGGCCGGCACCGCATCGGTGATGTCGCCGATCTTGACCTCACCGCCGCCGATGCCTTCCCACGCATCCGCCTGCGCATAGCTTCCGTCCAGCAAAGCGCCGATGCGTTTCACATAATACGGGCCCCAGTTGTCGATGATCGACGAAATGCGGGGTGAGGGCGCATAGGTCGCCATATCCGACGCCTGACCAAAGCCGTAATGATCCGGCGTCTTCGCCAGTTCCGCCAAGGGTGCGGTAGAATCGGTGTGCGACAGGATCACGTCAACGCCCTGTTCGATCAGCGCCTTGGCCGCATCGGCCTCTTTCGCGGGGTCAAACCATGTATAGGCCCACACGACCGACATCGTCACATCGGGGTTCACCTTTTTCGCGTGGATATAGCTCGCGTTGATGCCCTGAATGTTTTCGGGAATCGGGAACGACCCGATGTAGCCGATCTTGTTCGATTTGGTCATCCGGCCCGCAATCGTGCCCATCACCGCGCGGCCTTCGTAAAAGCGCGCGTTGTAGGTGGAGACGTTGGGATGATCGCGCTTGAAGCCGGTCGCATGTTCGAACATCACATTCGGGAATTTGGCGGCGACGGCGTTGGTCGCATCCATATAGCCGAAGGACGTGGTGAAGATGATGTTGCAACCCCCCAGCGCCATCTGCGTCAGCACGCGTTCGGCATCGGCCCCTTCGGGCACGTTTTCCTGATAGGTGGTGGCATCTACCTTGTCGCCGAATTCCTTGATCACATCAAGGCGGCCCTGATCGTGCTGGAACGTCCAGCCGCCATCGCCGATGGGTCCGACGTAGATCCAGCAAGCCTTGACCTTGTCGAGCGCCATCGCACCCGTTGCAAGCGACAGGCCAAAGCCCAGCGCGACCGTGGCCAGTAGAGTTCTTCTCAGCATTGGTATCTCCCCGAAGTGGGGGCCATTGTGGCCCCATGTTGGCCTCAGCGTGAGGCGTGAAAGCTCTGGCCAAGGGCGGCGGGGGCGGCTGTGGCCCCCTTGCCCCGACCCGATGACATGATCACCAGCACAAGGATGGTTATCAGATACGGTGACATCGACAAGTATTCGACCGGGATTCTGGCGCCCGCCGCCTGCAGGTTAAGCTGCAAAACGGTAATGCCGCCGAAAAGATAGGCACCCAGCAGCACCCGCCACGGCCGCCAGCTTGCAAAGACCACAATGGCCAGCGCGATCCATCCGGCACCCGCGGTGATCCCGTCGGTCCATTGCGGCACGCGGACAAGGCTGATGTAGGCCCCGCCCAGCCCCGCCATGGCCCCGCCAAACAGGATCGCCATAATGCGGATGCGGATGACGTTATAGCCCAAAGCATGCGCCGCCTCATGGCTTTCACCAACTGCCCGCAGGATCAGGCCCATTCGTGCGTATTTCAGCACGGCCCAGACGGCGGCAATCGCCGCGATAGACAGGTAGACCATCAGATCATGGCTGAACAGAATTGTGCCAAGAGCGGGAATATCACGCAACGGTCCGAACGGCACATCGCTGACGGGGGGCGGTTTGATGCCATTGTAGCCTTGGCCGATCAGACTGGATAGGCCAAGCCCGAACAGCGTCAGCGCCAAACCCGTCGCGACCTGATTGGTCAAAAGATACTGCGTCAGAAGCGCGAAGATCAGGCTCAGCGCCGCCCCTCCCAATGCGCCGCCGACAAACCCCACGACCACGCTTCCCGAAGCCACCGCCGCGATGAAACCGCAGATTGCCCCCATGATCATCATCCCCTCGACCCCAAGGTTCAGAACGCCCGCCTTTTCCACCACCAGCTCGCCCAAAGCCGCCAGAATGATCGGCACGGCGGCCACCATGAGTGACGCGATCAGCAGGGTCGGATCAATGCCCCCCAACATCATGCCACCGCCTTTGCGCCAAAGCGCACACGGTAATTGCCCAGCACATCGACGGCCAGCAGGAAGAACAACAGCATCCCCTGAAACGCCTTGATCGCGGCCACCGGCAGGCCAAGGCTTGTCGATGCATTGTCGCCGCCGATGTAGGTCAGTGCCATCAGCAGCCCCGCCAGCAGGATGCCGACCGGGTTCTGCCGGCCCAGAAAGGCCACGATGATCGCGGTGAACCCATAGTCGCTATCAAAACTGATGCTGATCTGCCCGGCGGGCCCCGCCACCTCGAAAATTCCCGCAGCCCCGGCCAAAGCGCCCGAAACCCCAAGACACAGGATCACCAGCCGGTCCGGGTTGACCCCGGCAAAGCGCGCGGCACGCGGCGCGATCCCGGCCAGCTTGATCTGAAAGCCAAGGATGTGCCGGTTCATCACCACATGGGCCGCAATCACCACCAGCCCCGCCGCGATCACGCCCCAGTGAATCCCCGTGCCCGAAACCAACTCCAGATTGGCGGCACTGGGATATTGCGACAGGTTCCGGCTGCCCGGAAAGCCGCCGCCATCAGGGTTGCGCAGCGCCCCCAGCGCCATCGAGGCCAGTATTGCCTTGGCCACATAAACCAGCAGCAGCGACACCAGAATTTCGCTCGTGTTGAATTTCGTGCGCAAAATCGCCGGGATCATCGCCCAAAGCCAGCCGCCAAAGCAGCCCGCGATCAGCATCAGCGGAAACACATACCACGCCTCCAGCGGGTAGAACGCAAGCCCAACCGCAGCACCGAAAATCGCGCCCATGATATACTGGCCCGCCGCGCCGATGTTCCAGATACCGGCCCGGAAGCCAAGGCTCAGACCAATCGCGATCAGGATCAGCGGCCCGGCCTTCACCAGCAATTGCCCCCTAAAATAAAAGGCAAATTCCCCGAACAAGGGGTCCCAGAAGATCGCCCGCATCGCAGCAACCGGGTTCTTGCCCAGCGCCGCGAACATCACTCCGCCCGCGATCATGGTCAGCACCACCGCCAACACCGGCGTCGCGTAATTCCAGAACCGCGACGGCGAGGGCCGCTTTTCAAGCCTCAGCATGATGACCCTTTCATTTTGACACAAATATCCTCGGGGGGAGGCCGCAGGCCGTGGGGGGCGGAAAGCCCCCCTGCGCTGCCGGTTACGCGCGCCTCACGCCACATGGCTTGCCTCCATACCGTGTGCGCCGCCCATCATCAGGCCGATCTCGTCTATCGTCAGCCCCTGCACCGGGCGCGGTCTGGTCAACCGGCCTTCGTTCAGGGCGGCGAAATCGTCGGCTATCTCCAACAACTCATCCAGATCCTGGGATATGCAGACCACCGCCGCCCCGCCTGCCGCAAGGTCGATCAGCGCCTGCCGGATCGCCGCCGCCGCCGCCGCATCCACGCCCCATGTCGGCTGGTTGACCACGATCACCGACGGGTCTTGCATGATCTCACGCCCGATGACGAATTTCTGCAGATTGCCGCCGGAAAGCGCGCGCGCCGCAACCCATGTGCCGGGTGTGCGTACATCGTAAGTCGTCACCACATCGCGGGCAAAGGCATCGACCTTACCCCAGTCGATAAAGCCGCCCCGCACCAGTCCCTTGCGCACGGCACCCGATAGCAAAGCGTTCTCGGTCAGGCTCATATCGGGGGCTGCGGCATGGCCCAGACGTTCCTCGGGGGCGGCAACCAGCCCTGCCGCGCGCCGCGCATTCGGCCCCAGATCACCCGCATCCTGCCCGGCAATCCGCACCGCGCCGGGCTGCGCCAAAATCTCGCCCGACAGCGCCAGCAAAAGCTCGTCCTGCCCGTTCCCGGCGACCCCGGCGATGCCCAGAACCTCGCCCTTGCGGACCGTAAAGCTGATATCTTTCAACGATGTCCCGAAGGGTATGGGCGAGCGCACCGACAGCCCCGCCACTTCCAGCGCCACCGCGCCCTTGGCGGCCGGGTTGCGTGCGGGCGGGGTCAGCACCGCGCCCACCATCAACTCTGCCATCTGCCGCGCCGACACGTCGCGCGGTATGCAGGTGCCCACCACCTTGCCGCGCCGCAGGATCGTGGCATTATCACACAGGCTGCGGATCTCCTCCAGCTTGTGGCTGATATACAGGATCGCCGTGCCCTCGGCCGACAACTGTCGCAGGGTGCGAAACAGGATCGCCACTTCCTGCGGTGTCAGCACCGAGGTCGGCTCATCCATGATCAGCAATTTCGGGTCCTGCAACAGGCACCTTATGATCTCGACCCGCTGCCGCTCGCCCGCCGAAAGATCGCCAACCCGGCGTGCGGGGTCCAATGGCAGACCGTAGGCCCGCGATACTTCGGAAATCCGCGCCGCCAGCGTTCGCATCGACGGTGGATTTTCCATCCCCAAGGCCACATTTTCGGCAACATTCAGCGCCTCGAACAGCGAAAAGTGCTGGAACACCATCCCAACCCGCGCCGCCCGTGCCGTACCGGGCCGGTCGGGCGCGTAGGCCGCACCGCGCAGGGTCATTGTTCCGGTATCGGGCTGCACCAACCCGTAGATCATCTTGACCAGCGTCGATTTGCCCGCGCCGTTCTCGCCCAGAAGCGCATGCACCTCGCCGGGGGCGACGGCGAAACTGACATCGCTGTTGGCGACAACGCCGGGATAGGCCTTGGTCAGCCCCTCGATCCGCAATAGGTCGGTCATACCGCAATCTCCCGTTTCGCCACCGTCTGCCGACGCAACAGCGCCCCCGCCACACCAATCGCAATCTGCTGCGGATGCTTGCCCAAAGCCGGATCGCCAATCGGGCAGTCAATCCGCGCAATCGACGCCGCCGAATGCCCCAAAGCCGCCAACCGCCCCCGGAACCGCGCGGCCTTGGTGGCCGACCCGATCAGCCCAAGGCTGCCGAACCCGTGCAGCAACAGGCGGTGGCACAGATCAAGATCAAGCGCGTGGGAATAGGTCAGCACCAGATGCTCGGCGCGGGCCGGGGCATGGGCGGCAAGGGCTGCTGCATCGCCTGCCCAAAGGCAATTCACGCCCTCCGGCAAAACCTCGGGGAATTTGCCCCGTGCCACGTCAACCCATGTGATTGCAAGATCGGGCAGGGGGGACAACACGCCGACCAAGGCCCGCCCGACATGCCCGGCCCCCCAGATCCAAAGGTCGCGTGTTTGAGCTGCCAAAGGCTCTACCATCCAGCCCGCCACCACGCCAGGCAAGGGGCGCGTCCCCTGACCCCGCGCTTGCGCCAGAATTCGGCTGACCGCCAGCGGCATGCCGCCGTCAACGCCCGGCAAGGGCCGCGCCAAAATCCCGTCAGCACGCAGCGCGTTTAGACTTTCCGCTTCAAAAACCTCGGTCAATACATCAACCGACCCGCCGCAACACTGCCCCAGACGCGGCCCTAGCGGCACCGTATCAAACCGCGCGCCACCCTTGGCCAGCAGCGCCCGCGCCTGCGCCAAAGCCTCCCATTCCAAGGCACCGCCGCCGATCGTGCCCGACTGGCCGCCCGCCCAGACCAGCATCGCGGCCCCCGCGTCGCGTGGCACAGACCCACGCACGTTCGCCACCACGACCCGCGCGACCCGGCCCTGTGCCGCCACCGCCGCCTGAAGGACCGCCAGATCAAACATCGCGCACGCGCTTTACCGCCGTCAACACCCGCTCTGCCGTGGCAGGTGCATCCAGCGCGGGGTAAGCCGATCCGTTGCCACAGGCCGCCACCGCATCCGACAGCGCCAAGAACGCCGATATCCCCAGCATGAACGGCGGCTCACCCACGGCTTTGGATTTGCCCACCGTATCCTCGCGGTTGGGCTTGCCCCAGAGCGCCACGTTGAACACCGGCGGGCGGTCGGAACAGGCGGGGATCTTGTAGGTCGAAGGGGCATGCGTGGTCAGCCGCCCCTTGCCGTCCCAGACCAGTTCCTCGGTTGTCAGCCACCCCGCACCCTGCACATAGGCACCCTCGATCTGGCCGATATCAATGGCCGGGTTCAGACTGGTGCCGCTGTCGTGCAACAGGTCCGCACGCAGGATTCGGTTTTCGCCGGTCAGGGTGTCGATCACAACTTCGGTTACGGCGGCCCCGTAAGCGAAATAAAGGAAAGGACGTCCGCGCCCCTTGACCCTATCCCATGTGATCTTGGGCGTCGCATAAAACCCGGTCGACGAAAGCGACACCCGCGCGGCATAGGTCAGCGCTACCGCCTCGACAAAGGGGATCGCAGCGCCTGCCACCCGCACCTCTCCTGCCTGAAACACCACATCTGCAGCCCGCGCCTGATGCCGGGCCGCTACCACTTCGGCAATCCGCCCGCGCACAATCTCTGCCGCGACGCGCGCGGCCATCCCGTTCAGATCCGCCCCCGATGACGCCGCCGTGGCCGAGGTGTTGGGCACCTTTGCGGTATCCGTGGCCGTGATCCGAACCACTTCCGCCCCAACCCCGAACACACCCGCCACCACCTGAGCGATCTTCTGGAACAGACCCTGTCCCATCTCGGTCCCGCCGTGGTTCAGCGCGACGGAGCCGTCCTGATACACATGCACCAACGCCCCCGCCTGATTAAGGTGGGTCAGCGTGAAGGAAATCCCGAACTTCACGGGCGTCAACGCGATCCCACGCTTCAGAACCGGATTGGCCGCATTCCACGCCGAAACTGCAGCCCGGCGCGCGGCATAGTCTGCCGATTTCTCCAACGCCGCCACGATCTGGTCCCCGATGAAATCCTCAACGGGCATCTGATACGGCGTCGTCTGCCCCGCAACCTCAGTATCCGGTACAGGTTCAACCAAAAGTCTGCCCGCCCCACGCGAGGTCAGATCCACGCCTTCTCTGCTGTCTTCCAGCTTTTTCTGTTCACAAATAACCTCGGGGGTGGGGTCCGGGGTGGGGTC
>JBBQZP010000033.1:0-37253 GCA_038207585.1 Rhodobacterales bacterium | reverse complement strand
TTTTTGCGTGGCGTGAAAATGTGCGGTATCCTCGGGGTATTCGATGCAGGGGTTCAGGTCAGACCCACCGCCGAACCACGATGCATGCGGCGTCCAGAACATCCGGGTGTTCATGTGAATGGCCGGGGCATGCGGATTTTGCCTTTACCCAAGCCGTGGGCCGCGCTTTCCTGCCCGCCTATGTGCCCTTGGTTGAACGCCGCCGCGAGATGCCGTGGACCGAGGCCGATCGCGACACGCAGCTGATCCATCGCGGGCTTTATGCCGAATACAACCTTGTCTACGACCGGGGCACCAAGTTCGGCCTTGAAACCGGGCATGACGCAAACGCCGTGCTGATGAGCCTGCCGCCCTTGGCGAAATGGGTCTGACAGCGCGCCTGTCGGCAGGGCGGCGGTGTCTGAGCCGCCGCTTCAGGCGTTGTCGGACTTTGCGCCGGCCTCGATCCTGATCGAACTGACGCCCGGCCCGCACATGACCTGTCGGGCCGTTGTTGCGGCCACTGACGGGCGGCGCGTGGGCTTGCCACCATTGCGGGGGTTTCGGGTCTTGCGCTTATGGGGCTTCTGGCCGCGTTCGTCAGGGCCGAGGTAAACGCAGCCTCGTCGCTTGGCTATCAGAGGTTGCGCTGGTGCGGGGTGGCGTATCTTTTGTGGCTGGCGTGGCGGTCCGGGTGTCGATCAAGACCTGCAGCGGTTCTGGTTCAGTGGAAAGCCGGCGCGCAACAGGTTTGATTTTGCGCGGCGCGGAAAAAAGAAATGACCGGCACCCATTTGAAACCGGACCTGCGGCGCTAGCTGGCGCAGGGCAGGAAGATGGCTTCTGCGCTTTTGAAGCCGCAAGGAAAGAGAAATCCCCATGGCGACCACGACCCCCTACTCTGCGCCGCAGGATGCTGGCTTCGTCCCGGTGCCCGGACGCTGGATTGCAATGATCATCCTTCTGGTCGCGCAGTTCATGAACCTGATCGACGTGACAATCGTCAACGTGGCCCTGCCCAGTCTGCAGGCGTCGTTTGGCGCGACCAGCAGTCAGATCGAATGGGTGGTGGCGGGGTATATCCTGTTTTTTGCAGTGCTGTTGCTGCCCGCCGGACGGCTGGGTGATATTGTCGGGCGGCGGCGGATGTTTCTGTGGGGCGTTGCGGTCTTTACGCTGGGGTCGGCGTTTTGCGGTCTTGCCCCTTCGATTGAAACTCTGGTCGCGGCGCGGGTGTTTCAGGCGGTGGGGGCCGCGATGATGACGCCGCAGACGCTGGCGATCATTCCGGTGATCTTTGCGCCGCACGAACGCGGTGCCGCCTTTGCGCTGACGGGTCTTACGGCGGGGATGGCGGCGGTGGCGGGGCCGGTTCTGGGCGGTTGGCTGATCGGGGCCGATCTTTACGGGGCGGGCTGGCGGCCGATCTTTCTGGTGAATATCCCGGTGGGGATGATCGCACTTGCGGCAGGCCTGCGCTACCTGCCGCGCGTGCCGCCCGCAGATGGGCCGGGGCTTGATCTGGTGGGCACGGCACTGGCTGCAGCGGCGCTTTTGCTGGTGATTTTCCCTCTGATCGAGGGGCGGCAGGTCGGCTGGCCCCTGTGGTGCTTTGTGATGATGGCGGCGGCAGTTCCGGTGGCATTGATGTTCGCATTATGGCTGCGGCGGCAGGCGGCACGGAATGGCGCGCAGGTGCTGCCCGCCAGTCTGTTCGGCAACCGGGGCTTTGCCTTGGGCACGGTGCTGGCGTCGATGCTGTTTTCCGGGGTGCCGGGGTTCTTTCTGGTTCTGGCGATGTATCTGCAGGCGGGGTATGGCCTGACCCCGCTGCAATCGGGCACCACGACGGTGCCGTTTTCGGCGGGGGTGCTGGTTGCGTCGATTCTGTCGGGGCGGCTGGGGCCACGCTGGCTGCGCCCGCGCATCACCGCGGGTGCTTTGGGGCTGGCGCTGGGCATCCTTTGGGTGCGGATCGTTGTCGGGCAGGGCGGAGACGAGGTTGCGCGGCTGGCTCTGGCGCCGGGGCTTGCCTTGGGCGGGCTGGGGCTGGGCACCGCAATCTCGCCCTTGTTCCAGACCATTCTGGCCAGTGTCAGCGGGCGCGATACGGGTGCGGCCTCGGGTGGATTGCAGGCGTTTCAGCAGATGGGCGGTGCGTTCGGCGTGGCGATCACCGGCGAGATCTTCTTTGCCGCCCTTGCCCGCGCGACGGCAGGGGGTATTGCCCCGCATGCCGCATATTCGAATGCGATGACGCTGGCGGTTCTGTATCAGATCGTCATTTTCGGCGCACTGGCGGTGCTGGTGTGGGTTTTACCGCGACCGTCGCCTGCCGCCACGGTGCCGGTGGTGGCCGAGGCTTAAAGCCAGTGCCGCGCGAGGTAATCCTCGAACAGCGGCACGGTAAAGGCAATCTCGCCGTGGCCGGGACTGTAGATCATGCCTTTCTGGATGATCGCCGCACGGCGCGGGCCAAGGGCTGACAGGCTTTCGCCCAGTTCCGCCGCGACATCTGCGGAACGGTAAGGGCCATTGCCCAGCCGGGCCATCGCACGGATATAATCCTGCTCTTTCGGGGTCAGCCGGTCATAGCGGATGCGGAAAAACCCCTCGTCCAGCCGGGCCAGAGCGGCCTTTCCCGCTGCAACAGCATGGTCAAACGTGATGGGTGACGCAGGGGCAAGGTTCCACACCTGAAATCCCCATTCCTGCAGATAATAGGGATAACCCCTTGTGCGGGAATAGATTTCGGCCAAGGCGGCATCCTCGATCACTTCACCCTCATCCTGCACCGGGCGGCGGATGGCATCCCACGCGGCGGGTTCATCAAGCGGGCCTACGGCGGGATAGGTGAACAGCCGTTCGGCATAGGATTTCGCGTCACCCGACAGGGCCGCGACCTGCGGCAGACCCGCGCCGAAAAACAGGATCGGCAGGTTTTTCTGGTTGGCGCGGTGGATCGCCACGATCAGGGCGGCAAGCTCGGCCTCGGACAGGTATTGCACCTCGTCGATCAGCAGGGTCCAGCCCTTGCCCGCCGCGCGCGCCGCCTCACCCACGCGCAGGAACAGGTCGGGCAGATCGAACTCCAGCGTGCCGCTGTCGGCGACGCCGGGTTCGGGATCGACGGCAATGCCGATTTCGCCCAGTTTCAGTTTGAATGCGCCCGCAAAGGCCCGCAAGGCCCGCAACGCGGAATGGGTCGCGGCTTTTGCCTGTGCGGACAGCGACAGTTTGCGCAGCACCTGATGCACGGCTGGAAACAGAAGTTCGGCAAGGCTGAACCCTTCGGGCGCTTCGATCATCGAGGTCAGGTGGCCTGCCGCCTGTGCTTCATCCTCGATCTTGTTAAGCAGCACGGTTTTGCCAACACCGCGCAGTCCAAGTAGGATCTGCGACCGCGCCGGGCGCCCCAACACCGCGCGCTGCACGGCGATGCGGGCCTCTTCGATGATGCCGTCACGCCCGGCCAGTTGCGGCGGTTGCGATCCCGCACCGGGCGCAAAGGGATTGCGAACCTCGTCCATCGGCATCTCCGGGAAACCATAGGGGTTTCTAAGGTTGTATAACCTGAATGGGCTATAGATGGGTAGAGATTTCTATAGTCTAACTGCCGCGCACCGCGTCGATCATCCGCTGCACGTTGTCGGGGTCGGCGTCGGGTGTGATGCCGTGGCCAAGGTTGAAGATATGCGGCCCGGCCTTGAAGGCCTGCACAATACGCCGGGTTTCATCGACCAGCGCCTGCCCGCCCGTGACCATATGTTCGGGGGCGAGATTGCCCTGCACGCAGCCGTCTTTCTGCACATTGGCAGCCGCCCAATCGGCCGAAACCGAATTGTCCAGCGCCACGCAATCGGCCCCGGTGGCGCGGGCAAAGCCGATATAGCCATCCCCCGCCTCACGCGGGAAGGCGATGATCGGCAGGTTCGGGTGGCGGGCTTTCAGTTCGGTGATGATGCGCGCGGCGGGCTTCACGGCAAATTCGGTAAAATCGGCGCCCTTCAGGCTGCCCGCCCACGAATCAAACAGCTTGATCACTTCGGCCCCGGCCTGCACCTGCATCGACAGATATTCGATCGTGCCCTCGGTGATCCGGTCGATCAGCGCCGAAAACGCCGCGCGGTCAGCGGCCTTCATCGCATGGGCGGGGCCCTGATCCCGCGTGCCGCGCCCGGCGATCATATAGGTGGCAACGGTCCAGGGCGCACCGGCAAAGCCGATCAGCGTGGTTTCACGCGGCAGTTCGCGGGCTAGAATTTTCACGGTTTCATAAATCGGCGACAGGGTGTCGTGAATCGCCCCGGTCGGTTTCAGCGCCTGCACGCCCGCCATATCGGTGATCGTCGAAAGGCGCGGGCCTTCGCCGGTTTCAAACCACAACTCGGCCCCCATCGCCTGTGGCAGCAACAGAATGTCGGCGAACAGAATCGCGGCATCAAAGCCATAGCGGCGGATCGGTTGCAACGTGACTTCGGCGGCCAGTTCCGGGTTATAGCACAGCGACAGGAAATCCCCCGCCTGCGCCCGCGTCGCCTTGTATTCCGGCAGATAACGCCCGGCCTGCCGCATCATCCAGATGGGCGGCGTAGGCAAAACCTCGCCCTTCAATGCGCGCAGGATCGTTTTGGTCATGGTGCCCCCCTTGGTTGCCCTTGGTTCCCAAGGCAGGCTCGCGATGTCAAGACGGGAGTTGTCAGTCTGATCTGACATGGCTAATCCTTTCGCCATGACACATCCTATGCCAAACCCCGCCCAACCCCTCAAAATCGGCACCCGTGGATCGCCGCTTGCCCTGTGGCAGGCGTATGAAGTGCGGCGTTGCCTGATGGCCGCACACGGCCTGCCCGAGGCTGCGTTTCAGATCGAGGTGATCAAGGTCACCGGCGATATGGTGCAGGACCGCGCGCTGAAAGAGATCGGCGGCAAGGGGTTGTTCACGCGCGAGATTGAAGAGGCGCTGCTGGATGGCGGCATCGACATCGCGGTTCATTCGATGAAAGACATGCCGACCGAACAGCCCGGCGGGTTGATCCTTGATTGCTATCTTGCGCGTGAGGATGTGCGCGATGCATTTGTGTCGCCATCCGTTGCGCGGCTGGCTGATCTGCCGCAGGGCTCGGTTGTGGGCACATCAAGCCTGCGGCGTCGCGCGCAACTGGCGCTGAAGCGGCCCGATCTGAAGCTGGTCGAATTTCGCGGCAATGTGCAGACCCGGATGCGCAAGCTGGAAGACGGTGTTGCAATGGCCACATTCCTTGCGATGGCGGGGTTGAACCGGCTGGGCATGTCTGCGGTTGCCAAGGGTGCGATTGACCCCGAAGAAATGCTGCCCGCCGTGGCCCAAGGCGCGATTGGCATAGAGCGGCGCATGGATGACGACCGCGTGCAGGCGCTGCTGGCGGCGATACATGACACGCCCACGGGTTTGCGCGTGACGGCGGAACGGGCGTTTCTGCGCCGTCTTGATGGCTCGTGTGAAACGCCGATTGCCGGGCTTGCGGTGCTGGAGGGCGATCAGCTTTGGCTGCGCGGCGAGATTTTGCGCCCCGATGGGTCAGAGGCGCTTTCGGATGATATTCGCGGGGCGGCATCTGATGGTGTGGCTTTGGGCACGGCTTTGGCCGAACGGCTGTTGTCGCGTGCGCCAAAGGGGTTTTTCGACTGGCATTAAGCCCGCTTGCGGCGGTCGGCAAAGGCCAGAACCGCACATCCGAGCAGCATGACACCCGCCCCTAGTGTTGCCACCAGCGTATAGCCCGAAACCGCCGTGCCCACAGCAAAAACCAGCGCCGCCGACGAATCCGCAATCAGCTTTTGCAGGGCCAGCAGGGCCGAAGCCGTGCCGGGGCGGTTGGTCATCATATCCTGCAGATAGGCGACCGGTTGCGTCAGGATTGCGGCCCCGCCCAGCCCCGCCAACAGCGGCAGCAGCCAGACCGCAGGGGTCGCCGCCAGAAGCGGCAGCAAGATCAGGTAGACCGCATAGATTGCCCCGCCCGCCACGATCAGCACCGTTTTCGACAACCGCCCTGCAACCATCGGCAGCATCAGCATGAACGGCACCTCGACCGCCGCGACCAGCCCGATGAACAGCGCCGAATCGCCCGCCCCCCGCCCCGGTGCGTCGGCAAACAGCAGCGACAACAGCGCCAGATACAACGCCCCGCCCGACGTAATCGCCCCAAGGCAGATCAGCCGAAGCATCAGATGTGGTTGCGCCAGACTTCGCAGCGCCATGCGGATGCCCATGCCCGATCCGGGGTCGGCCCAGGGTGTGTGCCCGTCGCGCGGCCAGTCGCGCCAGATCAACACCACCAGCGCAACCCCGGCCAGCGCCGCAATGCCGTAAACAAACAGCACATCCACCCCCATCCCCGAGGCTGCGGCCAGCACCAGAAGCGTGCCCACAAAGCTGAGCGACAGCGCCGCGCGCAGGGTCGTCAGCACCCCGTCGCGTTGATCGGGGTGGGCAAAGCACGCCAGCCGTGCAAGCGCCAGCATCTGGCCGAACAGGCTGAACGCAATCGGCAACAGCAGCGCGTGATACAGAAGAAATGATGCGTGACCCGGAAGAACGGCCATCAGCAAAGCCCCGGTCAGACCCAGCGCCGCCGTTACAAGGGCTGTCTGGCGGCGGTTGGTGCGCTGATCGGTGACAAGGCCGATGCCCACCGCCGCAATCACCGCCACAGCCGAAGCCAAAACCAGCATTGCGGCGAAAGTCGCATCGCTTAACCCGATGCGTTTGATCGCGATCAAGGATTGATAGGGATAGACAGCGCCGCTGACCACGCCGGTCAGGGCAAGGCCAACGGCCAGCATCCGCAACGCCGGTTGCGACGCAATAAGGCGGACGGCGGGCGACATCTCAGGGGGTGTCAGCGCGATCGGGGATGATCTTGCCGGGGTTCATCAACCCGGCGGGATCAATCGCGGCCTTGATCACCCGCATCAGGTCCACCGCGACCGGGTCTTTGCGCCGGGCCATGCTGGCGCGTTTGGACAGGCCCACGCCATGTTCGGCGGAAAAGCTGCCGCCCAAAGCCTGAACCTCATCCTCGATGGCGCTGATCACGGCGTCGGCAAGCACCGGGTCATCGCGGGTGGGAAAGACAGTGAAATGCACGTTGCCATCGCCCAGATGCGCTACGGCAAAGGTTTCGGCACCTTGGTCAAGCGCGGGCCGGCGGGCATTGAAGCGGTCAAAGAACGCTGGCACATGGTTCAGCGGCAGCGAGATATCCGTATCAATCGCAGGGCTGCGCGCATAGGTGATTTCCGCCGCCAACTCGCGGATATGCCACATCGCGCGGCGCTGGGTATCGGACCGCGCAAGGGTGGCGTCCAGCACAGCGCCGCTTTCCATCATCGCGGCGAGCGTTTCCTCCAGCAGGGTCATGATGGGCAGGCTGCCATCTGGCAGGGGGTTCGCATCGCGCGGCGCGGTGGCGGCCAGTTCCACCAGAATGTTTACGGCATGGTGGGTTGCGAAGGGTTGGGCGATATCGGGCCGCGCCTCGGCCAGACGGCGCATATAGCTGTCGGGCATGAACTCGAACGCCTCGACAGCACCCCCGGTTTCGCCTTGCAGACGGTTCAGCAGGATCAGCGCATCGGGCAGGCTGCGCAGCGCCAGAAACGCGGTGGCATGGGCGCGGGGGCGGGGCACCAGTTTCATCACGGCGGCGGTGATCACGCCCAGCGTACCCTCGGCCCCGATGAAGAGGTCTTTCAGATCATAGCCCGAATTGTCCTTGTGCAGTTGCGACATCAGGTTCAGTACGCGGCCATCGGGCAGAACCACCTCCAGCCCCAGACACAAGGCGCGGGTCGAGCCATAGCGCAGCACGTTAGACCCGCCCGCGTTGGTCGACAGAACCCCGCCGATCATCGCTGACCCGCGCGCGCCGAACCAAAGCGGGAAATACAGATCCTGCGCCTCGGCTGCGTCATGCAGGCTGCTCAGAATAACCCCCGCTTCAACCACCGCCACGCGGGTATCGGGCTTGATCTCGCGGATGCGGTTCAGGCGTTCAACCGACAGCATCAGCCCGCCGTCCGTCATGGCACCCCCGACTATGCCGGTCAGCCCCGACACCGGCACCACCGCCACGCCATGCGCTGCGGCCAGCCGCAAAACCGCCGCGACTTGTGCGGTATCCGCAGGGCGCGCCACGGCCAGCGGGCTGGCTGTGTAATGCCCCGACCAATCCTTGCAATACCGCGCCGTATCCGGCCCGGTCAGCACATGGGAAGGCCCCAGAAGGGCGGTCAGATCGGTGATCAGGGTCATTCGGGTGTCCGGGCAAGAGGTGACACAGCTTTGCGCAAGCGCGTGGGAATGACCAGATGGGATATTGACCTTGAAAGGCTGTTGGGCACTATCACGCACTGGTTCAGATGCGGGGAAAGATATGCGTCATTGGTTGATAGTGGCGCTTTGTGGAGGCCTCGCCTTGCCGGTGCAAGCACAAGAGGTGACGCCGGTTACGGGTGGCAGCTACACGCTGGATCTTGGCCATACGCGGGTTCTGTTCCGGGTCAGCCACCTTGGGTTTTCGAACTATACAGCGCTTTTTACCAAGGCCGAGGCGACGTTGGAGTTTGACCCCGGCCAACCGCAGGCCGCCAAACTGACCGCCACCATCGACGCGGCCTCGGTCGAGACGCATTACCCCGACTCAACCTTGGATTTCAACGCGGTGATTGCTGGGCCGGAATTGCTGGATGCGGCAACCTATCCCTCCATCACCTTTGTCAGCACCGCAGTTGTTGTGACGGGCGAAAATACCGGCGATGTCACGGGTAATTTCACCCTGCACGGCATCACCAAGCCCGTGACCCTTGGCGTCACCTACAACGGCGGTTACGGCAGCATGTCGATGGACCCTGCCGGTGCGCGGATCGGGTTTTCTGCAACCGGCACAATCAACCGATCCGACTTTGGCATGGGTTACGGCGTGCCTGCCCCCGGCACCACGATGGGCGTCGGCGACGCGGTTTCGATCATCATCGAGGCGGAATTGACCAAGCCAGCCGCGCCCTAAGGATTGACCTGCCCGACCAGATCCATCACTTGCGGGCCGATGTTGGCCACGATCTTTGCCACCCCAACGGCATTGGGGTGGATGCCGTCATCCTGCATCAGAGCGCGCACGGCGGCGGGGTCGTCCGACGCGATGCCACGAAAGAAGTTGGTGTCCAGCAGGGTGCCGTATTTCGTGGCCAGATCGGGATAGATCGCATCAAAGGCGGTCTTGTATTCTGGCCCATAGTTGCCCGGCGCGGTCAGCCCGATCAGCAGAACCGGCAGACCCCGAGCCTTGGCTTTGGCAAGGATTGCATCCAGATTGGCGCGGCTGTTGGCCGGATCAATTCCGCGCAACAGGTCATTGCCGCCCAGCGTGACGATCATCGCATCCGCGTCCCGTGTCAGCGCCCAGTCGGTGCGCGCAAGCCCGCCCGCCGTGGTATCGCCTGACACGCCCGCATTTTCCACCACCACATCCGCGCCCTTGGCCTGCAACCATGCCTGAAGCTGCGGCACCAGACCATCCCCTTGGGGCAGGCCGTAGCCAGCCGTCAGACTATCGCCCAGGGCAACTACGGTCACAGGTTCGGCATGGGCCGCACCAAGCGTTGCCGCACAGACACTTAGCGCCAGTATGCAGTTGCGGAAAATGCGTTTCGCCCCATATCCAAGAACGATGTAGGCGGTAGAGGAAGAAAACATGGGTGATCCGATTCTGGTGTTGCACGACGCCAAACTGACTTTGGCGGGAAATGCGGGGCCGGTCGAGATTCTCAAGGGCATCACACTGAATATTGAACGCGGGCAAAGTGTTGGCTTGGTGGGGCCTTCCGGGTCTGGCAAATCGTCGCTCCTGATGCTGATGGGCGGGTTGGAGCGGGCAACGGGCGGGTCTGTGGTGGCGCTGGGCAATGATCTGACCGCGATGAACGAGGATGCTCTGGCGCGGTTTCGTCGAGGGAATATGGGGGTGGTGTTCCAGTCTTTCCACCTTATTCCGACAATGACCGCGTTGGAAAACGTGGCAGTGCCCCTGGAACTGGCCGGGGTGGCTGATGCCTTCGGGCGGGCCGCGGCGGAACTGGAGGCGGTGGGTCTGGGCGCGCGCTCGCACCACTACCCCAGCCAGATGTCGGGGGGCGAGCAGCAGCGGGTGGCCCTTGCCCGCGCCGCAGCACCCCGCCCTGCGATCTTGCTGGCGGATGAGCCGACGGGGAACCTTGATGGTGCCAACGGGGCGGCGATCATGGATCTGTTGTTCGGCCTGCGCGACCGGCACGGGGCGACGCTGATCATGGTCACGCATGCGCCCGAACTTGCCGCGCGCTGTGACCGGGTGGTTCGGCTGGCCGATGGGTGTATTGCGGGCGAGGGGCTATGAGCATCGCGATTGCGGCGCGTCTGGCCCGGCGCGAGTTGCGCGGCGGTCTGCGCGGATTCCGGGTGTTTTTGCTGTGCCTTGCCTTGGGTGTGGCCGCCATCGCCGGGGTCGGCATGGTCCGCGCGGCGATCGAGGCGGGCTTGCGTGATCAGGGCACGGTGCTTCTGGGCGGCGATGCGCAGATGGAATTCACCTATCGTTTCGCCAATGAGGATGAGCGCGCGTTCATGGCCGGCATCGCCACGCGCGTGTCCGAGGTGGTCGATTTTCGGTCTTTGGCGGTGCGCGGGGATGACCGGGTGCTGACGCAGGTCAAGGCCGTGGATGATGCCTATCCTTTGACGGGTGCGGTTCAGCTCGATCCGGCTCTTCCATTGGCGCAGGCGCTGGCCGGGGCGAACGGCCTGCCGGGGGCTGTGATGGACCGGGTTCTGGTTGACCGGATGGCTCTGGCCGTGGGTGACACGTTCCGCCTTGGCGTGCAGGATTTCGTTCTGGGTGCCGTGCTGACGCGTGAGCCTGACACGGCAACCGGCGGCTTTTCCCTTGGCCCGCGCACGATTGTGCTGACAACCGGTCTGGCGAAATCGGGCCTGCTGGAACCTGGCACGCTTTATGAAACGTCTTACCGGCTTGAATTGCCGCCGGGTTCTGACCTTGCAGCGCTGCAAACAAAGGCCGAGGCCGCCTACCGCGACACCGGCATGCGTTGGGCCGACAGCCGCCGCGCTGCACCGGGGGTGGAGCGGTTTGTCGAACGCATCGGCGCGTTTCTGGTGCTGGTGGGGTTGGCGGGGCTTGCCGTGGGCGGCGTGGGGGTTTCGGCGGCGGTGCGAGCGTATCTCGATGGCAAGACAGCGACGATTGCGACACTGAAAACGCTGGGTGCGGAAAGTGGCACGATCTTTCAGGTCTATCTGATCCAGATCGGGGTTCTTTCGCTGATTGGCGTGGCGCTGGGCCTGCTGCTTGGCGCGGGCGCGCCCTTGTTGTTCGCGCCGCTGATCAGCGCATCCCTGCCCTTTCCGGTGGAGTTTGCGCTTTACCCCCGCCCCTTGGCCGAAGCTGCGTTTTACGGCGTGATGACGGCGTTTTTGTTCACGCTGTGGCCGCTTGCGCGCAGTGAAAGTGTGCGGGCGGCGGCTTTGTATCGCGGGCTTGGCACGGCGGGTTGGCCAAGGGCGCGCTATTGGGTGGCGCTGGGTGTGCTGGCGGCGATGCTGATTGGTGGCGCGGTGTGGTTTTCGGGCGTGCCGACTTTGGCGCTCGGTTCGGCGGGCGGTGTCATTGCGACGCTGTTCGTGCTTTGGCTCGCGGCGCTTGCCCTGCGCTGGGCCGCGCGAAAGCTGGCGCGCAGCAGGATGGCGCACGGCCGCACGGCGCTGCGTCTGGCCCTGGCGGCGATTGGCGGGCCACGGGATGAGGCGGCGTCGGTGATTTTAAGCCTTGGCCTCGGCCTCACGGTGTTGGCGGCGGTGGGGCAGATTGACGCGAACCTGCGGTCGGCGATTGCGACCGACCTTCCGACCCGCGCGCCCAGCTATTTCTTCGTCGACATCCAGCCCGACCAGATCGACGGGTTTCTGGCCCGCGTGCAGGGTGACCCCGCCGTGTCCAAGGTGGAAAGCGCGCCGATGATGCGCGGCGTGATCACGCAAATCAACGGGCAGGATGCGCGCAAGGTTGGCGGCGAGCATTGGGTTTTGCGCGGCGACCGTGGTGTGACCTATGCCGCGGCCAAGCCTGACAACGCCAAGGTGACGGCGGGTGAATGGTGGCCCGCCGATTACACGGGCGCGCCGCAGATTTCCTTTGCAGCGGAGGAGGCGGAGGAGATCGGCCTGAAGCTGGGCGATACGATCACCACCAACATCCTTGGCCGCGACATCACCGCCACAATCACCAGCTTTCGGCAGGTCGATTTCTCGACCGCAGGGATGGGCTTTGTGATGACGCTTGATCCGGCGGCAGTGGCGGGCGCGCCGCACACATTCATCGCTACGGTCTATGCGACCGAAGCGTCCGAGGCGAAAATCCTGCGCGATCTGGCCACCGCTTACCCCAACATCACTGCGATCCGGGTGCGCGACGCGATTGACCGCGTAACCGAGGCGTTGTCGGCCATCGCATCAGCCACCGCCTGGGCTGCGGCGGCAACGTTGCTGACGGGGTTTGTCGTGCTGATCGGGGCTGCGGCAGCGGGTGAACGCGCGCGGGTCTATGAGGCGGCGGTGCTGAAAACGCTGGGCGCAACGCGGGCGCGGATACTGCTCAGCTTTGCGTTGCGGTCGGCCATTCTGGGGGCGGCGGCGGGGATTGTGGCGATTGCGGCCGGTGGCCTCGCGGGCTGGGCGGTGATGACCTATGTCATGGAGGCCCGCTATACGTTCGAGCCGGTTTCGGCCATTGCCATCGTTCTGGGCGGCATCGCGGCCACGCTGATCGCCGGTTTCGCCTTTGCGCTGCGGCCCCTTTCGGTGCGTCCGGCGCAGGTGTTGCGGTCTGAAGGCTAGGCGCCCCCTCGCCAGAGCCCGTCGGTGGTGATAAGCCACCGCCGAAACCTGTGCCGCATCAACCGGCACGCAGCGATACGAGGGCAAGATGACGGTCAGATTCGGGCTTCTTGGCGCGGGGCGCATCGGCAAGGTGCATGCCAAGGCCATCACGGGTGATGCGGGGGCCACGCTGGTGGCGGTGGCCGATGCAATGCCCGCCGCAGCGCAGGCTATCGCCGCGCAATACGGCTGCGACATCCGCTCGATTGACGACATTGTGGCGGCCGGGGATATCGACGCGGTGGTGATCTGCACGCCGACCGACACGCATGCCGATCTGATCGAACGCTTTGCAAAGGCCGGAAAGGCCGTGTTTTGCGAAAAGCCGATTGATCTGAGCCTGGCGCGGGTCAAGGAATGTCTTGCCGTCGTGCGCCGTGAAAAGGCGTTCCTGATGGTTGGCTTCAACCGCCGTTTTGATCCGCATTTCCGTGCTGTCCGGGCCGAGATTGACGCGGGCACGATTGGTGCGGTTGAAATGGTAACGATCATCAGCCGCGATCCCGGCGCGCCGCCTGCCGATTACATCACTCGGTCGGGCGGCATGTTCCGCGACATGACGATCCATGATTTCGACATGGCGCGCTGGCTTCTGGGCGAAGAGATTGACAGCGTATCGGCGCAGGCCTCGTGCCTTGTGGACCCGGCAATCGGCAAGCTGGGCGATTATGACAGCGGCTCGGTCATGCTGATCACGGCGTCGGGCAAACATTGCAGCATCTCGAACTCGCGCCGCGCTACCTATGGTTATGATCAACGTATCGAGGTGCATGGTGCTAAAGGCTCGGTCGCCGCTGAAAACCAGCGCCCGGTCAGCATCGAGGTGGCAACGGCCACAGGCTATACCCGCCCGGCCCTGCATGGTTTCTTCATGACGCGTTATACCGAAGCCTATGCCGCTGAAATTGCATCCTTTATTTCGACCTTGGGTGGCAAGACCGCAGCTTCGCCTTCGGGAGAAGACGGGCTTGCGGCGCTGGCTTTGGCCGAGGCGGCGCTTCTTTCCATCAAGGAAGGCCGCGCGGTGAAGATGACCGAGATTCTGGGCTGAACACCGAAAATGCTGCGCAGTCCGGTTTGAATTGCTGCGCAGCATTTTTGTCTGCACGGCGCGCCAAACCGGCAAATGCTGCGCAGCAAATCACCGTGCCATCAGCGCCCCAGATTCTCCAGCCGCGCCAAAGCCTGCGCGTTCGCCCGGTAATGTCCGGTGATCTGCCACGCGAACAACGCATCCTCCTCTTCAGCCCCGCGTCCGACGTTGTGCAGGATAAGCGGGCGCGCGCCGTCATCGCTGCGCCGGTCCGACACGATGGCGATGTGCGGCAGGTTGCCCGGCAACAGGATGCTGACCACATCGCCGGGCAGATACGCGCCCGCGTCCGAGGTTACGGGCAGCGCCGCCCCCACCCGCTTGAACAGCGTTTGCAAATTGGGCACGCGGCGGTGGTCGATGTTGCGGTCGGTGGTCTTTAGCCCCCAGCTTTTTGGATAGGCGGCGAAATCGGCCTTCATGTCGCGGTTCACCGCCAGTTGCAGATCAATCCCCCAGCCATCCCGCAAGGCGCGGATCACCACATCGGTGCACACGCCCCGGCTGGGGTCCACATCGCCGCCCGGAAACGCAAGGCCGACATAGGCCGGGTCATAGATGGTGGTGACACCAACCTGCGCGCGTGCGGCCGAGATCATCGGGGCGACATCGGCATGGGCGGGCAGGGCCAGGCACAGCAGAAGGGCAAAGGCGCGCATGAAGGTGGCTTTCGGCGGCAGGGGGCATGGGGTAAAGGGGGGCATGCCGATCACCCTGACCGCTCTGTCACAGATTTTCAACCACGGTTTCGATGACATCATCGACGTGCGTTCCCCGGCCGAATGGGCCGAGGATCATGTGCCGGGTTCCATCAACCTGCCGGTTTTAAGCAATGCGGAGCGGGCCGAGGTTGGCACGATTTACAAGCAGGTGAACCCGTTCACGGCCCGTAAACTCGGGGCTGCGCTGGTGGCGCGCAATGCAGCGGCGCATCTGCAGGGGCCGCTTGCCGACAAGGGTGGCGCATGGAAACCGCTGGTCTATTGCTGGCGCGGCGGGCAGCGGTCGGGGTCTTTCGCGATGATCCTGAGCCAGGTCGGCTGGCGCGCCGATGTGATTGCGGGGGGCTACAAGGCGTTTCGCGCGCTGGTCGTGCTGGCCCTTTATGACACGCTCGTGGCCAGCCCGGTGGTCGTGCTGGATGGCAATACCGGCACGGCGAAAACCGACGTTCTGGCCCGTCTGGCCCTGCGCGGCGTGCAGGTGATTGATCTGGAGGGGTTGGCGCGGCATCGCGGCTCGCTTTTTGGCGCGATGCCGGGCGGGCAGCCGTCGCAAAAGGCGTTCGAGACAGCGCTTGCAATGGCGCTGCTGGCGCTTGATCCGGCGCGGCCTGTGGTGGTGGAGGCGGAAAGCTCCAAGATCGGCGAGTGCCGCGTGCCGCCCGAATTGTGGAAGGCGATGGTTGCGGCCCCCCGTGTGGCGATTTCAGCCTCGGTTGGTGCGCGGGCCGACTATCTGGTGCGGGCTTACGCCGACCTTTCGGCAGATGCGGACCGGTTGCGACGGGTGATCTCGCTTTTGCGGCCCCTGCATGCCGCCGAGGTGATTGCGCACTGGCAGGCATTGGCCACGCGCGGCGCGTTCCGCGATCTGGCCGAAGACCTGATGGTGCAGCATTACGACCCCCGGTATGGCCGCCACCGCGCCCGGATGGGGGCCGCGTGGCGTGAGGTTGCGGCGGACAGGCTGGATGATGCGGGGCTTGAGGCGCTGACCGGGCGGGTAGAGGCCGAGGTTGCGGCGCTTGGTCTTAGCCGCTGACGCGCAGACGGGGCGGGCCTGCGGTGACATGGCCGATGATTGCGGCGGTGCAGCCTGCGTGTAACAGGGCGGCAAGGCATTCTTCAGCCATTTCCGCCGGAACAGCCGCCAGCAAGCCGCCCCCGGTTTGCGGATCGTAAAGCAGTGCTGCGGCGGGGCTTTCAGAGGCGTCAATGCGGCCCTGCACCGCCAGACGGTTGGCAGGTGCCAGGGTGGATGCCGTACCCGCTTTCGCCAGAGCCTCGGCCCCCGGCAGCAGCGGGATGGCGTCGAGCGTCAGGTCGGCGGCACAGCCCGATGCCTCAAGGATTTCCAGCAGATGCCCGGCAAGGCCAAAGCCTGTCACATCGGTCATCGCGTGGGCATGGGGGGCAAGGATCGCTGCCGCGTCGCCAAGGGGTTGCGTCATGCTGGCATAGGCTGCGGCCACCACCTCGCCCAGCATCAGGCCTGCCACGGGGGTGCGGGCCATTTCGGCGGCCAGAATTGTGCCTGTGCCAAGCGGTTTGGTCAGGATCAGCGCATCGCCGGGCCGTGCGCCCGCCTTGGCAATCGCCCTGTCGGCAAGGCCGGTTACCGTAAAGCCGATGGTCAGTTCCGCGCCAACCGATGTATGCCCGCCGGTGATATCGGCCCCGGCTGCGGTGAACACATCCGCCGCCGCTGCCATGATCTCGTGCAGGGTTGCTGCGTGCAGGGCGGGCGACATGCGGGGCAGGGTGATCTGCGCCAGCGCGGTTTGCGGCGCTGCCCCCATCGCCCAGATATCGCCCAGCGCATGCACGGCGGTGATGCGGGCCATCAGCGCAGGGTCGAGCGTGAAAGCGCGCAGATGGTCGGTGGTGATGACCTGCAACCCCTGCCCGTGGCGCAGGATCGCCGCGTCGTCGCCCCGGCCCGACAGCACATCAGCGCGGCATGGCGCGGGCAGGCCCGCCAAAGCATGCGCCAGATCAACCGCGCCGACCTTGGCCCCGCAGCCGCCGCACATCGGGGCAGCACCCATTGCCGCCGCCAACCCGCGCGCGGATTGCGCAGGCACGGCGGGGCGTGGCATCGCGGGGGCATCGGCCAGTTTGTCCATGAAGGCGCGGTCGATGCGGTCTTTCCAGCACCACAGCCACGCGCCGCCAATCCGCAGGCCCAGCTTGTCGGCCACTGCGGTTTTGTCGCCCGTCGAGATCAGCTTCAGGTAATCGCGCTGCGGCGCATAGCGGCGCATCGGGCCGGTGCCGATCAGGGCCACGCGCAGGTTGTGGGTCAGGTACGGCGCTTGGCGCACCGCAAACACCCCGGCCTTGGGGCGCGGCGCAAAGGCCATATGCGCGCAATCTCCGGCGGCAAAGATGGCAGGGTCCGAGGTCTGCAGCGTCGGGCTGATGGTGATGAACCCATCCGTCAGATCAAGGCCCGTGTCCGCCAGCCAGCCTTGCGGCCGCGCGCCTGCCACCGACAGGGTGAAATCCGAAGGCAGCACCTTGCCACCCACCAGTTCCACCGCGTCCGCCAAGATCCGCACCGGCTCTGCCCCGGTGATCAGCCGCACTCCCAAGGCCTGCATCCGGGCCAGCAGAGTCTGCCGGGCGCGCGCACCCACCCCGCGCAGCGCCTCGCCGGTCCGTTCCAGCACCACGATATCGGGGGTGCGGCCCATGGTGCGCAGGCGGTAGGCCGAGGCCATGGCAAGTTCGCACCCGCCCACCCCTGCACCGATGATCACAAGGCGGGGGGCTTGCGGGGCTGTGTCCAGAAACGCGTCCCATTTCGCGGCGTACGGGCCAAGCGGTTTTGCGGCAACGGCGTGGTCATTGAACCCCGGCAGCGCAGGCAGGTCCGACCCGATTCCGATATCGACCGACGCCACATCATAGGCCACCGGCCCGCGCCCTGCCAGCAGCACCCGGCGGGCTGCGCGATCAATGCCCACGGCGCGGTCAAGGATCAGCCGCGCCCCTGCCAGCCGGCCCAGCGCCACAAGGTCGATCATCATCTCATCCCGGCGGTAATGGCCCGCGATGTGGCCAGGCAACATGCCGGTATAGGGGGCCACGGGGCCGGGGTTGATGACGGTCAGCCGCGCGCCCGCCAAAGGGTTCATCGCCCATTTGCGCAGCACCAAAGCATGCGCATGCCCGCCACCGATCAGCACCAGATCGCGTACGAATGGCCAATCCGCATCTGTCATGTTACCCGCCATTCCATCCCCAACGCAACGCCCCGGTGACTCTAGCCGCCGCTTGTGGCAATGACGAGGGGGCGGCGGTCACAGTCGCGGCAGAACCGGACCGGCATGAAACCCAGATCGCGCATCACGCTGCAACAAAGCCAGCGGCTGCAACTGAACCTGTCGCTGGCGGGCTCGATCCGGCTGTTGCAGACCGATGCGGCGGGGCTGAACCGGTATCTGGAGGAACAGGCGGCAGACAACCCTTATCTGACGCTGGATGCGGCGACAGGGTCGGACTGGCTGCCAAGGTGGAACACCGCGTTCGCCCAGACCGGCGATGGCCCGCATGATCCGCTTGGCCAGATGGCGGCCCCCAGCCTGATGGCGCATGTCATGCAGGCGATTGACGCGATGTTTCCCGCCGGGCGCGCGCGCCAAATTGCCATCGGCCTTGCCGATGCGCTGGAACCCTCGGGCTGGATCGGGGTGCCATTGGACAGGATTGCCGCCGCCGCAAACGCCACCACCGCCGAGGTAGAGGCGGTACTTGCCCGGTTGCAACAAATCGAACCCACGGGGCTTTTCGCGCGGTCCTTGGCGGAATGTCTGCAATTGCAGGCGATCGAATCCGGGCAGTATGACCCGGTGATGTCCTGCGTTCTGGAGCATCTTGATCTGGTGATGACAGGCGATATGGGGCTTCTTGCCCGGCAGTGTGACGCAAGCATCGAGGCCGTGACGCTGCGCTTGCGGATCGTGCGGCGGTTTGACCCAAAGCCCGGCGCGCAGTTCGATCAGGCGGCAGCCCCGGTGCGTGAACCCGATCTTGTGGCGACGCGTGGCGCTGCGGGGTGGGAGGTGGCGCTGAACAACTCGGCCCTTCCGGCCCTGCGGCTGAATGCCCCCGATCAGCCGCCGCAGACCGATGAAGCCCGCGCGGCTTGGTCCGCTGCCCGTGATCTGCGACACATGGTCGAGATGCGGAATGCAACGCTGCTGCGGGTTGGCAGAGAAATCCTGCGGTGCCAGGAACCCGCGCTGAACCGGGGGCTTGCGGCGTTGCAGCCCCTGACGATGGACGAGGTGGCGATGGCGCTGTCGCTGCATGAAAGCACGATCAGCCGCGTCGTGGCGGGCACGGCGGTGGATACGCCGCGCGGAACCTGGTGGCTGCGCGCGCTTTTTTCGGGGCAGGTGGCGGGCGAGGCCGGGGCCTCGGCGGCTGCGGTGCGGGCGGTGCTGGCGCAGGTGATCGGGGCGGAAGATCCGGCGCAACCCTTGGGTGATGCGGCTCTGGTCGCTCTTCTGGCAGAGCGCGGCTATGTCATCGCCCGGCGCACGCTGGCCAAATACCGCGAGTTGCTGAACATTCCCCCGGCGCATCGGCGGCGGCGTCGCATGGTTGCGGAAATGTCGGGACGCGACAGGAAAAGTCGCCCACAGCACTGACCTGCGCCGGTTATTTCCGGTAACTGACGCGGGAAAGTCTTGGGGCAGCGTGAATGACATATTTTCTGGGCGTCGATACCGGTGGCACCTATACCGACGCGGTGATCGTGGATCAGGCGGCGACGCGGGTGGTAGGATCGGCCAAATCCCTGACCACGCGCGGCGATCTGGCTGACGGCATCGGGCGTGCGGTAGATGCGGCGCTGTTGCAGGCGGGGGTTGCCGCGCGCGAGGTGGCGATGGTGTCACTGTCAACCACGCTGGCCACGAATGCGCTGGTCGAGGGGCAGGGCGGGCGCGTGGCGCTGGTGTTCATCGGCTTCGATCAGGGCGATCTGGAGCGGGGCGGGCTGACCGAGGCGTTGGGCGGCGATCCGGTGATCCGGCTGGCGGGCGGGCACAATCATGCGGGCGGTGAGGCGGCGGCGCTGGATATGGCGGCGCTGCAGGTTGCGGTGACGGGCCTTGGCGATCAGGTCATGGGGTTCGCCGTGGCGGCGCGCTTTGCCACCCGAAACCCCGCGCACGAGTTGGCCGCGCGTGATCTGATCCGCCGCGTGGCCGCGCGCCCGGTGACCTGCAGCCACGAGCTTTCGGCGAACCTGAACGGCCCCAAACGCGCTTTGACGGCGGTTCTGAATGCCCGCCTGATCGGAATGATCGACCGGCTGGTTGCGGCGTGCGAGCGGCATCTGGCGGCCATCGGCATTGACGCGCCCCTGATGGTGGTGCGGGGCGACGGGGCGCTGATCTCAGCCGCGATGGTGCGCGAACGTCCGATTGAAACGATCCTCTCCGGCCCCGCCGCCAGCATTGTGGGCGCGCGCTGGCTGACCGGAGCCACGGATGCGTTGGTGTCCGACATTGGCGGCACTACAACAGACGTGGCGCTGCTGCGCGGTGGCCTGCCAGAGATTGACCCCGAAGGTGCCCGCGTCGGCGGCTTTCGCACCATGGTCGAGGCGGTGGCGATGCGCACCACGGGTCTGGGCGGCGACAGCGAGGTGCATCTGATCACCGAAGGGCTGCTGGGCGGCCTGCGCCTTGGCCCCCGGCGTTTGATCCCCGTGGCGCTGATGGCGGTGGATCACGGCGCGATGGTGCATGCCGCACTTGACCGCGCCCTTTCCGCCGATGCGGTAGGTGAATTTGACGGGCGCTTTGTGATCCCGATGGGCGGCCAGACCGGCGGGCTTTCCGCGCGTGAGGCGACGCTTCTGGCGCGCATCACCGGGCCGATGCCGCTGGCGCAGCCGATGACCTCGCGCCTTGAGGTGGCCGCGATGGAGCGGTTGGTGGCGCGCGGATTGGTGATGGTTTCGGGCGTCACCCCGTCGGATGCAAGCCACGTTCTGGGCGGCGTTGCGGTGTGGGATGCGTTGGCTGCCGAAAAGGCGGTGCGGTTGCTGGGGCGCAGGCGCAACGGCAAGGGTGATCGGTTTGCGACTGACCCGCACGCTTTTGCGCAGGCGATTGTTGACCAGTTGACCGCGCAGACCGTCGATTGCCTGCTGGAAGCGGCCTTTGGCGAGGATGCGGGTTTTGCGGATGAAGCGTCCGCGACGCTTGCCCGCCACCCGCTGACCGTGGCCGGGTTGAACGCGCACCGTGGAATTCTTGAGGTAACGCTGCGGCTTGGCGTTCCGGTGATCGGGCTTGGCGCTTCGGCCCCTTACTACTATCCGGCGGTGGGGCAGCGGCTGGGGTCGCAGATGATCCTGCCCGAACATGCGGGCGTCGCCAATGCGATTGGCGCTGTGGTGGGGCAAGTGTCGCAGCGCGCGACGGGTCTTGTGTCCAGCCCCGGCGTCGGCCGGTTTGTGGCGCATCTGGCAACCGGATTGCAGACCTTTGCCACCCGCGACGCCGCCCTTGACGCTATGGAGGCGGCGCTGTCGTCCGAGGCCAGCGCGCGGGCCGCCCGTGCGGGGGCCGATGCGGTGGTGCTAAGCGCGCAGCGCACAATCCGCGAAGCGAGTGTGGAGGGGCAACCGATGTTCATCGAGGCAACGGTGACCGTCACCGCCTCGGGCCGCCCGCGCGTGGCCCATGCCGTGCCGGACGCGTCAGAAACCGCTTGACGCCCCATCCCCCGTCCACTACCCAGCCGCGTCATGGCGAGGTAGCTCAGCTGGTTAGAGCACACGACTCATAATCGTGGGGTCGAGGGTTCGAGTCCCTCCCTCGCCACCATTTTTCACGATCAGGGCCGCACGCCGCCGGTTGCCTCTGTCACCCGGTCGGCTGTGTCGCGTACCAATGCGCCAAGGCGGGCCGCGTCCGACAGGTTCACCCGGAAAGCGGGGCCGCTGACTGACACGCCCGCCACCGCCTCGCCGTAGGAATTGAAGATTGGCGCGGCGATACAGCGCATGCCTTCGGCGCGTTCCTGATCATCGACCGAATAGCCGCGCTCGCGGGTATGGGCCAGATCGCGCAGGAGTGAAGAATCCGATGTGATGGACAGGCTGGTGA
This sequence comes from Rhodobacterales bacterium, assembly GCA_038207585.1. GTDB lineage: Bacteria > Pseudomonadota > Alphaproteobacteria > Rhodobacterales > Rhodobacteraceae > JBBQZP01. Next base: position 15,353 of record JBBQZP010000033.1, on the reverse strand, counting down.
ACCGCTCCAACCCCTTGCGGGCGATGATGCCGCGCACCCGGTCTTCGGGGTAAAACGCGAGCAGCGCCTTGCCGATGCCCGACACATGCATCGGCCCCTTGGTGCCGGGGGGAAAGAAGGCGCGGATTGCCTGCGCGGTTTCAACCTGACTTAGAAACAGCACTTCGTCGCCGCTTTCAACGCCCAGATTTGCCGTCTCGCCACTGGCGCGCATCAGCGCGTCCATCGGCTGACGGGCGCGTTCCACAACCTTGGTGCGGCGCAGAAAGGCCGAGCCTATGCGAAACGCGCCGGGCCCGATGTGCCAAAGCTGTCCCGGTTCCTCGATTTCAACAATGCCGTGTGACTGAAGGGTGACAAGCGCGCGGTAGACGGTTGCGGTGGCCTGCCCGGTCTGGGCGGCAAGGTCTGAAAGTGTCAGACCCGACGCGCCTGCCAGATGCTCCAACAGGCCGAGGGCGCGGTCAAGTGATTGCACCGTGTTCTGGTCGGTCTTGTCGTCAAACGCCTTGGGGCGGCCACGCGGGCGGGATGCGGGAAGGGGTGCGTTCATGCGGTGGCGTCCTGTTTTTCAGTATATTGAAAAAAGATGTCGCTTAATGAAAAAATCAGAATAGCCAATAATGCAAGGCTAAACTGATGGTTTACGACCAGTGAAAAAACATTTCGAAAAAATTGCGATGGTGGAGTGAGGTGCCTAAGATAGGGGCAACGAAAGAATCGCCCCCTCAGAAAGGCCAGATCATGTCATCGCAGAACCCGGTCTTCATTCCCGGCCCGACCAACATTCCCGAGGCAATCCGCAAGGCTTGCGATCAGCCGACGATGGATCACCGCTCTGCCGCGTTCGGGCGGATGTTCAAACCCGCCATTGCCGGGGTGAAGCGGGTGCTGGATACGGCGAAAGGCGAGGTTTTCATCTTTCCGTCCACCGGAACGGGCGGCTGGGAAGCGGCGATTTCCAACACGCTGTCGCCGGGCGATACGGTGCTGGCGGCCAGGTTCGGCATGTTCTCGCACCGCTGGATCGACATGTGCCAGCGCCACGGGCTGAACGTGCAGATCATCGAAACCCCGTGGGGGCAGGGCGCGCCTTTGGCCGCAATTGAGGCGGCGCTGAAAGCCGATACCAAGGGCGCGATCAAGGCGGTTCTGGCGACGCATAACGAAACCGCGACGGGCGTGGTGTCGGATATCGGCGGGATCCGAAAGGCGATGGACGCGGCCAAACACAGCGCGATGCTGTTTGTGGATGGGGTGTCGTCGATCGGGTCGATGCCGTTTCATATGGACGGTTGGGGCGTGGATGTGGCGGTTGCGGGTAGCCAGAAGGGCTTCATGCTGCCCGCAGGCCTTGCGATCGTAGGCGTCAGCCCCAAGGCGATGGGGGCGATGGCAAGCGCGAAATTGCCGCGCACGTTCTTTGATTTCGCTGATATGGCGCGGACTTACGCGACGGGCGGCTATCCCTATACTCCCGCGGTCGGTCTGATTGCAGGCCTTGCGGCATCTATCGAGATGCTGGAGGACGAAGGGCTGTCGGCGGTTTATGCCCGCCACTCCCGCCTTGCGGAAGGTGTGCGGCGCGCGGTTGCGGCCTGGGGGATGAAACCTTGTGCTGCGACGCCGGATCTTTACTCTGATACGGTGACGGCGGTTGTTGTGCCCGAGGGCTGCAACGGCACCGACCTTGTAAAGCTGGCGGCTGACAAATACGGCGTGGCCTTCGGGGTTGGTCTGGGCGAAGTTGCGGGCAAGGTGTTCCGCATCGGCCATCTGGGCATGCTGACCGATGTCATGGTGCTGTCCGGCCTTGCGGCGGCCGAGATGTGCATGGCCGATCTGGGCTGGGACATCAAACTGGGCTCTGGCGTTGCTGCGGCACAGGATTACTATCGCAGCTCGGCCGCATCAGCCCAGCGCGCGGCTGCCTGAGGGCGGCGCCCGCCGAGGGAGGAAGAGCCTCCGGCGGGGATACTTAAATCAAAATGAAAGCGCTTTTGGGTGCTTTCGCAGGCGAACAGGAAAGATGCGGAGCAGATGTATATTCCAACCTTCGATGATGTGATCGCGGCGCATGAGCGGATCAGGCCCTACATTCATCGCACGCCGGTTCTGACCTCCAGCTATCTGAACGATCTGACCGGCGCGGAGTTGTTCTTCAAATGCGAGAACTTCCAGAAGGCGGGCGCGTTCAAGGTGCGGGGCGCGTCGAATGCGGTGTTCGGGCTGAGCGATGATCTGCTGGCCAAGGGGGTTGCCACCCATTCCAGCGGCAACCATGCGCTGAGCCTGTCTTATGCGGCGGGGCGGCGGGGAATTCCGTGTAATGTGGTGATGCCGCGCACGGCTCCGCAGGCCAAAAAGGATGCGGTGCGGGGCTACGGCGGGATCATCACCGAATGTGAGCCGTCAACCTCCAGTCGCGAGGCGGTGTTTGCCGAGGTTGAGGCGCGAACCGGCGGGAATTTCGTGCATCCCTACAACGACCCACGCGTGATTGCAGGGCAGGCGACCTGCAGCCGCGAGTTGATGGAGCAGGTTGAGGGGTTGGAGTGCGTGATCGCCCCGATCGGTGGCGGCGGCATGATCTCGGGCACCTGCCTGACGCTTTCCACCATCGCGCCGGGGGTGAAGATTTATGCGGCTGAGCCCAAGAACGCCGATGATGCCGCGCGCAGTTTCCGCGCCGGCCATATCATCGCGGATGACGCACCTGATACGGTCGCCGACGGGTTGAAAGTGCCGCTAAAAGACTTGACCTGGCATTTCGTGAAGAACCACGTCACGGACGTGTTCACCGCCACCGAAGACGAGATCGTTGATGCGATGAAGCTGACGTGGAAACGAATGAAAATCGTGATAGAAGCAAGCTGTGCCGTGCCGCTGGCCACGATCCTGAAAAACCCCGAGACGTTTCGCGGCAAGCGCGTGGGCGTCATCATCACCGGCGGCAACGTCGATCTGGACACACTCCCCTGGTTCAAGGGGTAAGGAGGCGATATGAACGCGAACCCGAAATTTGACGGACTTGAAGTTGGCTTTGACGTGCCTGCATTGCCCGGCATGGACGAGGCCGATATCCAGACGCCGTGCCTTGTGCTTGATCTGGATGCGCTGGAGCGTAACATCAAGAAAATGGGCGATTTTGCCAAGTCCAAGGGCATGCGGCACCGCGTGCACGGCAAGATGCACAAATCGGTCGATGTGGCGTTGTTGCAGGAACGCCTGGGCGGGTCGGTCGGCGTGTGCTGCCAGAAGGTCAGCGAGGCCGAGGTCTTTGCGCGCGGCGGCATCAAGGATGTGCTGGTTTCCAATCAGGTGCGCGATCCTCTGAAGATAGACCGTCTGGCGCGGCTGCCCAAACTGGGTGCGCGTACGATCTGCTGTGTCGATGACATCGCCAATGTGGCCGATCTTTCGGCGGCGGCGGTCAAGCACGGAACCCAGATCGAATGTCTGGTCGAGATTGACTGCGGCGCCGGCCGCTGCGGCGTGAAAACAACGCCCGAAGTTGTGGCAATTGCCAAGGCGATTGACGCAGCCAAGGGTCTGAAATTCGCGGGCATTCAGGCCTATCAAGGTGCGATGCAGCACATGGACAGCTACGCCGACCGCAAGGCCAAGATTGATCTGGCCGTCGCACAGGTTTCGGATGCCGTTCAGGCGCTGAAGACTGAGGGGCTGGAATGTGACATCGTTGGCGGTGGCGGTACGGGCAGCTATTATTTCGAAAGCGACTCGGGCGTATTCAATGAGCTTCAGTGCGGATCATATGCCTTCATGGACGCCGACTACGGCCGTATCCTTGATGCCGAGGGCAAGCGGATTGATCAGGGCGAATGGGAAAATGCGCTGTTCATCCTGACAAGCGTGATGAGCCATGCCAAGGCCGATAAGGCGATTGTCGATGCCGGCCTCAAGGCACAATCGGTCGACAGCGGATTGCCGGTGATCTTTGGGCGCACGGATGTGAAATACGTCAAATGCTCGGACGAACACGGGGTTGTCGAAGACCCGCAGGGCGTGTTGAAGGTCAACGACAAGCTGCGCCTTGTGCCCGGCCACTGCGACCCCACCTGCAACGTGCATGACTGGTACGTGGGCGTGCGCGGCGGCAAGGTCGAGGTTTTGTGGCCAGTTTCGGCGCGCGGCAAGGCCTATTGATCGCTTGGAATGAGGGTGGAGGCCCCGGATAAAGTCCGGGGCTGCGTCAGCAAAAAAACTGGGCAGCCCCGGGCTTGATCCGGGGCGTCTCAACTCTCCCGTCGTAGCCCCGGACCTGATCCGGGGCCTTCTGTTAAGGATAGCCCATGCTTATCGTTCCCGAACGCCTGATCGCCGACCTCGTGTCACCCCAGGACGCCTTTACCGCCGTCGAGGGTGTCTTTGCGGCCATGTCGCGGGGTGACGCCTACAATTTCCCGGTCATCCGCGAGGCCTTAGGCGAGGGGCGGCAGTACGGGTTCAAATCCGGGCTGGACCGAGCGGGCAGCGTGATGGGAGTCAAGGCGGGCGGATATTTTCCCGGCAATGCGGGGCGTGGCATGATCAACCACCAATCAAGCGTGTTCCTGTTCGATCCTGAAAGCGGCATCCCGCAGGCCATGGTCGGGGGCAATCTTCTGACCGCGCTGCGCACGGCGGCGGCATCGGCGATTTCCATCGCGCGGTTGGCGCGCCGTGATTCCAAGGTGCTGGGCATGGTCGGCGCGGGTCATCAGGCGGGCTTTCAACTTCGCGCCGCCGCCCGCGCGCATGCGTTTGAGCGGGTCGTGGCGTGGAACCTGCATCCCGAGATGCTGCCGAAACTAGGTGCCATCGCCGCTGAACTTGGACTGCCTTTTGAAACAGTGACCCTAGCCGAACTGGGCGAGCAGGCGGATGTGATCATCACCATCACCTCGTCCGACAAGGCGAGCCTTCTGGACGCCTATATACGGCCCGGCACGCATCTGGCCTGCATGGGCACCGACACGATCGGCAAGCAAGAGGTGGAGCCCGCACTTTTAGCCCGTGCCACGGTCTTTACCGATGAAGTCGCGCAATCCATTACCATCGGCGAGGCGCAATATGCCGTCGCCTCGGGTGCGGTTGCGGCATCGGCGATCACGCCTTTGGGTGATGTGATCACCGGGAAACATCCCGGGCGCAGATCGGTGGATGAGATTACCCTGTTTGATGGAACCGGCGTTGGTTTGCAGGATCTGGCCGTGGCGGCCACCGCAGTCGCCCGCGCGGTGGAGCGTCGGTTGGCAATCACGGTCGATGTCTAGGGGGCAGGCCCAATTTTCTTCGAAGAAAATTGCAAATTCGTTCGAACGAATTTTTTCGCTTATTCCCGTGTGTTGCGCTGTTCATCGGTGGCGGGGGTCAGGCCGTAGCGTTCGACCAGCCGCCAGATATGGGCGGGCACCATGTTCTTCAGCCGGGCCGGATGGGCGCGGCGCAGATGCAGCACGGTTTCGACCGCCTTCATCTCGACCCGCGCGCGGGCAAATTCAAGCCCGCGCGGCCCGATCCTTGGTTGCAGGAAGCTGACCAGCGGGCGCAGCCAGTCAGGCATCCGGCGCAGGGGCATGCCACCCGCAGCGCGGGCCGTGTTTTCCATGAAGCCTTTCACAGCGCCCTGACGTTTGCCCTTGCTGGCCAGCGGTTTTACCTGCAATCGCCCGTCCAGCAGCGCCAGCAGTTCCATCCCACGGGCATTGCGCGCGATGACCCACTGATCGCCATCGCCGCCCATGTAGCCCACGGTGATGTCGGCCAGACGGTTGGTATAATCGACGCAAGTTTTGCAGGTCATCGGAAAGAAATCGGGGGGCAGGTTCGAAATGGGTAGGCTCAGGAACGGCACAGTGCGGTCGGGGCGACCATCGTCAAAGCGCAATTCCACTTTGAAATCCGTGCGAAACTCAAGGTAGCTCACGGTTTCCGGCTTGGGGTCCAGCAGGGCCAGGAAGGTGTGGAAATTCTGGGTCGTTGTGTTGTCGGAACAGGGCGTGCCGATCACATAGATCCGCTCGAACCCCAGTTCTGCCTCCAGCGCGCGCAGGGCGTAGACCTGACAGGGGATTCCGATAAAGGCGATGCGTTTGTGGCCGGCTTCACGGGCCGGTTCCAGCAGGGCAACGGTCGGCGCATAGCCCATCCGCATGCCGCGCACATGGGCCATGGCGGCAGGATCTGTCACGATCACCGGCAGGGGTTTCCAGCGGTCGTCGGGGTCGGGGGCGACGGTCAGCACGGCATCGACTGCGCCGGTTTCCAGCAGGCGGGCGGCAAGGGCGGTGGTGATGCCGGTCCATTGCGCGCCGGGGGCGGCGGGTGTCAGCCGGGCGCGCTGCATCGACTGGGTAACGCCAAAGAACGCCTCATCGCCCAGAGCCTCGTCAGCCACGCGGCCGTGGACGGCCTGTTCCAGACGTGGATAGTCTGGCGCGATGAACTGGCAGGCGCGTCCGCAGGCCTTGCCATCGCCCATGCGCGACACACCGCAATCGGTGCAAAGGCTGGGGCGGGCGGTGCCACCGATCTGGGGGGCGGTCAGGCCGGGAGGGGTCATGGGGCGGGTCATATTCTCCGCCCCATGAAGCTGTCAATCCTGCGTGACAGTCAACCGGGTTCAGTGATCGGCCATCGAGCCTACGGCCTTGAGATCTTCGGCACTGGCATTGGCTCCGTTGAAGAACGCACTCAGGGTCACCGCCGAAATTGTCGCCAGAAGGATTCCACTGTCGATCAGCGGGTGGATCTCATGCGGCATCCATTGCTTGAAATTCGGCGCGATCAGCGGGATCATCCCGAAGCCAAGAGACACGGCCACAACGAACAGATTGTTGCGGTTGGTGTTGAAATTGACGTTCGACAGGATGCGGATGCCCGTCGCCGCCACCATCCCGAACATCACAAGGCCCGCTCCGCCCAACACCGAAACCGGGAGGCTTTCCACCAGTGCCGCCATTTTCGGCACCAGCCCCAGCACGATCAGGATCAGCCCACCCGCCACACAGACAAAGCGCGATTTGATGCCGGTGACGCCGACAAGGCCCACATTCTGGCTGAACGAGGTATAGGGGAAGGTGTTGAACACGCCGCCAATCAGCGTGCCCAATCCGTCGGTACGCAGGCCTGCCGACAGTGCCGGCTGGTCCACCTTGCGGCCCGTCATGTCGCCCAAAGCCAGAAACATGCCAGTCGATTCGATCATCACCACGATCATCACAAGGCACATTGTGATGATCAACGCCGGGTCAAAGATCGGCATGCCGAAGTGGAAGGGTTTGATCACCGCGAACCATGCCGCCTCGCCGACTTTGGTGAACGCCATCTGGCCCAGAGCCGTGGCGACGATGCCGCCAAAGATGATTCCCAGGAGGACCGAGATGTTGGCAATAAAGCCGCGTCCATAGCGCGCGACCAGCAGGATCGCGACCAGCACCAGCGCCGAGATACCGACATTGCCCAAGGGCGCATAGGCCGGGTTATTGGTTTTGGCGGCCAGCGCCAGCCCTTCAGGGACGGCGGGCAGGGTAGAGCTTGCGGCTTTGGCCGCGTCGGTCACGGTTGCCAGCCACTCGGCATGGGCGGGGGTCACGATTTGGGGCGCTGTGGGTCCGAAGGGGTTGCCGAAGATCCAGTTGATCCCGATCCGCATCAGCGACACGCCGATCACCAGAATGATCGTGCCGGTCACGACGGGCGGAAAGAACCGAAGCATCCGGCTGACCAAGGGGGCCACGATCATGCCGAAAATCCCCGCCGCGATGATTGCGCCAAAGATCAGCCGCGCGCCTTCCGGCCCCGGGTTGGTGCCTGCGATGGCTACCATCGGGCCGACGGACGCAAAGGTGACGCCCATCATGACGGGCAGGCGGATGCCGAACCATTGGGTGACGCCAAGGCTTTGGATCAGGGTGGCAATCCCGCAGGCGAACAGATCGGCCGAGATCAGGAACGCCACATCCTCGGGTGAAAGTTTCAGCGCACGCCCGACGATCAGCGGCACAGCGATGGCCCCGGCATACATCACCAGCACATGCTGGATGCCGAGAGTGAAGAGTTTCGGCGCGGGTAATACCACGTCGACGGGATGAATTTGGTCCGACATTCCTTTGATTCCTTGTCCCTGTGGGGGATGTTCTTCGCGCCACGCTGCGATCCCCCGGAACGCAGAGCGGTTAGGGGGCGGGGTTAGGGGCCCGTCCGGGAAATTTGATAGGGTTCGGAAAGGGCGTGTTCCTCAAGGTTGGAACCTGCGCCGATGCGGTCAACCACGGCGAAAAGGCCCGGCGCGTGCAGCGGTGTCAGCACGCCGTGCCAGATGCCGCGATGCAGATTGATACCTTGCGCGCCGTTGGTCAGGAACGCGCGGGGGGTGCCGAGGGTGCCGTTCAGATCAGGGGCGACGATCACGAGGAACGGGTGTTCGGTCATCGGCAGAAAGGCCTGACTGCCCAATGGGTGCCGCTCCAGAAGGTCGAGGCGGTAGGGGAGTTCGCGGGGTTCGGCGTGAAAGATCGAAATCCCGGCCCGGCCATCGGCGAAATCAAGCGTGGCGCGGTCGTGAAACCGCCCGCAGAGGCCCGCGTTGATTATCTTGTCAGGCGTGCCTTGCGCATCGAGCACATCGCCGAAGGGGGCGAAGGCGGCGGCGGTCAGGGGTTCTGTGATGATCTGACGGGTCATCGGGTTGAACCGGCAGAACTGGGGGCATTGTCTGCCCCCCAGTTTCTTTTGCTAAGTCCGCTGGGGCTGTCTGCCCCGAAGTTCGATTCCCGAAGACCGGGGGGGCTGTCTGCCCCGCAGTTCCATTCCCGCCGGCGGGGGGGGCTGTCGCCCCCCCCGGACCCCCCCGAGGATATTTGGGAACAGAAAAAGGGGGAAAGATGCGTCATGGATGTGCCCCAAATGCACCGGGGCCGCGCAGGTTGGCGTGGCGGTTCATGTCCTTGTAGAGCAGGTATCGGAACGGGCCGGGGCCGGCGGCATAGCAGGCTTGCGGGCAAAAGGCGCGCAGCCACATGAAATCACCTGCCTCCACCTCGACCCAGTCGCGGTTGAGTTTGTAGACGGCGCGGCCTTCCAGCACATAAAGCCCGTGTTCCATGACATGGGTTTCCTCGAACGGGATGACGCCGCCAGGCTGGAAGGTGACGATATTGACCTGCATGTCATGGGCCAGATCTTCGTTTGAGACGAAGCGGGTCGTGGCCCAGACGCCGCCGGTGTCGGGCATCGCTGCGGGTTGGTGCAGGGTTTCGTTGGTGACGAAAGCCGTTGGAGGCGCGAGGCCCGCTGCGGCGTGCCAGAGCTTGCGGATCCAGTGAAAGCGGGCCGGGGTCGGGCCGCTGTTGCGCAGGGTCCACGCGGTGCCGGGGGGCAGATAGGCATAGCCACCGGGGATCATGTCGTGGGTCATGTCATGCGCGCCATCGGGAAGGGTCAGGCGCAGGGTGCCGTGGGTGACGAAGATCACGCCTTCGGCCCCGGCCTCGGGTTCGGGCGCATCGGACCCGCCGCCGGGTTCGCATTCCATGATGTATTGCGAGAAGGTTTCCGCGAACCCCGACAGGGGCCGGGCCAGCACCCAGAGGCGGGTTTTGTCCCAGCCGGGAAGCTGGCTTGTGACGATATCGGTCATCACCCCGCGCGGGATCACGGCATAGCTTTCGGTGAACACGGCACGGCCGGTATGCAGGGCGGTTTGCGGTGGCAGGCCGCCAAGGGGGCTTGAATAACTGGTCATGGGAGAAGGGCTTTCAGGCGCAGGGTGGCGATGCGTTCGACCTGAGCGCAGGCGGTGGCGAACTCGGGTTGGGTGTCGTTGGCGAGGCGGGTGTGGAAGGCGGCAAGGATGCCCGCCTTGTCATGGTCGCGCACGGCGATGATGAAGGGAAAGCCGTGTTTGGCAGTGTATTCGGCGTTCAGGCGCTGGAATTCGGCGCGCTCGGCATCGGTCAGGGCATCAAGGGCGGCGCTGGATTGTTCCTGGGTGCTTTCAGCCGTCAGGCGTTTGGCGGCGGCGAGTTTGCCCGCAAGGTCGGGGTGGGCGCGCAGAACGGCGAGGCGGTCAGCTTCGCTGGCAGAGCGGAAGGCGCGGGCGAGGGCGTTGGCGAGGCCTGTCGCTGTGTCATGGGCGGGGCCAAGCTCAAGCGCGTGGGCGCGTTCGGCGACCCAGGGGGAATGCTCGTAAATGTTGCCGTAGGCTGCGACGAAATCGGCCAGCGGCAGTTGTGACGGGCGCGTGCGGCGTTGGTGCGGGTGGGTTTTCGCCCAATGCGCTGCGATGTCGGCGCGCCGGGCGAACCAGACGCCGTCGCGTGCTGCGGCGTGATCGAGGAACCGCATGAGCCCAGCGATCTTGCCCGGGCGACCGATCAGGCGGCAGTGCAGGCCGATCGAAAACATCTTTGGCGCACCCGCAGCACCTTCGGCGTAAAGCACATCGAACGTGTCGCGCAGATAGTCGAAGAACTGCCCGCCCGTGGTATAGCCGGGGGCGGTGGCAAAGCGCATGTCGTTTGCCTCCAGTGTGTAGGGGATGATCAACTGATCACGCGTGCCCACTTCGCGCCAATAGGGCAGGTCATCGTCGTAAGTGTCTGAAATCCAGTCAAAACCGCCGGTTTCAGCGACCAGATCCACGGTGTTTTCCGAACAGCGCCCGGTATACCAGCCGCGCGGTGGGGTGCCTGTAACCTCGGTATGCAGGCGGATCGCCTCGGCGATGGCGGCGCGTTCCTCGGCTTTGGGCATATCGCGGTGATCGACCCATTTCAGGCCGTGGCTGGCGATTTCCCAATCTGCGGCCTGCATCGCTGCGACCTGTCCGGGGTTGCGGGCAAGGGCTGTGGCGACGCCGAAGATCGTGACCGGCAGTTTGCGGTCCGTGAACAGGCGGTGCAGCCGCCAGAACCCGGCCCGCGCGCCGTAATCGTAGAGCGATTCCATGTTCCAGTGGCGCTGGCCCGGCCAAGGCTGCGCGCCTGCGATATCGCTTAAGAATGCCTCGGACGCGGCATCGCCGTGCAGGACGTTGTTTTCGCCGCCTTCTTCATAGTTCAGCACAAGGCTGATCGCGATTTTCGCGCCACCCGGCCATTTCGCATCAGGCGGGTTCGGGCCGTGGCCATGAAAATCGCGGGGGTATCGGTACAAGGCGGCCTCCTGCCGGTTCATCTTCAGCATATGACAGAAGAATGACGGGGTTTTTCAAGAAAAGCACGAAAGACCTGTGGCGCAATGTGGAGGTCGCAATTCCGGGCAAGCTGGCGCATGATCGCCCGAAATCCGCGCAGGGGAATGACATGGCCGAGGGACGATTGACGACACACGTGCTGGACACGGCGCGGGGCAAACCTGCGGCGGGGGTGCGGATTGTGCTTTACCGGGTCAGCGAGGGCAAGCACGCGAAGATCGCCGAGACGGTGACGAATGCCGACGGGCGCACCGATGCACCGATGCTGGCGGGGGCGGCGCTGACCGCCGGGGTTTATGAGTTGGTGTTTTGCGCGGGGAATTATCTGCGCGGCAGCGGGCAGGCGGGCGAGGGCGTTGCGTTTCTGGACGAAATCCCGATCCGGTTCGGGGTGGCGGATGCGGGGGCGCACTACCATGTGCCGTTGTTGATCAGCCCTTTTGCCTATTCGACCTATCGCGGGAGTTGAGGGCAGAGTGCCTTCGGCGAGGATATTTTTATCAAAATGAAAGGGCTGGGTCGGTGCTGATGCGGCGCAGCACGTCGCGGCAGTGGGCGACCATGTAGTCGGTCAGCAGTTTCACCTTGGGGTCTTTCAGGCGGCGGTGCTGGGTGACGGCGGAAAGCTGCACGGGCAGGGGCGGGGTTTTTGTTGCGACGGGAACAAGCGCGCCGCTGCGCAGATGATCGGCAACCTCGAAATACGGCTTCAGCACGATCCCGCGCGCATCAAGCGCCCAGCCGGTCAGCACATCGCCATCGTCGGATTCGAAGGGGCCGGTGATGTCGTATTTGCGGGGGCCTTCGGGGGTTTGCAGCGTCCACTGGAATTCGCGCGCGCCGGGAAAGCGCAGGTTCAGGCAATCGTGCTGTCCCCCCAGCAGATCGTCGCCTGATGCGGGCATGCCACGTTTGGCGATATAGGCGGGGGCGGCGCACAAAAGGCGCGGGCAATCGGCGATGTGACGGACTTTCAGGGTGCTGTCCTCCAGCGTGCCCAGATGGAAGGCCATGTCGATGCCTTCGGCGGTGACGTCAATGTTGCGGTCTGACAGGCGCAGGCGCACGTCGATCTGGGGATAAGCCTCACGGAATGCGGGCACCTGCGGCGCAATCAGGCGCCTGCCGATGCCAAGGGGGGCCGCGATGAACACCGTGCCGCGCGGGTTCTGGGTGGCGGTGGAGACGGCGGCTTCGGCGTCGGCAATCGCATCCAGCACGCGCAGCGCGCCGTCATAGAACAGGCGGCCATTTTCGGTGGGATGCAGGCTGCGGGTGGTGCGGTTGAACAGCCGCACGCCCAGATGTTTTTCCAGTTCGGAGATGCGGGCCGATGCGACGGCGGGCGAGGTGCGCTGATCGCGGGCTGCCGCACTCATACTGCCCAATTCATAGACGCGGGTGAACATTTTGAGCGTGCTGACGTAGGACATGGACCATCCCCGCGATTATCTTGTGCAGATTGAAAGTGATCGGCTATTTGCAGGATTAACAGAAAGACGCCCTTGGGTATAGCGTGGTGTGAACCAAGAGGATTTGCCGATGTATGACTATGCCGTCTTGTGGGAATGGGTGCAGATTGCGGCGCGCTGGACACATGTGATCACCGCGATCGCGTGGATCGGATCGTCGTTCTATTTCATCGCACTCGATCTGAGTCTGCGCAAAGCCCCCGGCATGCCGGAAAAGGCCTATGGCGAGGAATGGCAGGTGCATGGCGGCGGGTTCTATCACATCCAGAAATACCTCGTGGCCCCTGACCGTCTGCCCGAGCATCTGACCTGGTTCAAATGGGAAAGCTATGCGACCTGGCTTTCGGGGTTCGTGATGCTGGTGCTGGTCTATTACATGGGGGCCGAGTTGTATCTGGTGGACCCATCGGTGCTGGATGTGCCGGTGTGGCAGGCCATCGGCATCTCGCTGGCATCGCTGGCGTTTGGCTGGATCGTCTATGATCTGATCTGCAAAAGCCGGTTTGGTGATGACCCCACACGCCTGATGCTGGGGCTTTACGTCATTCTCGTGGGCATGGCCTGGGGCTATACGCAGGTCTTTTCGGGGCGGGCGGCGCTGTTGCATCTGGGCGCGTTCACCGCCACGATCATGACGGCGAATGTGTTTCTGATCATCATGCCGAACCAGCGGATTGTGGTGGCGGACCTCAAGGCGGGGCGGAGCCCTGATGCGAAATACGGGCGCATCGCCAAGCAGCGCAGCACGCACAACAATTATCTGACGCTGCCGGTGCTGTTCCTGATGCTGTCCAATCATTATCCGCTGATCTTTGCCACGCCCTACAACTGGGTGATTGCGAGCCTTGTGTTTCTGATGGGAGTCACGATCCGGCACTATTTCAACTCGATGCACGCAGGCAAAGGCAAGCCGCACTGGACCTGGGGGGTGACGGTCATTCTGATGATCATCTGCGCGTGGCTGTCGAGCCTTCCGATGAAAACCGCGCCGGAGGATCAGGCATTGACGGGCGAGGCGCTCCGGTTTGCGGATGCGGCAGGGTTCGAAGATGTGACGCAGATTGTGCAAGGCCGCTGTGCGATGTGCCATGCCGCCGAGCCGTCGTGGGAGGGGATGTATTGGCCGCCCAAAGGGGTGGTGCTGGAGACGCCAGGCGAGATTGCCCATATGGCGGGCCGCATCTACATGCAGGCCGGGATCAGCCATGCGATGCCGCCGGGAAACCTGAGCTATATCGAGCCGCAGGAACGGGCGGCTATTGTGGCGTGGTTCCGCGGGGTGCAGGGTTAGGGGAAGGACGCATTGATCTTGCCTGGCTGGCGTGAGTCAGACTCCGCAGCGGGACTGGATGATGGACAAAATTTTCTGGCTGATGGACGCAAAAATGGCGCGCCTGCAACTTCTTTCCCCTGCGAGCCTCGGCGTGCCGCGTGTCGATGATCCCAATGCCTGGCAACGGTTTGCCTGCAAACCGTGGGAGGGGGAGTGAGCGGAAGAACCTTCATCAAACCCAACGATGTGCGGTGATGTGACGCGCCATAGGAGGGCGGCCGGCCCAAGACACTCTACAACCGCTGGGCGCAGCGTTGTGACAACTGCATTTCCGCCCGGATGATGGAAGGCTCAGCATCAGAGGCCGCTTTTCCGAAGATGATGCTGATCGACGCAAGCAGGCATGCGCCCTTGGTTCGAATATGCCGGTGAAATACCCCTTTCGTGACATTGCTTTGCAATGCACTGCCGGGCAATGGACAAGCACCGCTGCAAACGCCGCAATTGTATCAAGATCATGTTCGGGCGTTGAAGGACTGGCCAATCGTCGAGAAAATGCCCTTCGGACTGTTTTCTGATCCTCCTCATAGGTCGCAACCCGCTACGACAGATGCCCGACGGTCTCCATGTCAACTGCGGTCCTCGCAGCCAACCTCAGGTTCCGGTTATAGGACAGGAAGGAGATGCTGTAGCGGGGCCCGCGTTGCGCGCGCAGAGCACGCCTACAAGATGGACACATCGGAATCGAATTTGAATCAGCATCGTGATGGCTGCAATCGCGCCGACTACTTGTCGAAGCGTACAACCGGGGAAATATCAGACGAAGGCAGCGGCACCAAAAGGACCAAGTCGAAAGAACAAATATCAGACCGTTCAACAGAGGTCGGTGCCACATGCGCAGAATCGCTTGATTGGGACGGTCCCGTTACCGACGTCAGGAGCCTAACAGTCTGCCACTGTAAGAGGCGCGCCGACCTTGCGTGAGCGCTTGGTCAGCCGATTGTGGGTGGCAGCCAGCAGGTTGGGTTCAGCGATAAATTCGGCGGCAAAGACGCGACGGGTTCGGGGTCGATCAGACGCTCTGACAGGATTGGTGAAATACGCGCTTTCAGTTCCCGCCGCATGATGCCGTTGATCTGATCAGCCCGATCCCGCCATGTTCTATCATCTCAATCGGTTGATGTCGGCTATCACCACGTCGCCGGCGTCTTTGGCGATCAGCCCCGTGGTGATGCGTTGAGCGACCGCCTCTTGCAGCGCCATATAGCCATCGTGGCGCGGGCGAACCCATGCGCCTTGCAGCGTTGCACGGGTGGCTTTGTAAAAGTCGGACGTGGCGGCGTTGACGTCCGCATCTTCCCACGCGGTGGCATGGCCGGGTTGACCGCCCGCTGCCGCATAGGGGCCG
>JBBQZP010000032.1:0-38537 GCA_038207585.1 Rhodobacterales bacterium | reverse complement strand
TATTTTTGAACAGAAGAAGCAGATAGAACATGTCCACCCTGAACATCACCAAAGGTGCCACCAGCCATTCGGCTTACGATTTGCGCGACCCCAATGCCGACGTGATCGAAACCCACACGTTGGCCGTGCTTGTCGATAATGAAAGCGGGGTTCTAGCGCGCGTCATCGGGTTGTTCTCGGGGCGCGGTTACAACATCGACAGCCTGACGGTAGCGGAAGTGGACCATCTGGGCCACCGCAGCCGGATCACGGTTGTGACCACCGGCACGCCGCAGGTGATCGTGCAGATCAAGGCACAGCTTGCCCGCATGGTGCCCGTGCACGAGGTGCATGACCTGACGATGGAAGGCCCGTCGGTGCAGCGCGAACTGGCTTTGCTCAAGGTCGCAGGAAAGGGCGAGGCGCGGATCGAGGCGCTGCGTCTGGCCGAGATTTTCCGCGCCAATGTGGTCGATTCCACGCTGGAAAGTTTCGTGTTCGAAATGACCGGCACGCCCGAAAAGATCGACGCCTTTGCCGACCTGATGCGCCCGCTTGGCCTGCGCGATCTGGCACGGACGGGTGTTGCGGCCTTGCTGCGCGGCGCGTGATCCAAGCACAGAGCGACCGTAAGGAAGCGATAAGCGCGCCCTATCGCCCGGTGAACTTCGCGGCGCGTTTTTGCAGAAACGCCATCACGCCTTCGCGGAAATCGTCCGTGGCGCCGCACATCCCCTGCAAACGCGCCTCCAGCGCCAGTTGCGCGTCAAGGTCGTTGGCGTAACTGGCCCGTATTGCCTGTTTCACAGCGCGGTAGGCGACGGTCGGGCCAGCAGCCAGAACCCCGGCACGCGCGCGCCAATGGGTGTCGAACTCCGCATCCGGCACGGCCTCATAGATCATGCCCCAGTCGGCTGCCTGCGCCGCGCTGATCTTGTCAGCAAAAAGGGCGGCCCCCATTGCCCGCGCGAATCCCACCTGACGCGGCAGCCAATAGGTGCCGCCCGCATCGGGCATGAGGCCAATGCGGGTGAAGGCCTGAATGAAGCTGGCACTTTGCGCCGCGATCACCACATCTGCCGCCAGTGCAAGGTTTGCCCCCGCCCCCGCCGCAGCCCCGTTCACCGCAGAAATGACCGGCACCGGGCAATCGTAGATCGCGCGCAGCAGCGGTTCATATTCATCGCGCAGCGTCGCCTCCATGTCGGCGGGCGAAAAGCCGGAATGATCGCTCAGATCTTGCCCCGAGCAGAACGCCCGGCCCACGCCGGTCAACACCAGCACCCGCGCCGACCGCCCCGCCGCCAGAACCGCCGCCAGCAATTCAGCGCGCATCTGCCGCGACAGGGCATTCATCACCTCGGGGCGGTTCAGGGTGATGACGCCAAGGCCCGCATCCTCGGTATAGGTGATTGTCTGATACATCATCGGTCCCTTCCGCTTTGGCCCACCTTAGCCGGGCTTGGGCAAAGCGAAACCGGAACGGCGCGTCACTCGCCCATGATCTGTCGCAGGCGGGCAGTTTCATCCGGAGTCAGCCCTTCGGACAAGGGTTCAACCCGGCGGCGGCGCAGATAAAGCGCGGCAATTCCCGCCCCGCCCAGCAGCATCAGCGGCCCCGCAAGCCACAGGATCAGGTTCGCGCCGCCCGTGGTCGGAGTCAGCAGCACATATTCGCCGTAACGCGCGACGATGAAATCCACCGCCTGCGTATCGGTATCGCCCGCCACCAGCCGTTCGCGCAGCAACAGTCGCAGGTCGCGGGCAAGGTCGGCATTGGAATCGTCTATATTCTCGTTGCGGCAGACAAGGCAGCGCAGACCTTGGCTCAGCACCCGCGCGCGGGCTTCAAGCGCGGGGTCGCGCAAGACCTCATCGGGCTGCACCGCAAGGGCGGGCCCGGCTAGCAGAGCCGCCAGCACCAGAATGCGAAGCCGCCTCATTCCGCCGGCACCGCTGCGGGTTCCTTGCGCGCCCCCGCCGCAATCCGGTAGCGCCTGTCGGTCAGGCTGAGCCCGCCACCGAATGCCATCAACAGGCACCCGCCCCAGATCCAGTTGGCGAATGGTTTGACATAGCTGCGCACCGCGTAGCCACCGCCGATCTGCGGATCGCCAATCACAAGGTAAATGTCCTGCAGAAACCCATTGTGAATGGCGGCCTCGGTCGTAGGCATCCCCTGCACCGGATAAAACCGTTTTTCCGGGAACAGCGTGGCATAGGGCTTACCATCGCGGGTCACATCCATTTCAGCCATAGTGGTCTGGTAATTGGGGCCCTGTTCGTCGTGAACTTCGCTGAGCGTCACCGTAAAGCCATGCAGATCAAAGCTTTCGCCGGTTTTCAGCACCCGGATATCCTCGGTCGTCCAGGCGGTTATCGCGGCCACGGCGAAAAGCGTGATCCCCATCCCGGCATGAGCTGTGGCCTTGCCCCAATCGGCGCGCGGCAGGCGGGCAAGCCGCGCCATCCGATCGGAAAGCACCCCGCGCCCGGTGCGTTGCCAAAGATCAACCCCAGCCCCCAGCACGACCCAAAGCCCCAGCGCAGCACCCACCGGACCCAGCGCCGACCGCCCGGTCTGTATCGCAAAGACCAGCGCGCCAAGCGCCACCGCCAGCACCAGCATCAGCCACAAGGGCCGCATCGTGCGCCCGACATCCGCCCGCTTCCACGGCATCATCGCGCCAATCGGAAGCAACACGGCCAGCGCCACCATGAAGGGCGTGAAGGCCGCATCAAAGAACGGAGCACCCACGCTCAGCTTGCGGTTCCACAGCAACTCCGCGATCAGCGGCCAGATCGTGCCGATAAAGACCACGAAACAACTGACCGCCAGCAACAGGTTGTTGGCAACCAGCGCACTTTCGCGGCTGATGGCGCCAAAGACACCCTTCGCCTCCAACGTGCCCGCGCGGACCGCGAAAAGCGTCAAAGCACCGCCCATGAACACGCCAAGAATGGCCAGAATAAACACGCCTCGCGCCGGATCATTCGCAAAGGCGTGGACGGATGTAATCACCCCGGACCGCACGATGAACGTGCCGATCAATGAGAATCCGAAGGCGAGGATCGCAAGCAAAATCGTCCAGCTTTTCAGCGACTCGCGCTTTTCCACCACGATCGCGGAATGGAGCAATGCGGCGGCAATCAGCCACGGCATGAACGACGCATTCTCGACCGGGTCCCAGAACCAGAAGCCGCCCCAGCCCAGTTCGTAATAGGCCCACCAAGACCCCATCGCGATGCCGATGGTCAGGAAAATCCAGGCCATCAACGTCCACGGCCGCACCCAACGCGCCCATGCGGCATCGACCCGGCCTTCGATCAGGGCGGCCACGGCAAAAGAAAACGCCATCGAAAGCCCGACATAACCAAGGTAAAGGAACGGCGGGTGAAACGCCAAACCGGGGTCTTGCAACAACGGATTCAGGTCATTGCCGTTGAACGGCGGCTCTGCCAGCCGCAAGAACGGGTTCGACGTGAACAGCATGAACGCCATGAACGCCACGCCGATCATCCCCTGCACCGCCAGAACCCGCGCCCTCAAAGCAGGCGGCAGGTTGCCACCGAAGTTCGCAACCAACGCGCCGTAAAGCGCCAGGATCAGAACCCACAGCAGCAACGACCCCTCATGGTTGCCCCAAACCCCCGCCACCTTGTAAAGCATCGGCTTGTCGGTGTGGCTGTTTTCCACCACCAGAAGCACCGAAAAGTCTGATGTGACAAAGGCATAGGTTAGCGCGGCAAAGGCAAAGGCCAAAAGCAAAAGCTGCACCATTGCTGCGGGTTCAGCCACCGCCATCCAGCCCGCGCGCCGAGTCTGCGCCCCGATCAGCGGCACGGTCGATTGCACCAGCGCCACCGCAAAGGCCAGCACCAGCGCAAAATGTCCAAGCTCTACAATCATCTGGCGGCCTCCATTTGGGTCGTTATAGGCGCAAAGCACGCCACCTCCAATGCCCCTGCGCGCATGCGTCGCGGGGATGTGAGTGTATCAGCGCCGTCCGGCCTAGCGGGTGGAAAGCAGAAGGTTCGTCTCCGATGTCATGACACCGTCCAGATTGCGGATCGCAAAGATCACGCGGTCCAGTTCCTCCAACGTCGCGGCCCCCATTTCGGCGATCAGATCCCATTTGCCGTTGGTCGAATGAACCGCCTGCACCGCAGCCATCCCCGCCAGCCGCGCCATGATCCGCTCGGCCCCGCGCCCCTCGATCCCGATCAGCATCAGCGCACGCACCGGGGCTGCACTGGCATCGCTGCGCGTCAGCACGGTAAACCCCGCGATCTCGCCCTGTGCCGCCAAACGCTCCATCCGGGCGCGCACCGTGGCACGGCTGACCCCAAGCCGCCCGGCCAGATCAGACAGAGCCGCCCGCCCGTCGCGCCGCAACTCGGCAATCAGGCGTTGATCAGTATCGTCCATTTTGTCATCCAAACCCATCATCTTGCGCAAACTGTTACGCAACTTGATCGTAATATCACTGTTATCCGCCACAATCCGGAAAGATGATACCACAAACAGGAGTATACCCATGCCCAACATAATTCTGATCGGCGCACCGATTGATGATGGCCAGCGCCGCGCAGGCTGTCTGATGGGGCCTGCGGCCTACCGTGTGGCGGGCATCGCGCATGCCATCCGCGATCTGGGCCACGGGGTTGAAGACTGGGGCGATCTGGCGCTGCAGAGTTTGCCCGAGGCGACCAGCCCGAACCCCGCCGTCCATTCGCTGCCGCAGGTTCTGGGCTGGACCGAAATGCTGGCCGATAAAACCGACGATGCGCTGTCTGCGGGCGGCCTGCCGATCATCCTTGGCGGCGATCACTCGCTGGCTTTGGGGTCTGTGGCCGGGGCTGCGGCTTTTGCGCACCGGCAGGACCGGCCGCTGTTCATCCTGTGGCTGGATGCCCATTCCGATTTTCATACGCCTCTGACCACCACATCGGGCAACCTGCATGGCACGCCTCTGGCCTATATCGCCGGGCGCGATGGCTTCGACGCCTTCCCGCCGTTCCCGGCGCATATCCCCGCCGACCGCATTTGCCTGTTCGGCATCCGCTCGGTTGACACTGCCGAACATGCGGCCCTGCTGCACCACGACATCGCGATCAATGACATGCGGGTGCTGGACGAACGCGGCGTCGTGGCGCCTTTGCGCGAATTTCTGGACCGGGTGCGCGATATGGGCGGTATGCTGCACGTCAGCCTTGATGTCGATTTCCTTGACCCCGCCATCGCCCCTGCTGTGGGCACCACCGTTCCGGGCGGTGCGACCTTCCGCGAGGCGCATCTGGTGATGGAGCTTTTGCACGAATCCGCGCTGGTCACCTCGCTTGATCTGGTGGAACTGAACCCCTTTCTGGATGATCGCGGCATGACCGCCCGGTTGATGGTGGACCTTGTGGGAAGCCTGATGGGCAAAAAGGTCTTTGATCGCCCGACACGGAGCAAATGATGCAAACCCCGTCCCATATGGCTTATGTGCCTTTTGTCAGCGTGGCCAATATGATGCGGCTTGTTCTTCATCTTGGGACAGAGCGCGTGATGGTCGATCTTGCCGCCGAGATCGAGGCCGATTTCCGCCGGTGGGAGATGTTTGACAAAACCCCGCGCGTGGCCAGCCATTCCGACGTTGGCGTGATCGAACTGATGCCCACATCCGACGGCGAAACCTACGGTTTCAAATATGTGAACGGTCATCCGTCCAACATGAAGCAAGGCCTGCAAACCGTTACGGCCCTTGGGCTTTTGGCCTCGGTGGCAACCGGCTATCCGCTCTTGTTGTCGGAAATGACGATCCTCACCGCCCTGCGCACCGCCGCGACGTCTGCCATGGCCGCTAAATGGCTGGCCCCAAAGGGTGCGACCACGATGGCGATGATCGGCAATGGCGCGCAATCGGAATTTCAGGCGCTGGCGTTCAAGGCGATCTGCGGCATCTCGCAGGTGCGGCTTTTCGACATAGACCCCGCCGCCACCGCCAAGGCCGCAAAAAACCTTGCCGGGCACGATCTGACCGTCACCGCCTGCACGACCCCGGAAGACGCCATCCTTGGCGCACAGATCATCACCACCTGCACCGCCGACAAGCAATATGCGACGATCCTGACCGACAACATGGTGGGATCAGGCGTTCACATCAACGCGGTCGGCGGCGATTGCCCCGGCAAAACCGAACTGCACCGCGACATCCTGTTGCGGTCAGGGATATTCGTCGAATACCCGCCCCAGACGCGGGTTGAAGGCGAGATTCAGCAGCTAGACCCCGATCATCCGGTGACCGAACTCTGGCAGGTGATCACCGGCCAGACACAGGGGCGCGAAAGTGCCGCTCAGATCACCATCTTCGATTCCGTGGGGTTCGCGGTCGAAGACTTCAGCGCGCTGCGCTATGTTCTTGGAAAGCTGAAGGAAACCGACTTCTTTGAAAGTCTGGACATGATCGCAGACCCCGATGATCCGCGCGATCTGTTCGGCATGCTGATGCGGGCGGCCTGAGGCCGGGCTTTCGTTCGGCAGCAATCGGCCTTACAGGCGTTGCACCCCATATCCGCGATGGTCTATAGTCGGCGCAACAATATCTTGCGCGCCTGACTGGGTGCGATAATCGAAAAGGCCCGCCCGTGATCGACGAACCGCAAGACCCTGAAAATGCCGACGAAAAGCCTGTGCGCATGGCCCATGACGGCCCTCAGGTCTCTATCGTCGACGAGATGAAGACGGCCTATCTTGATTACGCGATGAGCGTGATCGTGTCGCGCGCGATCCCCGATCTGCGCGATGGCCTCAAACCCGTGCACCGCCGCATCCTTTTTGCGATGCACGAAACCACCAACACGCACGAAAAACCCTATCGCAAATCGGCGCGGCCCGTGGGCGATGTGATGGGCAAATACCACCCCCACGGTGACAGTGCGATTTACGACGCGCTGGTGCGGATGGCGCAACCGTTCAGCATGTCTCTGAAACTGTTGGACGGGCAGGGAAATTTCGGCTCGATGGACGGCGATAACGCAGCCGCCATGCGCTATACCGAAGTGCGGATGGATAAACCCGCAGCCTTTCTTCTGGCCGATATCGACAAGGAAACCGTCGATTTTCAAGACAACTACGATGGCAAGGACCGTGAGCCGACGGTGCTGCCCGCCCGCTTTCCCAACATGCTGGTCAATGGTGCCGAAGGCATCGCTGTCGGCATGGCAACCCGGATTCCGCCCCACAATCTTGGCGAAGTTATCGACGGCACGCTGGCTCTGATCGAACGCCCCGACCTTTCGACCGAGGCGTTGATGGAGATCATTCCAGCGCCCGATTTCCCAACCGGCGGCCTGATCATGGGCCGGGGCGGCGCACGCAAGGCCTATCTGGAGGGTCGCGGGTCGGTCATCATCCGTGCGAAAACCCGGGTTGAGGAAATTCGCAAGGACCGCTGGGCCATCATCATCGACGAGGTGCCCTACCAGGTCAACAAGGCCCGGATGATCGAGATCATCGCCGAACAGGTGCGCGAGAAAAAGATCGAAGGCATCGCCCATGTGCAGGACGAATCCGACCGGATCGGCGTGCGCGTGGTGATCGAATTGAAACGCGATGCGACGGCGGATGTGGTTTTGAACCAGTTGTTCCGCTTTACCCCCATGCAGACCAGTTTCGCCTGCAACATGCTGGCCCTGAACGGTGGTCGCCCCGAACAGCTGATGTTGCGCGATTTCCTGAGCTATTTCATCACCTTCCGCGAAGATGTTGTAGCCCGCCGCACAGCGTATGAACTGCGCCGCGCCCGCGAACGCAGCCATATCCTGTGCGGTCTGGCCGTGGCCGTTTCCAACGTGGATGAGGTGGTCGCGACTATTCGTTCCTCTGCCGACCCCGCGGAAGCACGCGACCGCCTGATGACGCGGCGCTGGCCTGCAGGCGAGATCATCCCGTTCATCCGCCTGATTGATGACCCGTCGCATACGGTGAATGACGATGGTACCTATAACCTGTCGGAAATTCAGGCCCGCGCCATTCTGGAACTGCGCCTGCAGCGCCTGACAGCACTTGGCGTCAAGGAAATCACGGACGAGCTGGAAGAACTGGCCGGCAAGATCAAGGATTACCTTGATATCCTGGGCAGTCGCGAGCGGATCATGGCGATAATCTCGGACGAGCTTCGCGAGGTGAAGGCGCTCTTTGCCGTTCCCCGCCGGACCGAGATCATCGACTGGGCCGGCGACATGGACGACGAAGACCTGATCGAGCGTGAGGATATGGTCGTCACCATCACATCAGGCGGCTACATCAAGCGCACCTCTTTGGCCGAATTCCGTGCGCAGCGGCGCGGCGGCAAGGGCCTCGCATCGATGTCGACCAAGGAAGACGATGTTGTTACGACCCTGTTCGTCGCCAACACCCACACGCAGCTTTTGTTCTTCACGACCGATGGTATGGTCTACAAGCTGAAAACCTGGCGACTGCCACTGGCGGGGCGGTCTGCGCGTGGCAAGGCGATGGTCAACATCCTGCCCATCGGTCCCGGTGTGTCGATTGCCGCGTTGATGCCCGTGGATGCGGCGGAAGAGGAATGGGATGATCTGCAGATCTTCTTCGCCACGTCAGATGGTGATGTCCGCCAGAACGCCCTGTCGGATTTCATCAACGTCAAGCGCAATGGCAAGATCGCGATGAACCTGCCCGATGGCGTCAGCCTGGTAAACGCCCGGATTTGCGATGAAAATGACGATATCATGCTGGTCACTTCAGGCGGTCGTGCGATCCGTTTCCCGACAACCGAAGTGCGCGTTTTCAAAAGCCGTGGCTCTACCGGCGTGCGCGGCATCCGTCTGAACGGCGGCGATAAAGTTGTGTCGATGTCGGTGATCCGCCACTTTGACGCTACACCCGATGAACGCGCCGCCTACCTGAAAATGCGCCGCGCACAGGAGGGCGTGCTGGATGAACCCGATGCCGACGATGAGGAAGACCGCGTTGAGGCAGGCCAGTTGTCGCTGGAGCGTTTCGCCGAAATGTCAGCGCAAGAAGACCTGATCCTGACCATCACCGAAGGCGGGTCGGGCAAACTGTCCTCCAGCCACGACTACCCAGTGCGCGGGCGTGGCGGCCAGGGCGTCAAGGCGATGGCAGGCCGCAACGGCGCGCTGATCGCCTGTTTCCCGGTGGAACGCACCGATCAGGTGATGCTCGCCACATCGACCGGGCAGTCGATCCGGGTGCCGGTGGATCAGATCAGCTTCCGCTCGCGGTCGGCTGGCGGGGTCAAGGTGTTCAATACCGGTGGTGATGAAGTGGTTGTTTCCGTTGCAAGAATTGCGGATCAGGGGGATGAGGAGTGATCCTGCGCTACAGCCCCAAAGTCGCGTGACGACCGCAGCACTTGCTGCCCGCCTGAAGCAGATGCGCGGGTCCGACACCATCTCCTACGCCGCTTTGGCGCGGGATTTTGGAATGAGGATTGCGGAGTTGACGCACACGCTTGAACGGCTGATGGAACTGGATGTGACCGCAGGCCGCCCACTGCTTGCCGCCCGCGTGATCAGCCGCACTCATCCCCTTCCGGCACGCGGGTTCTTTGACAAGGCGCGCGATCTGGGTTTCCAATTCAGCGATGATGCGGCCTTTCACGCGGCCCAACTGACCGCCCTTGGCAAGCCTGCGACAACGCCCTAAAACCACCTCATGAGCGAACCCCTTCACATCATCGGCGGCGGCATGGCCGGGTCCGAAGCCGCCTGGCAGGCCGCACAAATGGGCGTGCGCGTGGTGATCCACGAGATGCGCCCAGCGGTCGGCACCTTTGCGCACCGCACCGGGCATCTGGCCGAAATGGTGTGCTCAAACTCCTTCCGCTCGGACGACAGCGAGCAGAACGCGGTGGGCCTACTGCATTGGGAAATGCGCGCGGCAGGTGGGTTGATCATGGATATGGCAGAAAAACACCGCCTTCCCGCTGGCGGCGCTTTGGCGGTGGACCGTGATCCGTTCGCCGAAAGCGTCACCGCCAAAATCCACGCACACCCACTGATTTCTGTAACTTACGAGGAGGTTACAGAACTTCCTTCATCTGGCCACTGGATCATCGCAACAGGCCCCCTGACCAGCAGCACGCTGGCCCAAAGCATCCGCGCACACACGGGGGCCGAGGCGCTGGCCTTTTTCGATGCGATCGCCCCCATCGTCTATGCCGACAGCGTCGATATGTCGGTTGCCTGGATGCAAAGCCGTTACGACAAGGGCGAAACGGTTGAAGAACAGACCGCCTATATGAACTGCCCGATGACGCGCGACGAATACTACGCCTTCATCGACGCACTTCTGGCCGCCGAGAAAACCGAGTTTCACGAGGGCGAAACCGCCGGCTATTTCGACGGCTGCCTGCCCATAGAAGTCATGGCCGAACGCGGCCGCGAAACCCTGCGCTTTGGCCCGATGAAGCCGGTGGGCCTGACCAACCCGCACAATCCGCAAAAGCCCTATGCCGTGGTGCAACTGCGCCGCGACAACAAACTGGGCACGCTCTACAATATTGTGGGCTTCCAGACCAAGATGAAGTACGGCGCGCAAGCCTCTGTTCTTAAAATGATCCCCGGCCTGACGGAAGCAAATTTTGCACGCATGGGCGGCATTCACCGCAACACGTTCATCAATTCGCCCACGCTGCTGGATGATCAGATGCGCCTGCGCTCAGCACCCAATATCCGCTTTGCAGGCCAGATCACCGGGGTTGAGGGTTATGTCGAATCCGCCGCGATGGGCCTTCTGGCCGGTCGGATGGCCGCTGCCGAATTGCGCGGCGAAACCCTGCCGCCACCGCCGCCCGATACGGCCACAGGCGCGCTCATCACCCATATCACCGGCGGGGCTGATGCGAAGACCTTCCAGCCGATGAACGTGAATTTCGGCCTTTTCCCCCCGATTGATGCCAAGGGCGGGCGGAAGGGCCGCAAAGACCGCTACCGCGCCTATACCGACCGCGCGAAAGCCGCGTTTCTGAACTGGCTTGGTCAGGCGCAGCAGGATGCAGCCTAGGTTTCGCACTCGCTTCGCACCGTCGCCCACCGGCCCCCTTCATCTGGGCCACGCCTATTCCGCCATCATCGCTCATGAAAGCGCGCGCGCGGCGAACGGCCAGTTCCTTTTGCGCATGGAAAACACCGACCTTCAGCGCTGCAAGCCGGAGTGGGAAGCACTGATCCGTGAAGACCTGCGATGGCTCGGACTTACATGGGATGGCCCCGTCCTTCGCCAGTCCGATCATATCGACGACTATAACGACCGTCTGGAAGCCCTTGCGATCAAAGGGTTTCTCTATCCCTGCTCCTGCTCGCGAACAGATATTCGTGCAGCCCTAGCCGCCCCGCAGGAAGGCGTCGATTTCGTCGTTTACCCCGGCACCTGCCGTCACCGTCTGATGGCAGAGCGCACACCCGGCGATGCGCTGCGGCTTGATCTCGCAAAGGCTCTTGCCAGCCTGCCCGGCCCCATCACATTTCAGGAAACCGGCCTCGCGCATCCGGGCCCGATCACCCTGAACCCCGAAACCGCCCTTGGCACCATCGGCGATGTGGTCCTGAATCGACGTGGCGAAGGGATCGTCGCCTATTTCCTCGCCTCGGCCTTTGACGATGCGGATCAGGGCATCAGCCATGTGATCCGGGGCGAGGATCTCTTTGATTTCACCCCTGTCCAGGTCATCCTGCAGCACCTCTTCGGGCTGCCGACTCCGATCTACCACCACCACCACCTGATCCGCGATGATCAGGGAAAACGCCTCGCCAAACGCGATGACGCCCGCGCGCTGTCAAAATTTCGCGCTGAAGGGGCCAGCCCGCAAGATGTCCGCCACCTCATCGGCCTGAAGTGACTTCATGTTTGCAAAAATACTCCCGCCGGAGGCCCGGCCCATGTCACGCAACAGGCTGCAGAATTTCAACCTCGTCATCCCCTTCTACCCGGCGGTAAAAGCAACTCTGCCGCCCGGTATGGCAGGCAGGTCCAGTCTGCTCGATCCGCAAAAGCAGGCAGTCGCGGTCGCAATCCAGCCGCATCTCGACCAGCCTTTGCACATGCCCCGACGTCTCGCCCTTGACCCAAAGCGCGGCGCGCGAGCGTGACCAGTAGGTCACCCGGCCCGTCGCCAGCGTCTGTGCCACCGACTCGGGGCTGCCATAGGCAAACATAAGCACCTCTCCCGTCAGATGATCCTGCGCGATCATCGGGATCAGGCCCATCGCGTCATATTTCAGCGAGGCGGGGTCGAATGGCATGGGCTGGCTCCTTTGCAAGGCGGGCATTGCGGCCTATCTAGGAGGGGTACGCGAAAAGGGAAAGCCTGCGATGAGCGATACGGACATGATCAAGCTCTATTCCGGGCGGATACTGGAGCTTGCCGCTGACATTCCGCATCGGGGCCGGTTGGACACGCCGCAGGCAAGTGTGAAGAAACGCTCGCCGCTGTGTGGATCAACCGTGACGGTCGATGTGACCACCGATCAGGGCCGGATCACTGAATTTGCGCAGGATGTCAAAGCCTGCGCTCTGGGTCAGGCGGCGGCGGCGGTTGTCGGTGGTGCGGCCATCGGGCGTAACCGGGCCGAGGTCGATGCCGCCCGCGACGCTTTGCGCGCCATGCTCAAAGACGGTGGCCCCGTGCCTGCCGCGCCCTTTGACGGGTTCGAGGTGCTGATGCCCGCACGTGACTACAAGAACCGCCACGCCTCGATCCTGCTGTCGATCGAGGCTTTGTCCGAGGCGCTGGCGAGCACCCCATAAAAAAACCGCCGCGCCCTTGGGGGACCGCGGCGGCAAAGTGGCGTGTCTGGTGGGTGGCACGGGGTGGGACAACCCCGGCGACCGAAGGCGGCATTCCTTGGGGACGAATGCAGCGCCGTATCAGACCGCAGGCAGTGGGAATGGCTTAGACAAGACCCGGCAGAGCAAGGCCCATGATCAGAATTGCGAACAGCGACACCGCGCCAAAAGCATCTTCAATCATCGTATCGGCGGAACGGTTCAGCACGTCTTTAAGATCTTTCAGCATGTCGGTTCTCCGTTTTTGTTGCTGAATTGTTCTCATATTCGAAACGGCCTGTAAAGAACTTTTTAAGAACATTAGTGAACAAAATAGGAATGACGGCCTAACCTACTGAAATCAGGCGAATCGCACGGTCCTGATCCAGCAGCCACAACAGCACCCGCGCCGCCGTCCCGCGTGGCCCGGTCAAGCCCGGATCATCTGACAACAGCTTGCGCGCATCGCTTTGCGCCACGGCCATCAGTGCGGTCTGCCGCTCCATATCCGCCACACGAAAGCGCGGCAGGCCCGATTGCGCGGTGCCGATCAGATCGCCCGCGCCGCGCATGGCAAGATCTTCCTCGGCTATCCGAAAGCCGTCCTCGGTATCGCGAAGGGTTTGCAGCCGCCGCTCGCCACCCTCGGTCAGGGGCGATTGATACATCAACAGGCAGGTCGATTGCGCCGCCCCCCGCCCGACCCTGCCCCGCAACTGGTGCAACTGCGCCAGCCCGAAAATCTCGGCCCGCTCGATCACCATGATCGACGCGTTGGGCACGTTCACCCCAACCTCGATAACGGTCGTCGCGACCAGAACCTTGGTCTGACCGCTTACAAACGCCACCATAGCCGCGTCCTTTTCAGCGGGCGGCATCTGGCCATGCACCAGCCCCACGACGCCGTCGCCCAAGGCCGCGCGCAGATGCTGGAACCGCGCTTCGGCCGAGGCATAATCCAGCACCTCACTGTCTTCGACCAGGGGGCAGACCCAATAGGCCTGCCGCCCCTCGGCCACCGCCTGCCGCAGGCGTGCCACCACATCATCCATCCGCGCCGTCGGGATAAGTGCGGTCGTCACCGGCTTTCGCCCGGCGGGCTTTTCATCCAGCACCGACACATCCATGTCGCCATAACTTGCCAGCGCCAGACTGCGCGGAATCGGCGTGGCCGTCATCACCAGCACATCCGCCGCCTGCCCCTTGGCGCCAAGTTCCATCCGCTGGGCCACACCAAAGCGGTGCTGCTCATCCACCACGGCAAGGCGAAGATCCTGAAACTGCACGTCTTTCTGAAAAACGGCATGGGTGCCCACCAGCACATCAATCAACCCGGCGGCAAGATCGGCCAGCTTGCCCGCCCGTTCCGCCCCCTTGTCGCGCCCGGTCAGAATGGCGAGCCTAATCCCCGCCGCGTCAGCCATCGGCAAAAGGCTTTCCAGATGTTGGCGCGCCAGAATTTCGGTCGGCGCCATCATCACACCCTGCCCGCCCGCCTCTACCGCAACCAGAAGGGCCAGAAGCGCCACCAGCGTCTTGCCAGACCCCACATCGCCCTGAAGCAACCGGTTCATCCGAAAGGGGCTTGCCATATCGGCCGCAATCTCTGCCCCCGCGCGGGTTTGTGCTGCGGTCGGCGCATAAGGTAGGCTCGCCAGCACCCGCGCCTGCAACGCGCCCGTCGCGATGCTGGCCACCCCCTTGCCCCGACGCTGACTGGCCCTTGCCAAAGACAGCGTCAACTGATGTGCAAACAACTCGTCATAGGCCAGCCGCAGCCGCGCCGGAGCGGTCACCGCCAGATCGCCCGCCCCCTGCGGCGCATGCACCGCTTGCACCGCCGCCTGCCAGTCGGGCCAACCCTCACGCGCCTTTTGCCCCGGATCAATCCATTCCGCGAGCATCGGCGCGCGCGTCACCGCCCCCGCCGCAGCCTTCGCCACCAGCTTTTGCGTCAGGCCCGCCGTCAGCGGATAGACCGGTTCATAGGCCGGCAATTCGCCCGCCTCTTCGGGGCGCAGAACGTGGTCGGGATGCACCATCTGGGCGATACCGTCGAAAATTTCCACCCGGCCAGAGACCAGCCGCTTTTGCCCGGTGGGCAGCAGTTTCGTCAGGTAATCGCCCCTGGCATGAAAAAACACGAGTTGGAATTCGAACGCCGCATCGCGCACCATAACGCGGTAGGGGCGGCCCTTGGTGCGGGGCGGAAAATGGCCGCCCACGGTAATTTCCACCGTCACCGTGCAGGGCGGCACCACATCACGGACCGACGTTTTGCGGGCACGATCAATCCCCGAATGGGGCAGCAGGAACAGCAAATCCTTCGGCCGTTCCACCCCCAGGCCACTGAAAGCCTTGGCCGATTTCGGCCCCACGCCCTCCAGCGTTTCAAGATCAGCGTAAAGCGGGAACAGGATCTCGGGGCGGCTCACGGCGTGCCAATCAGGGCGATCCAGGCGTCCTCATCAATCATCTCGACCCCCAGCGCCTCGGCCTGTTTGGCCTTTGACCCCGCCCCCGGCCCCGCCACCACCAGATCGGTCTTTGCGGAAACCGATCCCGCAACCTTGGCCCCCAGCGCCTCGGCCCGCGCTTTGGCCTCGGCCCGGCTCATCTTTTCCAGGCTGCCGGTGAAAACGATGGTTTTGCCCGCCACCGGGCTGTCGATGGCGGCGCGGGCAATGGCGTCCTGAACGCTCAGATGGGCGACCAGCGCATCAATCGCCCGGCGCTCCGCATCTTGATGAAAGGTCGTGACGACCGAGGCTGCGAGCACATCACCCACGCCATCAATCGCTGTCAGTTCGGCCCAATCCGAACCCGTCTTGATGTCAGCCTGCGTCATCGCAGACTCGAACGCCGCCCAGGTCCCGTATTGGTTGGCGAGCAGCGCCGCCGAGCTTTCGCCGACATGCCGGATGCCAAGCGCAAAGATCAGGCGGTGCAGCGGAATGGT
Source organism: Rhodobacterales bacterium (assembly GCA_038207585.1). Classification (GTDB taxonomy): domain Bacteria; phylum Pseudomonadota; class Alphaproteobacteria; order Rhodobacterales; family Rhodobacteraceae; genus JBBQZP01. The sequence continues at coordinate 22,803 of JBBQZP010000032.1, read as the reverse complement.
GCGGCGTTCCTCGATTGCGGCGAACAGGTTTTCGACTGACCGCGCGCCCCAGCCATCGCGATTTTTCAGTTTTTGCAACGGGTTATCCGCGTCTCTTCGCGCAAGGGTAAAGATGTCAGCAGGGGTTTTCACCGGCAGAACGGGGTCGGAGAAAAACGCTTCGATCTGTTTCGCACCCAGCCCTTCGATATCAAACGCACCCCGGCTGACGAAATGCTTCAACCGCTCCACCGCCTGCGCGGCACAGATCAGCCCGCCCGAGCAGCGGCGCACGGCGTCGCCGTCCTCACGCGGGGCGTCCGACCCGCAAATGGGGCAAACGGTCGGAAAAACAAAGGTTTGCGTACCCACCGGGCGCTGCAAGATGTCCACATCCGCGATCTTGGGGATCACATCGCCCGCGCGGTAGACCTGCACCCAGTCGCCCACCCGGATATCCTTGCCACCGCGGATGGGCGCGCCTTTGCTGTCTTGCCCGGCGATGTAATCTTCATTGTGCAGCGTCGCGTTTGAAACGACGACGCCGCCCACGGTCACCGGCGTCAACCGCGCGACGGGCGACAAGGCCCCGGTGCGGCCAACCTGAATGTCGATGCCCAAAAGCCGGGTCCAGGCCAGTTCGGCCGGAAATTTATGCGCGATCGCCCAACGGGGTGTGGCGGACCGAAAGCCTAGGCGGCGTTGCAGGGCAAGGTCGTTCACCTTGTACACGACGCCGTCGATGTCATACCCCAGGGTCGCGCGCTGCGCTTCGATGGAGCGGTATTGCGCCAGCAGATCGTCGGGGCCATGACAGAGGCGGGTCAGCGGATTAGTCTGAAATCCAAGAACCGCCAGCCGGCCAATCGCTGCCATTTGCGTATCGGCCAGTGGTTCGGACACCTCGCCCCAGGCATAGGCAAAAAACCGCAGCGGGCGGGCGGCGGTGATGGTCGCATCAAGCTGGCGCAAGGAACCGGCGGCGGCATTGCGCGGGTTGGCGAAGGTTTTGCCGCCTGTTTCTGCCTGTCGCGCGTTCAGGGCAGCAAAATCGGCGTGGCTCATATAGACCTCGCCACGCACCTCCAACACATCGGGTGCGCCGGTAAGGGTTTGCGGAATATCTCGGATTGTGCGGGCGTTGTCGGTGACGCTTTCGCCCACCTCACCGTCACCGCGCGTCGTGGCCTGCACAAGTGCGCCTTTTTCATAGCGCAGGCTTAGCGACAACCCGTCGATCTTGGGTTCGGCGGTATAAGCCAGCGCATCGGTGTGGCCCAGATATTTGCGCACGCGGTCTTCGAAATCGGCAACATCCGCATCGTCAAAGGCATTCTCAAGGCTCAGCATCCGCACCGCGTGGCGGCTTTTGGTGAACCCGTCCGCAACCGGCGCGCCAACAACATCACTCGGGCTGTCGCTACGTTTCAGTGCGGGAAACCGATTCTCGATCGCGGCGTTGCGGCGCTTGAGCGCGTCGTAGGCCGAATCGGTGATGCGCGGCGCGTCTTCGGTGTGATAGGCCAGATTCGCCGCGGCGATGTCTTGCGCCAGCGATGCCAGCTCTGCCGCAGCCTCCGCTTCGGTCAGATATTCCACTGATTTGCGCTGGTCCATCGCGTCGCCCCCTAACCCCACAAAGGTTTAGGAGACAGGCGACGCAAGGTCCAGTGCCAGCCCTCGTGTCGTGTCAGAGATCATGTCCGGCCCACAGTGCACACGGCACCGTCAGGCCCCGACGGCAAAGCGGCGCTCCGTCTCTACCGGGGCGGGGTCGCGCAACACATATCCACGGCCCCAGACGGTTTCGATGTAGTTCGACCCGCCCGTTGCCTCGGCCAATTTCTTGCGCAACTTGCAGATGAAGACGTCAATGATTTTCAGTTCAGGCTCGTCCATGCCGCCGTAAAGATGGTTCAGAAACATTTCTTTCGTCAGGGTTGTGCCCTTTCGCAGGCTGAGCAATTCCAGCATCTGGTATTCCTTGCCGGTCAGATGCACAGTCTTGCCATCGACATCGACGGTTTTCGCATCAAGATTGACCGCGAAAAGCCCGGTCTTGATGATGGATTGCGAATGGCCCTTAGACCGGCGGATGATCGCGTGGATGCGCGCAACAAGTTCTTCGCGGTGGAACGGCTTGGTCAGATAATCATCCGCACCAAAGCCGAAGCCCTTGATTTTGCTTTCGGTATCATCGGCCCCCGACAGGATGAGGATCGGCGTCTCAATCCGGGCCAGCCGCAACTGGCGCAGAACTTCATGCCCGCTCATATCCGGCAGGTTCAGATCCAGCAGGATCAGGTCGTAATCGTAAAGCTTTGCCAGATCTATGCCGTCTTCGCCAAGGTCGGTGCAATAGACGTTCAGGTTGGCATGAGTCAGCATCAGTTCGATGCTGCGCGATGTCGTGGGGTCGTCCTCAACCAGAAGAATGCGCATTAAAATCTCTCCGCGTCGGTGCCATGTTCGTTAATCACTGTGGCGAGCATTGGTTAACTGACGGTTACTGTCGCAGAGGGATTCCGAAAAACAACTTAAAGTTGTCGATATTTCTGCAAAGTCGTGACCTTCAGGGCTTTTTCACCATGTGTGGCCACGGCGTCACGCCAAAGCGCGAACTCTTCTTCGGACAGGGCGTAGCGTTCGCGCGCCTCAGCCTCGGGGATGAGGCCGTGAATCACCGCCTTGACCACCACCGCCTTGCGGCTGGCAACCCAGCGCCGGGTATCGGCGGGTGGCAGGTCGGCCCGGCTGATCACCGACCCATCGGGCAAAGTGACCTGTCGCGGCCCGTCGACTTTTTTCAAAAACATCACAACACCCTTGTCCTTTGATGCAAAGACTGCGGCAACAGACTTAAGCAAGGATGAAACGAAGGGTTGAGAGTAGGTCGCATTTTCCTATATTGCGTTGCACTTCCAACCCCGGATGCCGCATCATGCTTGACCACCCCCTGAATTCGCTTGGCCTGCCCAAAGCGCCCGCTGACACGCGCGTCGTTGTCGCCATGTCGGGCGGCGTCGACAGCTCGGTCGTGGCCGCCCAACTGGCCGGGGAAGGCTATGATGTGGTGGGGGTGACGCTGCAGCTTTATGATCACGGGGCGGCGCTGGCGAAAAAGGGCGCCTGCTGTGCGGGGCGTGATATCCATGATGCGCGGCGGGTGGCAGAAACGATGGGCTTTCCGCATTATGTGCTGGATTACGAGAATACGTTTCGCGAAGCCGTTATCGACGAATTCGCGGATGCCTATCTGGCGGGCGCGACGCCGGTGCCCTGCATTCGCTGCAATGAACGGGTGAAGTTCAAGGACTTGCTGGCAACCGCGCGCGATCTGGACGCCGACTGCATGGCGACGGGCCACTACATTCAGCGCCAGATGGGCGTGCGGGGCGCAGAATTGCACCGCGCGACGGATGCCGCGCGGGATCAGAGCTATTTCCTGTTCTCGACCACGCCCCAACAACTCGACTACCTGCGCTTTCCCCTGGGGCATCTGGCGTCCAAGGCCGAAACGCGGGCTTTGGCCGCGCGCTATGGGCTTTCGGTCGCCGACAAGCCCGACAGTCAGGACATCTGCTTTGTGCCAAACGGCAATTATGCCGCCGTGATCGAAAAGCTGCGCCCCGGGTCGGCGGAACCGGGCGAGATTGTCGATCTGTCCGGCCACGTTCTGGGCGCGCATCCCGGAGTGATCCACTATACCGTGGGGCAGCGGCGCGGGCTTGGCATCGGCGGCCTTGGCGACCCGCTTTATGTGGTGCGGCTGGATGCGGATACGCGGCGCGTTGTGGTCGGGCCAAAAGAGGCGCTGTCGACGCGCATCTTTGCGCTGCGCGAGATCAACTGGCTGGGGGATGGTGCGTTTGATGCGCAGGCCGCGTGGCATCTGGAGGTCAAGGTCCGCTCGACCCGCCCGCCACGCCCGGCGATCATCCGGCCCCTGTCCGCGACCGAGGCCGAGGTGGAATTGCTGAACGCCGAGGATGGCGTATCGGCCGGGCAGGCCTGCGTGTTCTATGCGCCCGAGGGTGGGCGGGTGTTTGGCGGCGGCTGGATATGGAAGGGGCGCTGACGGCGCTTTTTGACAGGCCAGTTGCCTGCGGCGCGAGTATTTTCGCAAAAATGAAGTCTGGGGGTTTGGGGCGTGCGCCCCGGGCCGAGTCAAAGATTTGCGAGTACGGATTTTGCGGCGCGCAGGCCCGGAGCCTCGCCGCCCTGCCCTAGACGCTGCATGGTCAGCGCCATTGCTTCCGCCTGAAGCGCGCGGGCTTGGCCGTTCTGCATCAGGTCAAGAAGTGCCGGTGCGATCAGATCGGCACGGCAGCGTGGGCCTAGAAAATCGGGGATGTGGCGGGTTTCGGACACGAGGTTCACCAGCGTCACCGTGTCGATCAACGCCGCGCGCTGCATCAGCCACATGCTGACCGGGTGCATCCGGTAGGCGATGACCATCGGGCAGGCATTGGCGGCAAGCTCCAGCGAGACGGTGCCAGAAGCCGCAAGCGCCACGTCGGCCGCAGCAAAAGCGCCGCGTTTGCGGGGGGCGTCTTCGATGATCTGCGGCTGAATCGGCCAATCACGGCTTAAGTCGCGCACGAGGTTTGCGACATTGGGCACCGTGGGAAGCGCCACGCGGGCGGTCGGGTGGGCTGCTTTTACCGCCGTCAGCACCTGCCCCAGCACTGGAGCCAGCCGCGTAACCTCGCCACGGCGCGACCCCGGCAGGGCCAGGATCAGGGGGCCGTCGCCTTTCATCAGGGCGGTTTCGTCAGCTGTCGCACGAGGTTCGGCGACAACCGGGTGGCCGACGAAATCGCAGGTCATCCCGGCGGCGGTCATGTAGGGCGGCTCGAACGGCAGCAGGGCCAGCACATGATCAATCACCTGCGCCATCTTGGCCGCACGCCCCGCCCGCCACGCCCAGACCGAGGGTGCTACATAATGGATGGTGCGTTGGGCGGGGTTTGCCGATTTGACCAGACGTGCGACGCGCAGGCAGAAATCCGGGCTGTCGATGGTGATCAGAGCAGCGGGCGGGTCTGCCAGCACCGCCTGCGCACATTCGGCGATGCGGCGTTTGAGGGCGAAATACTTCGGTGCCACCTCGGCGATGCCAAAGATCGCAAGTTCTGACATGGGAAAGCGGGAGACAAGGCCTTCGGCCAGCATCGCGGGGCCGCCGACGCCCGCGAATTGCACATCGGGGACCAGCGCGCGCAGGCCCGCCATCAGGGCCGCCCCAAGGCGGTCGCCCGACGGCTCACCCGCAATAAGGAAGATCTTCACGGGCTGCGCGCCCAGAGGAAAAGGCCCGCCGCATCCGCTGCCTGCACCATCGCGTCACGGTCCAGAAGGATGACCCCGCCCGCTTCCCACACGATACCGGCAAGGCCTGCGGCGGCGGCGAGGGCAACGGTCTGTACGCCAAGCGTCGGCAGATCAATGCGACGGTCCTGCCCGGGTTTCGGGGCTTTGTAGAACACCCCCCGCGCGCCTTTGGGATCACGGCGCTGGCCGGTTCGGGCAACAAACTCCAGCAGCGCATCGGTGCCCGGCAGCGCCTCGACCCCGAGGCAGAGGCCCTGTGCCACAACCGCACCCTGCCCCACGTCAACAGCACCAAGGGCCGCAACGATGCCTGCCGCGCGTGCTGCATCGGTTGTATCGGCTTCACCGGGAACGCCGCACAAAACGCCCTCACCCGGCACCAGATCCGGCGCCACGTCCTGCGCACCGACAACGGCAAAGCCCGCGTCTTCGAAAATCGCGATCACCGTGCGCAAAAGTCCGTCATCGCCCTCGCGGAATGCGCCCAGCATGCGCGGCACCATTTGTGCCGTTGCTGGATCGAACATCGACGGATCAAGGCGCGGGCGATGCACAGCACCTGCAAAAACCACCTGAGTGATCCCGGCATCTTCCAGTCCAGCCAGAAACGGCATCAGCCGTTCGACACGGAAGGTCTGATCAGCGGCGATGCCTTCGGGGGCGTAACCTTCCATCGCGGCGACAAGCGGGCGGTCTGGCATGGCGCGTGCAATGGCTGCGGGAAGCGCGCCCCGGCCTGCGATGATGGCGGTATGTGTCATGCGCGCCCGGTCATTTCGGCGTCAGGAACGAGCGGTCTGACGCGGCAAGGATGAAATCGGTCATCTCGCGTACAAGCGGGCTTGCATTGCTGGCGGCCAAAGCCTCGGCCCTGGCATGAAAGGTGCCCTCACCAGACGCAAGAACCTGATACGCCTCGCGCAGCGCCGTGATCTCGGATCGCTCAACCCCGCGCCGTTTGAGGCCCACCAGATTAAGCCCGTCCAATTCGCCCCGCGGCCCCTGCACAAGGCCATAGGGCAGCACATCATTCGTGACCATTGTCACCGCACCGATGATCGCACCCTGCCCGATCCGCACCCATTGATGCACGCCCGAAAGCCCGCCCACGATGACATCATCGCCCAGCACGCAATGCCCCGCGATGGCGACCTGATTGACCAGGATCACCCGGTTGCCGATCTGCGCATCATGGCCAACATGTGCGCCCGTCATGATCAAACAATCGTCGCCAACGCGGGTAATACCGCCGCCGCCTTCGGTGCCGATGTTGAGCGTGGCACCCTCGCGGATGCGGCAGCGCGCACCGATAATCAGGCGGGTGCGTTCGCCCTTGTATTTCAGATCCTGCGGCACCTCACCGACAGTGGCAAAGGGAAAGATCACTGACCCTTCGCCCACATCCGTCCAGCCGGTGACAACGGCGTGGCTTTTGACCACAACACCCGCACCCAGCGTCACCTCAGGCCCGATCACCGCAAACGGGCCAACCTCGCACCCCGCGCCTATTCTGGCAGCGGGGTCGATCACCGCGCTTGGGTGAAAGCGGGGGGGGGACAGGCGGGGGGCGTCGGTCATGTCAGGCTTTCGGGACGTCGATCATCGCCATGAAGGTCGCCTCGGCGGCAAGCTCGCCTTCCACCATGGCGCGGCCTTCAAATTTCCAGACCTTGCCGCCCCCGCGCAGCGCGGTCACATGCAACTCCAACACGTCGCCCGGCACCACCTTGCGGCGGAATTTGCACGCATCAACACCCATGAAGAACACCTTGGCGTTCTTGTCCACCAGATCGCTGGACAGACCCACCAACACACCCGAGGTCTGCGCCATCGCCTCGATGATCATCACACCGGGCATGATCGGCAGACCGGGGAAATGGCCCTGAAAATGCGGCTCGTTGTTGGTCACATTCTTGATTCCGATGCAGAATTTGTGCAGGACAATATCGCGCACCTTGTCGATCAGAAGGAAGGGAAAGCGGTGCGGGATGATCCGTTGGATCAGATCAAGATCTGCCGTCATGGGGGCTGCGATCGGGGCGGCATCGTTCATCGGCATCTCCTGTTCCGGCCTGTTGGTGTGACTAGCAATTTGGCCGCGCGCGGGCAACCCGTTCGCACAGGTTCAGGGCAAGACCTGCGGTGCGGGTGAGGGTTCGGGCAACGGTTCGGGCACGACGTCAGGCGTCGGGGCGGGTGCGGGATCAAGCGACAGTCCGGGTTCGGGCGGCGCGTTCTCGGGCGGGCGGGTGCCGTCGCCCAGAACCTCGTCGATGCGGGCAATGGCGGCATCGGTGATGTCAATCCGGTCGAACGACAGGATAATGGCAGTCTTGTCGACGATAGCGACCGCCCCCGCCTCTGTCATAAGCTTGGCGATGATCGGGGCGGCCGTGGTCAGAAAGACCTTGCGCTCGCTGTCGCGCTCTTCGCTCAGCGTGCGGGCCTTGGACATACGGGCGGCGCGGATCGCATTGGCCTTTTCGTCGAACGCGTCGGCCAGTTTGCGAAAGGCAAGAGGTTCCATCTTTGCCCGCTGTTCGGTCAGGTCACGCTCTTCGGCCTCCAGATCAGCTTCGATCTTGCGGTTTTCGGCCTGCAATGCCTGTGCAGCGGTATCAATCCGCGCTTGAACGGCCTTGCCATAAAGCGTGCCGGTAAAGAGACGGTCCTGTTCAAGTGTCAGGATCGGGCTGTTGAGCGGGCCTGCCTCTTGTGCCGCGATCGGTGCGGCACAGACCAGGATCGCCGCAACAAACAGCGATACAGCCCGCCCTGCCCGCATCAGAACTTGGTCGAGATGGTCAGATCGAAGGCGCGTGTCTCGTCATACGATTCCTTCTGGATCACATGCGCGAAGTTGAAGCGCAGCGGGCCAACCGGAGTCTTCCAGAACACTGATATACCGATGGCCGACCGCAAGTGGAAACTGTCATCGACCGGACCGCCCTGACCCGCCGTGTTGTCGAGGCTCCAGACCGACCCGACGTCGGCGAAAACCCCCGCCGTGATGCCATACTCTTCGGGCAGGCCGACCGGAAAGTCGGCCTCGAACCGAGCCACGGCAAACAGGTTGCCGCCCAACGCATCACGGTTTCCGGCGCCAAGATCACGGGGTCCCAGACCGTTGGGATCAAAACCGCGGATCTTTGTGTTGCCGAAATAACGGTCCGTCACCCGGCTGTTGTCACCGTCGAATGTCTTGACCGCGCCGCCTTCGAAAATGGCGCGGACGGTAATGTCCTCATTCAGCACGGTCGTTTCCGCGACGGCCAGAATATTCGTGGTGATCGACTTGGTGTCGCCGCCCAGTCCCGCGAATTCCTGACCAAAGCGCAGCAGCAGGCCACCCTTGGGGTTCAGGCCGGTCTTGCGATTGTCAAAGCTGTAGGTATAGCCAAGCGAACTTTTGACCAGCGCGCCCAGCCCCTCTTCTGCGATCAGAATGGGGGACGAGCCCAGACTGGCCTCGTTCACATCGGGCGTGGCCGGATCATCAATCGTCGTCCGCGCCACATCCAGAATTTCGGCCGAAGCAAGGCGGTAACGCAGTTGCAACCGGCCAAACTGGCTGATCGGAAAGCTGATCGACGGGGAGACGCCAAAGCTTCTGGTATTGTAATCCGCATTCTGGTTGTTGGTGGTGTTATAATTGGCATCGAACGAAAACTGCAGATTGCGGCCCAGAAACGCCGGTTCGACAAAGGTGATGGACGAGTCCACGTTGTCGGTGCCGGTACCGATGTTGATGCCCACCGTCTGGCCGCGCCCCAGAAAGTTGGTTTCCGTCAGGCCGACCGAAAAGCCGATCCCGTTGGTGGCGCCGTAGGTTGCGCCAAACGCCAGTGAACCCGTCGGCTGTTCGGTGACATCGACATTGACGATCACCTGACCGTCGGCGGTGCCCGGTTGTGCATCAACCTTGGCATCGGCGAAATATCCAAGCGCACGGATACGCTCGGCCGCCTGACGCACTTCGCGCGGGTTGAACGGATCGCCCTCGACCGTCTGGAACTGGCGGCGCACGACCTGATCCAGCGTCGTGGTGTTACCCTCGATGTCGATGCGTTCGACAAACACCTTCTCACCGCGCGAGATCACGAAATCGACATCCAGCGTCTGATCCCGTTCGTTGCGGGTGATGCGGGGTTCGATCTTGACGAAGTTCAGGCTTTGACGTTGCGCCAGCGCCTCCAGCCGCGAGATGTTGGCATCAACGATCGCGGGGGAATAGGTGACACCCGGGCGGATCCGCAGCAGCGCCTCGAACGGGGCCGCATCCACTTCGGCGATCTCGCTGGACGCGCTGATTGCACCAAAGCGGAAGCGCTGACCTTCCTGCACTGTGAAGGTCACGAAATAGGCGTCGCGTTCGCGCGACACATCGCCCGACGCATCCAGCACCTGAAAGTCGATATAGCCGCGCGACAGGTAGAAATCGCGCAAAAGCTGCTTGTCCAATTCCAGCCGTTCGGGGACGAACGTGTCACGCTGCACAAAGGTGCGCAAAAGCCCCGCCTGTTTGGTCTGCAAGACCTGACGCAGGCGACGGTCGGTGAAATCGCGGTTGCCGACAAAGGTCAGACGCTCGATCTCGACGATCTTGCCTTCCTTGATCTCGAACACCAGATCGACGCGGTTGTCGGACCGCCGGATAATGCGCGGGTCAACCGTCACGGTGATGCGCCCGGACGAGCGGTAGGCTTCGGTGATCGCTGCGGCATCCGCTTCGGCCGCAGCGGGCGAATAGACCCGGCGCGACTGCGATTTCACGATTTTAGCCAGCGCCTCATCCTTCAGGCGACGGTTGCCTTCGAAGTTGATGATGTTGATGACCGGATATTCCTTGACCCGGATCAGAAGTGTGCCGCCCTGCGGCAGAACTTCGACCGTCTCGAACAACCCCGAGTTGACGACGCGTTGATAGGCATCGTTCAGATCGCCCGAACTGACCGGCTGGCCGCGACCGATTCCGGCAAAACGCAGGATCGAATTGCCGTCGACCCGGTCATTGCCTTCGATTTTTACCTGGGAAAAGCTGTAGGATTGCGCGAAGGCGGGTGTCAGAAACGCGCCGCAAACACCTGCGAAGGCAAGGAAAAGCGCCACCACTCCGACAAGGGCAGGACGCCGCATTGAACCCGTAAAGGCCATAGCCCCGCCTGTCGAATGAACCATCTGCCTGCCCCGTGAATGCTTTGACTTGGCATTCTGACTACCGGGAATGGCGGGCCTTGTCAAAAGGCCATAGACGAATTTGGGGCAACCGAACACAAGCTGTTGTGCCTGCTTGCCGGAAAGTCACGGATGAACCAGCGTGGTGCCCAGAAACGCCCCGGCCAAAAGGCCCGCAACGACTGTGCCCAGCGTAAAAATCCGGTCCCAGTTCAGGTTTACCAGCAGCGAGAGGCCGCGATACCCTTTGATGACGTTTTCCATAATGCCGCCCGTTTACAGTTCTGCTACGGCTTTCTAACCAAGGAATGTGGCATCAATTTGACGATCTGAACCGGTCAGCAGGTGAAATCGTTGGTCAGGCCAAAAATCATGAAGCTGATGATGACCACAAGGCCGACGCTCATCAGAACGCGCATCGCCGCGTCCGACGGGGGACGGCGAAAGATCGCCTCATAGGCGTAAAAGACCAGATGCCCGCCGTCCAGCACCGGGATCGGGAACAGGTTCAAAAGCCCCACGCCCGTTGACAGCATCGCCACAAAGGCAATGAAGGTCACAAGCCCCAGCGATGCCGCCTGGCCCGACACTTTCGCAATACTGACAGCGCCCCGGATCGTGCATTTGCTGATGTCGCCCACCGCAAAGCTGTAAAGGCCCGTCAAACTGCGCGTGATAACGTCATAGGTCTGGACTGCACCAAGCTTCATCGCCTCGACCGGGCCTGCCGGACGCAGTTCCTGCGTGAACACATAGGTGCCCGACAGGCCGATCAGCCAGCGCCGCTCGAACGTGCCATCGGGGTTCGACACATCGTCCTGCTTTGGCGTCATGGTCTTTTCAAGCTCTGCCCCGTCGCGCCAGATTTTGAGAGTCAGGGGTTTGCCATCCGACGCGCCTGCAATGTCGCGCATCTGATCAAAGGTCGAAATCGGGGTGCCATTGATTGCCAGAATGACATCGCCTTCCAGCACACCCGCCGCTTCGGCCGCTGACCCCGGCTGCACATAATTGGCCAGCGCGGGCTGAGGATATGGGCCCGCTACATCGGTCGTGCTTGCACCCCGTTCCACCGAATAAATCACAGATGGTGCAGCCGGCAGGCCTTTCACAACGGCATTCAAAGTTTCAGCATCGGGTGTGGGATTGCCGTTGATCGCGATGATCTTGTCACCGGGCAGCAGTGACGCCCCCGCAAACGGCGTGGGCTGCAGGCTGGCCACCGTGGGCTGATCCTGCTGGACGCCCTGATAAAGCACGAGCCCGATATAGATCACGGTGGACAGGATGAAGTTGAAGATCGGTCCGGCGGCCACAGTCGCCGCCCGCGCCCAAAGCGGAGCGCCCTGCATGGTGTGACGGCGCTCGGCCGGGGTCATCCCCACCACGGCCCCGGCATCGGGGCGCGACGCCGCATCGGCATCGCCCAGAAACTTGACATAACCGCCGAACGGAACGGCGGCGATCTGCCATTTGGTGCCACGCTTGTCGACGCGGCTGAAAAGCACGGGTCCAAAGCCCAGACTGAACACCTCGGCATGGATGCCGCACCAGCGGCCCACGATATAGTGGCCGTATTCATGGATCGACACGATGATCGACAAGACGAGGACAAACGCGACAATGGTCCAGGCGGCACTGCCCAGCGACGGAATAAAGCCAAAAAGTTCCACTGCGTTCCCTTTACCTGCGCGCCCTGAAGGCCCGGGCCACCTGACCCGCTTCGATACGTGCCAGATGGTCCATGTTCAGCACATCCTCAAGGGCAGTCGGGGCATTTCCAAGGCAATTGTTGCGCGAAAGGCGGGCAATCGTGTCTTCGACCAGCGGCGCCATGTCGCTAAAGCCAATCCCACCCGCCATGAAATGATCCAGCGCCACCTCTTTGGCCGCGTTGAAGGCGGCCCCGGTCAGACCGCGTGCCGCCATCACCTCACGCGCCAGTCGCAGCGCGGGAAAGCGATCTGGATCAGGGGCCTCGAAGCTGAGTGTGGCCAGTTTCGCGAGGTCCACCCGTTCGACCGGCAGCGCATCGCGGCGCGGCCAGTTCAGCGCAAAGCCGATGGCGTGGCGCATGTCGGCAGGCCCCAGATGCGCCATGATGCCACCATCGGCAAAGCCCACCATCGCGTGAATGATGGATTGCGGATGCACGATGACCTCGATCTGATCCGGTGTGAAGCCGAAAAACTCTCGCGTTTCAATAAGTTCCAGTGCTTTGTTAAACAAGCTGGCGGAATCGATCGAAATCCGCGCGCCCATCGACCAGTTCGGATGCGCCACTGCCTGCGCGGGGGTGGCCGCGCGAAGCTGCGCCGCATCCCAGGTGCGGAACGGCCCGCCCGATGCGGTGATGATCACCCGTTCGACCGCCCCGATATCCTCACCGGTCAGCGCCTGAAACACCGCCGAATGTTCGCTGTCCACAGGCAGGATCATGGCTCCGTGGCGCGCGGCCTCGGCCATCAGCAAAGCGCCCGCCGTTACCAGACTTTCCTTGTTGGCCAAGGCCAGCGTCGTGCCATGCCGCAGCGCACGAAACCCCGGAGCGAGCCCCGCCGCACCAACGATGGCCGACATCAGCCAGTCGGCGGGCCGATCAGCCGCCTCGACCAGTGCGGCCTGCCCGGCCGCCACTGCAACTCCACTGCCCGCCAACGCGTCGCGCAGCGCGGGCAGGCAATCGTCATGCGCGGTGACGGCCACCTCGGCGCGCAGCGCGCGGGCCATTTCGGCCAGCCGCGCCACATTGCGCCCGCCGGTCAGCGCCACGGTGCGGAACACGTCCGCCCCGCCTGCCCTGCAGATCAGATCGAAGGTGCTTTCGCCGATCGACCCGGTTGCGCCAAAGATCGAAACGCTGCGCATGCTACACCGCGCCAAAGGGCAACGGAGCCATCAGTGACACAAGAAAAACCAGCGTCACCGCGGCGGCCAGCGCATCGAAACGGTCCATCACCCCCCCATGCCCCGGGATCAGGCGCGAGCTATCCTTGACGCCCGCGCGCCGCTTGATCAGGCTTTCGCCGATATCGCCAAGCTGGCCAGCGAAAACCACCAAGGGCGATAGCCACAAAAGATGCCACGTCGCTTCGCCCGCTGCAATGAACGCCAATGCCACACCAAGCGCCCCGACCCAGCCCGCAACTGTGCCGGACCAAGTTTTCTTCGGGCTAATTGCAGGCCAGAACTTCGGCCCGCCAACGATGCGGCCCACGAAATAGCCAGCCACATCCGCCACGACGACCAGAAGCAAAAGCCACAGGATCACCGTCATGCCTTCGGTCGCGCGCAGGATAACAAGGCCAAAGCCCGTGACCATGATCAGCGCGGAATAGACCAGATAAATCGCCTTGTCGCGCCGCGCGTCCAGCACGCCCAGCACCCCCGGAGCAATCAACGCCAGCGACGCAGCCCAAGCGGGCAATGACAGCGCGGCCCCCAGCATGATCGCGGCAAACAGGCCCAGAAGCGTGGGTTTGCGACGACTTCCCACGCCGGTCATCACCGACAATTCCCAGATCATCACGCCGCAAATGGCCAGAACCATCGCCATGAACGACGGCCCGCCCAGAAACACCTCAACCGCGCCCACGACCAGCATCACAGCGGCGGAAATCAGCCGCTTGCGCAGGTCTGACCAGCGGTCAGGCACAGCGCTCACGCGCCAACCACCCCGCCAAAGCGGCGTTCGCGCCGCCCGAAGCGGTTGACGATGGTGGCCAGTTCATCCGGGCTGAAATCGGGCCAGAGCGTTTCGATGAATTCATATTCCGAATAGGCAGATTGCCAGGGCAGAAAGTTCGAGGTGCGCGTCTCGCCCGAGGTGCGGATCACCAGATCGGGGTCGGGCAGATCGGCAGTATCAAGGCGCGACGAGATTGCCTCTTCGTCAACATCGCCCGGCGCGATGCGCCCCTCGGCCACATCCCGCGCCAGACGGCTTGCCGCGCGGATCAACTCATCCCGGCCACCATAGTTGATCGCAACCGTCAGGTTCAGCCGCGACAAAGGGGCGGTGCGGGTTTCAATTCCGGCCATGAGACGCTGCAGTTTCGGGTCCAGACGGCTGCGGTCGCCGATAAAGCGCATCCGCACGCCCTCGGCCGCGAGGCGGTCGGCCTCGCGTTCAATATAGCGGGCAAAGATCGACATCAGGCCCAGAACCTCTTCTGTCGACCGCTTCCAGTTTTCCGTCGAAAAGGCATAGATCGTCAGCCAGCGGATACCCAGATCCGGCGCGCAGCGCACGATCTGCTTGACCCGTTCGGCCCCCTTGCGGTGCCCGACTAGGCGCGGCCAGCCGCGATTGGTGGCCCAGCGGCCATTGCCATCCATGATGATCGCGACATGATCGGCAACCCGTGGAGTTGCGGTATCACCGCGCCGGTCTCTGGCCAAACCCAGCCCCTTCATATCACGCTGCGCAGGTCAGACCTGCATGATCTCTTGTTGCTTGGAATCGAGCGCGCGGTCAACGGCGGCGATGGCTTTGTCGGTCAGTTCCTGCACTTCGTCAGACCACATCTTCTGGTCATCCTCGCCCATGCCGTTGGCTTTGGCTTTCTTGATCTGGTCCATCCCGTCGCGGCGCACGTTGCGGATGGCGATCTTGGCGTTTTCGGAATAGGTGCCGGCAACCTTTGACAACTCGCGGCGGCGCTCCTCGTTCAACTCCGGTATGGGCAGGCGGATCAGGGGGCCGTCGGTAATGGGGTTGATACCGATGCCGCTTTCGCGGATCGCCTTTTCGATCTTTCCGATCATTGCCTTGTCCCACACGTTGATCACGACCATGCGCGGCTCAGGCACGTTCACGGTGCCAAGCTGGTTGATCGGGGTCATCTGGCCATACGCATCGACTTGAATCGGATCGACAAGGGCTGCCGAGGCGCGCCCGGTGCGCAGGCTGGCGAATTCTTGTTTCAGCGCGTTCATCGCACCGTCCATCCGGCGCTGGATCGCATCAAGGTCTATTTCAAGGTCGTCGGCCATATGTCTGCTCTCGTTCTTCGGATCATCTCAACTTTGGGGCACTCTATAACAGCATGCGTGCGCGGGCGTACAGGGTGCAGGCGGCTGCTACCGGGCGGCCTCCCAGCCTGGGCCTTCGTCCTGCACGCGGGTATAGGTGCCTTTACCGGCAAGGATGCCCCTGAACCCGCCGGGTTCATCCAGCGAAAAGACGATGATCGGCAGGTTGTTGTCGCGCGCAAGGGCGATGGCCGACGCGTCCATCACGCCCAGATGCTTTTGCAGCACCTCGTCATAGCTGACAGTGGTATAGCGTTTGGCATCGGCGTGTTTCTTGGGATCCTTGTCGTAGACTCCGTCAACCTTGGTGCCTTTGAAGATCGCCTGACAGGCCATTTCATTGGCCCGCAGCGTGGCCGCCGTATCGGTGGTAAAATAGGGGTTGCCGGTGCCTGCGGCAAAGATCACCACGCGCTTTTTCTCAAGGTGGCGCACGGCCCGCCTGCGGATATAGGGCTCGCAGACCTGATCCATGGGAATGGCACTGATCACGCGGGTGTGGATGCCCAACGCCTCCATCGCCGACTGCATGGCAAGGGCGTTCATCACGGTGGCAAGCATGCCCATATAGTCGGCGGTCGTCCGCTCCATTCCCTGTGCGGAGCCTTGCAGGCCGCGAAAGATGTTGCCGCCGCCGATCACCATGCAGATCTCTACCCCCAGATCATGCACGGATTTCACCTCACGCGCGATACGGCTGACGGTGGGGGGGTGCAGGCCATAGCCCAGATCGCCCATCAGCGCCTCGCCCGAGATTTTCAGCATCACCCGATCGTAAGAGGTGGCGGGCGTCTGGGTATCATCGGTCATGGGCGGTTCCTTGCGTCATTGACGATTTCGGTTCCGCGCAAAATGTCGCAAAAGGGCGGCAGGATCAACGCCCAAGGTTTGCATCCGGCGCTCGCACGCTGCATGGAGGGTGCGCCGGTTGTTAAAGTCCGACGGACACCCCTCGCCCGAAGCCCAAGATGAGTATTTTTGCAAAAATGAAGTCAGCCGAGACAGCGCGAAGGATCGCAGGCTTGTCGCCGGACCTTCCCGTGTTGATTGCGGGGCCGACGGCTAGCGGGAAATCGGGGCTGGCACTGGAGATTGCGGCGGCGCAGGGCGGCGTGATCGTGAATGCCGACGCGCTGCAGGTTTACGATTGCTGGAGGATTCTGACCGCGCGGCCATCGGTGGCGGAGGAGGCTTTGGCACCGCATGCGCTTTACGGGCATGTGGCGCGGGATCAGGCTTATTCGGTCGGCCACTGGCTGCGGGAGGTGGCACCTTTGCTGGCAGGTGCGCGACCGATCATCGTGGGCGGCACCGGGCTTGCCTTTGCCGCGCTGACCGAGGGGCTGGTCGAGATTCCTCCGATCCCTGAGCCAGTGCGTGCGACAGCGGATGCACGGCGGATGGCCGGGGATCTGGCGGGATTGCTGGCCGAACTGGACACCGCCACGCGGGCCCGGATCGACACCGCCAATCCGGCCCGCGTGCAGCGCGCGTGGGAGGTTCTGGTGACCACAGGGCGCGGACTGGCCGACTGGCAGGCCGATACCGGCGCGCCGCTGGTGCCGCTGTCTGACGCGCAGACCGTGCTGATCGACGCGGATGCAGACTGGCTGGGCCAGCGCATCGACCGGCGGTTCGACGCAATGGTCGACGCGGGCGCGCTGGACGAAGTGCGGGCCGAACTGCCGTTCTGGGACCCTGCCCGCCCGTCATCGCGCGCCATCGGAGCGCCGGAACTGGTGGCGCATCTGCGCGGCGAAATCACGCTGGAGCGGGCGGTCGAGGCCGCCCGCATCGCCTCGCGCCAATATGCCAAGCGGCAGCGGACGTGGTTTCGCAAGCGCATGGCCGGTTGGCAGCCCTGGGCGCGGCCCTAGGCGCAACCTTGGGCGGGGGCCCGCGCACGAGGCGGCACAATCGGGCAGGTTTTCGCCTTGGTCGCAAAATCAGCAGGCGGATTTGCGATTTTCCTTGGGTCTGACCGGTGCTGCGGCTTATCTTCAACGAACATTGATCGCCCCGCACCCTCCATCATGAGTCGATATGTCTGACACCTTGCCCCCGTCCCAACTGCGCCTTGTCGCCGTACCCCGCCTTGCGGCAGGCGGACGCTGGCGGGTGGAAGCGATGCGGTCCATATCCGAACCGATGTTCTTGTGGTTCACCAAGGGTCAGGGCCGCATCACCATCGCGGGTGTAACGCGCGGCTATACCGCCAACAACGCGATCTTCATTCCGGCGGGCGTCATGCACGGCTTTGACGTTGGACCGCAGGTCTTTGGCACTGCCGTTTTCTTTGGCCGTGGCAGCGGTGTTGTCTTGCCCGAAGTGCCGCAGCACCTGCGTATCCGTGAGGTGCATCTGCAGCAGGAAGTGAATATGACGCTGGACAACATCCTGCGCGAGATGGACGCCGATACCCCGGCGCATGACCGTGCAACCCAGCACCATGTCGGATTACTGAGCGTGTGGCTGGAGCGTCAGATAGCCCGCGCCGCCACCGAAACGAAACGCCCCGACGCCACGCGCAGGCTGGTCGCGCGCTATACCGCGCTCTTGGAGCGGGAATTCCGGTCGGGGATGGGGGTTGCGGAATTTGCGGCGGCGCTGGGGGTTACGCCCACGCATCTGACGCGGTGTTGCAATCAGGCCTGCGGGCGGCCCGCCTCGGCGCTGCTGCACGACCGGCTGATCTTTGAGGCGCGCAAACTGTTGTCCGAAACCGACATGCCGGTAGGGCGGATCGCCGACAGTCTGGGCTTCACCTCGCCCGCCTATTTCACCCGCGCGTTTCAGCATCAGGTCGGCCAGTCGCCCTCGGCATTTCGCCGCGCGCCATAGGCAGATTGCTGCACCTGCATCGGTCTTCGTGTTTCCATTATAGCGGAAATTCAGACCGTCCGAGCAGAGGCAAATGTCGCAAGTGTTATCCCGATCGCGCAAAAATGTCGCAAACGAACGCAGCGATGCCGAAACGAGGCGTTGACGCACCGGCCAAAAAAATGCGCAATGGCAAAGCATGATCGACCCCGCCTCTGCCCGTCGCCTGTTGCAGTGCGGCATCCTGCGGGGACGAAAGACATGCCACAAAACAAACGACCTGCTGGGAGACTGAAATGATCCATTCGAATCCTACTGCTGCCAAGGTGCATCCTGCGGCGCAGCGTTACGCCGATGAAGTCACCGCAGGCACCCTGAGCCGCCGCGAATTTCTGACCCGGTCCACCGCCCTTGGCCTGTCGGCGACGGTTGCCTATGGCCTGCTCGGCATGGCAACCCCGGTTCAGGCGCAAGAAACCCCCGTCATGGGCGGCACCCTGCGCACCGAGATGGAAACCAAGGCGCTCAAAGACCCGCGCACTGCCGACTGGTCGCAGATCTCGAACTTCACCCGCGGTTGGCTGGAGTATATGGTCGAATACAACAATGATGGCACGATCCGCGGCATGCTGCTGGAAAGCTGGACCACGAACGACAACGCCACCGAATACACGCTGAAGGTCCGCCCCGGCGTCAAATGGTCGAACGGCGATGACTTCACCGCAGATGATGTCGCCAACAACATCGTGCGCTGGTGCGATGGCAACGTCGAGGGCAACTCGATGGCGGCGCGCATGGCTTCGCTTTCGGATGCCGAAAAGAAAACTGTCCGCGAAGGTGCTGTGACGGTGGTTGATCCGCTGACCGTAAAGCTGACGCTGAACGAATCTGACATCACCGTGATTGCCGGCATGGCCGACTATCCGGCGGCTGTCGTTCACAAATCCTATGACAACGGCGATCCGGCCGCCAACTGGATCGGCACTGGCCCCTACATGCCTGAAACCAACGAAATCGGCGTATCGCAGGTTCTGGCCAAGCGTGCCGAGCCGTGGTGGGGCACTGCCGTCTATGGCGGCCCATACCTCGACAAGATCATCTACACCGATTACGGCACCGACCCGGCCGCCGTCGTGGCCGCAGCCGAAGCCGACGAGATCGACATGACCTATCAGACGGTCGGCGATTTTGTGCAGGTGTTCGACGGCATCGGCTGGAACAAGACCGAGGCCGTGACCGCCGCGACGATCGCTGTGCGCTTCAACCAGCTGGCCGAGGAATACAAGGATGTGAAAGTCCGCAAAGCCCTGCAAATGGCCGTCGACAACGCGGTGGTGCTGGAGCTTGGCTATGCGAGCCTTGGCACCGTAGCTGAAAACCACCACGTCTGCCCGATCCACCCGGAATATGCCGAACTGCCCAAGATCAAGGCCGATCCGGCTGCGGCCAAGGCGATGCTGGCAGAAACCGCCTATGCCGATCACGAGTTCGAGCTGATCTCGATCGACGATGGCTGGCAGACGGCCACCTGCGACGCCGTGGCGGCACAGATCCGCGACGCAGGCATCAACATCAAGCGCACGGTTCTGCCGGGTTCGACCTTCTGGAACGACTGGACGAAATACCCGTTCTCGGCCACCGAATGGAACATGCGTCCGCTTGGCGTGCAGATTCTGGCGCTGGCCTATCGGTCGGGCGAGGCGTGGAACGAGGCCGCGTTCAGCAACGCGGAATTCGACGCCCTTCTGGCCGAAGCACTGGCCCTGCCCGATGCCGACAAGCGCCGCGAGGTGATGGCCAAGATCGAACAGGTCATGCAGGACCAGGGCGTTCTGATCCAGCCCTACTGGCGCTCGCTCTACCGGCACGCCAACGAAAAGGTCAAGGATGCGCCGATGCATGCCACGTTCGAACATCACCATTACAAGTGGTGGATGACGGCCTGATCCGCTTACAGACCTCGGGCGCGCGACCGGATTGCGCGCCCACCCCCTCGGACATCCGCTAAGCACCCGAACCCGTCGGCACGTCTGCCAACGGTCCCGGTCTTCATCCCAACGGGAGGCAACGTAACCGCATGGCCCGCTTTCTTCTGAAACGCTTTGCAACGATGTTGCTGACGGCGATGTGCCTTACCTTTGTGGTCTTTTACCTGACCAACCTGCCGCCCAACCTTAAAAAGGTCGCGCAATCCGAAATCGGCACCCGTGTGACCGAGGCCGAGATTGACAGCTGGCTTACCAAGAACGGCTACAAACAACCCGTGCTGCGCCGCTACGGCGAATGGCTTGGCGTCGTGCCGGGCTGGACGCTGGAGACGGACGGCGTATTGACCGGTCGCTGCGTCACCAAAGGCGCCGACCCTGCCACCGTGCCACAGCGCTGCGGAGTGTTGCAGGGCAACTGGGGCTACTCGACGGTGTTCCGCGACAGTGTCTCGACCATCGTGGCAACCCGGCTGGGCCTGACCGGCTGGTTGATGCTGTGCGTGATGCTGGTGATGGTGCCCTGCGCCCTTCTGATCGGCGTTCTGGCCGGAATGCGAGAAGGCTCGCGGCTGGACCGCAGCCTGTCGACCCTGTCCATCGCCACCACGGCCACGCCGGAATATGTGTCGGGTGTGTTGTTTATCACGCTCTTTTCGCCCTCGATCACCGGGTTGCGCTGGTTCACCGGGTCGGCCACCACAGCCGCGAACGACATCACCTTCTACAACTTCACACTGCCGGTGATGACCATCGCCCTTTACGGCATCGGCTATATCGCCCGCATGACCCGCGCCTCGATGACCGAGGTGATGACGGCGCAATACATCCGCACCGCGCGCCTGAAGGGGGTGAAGTTCCGCGACGTCGTGGTGCGCCATGCGCTGCGCAACGCGCTGATCGCACCCTTCACGGTGATCATGCTCCAGTTCCCGTGGTTGTTGAACGGCGTCGTCATCGTAGAGACGCTGTTCAACTACAAGGGCTTCGGCTGGACGCTGGTACAGGCCGCCGGCAACAACGATATCGAGCTTTTGCTGGGCTGTTCGGTCGTCGCCGTGGTTGTGGTGCTGGTCACGCAGCTTCTGTCCGATGTCGGCTACGCTTTCCTTAATCCCCGCATCCGTCTTTCGTAAAGGAACGCACCAATGGAAGATCTGGGATGGCTGTCTATCTTCGCCGCAATGGCTGCGCGCCTGCTGCCGGTGTGGATCTCACTTGTGGTGCTGTTCGCGGTGTCGATCAAGTTCAAGCGCAAGCTGGGCCTTTACGGCAAGCTTTACGACAGCCCGATGGCGATGATCGGCTTTGGCATCGTGATGTTCTGGGTCTTTACGGCGGTGTTTGCCGGGCAGATCATCACCCATGATCCTTTGGTGCAACTGTCGGGTATGAAGAACGCCTGGCCGGGATCGGCGTTGAAAAACCCGGGCGACGGCGTTTATGCCCATTACCTGCTGGGCGGCGACAACCTGGCCCGCGATGTCTTTTCGCGCATGGTGATGGGGGCGCGGTCAGTGCTGTCCATCGCACCGGCCGCCACGACCTTTGCCTTCATGGTCGGCATCACACTGGGCCTGCCTGCGGGCTATATCGGCGGGCGACTGGATACAGTCCTGTCGTTCATCTCAAACCTTGTGCTGGCGTTTCCGGTGATCCTGCTCTTTTATCTGCTGGTTTCACCGCAAATTCAGGATACTGGCGCCGAGGTGCAGCTTTTCTGGACTGCAACCCCTTGGCGCGCCTCCATCCCCAACCTTCTGGCGGCGGTGCTGTTCTTCTTTCCGATCGTGTTTTTCGTGGTGCTTTGGAACAGCCGCTTTTTCACCAACCCCGCGCGGCGCAACCTTTATGTCGGCATCACGCTGGTCCTTGGCCTCTGGGTCTATTCCGGCCTTGCCTTCAACGCCGACCCGCTGGGCGTCTGGTCGATGGAACCGAACCTGCTGAACGTCTTCGTGTCGGTCGTGTTCGTGAACTCGCCGACCGTGTTCCGCATCGTGCGCGGCATCGTGATGGACATCAAATCGCGCGATTATGTGGCCGCCGGCATGACCAGAGGCGAAGGCCCATGGTACATCATGCTGTGGGAAATCCTGCCCAACGCACGCGGACCGCTGATCGTCGATTTCTGCCTGCGCATCGGCTACACCACGATCCTTCTGGGCACGCTCGGCTTCTTTGGCCTTGGTGTATCACCCGAAAGCCCCGACTGGGGATCAACCATCAACGCAGGCCGCCGCTTCCTGTCCAGCTTCCCCCACCCCGCCGTGGTGCCTGCGATTGCGCTGATGAGCCTTGTCCTTGGCCTCAATCTTCTGGCCGACGGCTTGCGCGAAGAAAGCCTGAGGGACTGACCCCATGCCCCACTCGGTCCCTTTTCCCAAGCCACAACTATCCCACGGCGCCTGCCACAAGCGGAGACCTCACCATGTCTGAACCCTGGGACCCGTCCAAACCCATCCTCGAAATCGAG
>JBBQZP010000031.1:0-39321 GCA_038207585.1 Rhodobacterales bacterium | reverse complement strand
CGGCAACCCATATCGACCTTGGGCTTGAGGGTGCGCGGGTGCTGGACCTGAGCCCGTTCCGGGCCGCACCGCGCCTTGCCGGCTTTGACGAGGCGTTCGGATGATCGCCCTGCTGCTTCGCGATCTGCGCCTTGCGTTCCGGTCGGGCGGGGGCTTTGGCCTTGGCCTTGCATTCTTTCTGCTGGTGGCGGTTCTGGTGCCGCTGGGCGTTGGCCCGGACCCTGCGACTTTGGCGCGGATTGCGCCGGGCATCCTGTGGGTGGCGGCACTTCTGGCCTGCCTTTTGTCGCTGGACCGGATTTTTGCCCTCGATTTCGAGGATGGATCGCTGGACCTGCTGGCCACGGCCCCCATTCCGCTGGAGGGCGTGGTGGCCGTCAAGGCCCTTGCGCATTGGCTGGTCACGGGGCTGGCGCTGACGCTGTTGTCGCCGGTTCTGGCGCTGCTTATGAACCTGCCGCTGGCGGGATACGGCTGGCTGATGGCGTCGCTGGTGCTGGGAACACCGGCGCTTTCGGTGATCGGGGCGTTCGGTGCGGCGCTGACGGTTGGCATCAAGCGCGGTGGGCTTCTTCTTAGCCTGATCGTGCTGCCGATGTATGTGCCGACGCTGATCTTCGGGGCAGAAGTCGTGCGGCGCGGGGCTTTGGGCCTTGATCCCGCAACGCCTTTGCTGCTGCTGGCGGGCATAACGGCAGGTGCGGCGGCGCTGTTACCGTTTGCCGCGGCTGCGGCAATCCGCGTCACCCTTCGGTGAGCCGGATATGATACCCCTTGCCCTTGAACCCCTTAGGATTTAGCCACACGCCATGTCGATCTGGGATTATGCAAACCCGAAACGGTTCATGGAGACTTCTGGCAAAATTTTGCCGTGGGTCTCGGGCCTTGCGCTGTTCACGCTGGTGGGTGCGCTGATCTGGGGGTTTTTCTTCACGCCCGATGATTACAAGCAGGGATCGACCGTCAAGATCATCTATCTGCATGTTCCGGCCGCGTTCTGGGCGGTGTCGGCGTGGTTCATGATGCTGGTCGCCTCGTTGATCTGGCTGATCCGGCGGCATCATGTGTCGGCGCTGTCGGCGCGGGCGGCGGCCCCGGTGGGTTTGACCTTCACGCTGATCGGGTTGGTTACGGGCGCGATCTGGGGCCAGCCGATGTGGGGCACCTGGTGGGCGTGGGACCCGCGGCTGACGTCATTTTTGATCCTGGGGCTGTTTTATCTGGGATATATTGCCTTGTGGGAGGCGATTGACGATGCCGACACCGCCGCTGACCTTACCTCGGTTTTGTGCATCGTGGGGTCGGTTTTCGCGGTGCTGAGCCGGTATGCGGTGCTGTTCTGGAGCCAGGGCCTCCATCAGGGCGCGTCGCTGTCGATGGATGCGAAAGAGAATGTGGCGGATGTGTTCGCCTATCCTTTGTGGACGGCCATCGGCGGCTTTGGCCTGTTGTTCGTGACGCTGGTGCTGCTGCGCACCCGGACCGAGATTCGCAATCGCCGGATGCAGGCACTTCTGGCCCGTGAAAGGATGGCGGCGTGATACCTGACCTTGGGAAATATGAAAATGTGGTTCTGTCGGCCTACGGGGCTTCGATCCTGCTGTTGGTGGCCCTTGTGGCGCTGACGCTGTGGCGGTCGGCGCGGGTGCGACGTGCCCTTGAGGCGGTGGAAGCACGGAAGGGCCGCAGCGATGGCTAAGGTCTTGATGTTCCTGCCACCCATCATCTTTGCGGCGCTGGCGACGGCGTTTTATGTCGGCATGCAGCGCGATGATCCCGAAGGGCTGCCCTCGGCCTTTGCCGGAAAAGCGGCCCCCGCGATCGAGGTGGTGGCACTCGGGGATGCACCCCTGACCACCGATGCCTTGCTGCGCCAGCCCGGAATGAAGCTGGTAAACTTCTGGGCCAGTTGGTGCGCGCCCTGCCGGGCAGAGCATCCGATGCTGACGGCGCTACAGGCCGAAGGAGTTACGATCCACGGGATCAACTACAAGGACCGCCCCGAAGATGCGCTGAAATTTCTGGGCGATCTCGGCTCTCCCTATGCGACGATGGGCGCGGATGGCGGGCGGATGGGGCTGAACTGGGGTCTTTACGGCGTGCCGGAAACCTTTGTGATCGACGGGAAAGGCAATGTGGTGCTGCGCTTTGCCGGGCCTATAACCCAGCAGGAGCTTGACCGCACCCTGCGCCCGGCGATGGACAAGGCGGCGCAGTAGCCTTACGCGCCCGCCATGCACAGCAGGGCCACCATCGACATGAAGGCCAGCGATTCAAGCCAGGGCAGGTTTGGCAGGGGCAGGGTCCGGGTGCGTGCCTGCGCGCGCACGGGCAGATCGGCCTGATCAATCAAAGCAGCAAAACGCATGTCAGCCTCGGGGTCAGTTGGGGTCTGGCACGATCATAGCTGACAGGAACTTAACAAGAACATAAAGGGAGCGCGCCTTTTCGAAACGGCGCGATGACCGGTGTCCGTCGCCCGGAACGCGCTGTGGCCGGACGAACGTCTCGTCCGGCCCCTTGGTCTTGGACGGACGCGTTACGAAGCCTTTGCCAGATTGC
Source organism: Rhodobacterales bacterium (assembly GCA_038207585.1). GTDB lineage: Bacteria > Pseudomonadota > Alphaproteobacteria > Rhodobacterales > Rhodobacteraceae > JBBQZP01. The sequence continues at coordinate 36,759 of JBBQZP010000031.1, read as the reverse complement.
GCAGAACGTAATGCAGCACGCCGCCATGTTCGACGTATTCCTTTTCAATCGCCGTATCTATGCGGCACTTGATCTGGATCGTCTTGGTGGTGCCATCGGCGTAAGCGATGGTGCAAGGCACTTCGGACAGGGGTTTAAGATCGCCCTCCAACCCATTGATCGCGATTATTTCATCGCCTTTCAGTGCCAGCGATTTCCGGGTGTCGCCGCCGGTGAATTCGAACGGAATAACCCCCATGCCAACAAGGTTCGAGCGGTGAATACGCTCAAAACTTTCGGCGATCACGGCCTTGACGCCAAGAAGTGCGGTGCCCTTGGCTGCCCAGTCGCGGCTGGAACCTGCGCCATATTCGATGCCGCCAAAGATCACCAACGGCACTCCGGCTTCCTGATAGGCCATCGAGGCGTCAAAGATGCTCGTCTGTTGGCCGTCCGGCCCCAACGTATAGCCGCCCTCCACGCCATCCAGCATCTCGTTCTTGATGCGGATGTTGGCGAAGGTGCCGCGCATCATCACCTCGTGGTTGCCGCGCCGCGCGCCATACGAGTTGAACTCGCGCACCGGAACCTGACGGTCCATAAGATATTGCCCGGCCGGGGTCTTATCCTTGAAACTGCCTGCGGGGCTGATGTGGTCGGTGGTGATCATGTCGCCCAAAAGGGCCAGAACGCGAGCGCCGCTGATATCGCTGATGGTTCCCGGCGTCTTGGCCATGCCTTTGAAATAGGGCGGATTCTGGATGTAGGTCGAGGTCGAGGGCCAGTTGTACGTCTCGCGGTCGGTGGTCTCAACGGCCTGCCATTTCGCATCGCCCTTGAAGACATCGGCGTATTTTTTCTGGAACGCCGCGCGGGTGACGGTCGATTCGACCAGTTCCGCAATTTCGGCATTCGTCGGCCAGACGTCTTTGAGATACACCGGGCCGTCGGTGCCCATGCCAAGGGGTTCGGTCGTGATATCAATGTTCATGTCGCCCGCCAGCGCATAGGCCACTACCAAAGGCGGCGAGGCGAGGTAGTTGGCGCGAACATCAGGGCTGATGCGGCCTTCAAAGTTGCGGTTGCCCGACAGAACGGCGGTTGCAACCAAGTCACCCTCGGCAATCGCCGCCGATATTTCGGGCTGCAGGGGGCCGGAGTTGCCGATGCAGGTGGTGCAGCCATAGCCGACAAGGTTGAAGCCGATGGCGTCGAGGTCTTCTTGCAGACCCGCCGCCTCAAGATATTCGCTGACGACCTGCGATCCGGGGGCTAGCGAGGTTTTCACCCAAGGCTTGCGGTTCAGACCCAGCGCACGCGCCTTGCGCGCGACCAGACCTGCGCCGATCATGACATAGGGGTTTGAGGTGTTGGTGCAGGACGTGATCGAGGCAATGACGACCTTGCCTGATGACATGGTGTAATCTTCGCCCTTCACCACAACCTTTTTATCCAGCGGGCGGTTGAAACCACCCGCCATTTCGCGGGCAAACCCGGCCTTCGCGTCGGTCAGTGCCACGAAATCCTGCGGGCGTTTGGGGCCGGAAATAGCCGGAACAATGGTGCCCATATCCAGATGCAGGGTCGAGGTGTAGATCGGGTTGTAATCCGCGCCGCGCCACATGCCGTTGGCCTTGGCGTAAGCTTCAACCAGTGCCACCCGGCCTTCATCGCGGCCGGTGTTGCGCAAGTAACGCAGGGTTTCGGTGTCGATCGGGAAGAAGCCGCAGGTCGCGCCGTATTCGGGGGCCATGTTGGCGATGGTTGCACGGTCGGCAAGGGGTAGGCGGTCCAGCCCGTCGCCGTAGAATTCGACGAATTTGCTGACGACGCCGTGTTTGCGCAGCATCTGCACGACCTTCAGCACCAGATCGGTGGCCGTTGTGCCCTCAACCATCTCACCGGTCAGTTTGAAGCCGACAACTTCGGGGATCAGCATGGAAACGGGTTGGCCCAGCATTGCGGCTTCGGCCTCGATCCCGCCCACACCCCAACCCAGAACGGCAAGCCCGTTGACCATGGTTGTATGGCTGTCGGTGCCCACAAGCGTATCGGGGTAAGCCACGGGTGCGCCGTTCTGGTCGGTATCGGTCCACACTGTCTGGGCCAGATATTCAAGGTTCACCTGGTGGCAGATGCCGGTTCCGGGTGGCACGACGCGGAAGTTGTTGAACGCACCCTGACCCCATTTCAGGAACTGGTAGCGTTCGATGTTGCGTTCATATTCGCGGTCGACGTTCATCTGGAACGCACGCGGCGTGCCGAATTCGTCGATCATCACCGAATGGTCGATGACCAGATCAACGGGGGCCAAGGGGTTGATCTGTTGGGCATTTCCGCCAAGGCCAAGGATGCCGTCGCGCATCGCGGCAAGGTCAACCACGGCGGGCACCCCGGTGAAATCCTGCATCAGAACGCGGGCTGGTCGATACGCGATCTCGCGCGGGTTCTGCCCGCCTTTGGTGGCCCACTCGGCAAAGGCGCGGATGTCATCGACCGACACGGTCTTGCCATCTTCAAACCGCAGCATGTTTTCCAGCACGACTTTCAGGCTGGCAGGCAGGCGCGAGAAATCACCCAAGCCTGCCGCTTGCGCCGCAGGGATAGAGTAATAACTGACGGTCTGCCCGCCTGCGGTCAGTGTGCTGCGGGTCTTGGTGCTGTCATGTCCGACGGTGACGGTCATTCGTGCCTCATGGTGTTGGGGGTGCGGTGTGACGGTTGATCTTGTGATGCCCGACGCAGCAGCGCAACGCAAGACAGGTGGGCTTCGTATGCAATGGTATACAGTAAATTGCCCCGGTATTCCACCCCGCACCGCACAATTGCGCGTGGAATTCTTGTAGCATTGTCTCGCAAAACCTTGATTGGTGTATGACGACCCCGACGGGTTAGAAGACAAGAACAGACGGGGATCGGGATTGCGATGAAACGACATGCGATAGGGGCCGTTTGCGGCCTGTGGCTTGGCATTTCCGGCGCGGCTTTGGCGCAAGACGTGTCGACACCCGTGGTGGTGGTAGAGCTTTATACCTCGCAGGGGTGTTCATCCTGCCCGCCCGCCGATGCCTATTTCGGAGAACTGGTGCAGGATACGCGGGTCGTGCCCTTGGCGCTACATGTGGATTATTGGGATTACATCGGCTGGAAAGACGTGTTCGGCAACCCGGCGCACACGGAACGGCAGAAAAGCTATGCCTATGCGCAGGGCAGCCGCACGATCTATACCCCCCAGATGATTATTGAGGGGTCAGAGCGGGTCGAGGGCAACCGTCCCGATGATGTGGCGCAACTGGTTGCGGCGCATCTGGCGCGAGGTGCGGCGACGCAATTGACCTTGGTGCGCAAGGGCGGTCGGGTCCATATCAGCGCAGAGCCTGTTCCGGGCGGCGTCGGGCCGATGGATGTGCAGCTTGTGCGCTATATTCCAGAAGAAACCGTCAACATCACGCGGGGCGAGAATGCAGGGCGCAAGATCACCTATCGCAACATCGTCACCTCCTGGCAGAAACTGGGTGACTGGACGGGCGATGCACCGCTTGATCTGACCGCCGAGGCAAAGGGCGACGCGCCGATGGTCGTGATCCTGCAGCTTGCGGGGCCGGCGGATATCGTTGCGGCGGCGGCGCTGCGGTAGCGTTCAGATCTTCCAGCGCCGGTGTATCCAGAACCACTGGTCGGGATATTTCCGCACCATCGCCTCCAGACTGTCGTTGACGGCCTGCGTCATCGCCTCGGGTGTGCCCTGTGGGATCGGCGCTTCAAGTTGAATGTCGAAATCGAGCCCGTTCGGTAGGCGGATCGCATAGATCGGCAGCAGGATGGCGTCGTATTTCAGCGCAAGTTCCGCGGCAGAAAGGGCGGTCATCGCGGCCTGGCCGAAAAACATCAGCGGCACGCCCGCGTTCATATGCTGGTCGATCAGGATGCCCAGCATCCCGCCCTTGCGCAAAAACCGCACCATATCGCCAAGGCCCGCGCGACCACGCGGAAACAGCGGTTTACCCACAGCCTCGATCGCGGCGACGTAATGCGCGTTGAAATAGCGGTTCTTCATTGGGCGGTAAAGCCCGCCGACCTTGTACCCGCGCGAGATGATGTTAGCCCGGCTGGCATCGTAATTGCCGAAATGTCCGCCGGTAAAGATCACAGGCCGCCCGTCCGCCTGCGCCCGTTCCAGCGCCGCAAGGCCGGGGCCATGTGCGACCGACTTGCTGACGCGGGCCACGAATTCGGCACCGGAATACATCTCGATGATGGTGCGGCCCACATTGTCGGGCACCGAAAGCAGCATCCGGCGCACATCCGCCTCGGGCAGGTCGGGCAGGACGCGGGCCAGATTGGCGCGGATGCGGCGGCGATAGCCGACCAAAGGTGCGATCAGGCGCGACATGATCCACCCGCACAGCGGCACCCGCGTCTCATACGGCAAACACAAAAGCACCCGGATCAGCCCGCGCAACATGCGATCCTGCAGCCAGTGGCCAAGGTTGAAGCGGGTATCGTTCATTGCGGCTCGGGGGTCAGGGGGCTGTGCGGGCGGCGCGGGTTTCTCGGTGCCAGACATAAAGACCCGCCGCCACGATCACAAGCGCACCGATCACCGTCCTCTGATCGGGCCAGGTGTCGAACAAAACGATCCCCCAGAGCGTCGCAAAGATCAGCCCGACATAGCCGAAGGGTGCGATCACCGATGCCTCTGCCAGCGTGAAGGCGCGGATCAGCAGGAACTGCGCGCCAGCCCCCAGCCCGCCGATGATGATGAAGCCGGGCAGATGCTGGGGTGCGATGGGGTGCCAGACAAAGGGCAGGCCTGCGCTGGTGACAATTGTGCCGAATAGGGCCGCGTAGAAAAGCGAGGTCCGCGCGTCTTCACTGCGGCCCACAAGGCGGGTGGCGATTGCATAAGTGGCGTAGCAGACGGCACATCCCACCGGCAGAAGGGCTGCAGGTTGGAAAACGCCAAGGCCCGGACGGATCACGATCAGCGCGCCGACAAGGGCCGCCACGACCCCGAAAATCCGACGTGGGCCCAGCCGCTCGCCCAGAAACACCGCAGCCCCCAAGGTAATCAGCACCGGGTTCAGATCGGTGATCGCCGTCGCCTCGGCCAGCCCGATATAGCCCAGTGACGTGAAAAACAGCGCCGACGCGCCGAACTGACAGACCGAGTGCAAAAGCTGCAGGCGGGGATGGTTGCTGTGTAACAGACGCGGCAGGTTGCGGCCCAGATAAACCGCGACCAGCACCGATTGCCCGGTATAGCGCGCCCAGATCACCTGCCATGTCGGGTAGTGTCCGACCAGAAATTTGGCCAGCGCGTCCATCGCCGTGAAAATCAGCACGGCGCCAAGGATCAAAAGGATGGCGCGGCCATTGGTCTGGACGGCAGGGACGGGCAGGGGCATGACGGGGCCTTGGCGCGGCCCGCGTGCCGGACGGCTTGTCGCCTGCGTAACGGGCGCGCGGGCGGGGTTCAAGACGTGGCTTGTCTGATCGGACGGCGGGCGTGCCCCCCGGCCAAAGGTGTGGCTGCATCACCGATGGAAAGCCGGCCGGATCAGATGCAGGGCAGGCCGGGAGCATGCGTCAGTCGTCCGGGTCTTCGGCAACCAGAACCAGTTCGCCCGCCGCTTCAAGCTGGCGCACGGCGGTGATGATGGAATTTTGCGCCTCTTCTGCATCGCGGTCCTTGACCTTGCCGCGCGTGGCCACATCCTCGCGCAAGGATTGTGCCATTCGTTGTGACATGTTTGACAGGATGAATTCCGCAGCCTCGGCCTGTGCCGGGTTGGCAAGACCTGCCGCCAGCGCCGTGGTCAGCATGGGCGGATCGACCAGACGGATGACCTTGGGCACATCGCGGGGCTGAACCCGTGCGGGCAGATGGACGAAAGTAAAGATCGCGCGCCGGACAAGTTCGGCGAAAGCTGCATCCTCCTCCTCCAGCCCCCGCAGAACGTCGTCGCGCGTCAGGCTGGGTGAGATGTTCAAAATTGCGCCGACCCGTTCCACCGGCCCGGTATCAAAGGCACGCGCGGGCTGATTGTCGAGTTGCGCCGCCAGCGAAATCCCGATGCGCCGCACCGTTTCAGGATCGACATTGCCGGTGCGCGATACCGCGAAAGCCACCCTGCGCGCCTTTTCTCCCGGCAGTTTGCCCAAAAGATCGGCGGCCTTCTGCACGGGCAGTTTTGAAAGCATGACGGCGGCCACCTCGATGCTTTCCTGCTCCAGCACGGGCAGCAGCCGGTCGATGGGCAGCGCCATCAGCCGATCCCACGGATCGACTTTGGAGGATGCGCCCGCAAGCCTGCGCAACCGGCTGGCGGCGGTGGAGCTGATATGACCATCCATCAGACCCAAGGCACCCTCAATACCGCCGGGAAAAGACAGGCCGACCTCCTCAAGTTCGGTCATGAATTCATCAACCACACTGCCAAGAGTGGTCCGGTCCACCAGCCGCATCTGTCCGATCTGTTCGGCAATGGCAGCCTGCACATGTTCGGGCAGCGAAGACAGCGGCAAAGGCGCGCCCTCGGCCAGCATCAAACGCACGATAATCGCGGCCTTTTCGCGATTGGTCATGACCCGCGGTGCAGGCACCGTCTTGTATTCCGGCGCGGCAAGCCGCTGCACCGGTCTGATCTGCGCCAATTCCTTGGACATCTCTGCCTCCTGCCGAATCTCCGGTCACGAATCCCGGATCTTGAGGGCAGGATGGCGCAGCAGGGTTAAGGGCGTCTTAGCTGGTTGTCGAAACACAGCGACCCGTTGCCGAGTCAAAAACCGTGCCATCAGCGCATGAAATCGATGCCTCCTGCGCGGGCTTGCCGTGCGAACAGCCTTGCGCCAGCGCAAGTGAAGGGGCCAGAACAATCACGAACGATACAAGGGCCAGTCTGAACTTCATCTTGAAACCTCCATTTTCGTTTGATAACAGTTTGTTGCGGTCAGTAGTTCACAGTTTCTCCGGTGCCCACGGCCTGCGCCAAAGACGCCTCGGCCCAAGTGCCTGATCCGCCACGTTTGCGGATTTCGTCAAGCTGGCGGGCAGCCTCGGCAATCTCGCCCATCTGCACAAAGCCCTGGCCCATATAGCTGCGGGCCAGAATATTGTCGGGGTTCTGTTCCAGCGCCTGCGCGTAATACTCCATCCCAAGCTCAACCCGCCCGGCCTTGCGGTTGGCAAAGCCCTTGTAGGTCAGCACGCGGTCACTGTCGCCCTCGGTCATGGTGGCCAGCACCGCCAGCGCCTCATCCGGCCGCCCGGCATAGGCTAATTCGCGCACCGCTTTATAGCGCGTGTCATTGTCGAGAAGCTGGCTTTCGGATTTCACGCAGACTTGTGTCTTTTCATCCCAGATCGAACCCGCCTCGCAGGTGGTGGTGGTCTCGGTTGTTGCGGGCGGCGTCGGATCTTCGGACCCGGCGGCAAAAGCTGCAACGGGCAGGAACACGACAAAGGCAGCAGACATCAGGCGCATACGATATCCTAGAATTTCGATTTACAGAAACGTAGCACGGATTTGCGCCGTGCAAGGGTGAAAATATCCCGCCGGTGAGTCACGCCCGCGTGATCGGCGAAAAAAATGATCAGTTGCCGAAAACCCGTGCGAAAATCGTGTCGACATGCTTGGTATGATAGCCGATGTCAAATTTTTCCTCGATCTGTGCGGGCGTCAGGGCGGCGGTAACCTCTGGATCGGCCAGAAGCTCGGCCCTGAAATCGGCGCCCTCCTGCCAGACCTTCATCGCGTTGCGTTGCACCAGACGGTAGGCATCCTCGCGGCTGACACCGGCTTGGGTCAGCGCCCGCAAGACCCGCTGGCTCATCACAAGGCCGCGGAATTTGTTCATGTTGGCCAGCATGTTATCGGGGTAGATCACCAGCTTTTCGACCAGCCCCGCCAGACGGTGCAGCGCGAAATCCAGCGTGATGGTGGTGTCGGGGGCAATGGCGCGTTCAACCGAGGAATGGCTGATATCGCGTTCATGCCACAGCGCCACATTCTCCAGCGCGGGGATGACTGCCATGCGCACAAGGCGCGCAAGGCCGGTCAGGTTTTCCGACAGAACCGGGTTGCGCTTGTGCGGCATGGCGCTGGAGCCTTTTTGGCCGGGGCTGAAAAACTCTTCCGCCTCAAGCACTTCGGTGCGCTGCATGTGGCGGATTTCAATGGCGATATTCTCGATGCTGGAGCCTATGACGCCCAGCGTCGCAAAATACATCGCATGCCGGTCGCGCGGAATGACCTGCGTGCTGATCGGTTCGGGGGTCAGGCCCAGCATCTTGCAGACATGCTCTTCCACCGACGGGTCGATGTTGGCGAAGGTGCCGACCGCGCCCGAAATCGCCCCCGTTGCCACCTCGGCCCGCGCCGCGACCAGCCGTGCGCGGCCCCGCGCCATTTCGGCGTAAAAGCGTGCGAAGGTCAGGCCCATCGTGGTGGGCTCGGCGTGGATGCCGTGGCTGCGCCCGATGCGCACGGTGTCCTTGTGTTCCATCGCGCGGGATTTCAGCGCCGCCATTACCCGGTCCATCCCAACCAGCAAAAGGTCGGTCGCCCGCACCAGCTGCACGTTCAGCGTGGTGTCCAGCACATCCGAGCTGGTCATGCCCTGATGCACGAACCGCGCGTCATCCGCGCCGATATGTTCGGCCAGATGCGTCAGAAAGGCGATGACATCATGCTTGGTCACGGCCTCGATCTCGTCAATCCGCGCCACGTCAAAGGTCACGTCCTTTGCCCGCCAGACCGCCGCTGCATTCGCCGCCGGAATAACGCCGATGGCGGCCTGCGCATCGCAGGCATGCGCCTCGATCTCGAACCAGATGCGGAATTTCGTCTCGGGTGACCAGAGAGCCACCATTTCAGGGCGGGAATAACGCGGGATCATGGCAAGCCTTTCAGGCGGGTTGCGGGCGTGATCCGCTTAAACCGCACGGCCCCCACACGCAAGGCACGCGGCCTTTGGACTTCATTTTTGCAAAAATACTCAAATGCAACCTCGACGCAAAACCGCAGGTTCAGATCGGAGAATTGCCCTTGTAAAGCTTCCACTCCTCGATCAACGACCCATCGGGCAAGCGGCAATAGCCGGCCTCTCCGGCCTGTTCGGACCGGATTTCAAGCTGCCCGCCCTGATCCGCACAAATCTTTTGCGCAGGATTGTCGGGCCCGGCAAGGCGGGTGGGGGCGGCCACGAAATTGTTCGGCTTGCTGGCACAGGCGGCCAGCAAAAGCGGCCCGGTCAGCAAAAAGGCGCGCACGACCCGCATCAGGCCTGCCCCATCAGGGCGGCATCAAACGGGTATTTCGTCAGGTTCTCAAACCCAGTTTCGGTGATCAGCACCTGTTCCTCCAGCTTGATCGAGAAATCGCCATCCTCGGGCGAGGCCAGCACTTCCACGCACAGAACCATTCCCGCCTCGATTGCGTAATCAAACGCACCTTCGACCATCTGGTCCGGGTATGCAACCAGCGGCCATTCATCGCACAGGCCCACGCCGTGCATCATGCAGCCGTATTTCAGCTTTTGCATGTGGTCGGGCAAGCGGTGGCAACCGCGCGAAAGATCTGCCAGCATCACACCGGGTTTAAGCATTTTCATATTGTGGTCAATATGTTCGCGGGCGATCTTCATCGTCTCGATCATGTCGGGTCGGGGCTTTTCATCGCCGATCCACCAGGTCCGGCTGATGTCGATACAAATGCCATACGACCCCACCAGATCGGTATCAAAGGCCACGATCTCGTTCTTCTGCACGATGCGCGGGCCACATTCCTGAAACCACGGATTCGTGCGCGGGCCTGATGCCAGAAGCCGCGTCTCGATCCATTCGCCGCCGCGACGGATGTTTTCGGCGTACAGCACGGCCCAGATATCATCTTCCGACATCTCGCCGCCGGGCACGCCCGCGCGCGCCGCCCGTTCCATTTCACCAATCGCCGCTTCGCAGGCGTGGGACGCGCAGCGCATCGCCAGAATCTCGTCAGGGCCTTTGATACTGCGGGCTTTTTCGGTCAGTTCCTCACCCGGTATCACCTCGAACCCTTGCGCTTCCAGTGCGCGCAGGCCGTGTATCATCACCTTGTCGACGCCAAGGCGCATATTGCCGCCGCCATGTTGGGCGATCAGGTCGCGTACCTCGCGGCTGAAGGCATCGGCGGCCACATCCAGCTTGTCGCCCCGGTCAAAGTAGAACAGATCCGCGCCGGACCTTTGTTCGCGCACCAGATGGTTGAAGCGCGACAGGAACATCGCGTTCTTGTAATCCCACACCACCATGAAGCCATCGGCGCAGACAAGGCAGGCGCGAAAGGCGTTGTGGGTGTTCCAAAGCTGCATGTTCGTGCTGTCAGTCGCATAGCGGATATTCAGGGGATCAAACATCAGGATGCCGCCGTAATTTCGCGCCACAACCGCCTGTGTGAGCCGGTTCCAGCGGAATTCGCGCATCGCGGGCAGGTCAGGAAGCACCAGCCCCGCCGCCGCCCATTCACCGTAGGCAAGCCGCGTCGGCCCGATTTCGACCCGGTCATTGTCGTTGGGTGATCCGTCGGCCAGCCGCGCGCCACGGGTGGGATCGATCTTGCGGCGTGCGGAATGGTGCTGGTTCATGTTGCCCCCGATTTTGGCAATCGTGCGGGGCCGCGCGCACGGAGGCTTTTCTGCGCGCGACGGGGAATGTCGCAATTTGCAGCGGTGACCCCATTTTCAAGGACATGTGCTGCGGATAGTCTGGTTGCCATGACACCGATCCTGCAAACTGCTTTGCCCTTCGCCCCGTGGATGGACCCCCGGACCCTTCGCCTGCCCGGCGTATTGCCCGTGGACGGGGAGGACTGGTTGAGCGTTGATGAGGCTTACGCCGCCCAGATGGCCGAACGGGACCGACTGATTGCCACAGCACCCGATGTGGTGCTGGGGATGCAAGCGGCGGCGCGGCCTGCTGTGGACGAACTTTATGCGATGATCCTGCACCGTCTGCATCAGACGCCGGGGTATATTGTGCAAGCGGAATCGGTGCAGCGGCCTGATGGGGTGTGGGTGCCGCTGGACGCAGCGAACCCTCTGCAAACCCTTGGGCGGCTGGTGCAGGAGGATCTGTGCCTGATGGAAGCGCAGGGCGAGGAGCATGTGCTGACGGCCGCCGCGCTGTGCTTTCCGGCAAGCTGGACGCTGGCGCAGAAACTGGGCCGCGCACTTGTGGGCATACATAAGCCGGTGCCGGAATATGACGAAATCGCCCTGCGCGTGCAGCGCATGTTCAACGCGATTAGGGTCGGGCAACCTTTGTGGCGGATGAACCACATGGTCTATGACGATGCGACCCTGCATCAGCCGCGGGTCGAGGGTGCGCGTCGTCCACGCCCCGTGGCCGGGCGCTATGTGCGCTGCGAACGACAGACGTTTGTGCGCTTGCCCGAAACCCGCGCGGTTCTGTTCGCGATCCATACCTATGTGGTGCCGGTGGCCAATCTGACGGTGGCGGAACGCGCGGGCCTCAAGGCCGCAGGGCACCATCCCGAGGAATGATGCCGCAGGATAAAGCCTTGCGCCGCGTCAGTGCCCGCGACGCCGGGTGTCAGGCAAAGATGCCTGCCGCAACCATGTTGTGGATCGCCAGATAAACGCCCGTCAGCGTGGTTGCATGCGCCGTCAGCCGCAGATCACCGCCGCGCAGAACCGAGTTCAGCGCCAGCACCATTCCAACCGGGAAGGCGACGAACAGCAAGGCGGCGTTCATCAGTTGACCGGCCAGTTGCAGGCGGGCAGCCGGTTCGTCCTGATCGGCAAGACGGGCGTCATCGCGGTTGTTCTTCAAGGCGTTGCGCAGCTTGACCTCGGGTTCGGCGGCGCGTTCGGCGGCAATTTCGGCGCGGCGGTCGCCCGACAGAACCGACATCAGCGCGCGCACATCGTCGTCTACGGGGATCTGGGGGCGGGTGGGCGCGCTTGGCACAAAGGTCCGCAGTTTCTGGATCAGTGCCTTGATCTGGCGCGACCGGTCAGCCTTGCGCCATTCGGCATCGGTGATGACGATCTTGACGCGGTCTTCGGACGCACGCCGCGCGCGGCGCTTGGTGTTGGATGATGAAAGAAGCATTACAACCCGCCTGTTCAGACTTGTGATCGGAAACTCGAATAAACCGTAATTGGACCAGGATCTGGCCGCAAATTGGTTCGAACCAAGGCAGGATTGGGGCAGTGTTTCGGACTTTGGCAAAGTAAGCCTGCGCATAACCCGATTGTTCCGCAGAATCCGGCCGCTTTCACCCGGCCGACGCTGCTTTCAGACCAGCATTAAAAGCGCATGCCCGAATTCGGTCTGACTTGCGGCCTGAAACGCGCCCGTCACGGCTACGATGGACGCGCTGAGTCGCATGTCCTCGCCGCGCAGCATGGATGCGGCAGCAAGTGCCAGCCCGAGGGGCATCGCCACGGCCATAAGCGAGGTGTTCATCGCATGCACCGCCAGACGCATCGGAGTGGACAGGGTCGGCAAACCGGGTTGCAGGGCCTTGCGGTGCAGCAGGCTGCGCATCTGTGCCTCGCGCGCGATCGCGGGCCCTGTCGGGAAGGGACCTTCGGTGTCATAGGGGCGCGCGAAATTCATCGGTGCAGGATGCGCGTCGGAATACATCTCGACATTCATCCGCGACATCAGGCGATCCAGCTGATCCACCCGCCCGACGGGTTTGCGCAGCGCCAGAACCGCAGGCAGCCGCATGACATGGCGGTCGATCATATCGCTGGTGATCGGCCCGTCACACTCATGCCAGATGCACTCGGCCAGATGATCGTCGAGGCGTAGGGTTTCGACCAGTCGCTGGCAGATGCTTTGGCGCGCTGTGGCGTCGCGTATGTCGCTTGCGTGCTCGGATGCGGCGATCGTCAGACACAAGGAATACCGGCCCGGCAGATCGTCGGTCAGCGCCAGCGTCACCTTGACCCTGCCCAGATCAAACGTCGCGATGTCGTCGTCTTCCCAGTGCAGGTCGATGGCATAATGTTTGTCACTTGCCAGCGCCACCTGCGCCCGCCGCACGATCATCGCGAAATTGAGCACTTGCGCATCTATGACAAGCAATTGAACCAGTGTGGCGGATTTCGGGTCGCTCATCTTGGCATCTCCTCACCCCTTTGGCCGGTGCGGCTTGGTGATGCGGTTATGAATACGCAGCGTTTTGGCCGAATTGATGATCTATCCTTGGGTAAATTGCCACAATCTGGCCGCAATCACTCTAATTTTAGGAAAATACGGGGGTAGGACGGGGTGAAGCGGCGGATTTCCGCACAAATCGCTGCCCGCATGAAAAAGGGCACGCGTTGCGGCGTGCCCTTTCAAGATCAGATCCGGATGGATCAGCAGGAGTAATACATCTGGTATTCCACCGGATGCGGCGTGTGTTCAAAGGCGTAGACCTCTTCCCACTTCAGCGCCATGTAACCTTCCAACTGGTCCTTGGTGAACACGTCACCGGCCAGCAGATAGTCGTGATCTTTCTCCAGCTCTTCCAACGCCTCACGAAGGCTGCCGCAGACGGTGGGGATCGATGCCAGCTCTTCGGGCGGCAGATCATAGAGATCCTTGTCCGAAGCAGGGCCGGGGTCGATCTTGTTCCTGATGCCGTCAAGCCCGGCCATCATCAGCGCCGCAAAGGCGAGGTACGGGTTCGCCGACGGATCGGGGAAGCGCGCCTCGACCCGCTTGGCCTTGGGCGATTCCGTCCACGGAATACGAACGCAGCCCGAGCGGTTGCGTGCCGAATAGGCCCGCAGCACCGGCGCTTCAAAGCCGGGGATCAGGCGCTTGTAGCTGTTGGTGCCGGGGTTGGTCAGCGCGTTCAGCGATTTCGCGTGCTTCAGGATACCGCCGATGAAATAGAGCGCCTCTTGGCTAAGATCAGCATATTTGTCGCCTGCGAACAGCGGCTTGCCGTCTTTCCAGATCGACATGTTGACGTGCATTCCAGACCCGTTGTCGCCCTTCATGGGCTTGGGCATGAACGTCACGGTCTTGCCATAGGCGTGGGCGACGTTGTGGATGACATATTTGTATTTTTGGATGTTGTCGGCCTGCTCGACCAGACCGCCAAAGATCATGCCCAATTCGTGCTGGCAGGTCGCAACCTCGTGGTGGTGCTTGTCGACCTTGATGCCCATGCGCTTCATCGTTGACAGCATCTCGCCGCGGATATCCTGCGCTTCGTCCACCGGGTTGACCGGGAAATAGCCGCCCTTGTGGCCGGCACGGTGGCCGTAGTTGCCGCCTTCGGTCACGGTGTCGGTGTTCCAGGCGGCGGCTTCGGCGTCGATTTCATACGATACTTTGCGCGGTGTCACCGAATAGCGCACATCGTCGAACAGGAAGAACTCGGCTTCCGGCCCAAAATAGGCGGTGTCGCCGATGCCCGAGGCCTTGAGGAAGGCTTCCGCCTTCACGGCCGTCTGGCGCGGGCAGCGGGCGTAGGCTTCGTTCGTGTCAGGTTCGACAACGTTGCAATGCACGCACATGGTCTTTTCGGCATAGAACGGGTCGATATAAACCGAAGACGCATCCGGGATCAGCTTCATGTCGGACTGGTCAATCGACTTCCAGCCCGCAATCGACGATCCGTCGAACATGAAGCCTTCCTCGAAGAAGTCTTCGTCCACAAGGTCGGCCACCAGCGTTACATGCTGCAGCTTGCCGATGGGATCGGTAAAGCGGATGTCGACATATTCGACCTCCTCGTCTTTCATCAGTTTCAGAGCAGTCTTCACATTGCTCATTGCACATTCCCCTATGGTTCAGGTTTGCGGTTGCGGGCGGGTTTGCCCGTATGGATAAAATTGGCCAGTTCAAATGGCGATGTTCAGATCGCCTCGTTCAGATTGCGTCGTCGCCGGATTCGCCGGTGCGGATGCGGATCGCCTGTTCGACGGGATAAACAAAGATCTTTCCGTCGCCGATCTTGTCGGTGCGCGCGGCATCGACGATGGCCTTGACGGCGGCATCGACCATGTCATCGGCCAGCACCACCTCGATCTTCACCTTGGGCAGGAAATCGACGACATATTCGGCACCGCGATAAAGTTCGGTGTGGCCTTTCTGGCGGCCAAAGCCCTTGACCTCGGTCACCGAAAGGCCTTGGACGCCGACATCCTGCAGCGCCTCCTTGACCTCATCAAGCTTGAAGGGCTTGATGATCGCCTCGATCTTTTTCATGTGGCTCTCCCCGGTCGGTCCGGTTCTGTCTGATCATGGCGGGGCGGGGGGGACAATCGGGCGGGGCGGGATGCGGCGGATTGGCGGGGTTATTCTGGTGGTTGCGGTTAAAGTTTTGGCAATGCGGTTAAAAAATGGGCAATTTGAAAACATGAGGCTGTGATGACCGAACTTCTGACCGCCGCCCAGATGCGCGCGATTGAGGCGGCGGCGATTGCCAGCGGCGAAGTCACCGGGCTGGAGCTGATGGAGCGTGCCGGGCGCGGCGTGGTGGACGCGATTTTCGCGGAATGGCCGGAGCTTGCAGCAGGGAGTTACCGCGCCGTGGTGCTGTGCGGGCCGGGGGGGAACGGCGGCGACGGGTTCGTGGTGGCGCGGGTGTTAAAGGAATGGGGGTGGGACGTGGCGGCTTATCTTTGCGGTGACCCCGAGAAGATGCCGCCGGATGCGCGGGTGAATTATGAGCGGTGGTTGGAGGTGGGGGAGGTTCAGATCCTTCAAGATTCAGAGCTTCTGGCGGGTAGTGCTGAGCAGATCGTTTCTGAAATCGAATTTGGACCCCAAACTGTGATCTTCGATGCGTTGTTTGGCATCGGGCAGCAACGACCCGTTGCTTTTGGGCTGGGAACCTTGTTCCAATGGATCGACATGGCGCTTCACCCTTCCGTCATACACCGTCTGGTTTCAATTGACATGCCTTCCGGATTATCGAGCGATACCGGGCAGAGACTCGATACGTCGCCAGACCAGTGGCGGGATTACAATGCCTTTCGCGCTCATTTAACTGTAACTTTTCACCAAGGCAAAATTGGCCAATATTTGGTGGATGGCCCTTTCCAGTGCGGAAAAATCGCTCATGTAAACATCGGTTTAAGGTTGGGTCGCGGTGTGCCGTTGATCCGGACTGGATGCTATCTATTGAGCAAGTTGCCTGATGGGCACAAATACGACCATGGACATGCCCTTATCCTCTCCGGCCCGCCCTCACACACCGGAGCCGCGCGGCTGGCGGCACGGGGGGCGCTGCGGATTGGGGCGGGGGTGGTGACGGTGGGGTGCGGGGCGGTGGCTTTGGCGGAGCATGCGGCACGGCTGGATGCGATCATGCTGCGGCAGATTGACGGGGCGGGGGATCTGGCGGCGGTGCTGCAGGATGCGCGGATCAATGCGCTGTGTGTCGGGCCGGGGTTGGGGCTGGGCGAGGAGGCCCGCGCTTTGGTGGCACGGGCTTTGGCCAGCGGGCGCAAGCTAGTGCTGGATGCCGATGCGCTGACGCTTATCGCTCGCGATGCGACGCTCTTCGCTGGGCTGCACGAGGGGTGTGTTCTGACGCCGCACGGGGGTGAGTTTGCGCGGTTGTTTCCCGATATCGCCGAAAAACTGGCGGCCCCGGCGGTGCGTGGCCCGGCCTATTCCAAGGTCAATGCGACGCGGGAAGCGGCGGCGCGGGCGGGGTGCGTGGTGCTTTACAAGGGGGCGGATACGGTGATTGCGCAGAGGGACGGTCGGTGCAGCATCAATGCCGCCGTTTATGACCGCGCGGCACCCTGGCTTGCGACGGCAGGATCAGGCGATGTGCTGGCGGGGTTTGTCGCGGGGCTTTTGGCGCGGGGGTTTGATCCGATGTCGGCGGCCGAAACGGCGGCCTGGCTGCATGTGGAATGTGCGCGCAGTTTCGGGCCGGGCCTGATTGCCGAGGATCTGGCCGACGAACTGCCGAAGGTGTTTCGCGCGCTGGGGCTGTGAGGGGCCAAAATTCTTGCAAGAATTTTGCAAAAGTTTTCGAAAACTTTTGGCGCGCCAGCCGTGGGGGTGGCGCGGGGAGTTTTGGGGCGGAGCCTTCGGCGAGGATATTTTTGCCGGAAAGAAGGCGGACGGTTTTTGGGTAATCAGGCTTTCCGTCGTCAGGCGGCGGTGCAGGCAAGCTCCAGTCCGTTCGCATAGATCACTTGCGGCGCATCAAAGCTGATCGTGTAGAGGCGCACTTTTGCCAGTGTCACGGCGCGGATATATTCGCCGTCGGCCAGTTTGTCGGCCGACACCACAGCTTGTTCCGCGCCTTTGAGCGCCTTGGCACGCCAGTCGCGGATCAGGATCTGCTGACCGGGGGTGACGAACATGTCATCCTCGGGCTGCTCCACCCCGATGGCCGACGCGGTCACGCGTATCATCGGGGCGGCCGTCGCTTCGGTCACGGACAGCCCTGTCAGACTGCGCGCGCCGTTGCGGGTGATGATGCGATCGCCGGGGGTCAGATGTTCCACCGGCAGCGCCCCTGCGAGGGTCAGCACGATGGTGCCTTCCGTCAACTGGGCTGTGGCTGCGGTCTGCTGGACGTCTGCTGCGATCACGGTGGACATGTGCTTTGGTCTCATTGCTGTTCTGCCTCGTCTTTTTTTCGTGAGAATATGTCAATAATGCGTTCAGGGATAGCTTTTTTCCGGGCGTTTTTTCCTCTCGCTTCCCGCGCTTGGCTTTGTTAGAAGGGCGCGGATTTGCGAGGTGGCCTTGGCCTGCGGGCAGGGCTGCCTCGTTCACGTTTTGCGGGTGTGGCGAAATTGGCAGACGCACCAGATTTAGGTTCTGGCGCCGCAAGGCGTGGGGGTTCAAGTCCCTCCACCCGCACCAGAGGTATGGAAAAAGGACGATAAGATGCAGGTCACGCCGACCCTGAACGAAGGTCTCAAGCGCGGTTACACCATCACGGTGACAACGGCCGAACTGGAAGCGAAAGTCACCGAAGAGCTGATCAAGGCGCAGCCCGAGGTCGAGATGAAGGGCTTTCGCAAGGGCAAGGTGCCGATGCCGATGCTGCGCAAGCAGTTCGGGGCGCGCCTGTTGGGCGATGCGATGCAGAACGCCATCGACGAGGCCATGAAGAACCATTTCGAGGCGTCAGGCGACCGTCCGGCGATGCAGCCCGAGGTCAAGATGGTCAACGGCGAGTCCTGGGCCGAGGGTCAGGATGTTGTCGTCGAAATGTCGTATGAGGCATTGCCCGAGATCCCGGATCTGGATGCATCCAAGGTCAAGCTGGACCGGCTGGTGGTGAAGGCGGAAGCCGAGGCCGTGGATGAGGCGCTGACCAATCTGGCGTCGTCGTCACAATCATTCGAGGATCGCAAGAAAGGCTCCAAGGCCAAGGACGGCGATCAGGTCGTGATCGACTTCAAGGGTTCGGTCGATGGCGAGTTGTTCGACGGCGGCACCGCCGAGGATTATCCTCTGGTTCTGGGGTCGGGGTCGTTCATTCCGGGCTTTGAAGAGCAGTTGGTTGGTGCGAAGGCCGGTGACGAACTGGATGTGAAGGTCAGCTTCCCCGCCGAATACGGCGCGAAGAATCTGGCTGGCAAGGCTGCGGTCTTTGCCTGCGCGATCAAGGCCGTGAAAGGCCCGGTTGCGGCGGAGATCAACGATGAGTTGGCCAAGAAATATGGCGCGGAAGATCTTGCCGCGTTGAAGGGCCAGATCTCGGAACGGCTTGAGGCGGAATATGTCGGTGCCGCGCGCGCCGTCATGAAACGCAGTCTGCTGGATCAGCTTGATGGCATGGTGAAGTTCGACTTGCCGTCGTCCCTGGTGGATGCCGAGGCGGGGCAAATCGCGCATCAGCTTTGGCACGAAGAAAACCCCGAGGTGCATGACCACAACCACGGGTCGGTTGAAACGACGGACGAGCACAAGTCGCTGGCCGAACGCCGGGTGCGGCTGGGGCTGCTTCTGGCCGAAATCGGGCGCAAGGCCGAGATCACCGTGACCGACGCCGAGATGACGCAGGCCGTCATGGGGCAGGCGCGTCAGTATCCGGGGCAAGAGCGTCAGTTCTTTGAATTCGTGCAGAAAAACCCGCAGATGCAGCAACAGCTTCGCGCGCCGATCTTTGAAGACAAGGTGGTTGATTTCATCGTGGCGGGTGCCAAGGTGACCGAAAAGACTGTCAAGAAAGAGGCGCTGCAAAAGGCGATTGAGGCGCTGGACGAGATGTAATTTTCCGGTCCGGAAAGTTGACAGGGCCGCGCCTTTGGGGGCGCGGCCTTTTTCATGGGGCTTTCGCCATTCGTTCGCGCCACAGAACAAAGAGGCCTGCTCCCGTAATGATGCTGATCCCGATCCAGCCTACCGGGGTTGGCCAGTCGCGCCAGAAAACCCAGCCGTAAATCACGCCCCAGATCATTGCCGTGTACTCAAACGGGGCGATGATGCTGGCCTCGCCCAGCCGGTAGGCTTGGGTCAGCAGCGTCAGCGCCACGGCAGCGATCACACCGCACAGGCACATCAGCCCAAGGTCGGTTGGCGTTGGCGTGACCCAGGCGCGGGTCAGGAAGGCAAGGCTTTTGTGCGCAGCCTCGGGTTGGCCGCCGCGCCCGTAGATCAGCGAAAGGGCCACCGCGCAAAACAGGAACACCGCATTGCCCCAGAAGGCCATCGCGGGGGCCGTCTCGTGCCGCCCCATGCTGCGCGCGGTGATCATCGACAGCGCGTAGGTCGCGGCGGAGCCAACGGCAAGAAACGCGGCCCAGTCGAAGAGATCGGTTCCGGGCCGCGCCATCAGCACCACGCCGCCAAAGCCCACCGCAATTGCGCCCCAGCGAAGCGGGCCGACAAGTTCTTTCAGGATCAGAACCGACAGCACGGTGATGAACAAAGGGGCTGCGAAAAACAGCGCGACCACCGTGGCAATCGGCATCGCGGCCAGCGCCATGTAGTAAAGCGTGTAGGCCAGAAACAGCAGGAACCCGCGCGCGATCATCCGACCCATGCCGGGGGTCACAAGACTGCGCGCGCCGCCATCGCGCAGCACCAGCGCAAAGAGCAGCGGCAGGGCGGTCAGGCTTCGGAACACCATCGCTTGTGACAGCGGGTATTCGCCCGACAGCAGTTTCAGGATCAAATCCTGCACCGAAAACAGCGCGATGCCGCAGACGAGAAAGCCAATGCCACGCAGGTTTCCTCCGGCAGCGGTCTGGGCCGCAGGTTGCGCGGCGGGGGATTGAGGAAGGACTGTCATCATGCGCCATGTGGTCGGGTCTGCTCAGAAAACGCGCAATCAGGTCGTGCTGTCTGACCCGTTTCCGACATGCAGGTGCGGGCAGGTGGTGAAAGTGGTGCTGCGGCTGCAGGGCGGGTGCCCGTGTTACCGCCAGACCGCGGGATCGGCGGCGCTGGCGCAGCCCAAGGGCGGCAGACCCTGCCCGAACCGCACTTTCAGCTTGCCGCAGCCCCAGTCGCGGATGGGGCCCGGCATGGATTGGTTCAGTGAGATGCCGATCTCGTCATAAGGATCGTCGCCCTTGGTGACATAGCGCCAGTATTCGAACCCTGCGAGGCCCCCACCGCCAAGGATCAGGAGGGTGAGCGGGAGGAGGATGGTTTTCATGGGGAGTCTGGGCTTGTGGGCATAAGAAAAAGTATCAGATACGGGGTGATCCAGCAATTGACGGCTTGGGGGGAGTTTGCGCTTGGGTGTTGGTGGGCGACCCTTGATAGCTTTCGTCGCTTGCGGACTGTGTCATGGGGCGAGCATACGCAATGCGGACTTTTCTGACCTTCGTTGCAAGTGCGCCGATGTCCGACTTGGCGCACCGTTCAACAAACGGTGGTTTTTGGAAGTGTCTTTGAGCAGCCGATCCGAGTCCGATGCTTCGAATTTCTCCGTTGTCAGCTTAAGCGAGCGTTCGATCCAACGGCTGTGCCGGAGCCTGCCTTGCTATCAACATGAACAATTTTTACTTAACAAAAACAGCTTTTACCAAGGCTGCGAGCTGCCAAGAGGAGAACCTATCAAATGCCGCTCATGTCAAAATATGACCAAGCCGAAATGACGCGTTACATCATCATCAACGCAGAAGGCATGTCTGATGAGAAAGATATTGATGCTATCCTGACTGATTTCGACGCGGCGCTCACAGATATCGAAGCGCATAAGTCTGACAAGGGCGTATCCTATCAACAGATATGCCTAGAAATCAAAGGTGTCGCGCCTCAACTTGGCCTGTCGTTGGGCGCACACATAATAGGCGATCCAAATGATCCTTGGACACTGTTCTGTCCCGCCTTTTGGGACAAAGCTATCACTATTTCGAAGTTCCAAGGGCAAATATACGCGTTACTCAAGCGCATCCTTGATATCGTCGCGAAAAACAACGCTACCTTTGGTTGCTTGTATGAAAATTCAAATACCCAGTTCGGCGAAGCTCTGTTGACCCATCTTGCACTTCGCGACAAACGATTTGTTCCCCACTTTACAGACTTTCTGTGGCATTGGGATTTGGATCATCAAGTAACCATCTTGGACGCAAGGTCGAAAATACTTGAAGTTTATGGAACATGCGACGAAACGGCCCGTTTGGAAGACTAGGTCTGTTTGCTTAGCTCCGATACTCTGAGCTTTACCAGCTATTGCAAATCGACGTCCGGCATGTTGCGCGGTTTCATTCTGTCCCGAACAGTATCATCTCCCATAAGCGGCCCCACTTTCAATTTTCCAGATGGCTGCTTCGTCATGCAAAGCGGGTCTTTGGTCCCTTCCAAAAACCCTCCTTTTTGGCACAGGGCCAAACCAACCCGATTGACGCTGCGAAAAACCCCGTTCAAAACCCAACTGTTTGTTGAAGGTTTTTGGCCATCCTTCGTTAGCGGACATACGTAAATGACGCAGCATCGGTCTGAATAGGCTCAAAGTAGGCATTTGTAGCGAATCCCGTTCTAGCGCGGCCATTCCTTTGATGCCTACACCCCGCCCAGCACTTTCGACGTCTCGGGTATCCGTTTCAGACTCGCCCCCGATCCGTTCGCCTCATTTCGGGCCGCGCGACAGGGCGTCATTGTAGGCCTCGCGCAGTTCATCCGGGCGGTGGGTGCAGGTATGCCCGGACCCGGATCGCGGCTGCCACGGCGTTCTGGGGTGGGTGGCACACCGGTCCGTTGGCACTTGCAGATGCCAAAAGAAAAACCGCGCCGGTTGCCCGGCGCGGTTTGATGTCTTTTCGATATCGGTGGGATCAGAGGTCTTCGCCGTCCTGGGCTGCACCCATTTCGTCGAACAACTCGGCAATTTCGAACTCGGCGGCGGCTTCGGCTTCGGCGGCAAGTTCCTGAATGGATTTGCCAGCGGCCTGCAATTCTGCCTCTTCGGCCGAACGCGCGACGTTGATTTTGATCTTCACCGTCACTTCGGGGTGCAGCACGACCGAAACCGTGTGCATACCCAGATCCTTGATCGGACGGTCAAGGACCACCAGACCACGATCCACGGTAAAGCCCGCAGCCGTTGCGGCATCTGCCGCATCGCGCGTCGTGACCGAGCCATACAAAGCGCCCGAATCCGAAGCGGACCGGATGATGACAAAGACCTGACCGTCCAGCTTGGACGATGCCGCCTCGGCCTCTTTGCGGGTTTCGAGGTTTTGCGTTTCAAGCTGCGCCTTGCGCTGCTCGAAGGACGCGATGTTGGACGGGTTTGCGCGCAACGCCTTGCCCTGCGGCAAAAGGTAGTTGCGGCCGTAGCCGTCTTTCACGTTGACGACATCGCCCATCTGGCCAAGCTTGGCCACGCGCTGAAGAAGGATAACCTGCATGATGTTGCTCCTTACTTCACGGCATAGGGCAGCAGGGCGAGGAAGCGGGCGCGCTTGATTGCGCGGGCCAGCTCACGCTGCTTGATGGCGGATACGGCAGTGATGCGTGACGGCACGATCTTGCCACGCTCGGAGATGTAGCGCTGCAGCGTGCGCGTGTCTTTGTAGTCGATGGCCGGTGCATTGTCGCCCGAGAACGGGCAGACCTTGCGGCGGCGGAAAAACGGTTTGGTCGCCATTTGGTGTCCTTTCCTCTCTCAGATCAACGACGCGGCGCGCCGGCAAAGCCGCCACGGTCGCCGCCACTACGCTCGGGGCGGTCGCCCCGGTCACCACGATCAGGCCGGTCGCCGAACGACGGACGCTCACGGCGTTCACCGCCAAAGCCACCCTCGGGACGATCCCCACGCTCGCGGTCATCGCGCTTTTGCATCTGGACCGACGGGCCCTCGCCGTGCACATCGACCTTGATGGTCAGGATGCGCATCACGTCGTCATGCAGACGCATGAGGCGTTCCATTTCCTGGACGGCGGCCGAAGGCGCATCCGTTTTCAGAAAGGCATAGTGGCCCTTGCGATTCTTGTTGATCTTGTAGGCCATCGTCTTGACGCCCCAGTATTCGTGTTCGACGACCTTGCCGCCGTTATCCGAAAGGACTGTGGAGAAGTGTTCGATAAGGCCTTCGGCTTGCGTGTTGGACAGGTCCTGACGCGAGATGAAAACATGCTCGTAAAGCGGCATGCGGGCTCCGTTCATATCTGGGCGCATTTCATAGGACGGGCGGATGATCTTGCCGCTGCCCGTCCACGAGAGGCTGCACCGTTCATGGAAAATGCGGCAAGAGGCTGCCCATTACAGCAGCCTCCTGTTGCGCGCAAGGGTTCTGGCGGCCTTATCCCGGCGTGGCAGGCGGAGCTGCGGGCGGCGGCGATACTTTGCTGTCGCCGATTGCGATCACCTTGCGCAAGCCCTTGATGCCCAGTTGCAGGATCGGCCAGGACATCAGTCCGAACACCATCACCACGCCGAACGCAAAGAAGGCGTTGGGCATGGGACCGGAGGCCGCGACCCAGTTCACCACCTGATCCAGCGCCGAAATGGGGGTTTTGCCCCAGTTGCCCGAAAGCACCCGCGCCGAAACCGGCGAAGACAGGAAAAACACGACGATAGAGCCGAGCATCACCTTCACCGGCGTTGCATCGCCGTTCAATTTCAGCACACAGCCAATGGCGGTGCCCATGAAGAACAAGATCGCCAGAAGCCCCATCGTCAGCAGGTCACGCGACAATTCGGTGCCGAAAATGACGATGTTCTGATTCATGATTTCCGTGATCGCGTCCAGTGTCTGCGGATTGAAGCGGTCCATCCTAGTTCCCTCCCGTCACGGTAAAGCCTTGCGGCGCTTGGCCCGCCGCCCCCCATTGCACCCAGCCGCCGGGGGTGCCCGAGGCGGTCGGGGCGATCTGGACCCAGCGGTTGAGCGAATTGCCCTGATAGATATCAACGTAGCCCGTGACCGAAAGCGCCCCGGCGACGGATGTGGATGTGCCGTTGGGCGCATATCCCGAGGGCGCGTTCGCGTCGGGTTGCAGCCCGAACCATGTCGCCCCGCCACCGCTGGGCTGCAGCACGCCTTCGGCCATCGGGGCGGATTTCAGAGCGCCATCGGGCGGCTGGTCAAAAACAATGACATCAGAACGTGGCGCGATCAGCGCGCCAGTCGGGTTGGCGTTGAAGTCTTGTGCGAATGCCGGTCCGTTGGCCTGTGCTGCAATAAGGCCGAGAAACAGGCATGAAATCATGCGTGTCATGTGAGCCATCCAATAAATTTAAACCAATAAGCATTCTCCATAACACAAAATTACACGCAAAGGCAGAGTGATTCGAACCGTGGCGGGTAAGGAAATCCTGCCCCCCGTTCAGTGTTTGGCACCGCACAGACCCTGTTCAACAGCGTGCAGTTGAGCCTGCGCCGCGGGGTCCGCACATAGGGCGGGACAGTTTGTTGTCGACCCAACACAAAGGACCACGCCATGACACGCCTTCTTCCCCTTGCCCTGATCGCAGGATTTGCCGCTGCACCTGCACTGGCCGCCCCGGTGAAATACACGCTTGATCCGAGCCACAGCCAGATCGTTTTCAGCTATAACCACCTTGGCTATTCGACAGGCACGGGCATGTTTTCTGGCTTTGAGGGCGAGATCACGATGGATGCCGACGCGCCGGCCGACAGCTCGGTTTCGGTGGCGTTTCCGGTGAAATCCATGCTCACTGGCTGGCAGGCGCGGTTCGATCATTTCATGTCACCCGATTTCCTTGATGCCACTGACGACGAGATGGTGACGTTCACCTCAACCGGCATCCAAGTGACGGGCGAGAAGACCGCCAAGATCACCGGCGATCTGACGCTGAACGGGGTGACGAAACCGGTCGTTCTGGATGCCGTGCTGAACCAGATGGGCGAGCATCCGATCGAGAAAAAGGAATGGGCGGGCTTCAACGCCACCACAACGCTTTTGCGGTCGGATTACGGGTTGGGGATGTTTGCGCCTTATGTCTCGGACGAGGTGCAGGTGCAGATCACGGTCGAGGCCGCCAAGGCGGAATAACCACACCTGAGTTTGGTGGGCGGCCGGTGGAGCGATCCACCGGCCGTTTTCATTTGCGTTTGGCTGTCAGCGCGATGGCCACAGCGGCGTTGAAGCCTACGGTCTTTTCATCGCCATACGCAGGCCCGATGCCAAAGGCGCGGCGGTCCAGCGGGAAACCGGCGGTCATTGTCGCCGTATCGCCCGTGATCTGGAGCGTAAAGGGCAGTGTCACGGGCGCGTTTTGTCCGTGCAAGGACAGGGTGCCCAAGGCCGCATAGCCGGTGTCGTCCTTCACGATATCAGCGGTGAAGGTGGCGGTGGGGTGGGTTGTCACGTCAAAGAAATCCTTCGACTTGGCCTGATCGGTGACCGACCCCAAGGCAAGACTGGTCATGTCGATGGTCACCGTGACCTGACCTTTCGGGCCATTTCCGGGTGTATCCTCAAACGTGATGTCGGCGGTCCAGTCGGCAAAGCTGCCCTGAACCGGGCTGCCAAGCTGATTGATGGTGAACCCAAGCGTGCCGTCCGTGACCTGCCAGTTCCCGGCGGTGGTGGCGGCGGGCGCTGCGGTTGGGGACGCGGCGGTCTGGGCGGGTGTGACCGAAAGATAGGCGGCGGTCGCGGTGCCTGCCGCAAAGATCGCAAGCGCACTCAGCGCCGGGGCAACAACGGGCTGGCGGGCATGCGGCGCCCCGGCGGGCATGCCCGACGCCATACGAGACAGTGTTCCATCCCCGTCGATCACCGCGTGCTTCAAAGCGCCCGCGATGTGCAGAAGAACGGATGCGATCAGCAGCTTGGAAAACACCCAATGCAGCGTGCCCGCAAGATGGGCCACACTTTCGGACTTCGGCACGAACGGCAGATCTTGCCCCAGCGGCCACAGGATCGGCGCAAAGCCGGTGCTTGCCGCATGTTCCACCCATCCCGTCAGCGGCATCGCCACCAGCGAGATGTAAAGCACCCAATGCACCAAGGCTGCCAGCGCCGTTTCCGCCTTTTTGTCAGGGTGCAGCGGCACCGGATGCATCTGCGTCAGCGCCCAAAGGATGCGCGCCAACGCCACCACAAAGATCGCGACCCCCAGCGTCTTGTGCACCGAAAAGACCTGCGCTTTCCACGCCAGCGCATCACCCGTGTCAAACGGCAAGCCATTGGCATAAAGCCCCAGCGGGATCGCGGTCAGGATCATCAGCGCGGTTAGCCAGTGGAACGTGCGGGTGACTGATCCGTAGGTGGTGGCGGTGTTGGCGGCGGGCATGGGACCTCGGGGTGCTGCGGGTTCTGGGAAAAAGTTAGCAGGGTTGTGCGCCCTGAACACCCCGTATTCGTTGCACAAGGTCTGTGCGCGACGGTAGTGCGGCGATTGCGAAACGGGCCGGGCCAGGCTATTGCGGATCAAACGCAGGGAGGTTTTCATGGCACGCGCATTCGTATTTCCGGGGCAGGGGGCACAGACCATCGGCATGGGCCGGGCACTGGCTGCCGCTTATCCGGCTGCGCAGGCGGTGTTTGATGAGGTCGATGACGCGCTGGGCGAAAAGCTGTCAGCGCTGATCTGGGAGGGGGCGATTGAAGACCTGACCCTGACCCAGAACGCACAGCCGGCGCTGATGGCGACCAGCATGGCGGCACTGGCCGCGCTGGAGGCCGAAGGTCTGGGGATGGCTGGCGTGGATTTCGTGGCAGGGCATTCGCTGGGTGAATACTCGGCGCTGTGTGCGGCAGGGGCGATTGGTCTGGCCGATACGGCGCGGCTGTTGCGGGCGCGGGGCCGCGCGATGCAAGAGGCGGTGCCGGTCGGTGTGGGCGCGATGGCGGCGCTTCTGGGCCTCGATTTTGAAACCGCGACCGAAGTGGCTCTGGAGGCTGCGGGTGACGAGGTGTGTCAGGCGGCCAATGACAATGACCCGGCGCAAGTTGTGGTTTCAGGCCACAAGGCGGCGGTGGAGCGGGCCTTGGTGATCGCGAAAGAGCGCGGTGCCAAACGCGCGATCCTGTTGCCGGTCAGCGCGCCCTTCCACTGTGCGTTGATGGAGCCAGCCGCAGCCGTGATGCGCGAGGCGCTTTCGGGCGTGGTGATCAATGCGCCATCGGTGCCGGTTGTGGTGAACGTGCGCGCCGAGGCTGTGACCGAACCCGACCGCATCCGCGCGCTGTTGGTCGCACAGATTACAGGGTCGGTGCGGTGGCGCGAAAGTGTGGCGTGGATGGCCGGCGCAGGGGTGAGCGAATTCTGGGAGATTGGTGCAGGCAAGGCGCTTTCCGGCATGATCCGCCGGATTGCGCCGGAAGCCGCGACGCGCGCCATAGGTACGCCCGAGGATATTGCAGCGCTGCGCGTCTGAGTTCTTCTCGCCAGGCGCGAGTGGCGGATTCCGGCCACACGCAAGACCCTATATTCGGGGGCTTTTGTCGATCTTGCTGGCTCATACGGCCGGTGCCAACGCAGTTTTTGTGGTGCGGCCCGGCCCGTCCTGTTATGGCCCGACCGGGACATATGGCAGACACGAAGGAGGAGTGGGGATGTTCGATCTGACCGGAAAATCGGCTTTGGTGACGGGCGCGTCGGGCGGCATCGGGGCGGCGATTGCGCGCGCGCTGCACGGCGCGGGTGCGTCGGTGGCCCTTTCGGGCACGCGCGTGGCCCCGCTGGAAGATTTGGCGCGCGATCTTGGCGCGCGGGCCTTTGCGCTGCCCTGCGATCTGTCAGACATGGCGGCGGTCGAGGCTCTGCCAAAGGCGGCAGCCGAAGCGATGGGCAGCCTTGATATCCTGATCAACAATGCAGGCATCACCCGTGACGGGCTGTTCATGAGGATGTCGGATGATGACTGGCAATCGGTGCTGGATGTGAACCTGACCTCGACCTTTCGGCTTTGCCGGGGTGCCGTGCGGCCGATGATGAAGGCGCGCTGGGGACGGATCGTGAATGTCAGCTCTGTCGTGGGTTCTACCGGCAATCCGGGGCAAGCGAATTACGCGGCCAGCAAGGCGGGTATGGTCGGCATGTCAAAATCACTGGCGGGCGAAGTGGCCAGCCGGGGCATCACGGTGAACTGCGTGGCCCCCGGTTTCATTGCGACGGCCATGACCGACAAGCTGAATGACGCGCAACGCGAGGGATTGCTTGCGCAAATTCCCGCGGGTCGCATGGGATCGGCCGATGAAATTGCAGCGGCGGTGCTGTATCTTTGCAGCCACGAGGCGGGCTATGTGACCGGTGCCACGCTGCATATCAACGGCGGAATGGCAATGATCTGACCTGCGCGCCCGGGTTTGGTGAAAGCGTTTGCCAAGCCCGCGGGGCCTTGTTATAGGCGCATCCGAATACGCCGGGGCTTGCGCTTTGGTGCCTTGCTGTGAAAAGTAAGGGGCAGCCGCCTTTCGGGGCACAAGACAGCAACGGGCCAGCCGCCCGCAACTTTGAGGAAATGACATGAGCGACATCGCGGACCGCGTGAAAAAGATCGTCGTCGAGCATCTGGGCGTCGAAGAAGACAAGGTTGTCGAGAACGCCTCGTTCATCGACGATCTGGGCGCCGACAGCCTTGATACGGTTGAACTGGTGATGGCGTTCGAGGAAGAATTCGGGATCGAGATCCCTGATGATGCCGCCGAAACGATCCAGACCTTCGGCGATGCCGTGAAGTTCATTTCCGCCGCCGCCTGATTGGCCGCGCGCAGGTTTTTGAAAGGGCAGCCTTCGGGCTGCCCTTTTGCATTGCTGCATGCAGATTTCGGCGGGATGTCGCGGGGCAACGCGCAGACCGCTTGCCAAACCCGCCCGCTGCACGACACTCTGCGTCCAATGAAACGGAAGGGCGGGCAGGTATGGCGGAACTGGCAACGATGTTCGGCGCGCGCCCTGTCAGCACCTTCATGGGGCTGCCTGCCTGCCGCGATCTGTCACGCCTGAAGGCGAAAATCGCGCTGATCGGTGCGGATGGCTGCACGCCCTATCCATCGGTCGGGTTCTACTGCGCCGGCGGGCCAGCGGCGATCCGGGCCGCGGCGGCAACCTTTGCCGCCAATCTGGGTCATGTGAATTTCGATCTGGGCGGCCCGATGTTGCCCGAGGGAGTCGAGGCCGTCGATGCCGGTGATCTGCCGCAGGATGAGGCCGATGCCGTGGGCAACCGGGGCCGCATCTTCGGCGCGGTGGGGCAGGTGTTGGACCGCAGCGGCGTTCCGTTCCTGATCGGCGGCGACGACAGCCTGCCGATCCCGATGCTGGAGGCTTACGGCGCGCGCGGCCGCCGCTTCACGGTGCTGCAGATTGACGCCCATATCGACTGGCGCGACGAGGTGCAAGGCGAACGGCTGGGCCTGTCGTCCACCATGCGGCGGGCCAGCGAAATGGGCCAGATCGAGCGGATCGTGCAGGTCGGCCAGCGTGGCACAGGATCGGCGCGGCCCGGTGATTTGCGGGATGCGTTGGACTGGGGTGTGGACTTCGTGCCCGCAGGCGAGGCCGCGCGTGGCGGCATCTGGCGCGCCGTCGATCTGGTGCCTGACGGGTCCGAGGTGATCGTATGCCTCGATTGGGATGCGTTCGATCCGTCGGTGATGCCCGCTGTGATCGGGCGCACGGCAGGCGGGCTTGGCTATTGGCAGGTGCTGGAGTTGATCGGCGGGATCGCCGAAAAAGCCCGGATTGCCGGTGTCGCCATGACCGAGTTCATGCCCGAACGCGATATCGACGGGACGGGAGCGATGCTGGCTGCACAATTGCTGCAGGCCACCATCGGCATTGTGGCGCGGCAGGGATGACACCGGTTCCGGTGCTTTACACGGAACGTCTGATCCTGCGGGAAATGACCCGCGCGGATTTCCCGACGTTTGCGCAAAGCTGGCGCGACCCCGAAGTCGTGCGCTTCATCCTGCCCGAACCCCGCCCCGAGGCTGCAAGCTGGCGGGCGTTTCAGGCCAATGTCGGAAGCTGGGTCATGGACGGGATCGGACAATGGGCGATCACCCTGCGCTCTACGGACCTGTATATCGGCCAGACCGGATTTTTCGACGCCAAACGCGGCTTTGGCCCCGATTTCGACGCCGCGCCGGAATGCGGCTGGGTTCTGGCGCGCCCGTTCTGGGGCCAGGGATATGCGTCCGAAGCCACTGCCGAGGCGCATCGCTGGTTCGATCAGCGGTCGTTTCCCGATGGAAGTCGCGCAATCATCACAACTGGCCACCATGCTTCAGAAAGGATCGCGCGGGACAAAGGCTACCTTCCCATGCGACAGACGCAAAGCAATGGTGATCAGGTGACACTTTACCGACGGCGATGATCGGACAAAATCCGTATGGCTACCTCCAGATGGTGAGGTCGGATGCCTGCGGCGCGAGTATTTTTGCAAAAATGAAGTCATTGAGACAGGTCAGGTGATGACAGTGTCATGCGGCATCGTGGGTCTTCATTTTTGCAAAAATACTCATTTGCTGCTGTTGGTGCCGGGACTGCGGTGCTGGTTGTGTGCGGTGTCGGAGTTGGTCCGCGGCAGCGCGGCGCGAGGGGGCTCGATGCACCCAAGCGGCGCTCCCCCTTGGCGGGCTGCCGTTAAGATCGCCGGATTGTTGCCGGTTTGTGCAGGCATTGTTGCGCAGGTGCTGGGGCGCGTGTATCACGCCTGCGGATCATCGCCCGTTCGGGCGGGGTGGAAAGAAGGAAGAAGCGATGCGTCGTGTGGTTGTCACGGGTCTTGGGATGGTCACGCCGCTGGCTTGCGGCGTAGAGGAAACCTGGAGCAGGCTTCTGGCGGGCCAATCGGGCGCCGGCCCGATCACGCGGTTTGATGCCTCCAACGTCGTCACGCAATACGCTTGCGAGATTCCGCGTGGCGCTGGAACGGATGGCACCTTCAACCCTGATGACTGGATGGAGCCGAAGGACCAGCGAAAGGTCGATGATTTCATCCTTTATGGCATGGCCGCCGCCGTTCAGGCCGTGCGCGATGCCGGGTGGGAGACCCCCTCTGAGGAGGAGAAGCTGCGCACCGGGGTGATGCTTGGCTCGGGTATCGGCGGGTTGTCCGCGATTGCCGAAACGGCTGTGCTGATCAAGGAAAAAGGCCCCAGGAGGGTCAGCCCGTTCTTCATTCCATCGGCGCTGATCAACCTTGCGTCGGGGCAGGTCAGCATCCGTTTCGGCTTCAAGGGGCCGAACCATGCGGTTGTGACCGCCTGTTCCACCGGCGCGCATGCCATTGGCGATGCGGCGCGGCTAATCCAATGGGGCGACGCGGATGTGATGATTGCCGGCGGCGCGGAAAGTCCGATATCCGAGATCGGCATTGCGGGCTTTAACGCCTGCAAGGCGCTGTCGACCAAGCGCGCCGATGATCCGACCAAAGCGAGCCGCCCCTATGACGCCGACCGCGACGGCTTTGTGATGGGCGAGGGCGCAGGCGTGGTGGTGCTGGAGGAATATGAGCACGCAGTGGCGCGCGGCGCGAAGATCTATGCCGAAGTGCTGGGGTACGGCCTGTCGGGCGATGCCTATCACATCACCGCCCCCGCCGAGGATGGCGACGGCGGCTTTCGCAGCATGAAGGCCGCACTGGAGCGGGCCGGGCTGACGCCTTCGGATGTGGATTACATCAACGCACATGGAACTTCGACCATGGCCGATACGATTGAGCTGGGAGCGGTGGAGCGTCTGATGGGCGACGCGGCAGCGGGGGCGACGATGAGTTCGACCAAATCCTCGATCGGGCATCTTCTGGGCGCGGCGGGTGCGGTCGAGGCGATTTTCTGCATTCTGGCGATCCGTGATCAGATTGCTCCGCCAACGATGAACCTCGACAATCCTGCGGTCAAGCCAAAGCTGGACCTTGCCCCGAACGCCGCGCGCAAGCGCAAGATCGACGTGGCGCTGTCGAATTCATTCGGGTTTGGCGGCACCAATGCGAGCCTTGTGCTGGGCCGGGTGACTGGCTGATGTGGCGCGCGCTTGCCTCCAACGCGCTGACGCTGTTTGTCGTTGGTCTGGTGCTTGTGGCCGGGATGCTGGCCTGGGGCCGGCAGCAATATACCGGCCCCGGTCCGCTGGCGCAGGCGGTGTGTATCAAGGTGGATCGCGGTGCGTCGCTGAGTGCAGTCAGCCGCACGCTGGAGGGGCAGGGCGCGGTTTCGGATGCGCGCATTTTCAGGATCGGGGCCGAGTATTCCGACCGGGCGGGCGCGCTGAAATTCGGCAGCTATCTTGTGCCTCCGGGTGCGTCGATGGCGCAGGTGCTGGAGTTGATTACCGCGGGCGGGCAATCGACCTGCGGGCGCGAGGTCAATTTCCGGATCGGGATCGCTGCGGCCGATGTTATATTGCGCGAGCTTGATCCGACAACGAATGCCTTTGTCGAGGTTGCGAAATTTGATCCGGCAGCGGGGCCTGCGCCGGTGGAATATCAGAATGCGGCCGCCGAGGGTGATCTGCGTTGGCGTGTGACGCTGGCCGAGGGCGTGACAAGCTGGCAAGTGGTGGAAAGTCTGAAGAAGGCCGATTTCATGGAGGGCGCGATTGACGCCGTGCCCGCCGAGGGCAGCCTTGCGCCGGGCAGCTATGAAGTGAGCAAGGGTGCCGACCGGGCCGCGCTGCTGGCGACGATGGAAGCGGGGCAGACGGCGACACTGGCGGACCTTTGGGCCAGCCGCGCCGAAGGCTTGCCCTATGCGACGCCGGAAGAGGCTTTGGTCATGGCGTCCATCGTGGAAAAGGAAACCGGGATTCCGACCGAGCGCAAGCAGGTGGCAAGTGTTTTTATCAACCGACTTGCACAGGGAATGAAGCTGCAGACCGACCCGACGGTGATCTACGGCATCACCAAGGGCGAGGGACTTCTGGGCCGAGGCTTGCGACAAAGCGAGTTGCGCCGCGAGACGCCCTATAACACTTATGTCATCGACGGTTTGCCGCCGACACCGATTGCCAACCCCGGCCGGCTGAGCATCGAGGCGGCACTGAACCCCGACACGACGCGCTATCTGTTTTTTGTGGCCGATGGCAGTGGCGGGCATGCGTTTGCCGAAACGCTGGCCGAGCATAACGCCAATGTGGTGCGATGGCGCGCCATCGAGGCGCAGCAGGGGCAGGCGGATCAGGGCGGCGTGCAGGGCAACTGATTGCCAAATGGTTAAGCGCGCGTGCGCCAAGTAACTGATAAAGAACGGGTTTTGTTTGACTTTGCGAACGCTCTGATGTAGTCATTCAGGCATGCTAGAAGAAATGGGCAAGCGGCACGGGGCAACCCGGGGCCGCTTTTTCATTTCTCTCGTGCCGGAGGGGCAGGAGAGGTGGGCAGAGCTGCAGATGACGATGAAATTCTCCGCCGGGGAAAACACGCCAAAGGACTTCATTTTGGCGACAGAGGAACTTTATCGGGACATCGCCGAGGAACTGATCCTTGCCATGCAGCAGGTGAAATCCGGTGAAACAGCACAGGTCAAGGCTGCCAAACAGGCGGTCCGTGATCTGCGCGATGCGTTCCAGATGATCATGGATGAAAGGACCAGAGTTGACAAACTCCGCAAAGAACTTGCCGGAGCCGTCCGCGACCACGCGCACGACTTTGACACCGCGCGCAATGAAGTCGGGCGCAAGCTGGCTCGCCTCCGCGACGCCGGAAGTGGTGGATGAATTCATCGGCTCGCTGAGCAGCGATGCGCTGCTGGCGCTGCCCTGGATGTTCGAGTTCTGGGCGCTTCCACACCAGTTGCCGCCTGAAGGGGCGTGGAAGACCTGGGTGATTTGCGGCGGGCGCGGGGCGGGCAAGACCCGCGCCGGAGCCGAATGGGTGCGCGCGCAGGTTGAGGGCGCGCGCCCGCTGGACAAGGGGGCGGCGTGCCGGTTGGCGCTGGTCGGCGAGACGGTTGATCAGGTGCGTGAGGTGATGATCTTTGGCGAAAGCGGGATACTTGCCTGTTCGCCCCCGGATCGCCGTCCGGTGTGGGAGGCGGGGCGCAAGCGGCTGGTCTGGCCCAACGGGGCGGTGGCGTCCGTCTTTTCGGCGCATGAACCCGACAGCCTGCGCGGGCCGCAATTCGATGCGGCCTGGGTGGACGAGTTGGCCAAGTGGAAAAAGGCGGATGATGCCTGGGATATGTTGCAGTTTGCGCTGCGGCTGGGGACGAACCCGCAGCAGGTTGTGACGACCACACCACAGAACGTCGCGGTGCTGAAGGGGATATTGAAGAACCCGTCCACCGTGATGACCCATGCGCCGACCGAGGCCAACCGGGCCCATCTGGCTGTGTCTTTCCTGGAAGAGGTGCAGCGGCGTTATGGCGGCACCCGGCGCGGCCGGATGGAGCTGGACGGCGAGTTGATCGAGGATGCCGAAGGCGCCTTGTGGACGACGGCGATGCTGGAAGCGGGGCGGCTGGACGCTGTGCCGACGCTGAGCCGGATCGTGGTGGCGGTTGACCCGCCGGTCACGGGCCATGCGGGGTCGGATGAGTGCGGGATCGTCGTGGTGGGGGCTGTGACGGAAGGCCCGCCGCAGGACTGGCGCGCGGTGGTGCTGGAAGATGCGTCAGTTGCGGGCGCGTCACCCGACACCTGGGCGCGGGCGGCACTGGATGCAATGGCGCGGCACGGGGCCGACCGGCTGGTGGCCGAGGTGAACCAAGGAGGAGATTTGGTGGAGAGTGTGATCCGCCAGATTGATCCGTTGGTTTCGTTTCGTGCGGTTCGGGCCACTCGGGGCAAATCGGCGCGGGCCGAGCCTGTGGCGGCACTCTACGAACAGGGGCGGGTGGCGCATCTGCGCGGGCTTGGCGCGCTGGAGGATCAGATGTGCCGCATGACTGTGCAGGGCTATCAGGGCAAGGGATCGCCTGATCGGGTGGATGCTTTGGTCTGGGCGCTGACTGATCTGATGATCGAGCCTGCGCAGACGTGGAAGCGACCGGGGGTCCGGTTGCTGTAGCGTTTGTTGGTGGGGCGGATGCCTGCGGCGCGAGTATTTTTGCAAAAATGAAGTCGTGAGGTTCTGCACAAGGCACGCAACGCACGGTGGGTTTAACGGCTCTTAAACCACGGTCGGTAGGTTTGGGTTCAAGACGCCGGATGCCTTCGGCGAGGAAATTTGTATCAGGCCGAAAGCGGGGGGACCTGCTTTCGGAATGCCGGGCCGGGGTCTTTCGGGGCGGCGGGTTGGACAGGATCGGGAGCGGATCGGAATGGTGTTTCAATTCTTGCGGCGCGGGGCAGAGATTGCGGTGGAGCAGAAGGCGTCTGCCACGGGGCCAGTGATTGCCTGGCAGGGGTCGGGGCGGATTGCCTGGAGCCCGCGCGATACGGTGTCGCTGACCAAGACCGGATTTCTTGGCAATCCGATCGGGTTTCGCGTGGTCAAGCTGATTTCGGAAGCGGCGGCGGCGCTGCCGTTGGTCGTGCAGGATACCGAGCGTCGCTATGACGTGCATCCGCTGCTGGCGCTGATCGCGCGGCCTAATGCGGCGCAGGGGCGGGCGGATTTGTTCGAGGCGATCTATGGCCAGCTTTTGCTGTCGGGGAATGCCTATCTTGAGGCAGTGCCGGGCGGGGGCATGTTGCCGGGCGAGCTGCATGTGCTGCGGTCGGACCGGATGGCGCTGGTGCCGGGCGCGGATGGGTGGCCGGTGGCTTATGATTATGCGGTGGGCGCGAGGAAGCACCGGTTCGACATGACCGGAGACGTGCAGCCGATCTGCCACATCCGCACGTTCCATCCGCAGGATGATCACTACGGGTTCTCGCCCTTGCAAGCGGCGGCGGTGGCGATTGACGTGCATGTGAGTGCGGCGCGGTGGTCGAAGGCGCTGCTCGACAACGCGGCCAGGCCATCGGGGGCGATTGTCTAAAAGGGTGCGGACGGGCAATCGTCGCTGTCGCCTGATCAGTATGACCGCCTGGTCAGCGAGATCGAGGCGAACCATCAGGGCGCGCGCAATGCCGGGCGGCCGATGTTGCTGGAAGGCGGGCTGGACTGGAAGCCGATGGGGTTCAGCCCGTCGGACATGGAATTCCAGAAGACCAAGGAATCCGCAGCGCGCGAGATTGCCATCGCCTTTGGCGTGCCGCCGATGCTGATGGGGATACCGGGCGATGCCACTTACGCGAATTACCAGGAAGCGAACCGGGCGTTCTACCGCCTGACAGTGCTGCCGCTGGTCGCCAAGGTCACGGCATCGCTGTCACACTGGCTGGCGGGGTTTGCGGGCGAGATGGTCGAGATGAAGCCAGACCTGGATCAGGTGCCCGCTTTGGCCGCCGAGCGCGACCAGCAGTGGGTGCGGGTGGGGGCGGCGGAGTTTCTGACGGTGGCTGAAAAACGCGCGTTGTTGGGCCTGCCGAAGCTGGCGGAGGAAGAATGACGCCAAGGCCGAAAGCGGCCACGGGGTCGCGGTTTC
>JBBQZP010000030.1:0-44380 GCA_038207585.1 Rhodobacterales bacterium | reverse complement strand
CCTAACTCCGGGTGCCCATCAGGGCGCGCAGGTCGGCGTCAACGGGGCCGCGAGGCTCAATCGTCAGATAGGAAATGCAACGCCGCGCCTCCAGTCGGTAGGGTGCCGGAAAGGCCGCTGTCGGGCAGATAGCCAGACCGGCTCTACACGATCCACAATGATCGACCTCAGCCACATCGCGGGGCAGATCAAGCGTGGTGAAAATCGCCCCAAGAAAGAACCAGCTTCCCAGATCGCGCGCCACAAGGTTGGTGTGCTTGCCCTGCCAGCCCAACCCCGCCGCCTGCGCCAGGGGCTTTTCCATCACCGGGGCGGTATCAACAAACACCTTGATCTCACCGCCACCCGCGTCGATCAGCCAGCGCCCCAGCCGTTTGAGCCGCTTCTTGACCAGATCGTGATAATCGCGCCCCTGCGCGTAACAACTGACCCCGGCAAGGTCCGGAGTGTCCAGCACCGCCAAAGGGTCGCCCTCGGGCGTGTAAACCTCGGCCAGCATGATCACCGACCTCGCCTGCGGCCACAACGCCGCCGGCGACCCGCGCCATTCCGCCCGGTCCGCCATCCAGCCCATCTGCCCATGATGCCCCGCGGCCAGAAACTCACCCAACCGCCCCACCGCATCAGGCACCGCATCGGGCGCACAGACGCCCGCCTTGGAGAACCCCTCAGCCAAGGCACGCGCCACCAACGCCTCTTTCAGGGCAACGGCCTTCACCTTGACCCCTTTTTCTGTTCACAAATATCCTCGGGGGTCCGGGGGCAGACAGCCCCCGGCGCTCTCAGCTAGAAATCAAGGTCGGCATAGTGCGCGGGCGGCGGAAAGCCCGACACCTGATCCACCAGCAGCGGGCGGAAACTGGGCCGCGACTTGATCTTGGCATACCAGTCCTTGACGACCGCATGTCGGTTCCAGTCCACATCGCTGATGTAATCCAGACAGGACAGATGCGCCGCAGCCGTAAAATCGGCCAGCGTCATCACATCGCCCGCCAGCCAGCGCCGCTGATCCAGCAACCACGCCATGTAATCCAGATGGTACTTGATCCGGCTCGCCCCCGATTTCACATGTTTGCTGTCGGGGTAGCCCTGCTGCATCATCTTCTTGTTGACGCGTTCATAGAGCAGTTTCGACGTTACCTCGTCGTGGAACTTGTCGTCGAACCACGCACAGATCCGGCGCACCTCATAGCGTTTGTCGGGTTCGCGCGGCATCAGTTGCGGGTTGGGGTGGGTTTCCTCCAGCCATTCGCAGATCGCCTGACTTTCCGACAAAACCTTGCTGTCCATTTTCAGCACCGGCACCTTGCCCGCCGGATTGCGCTTGAGGAATTCCGGAGTCGGCTCCCAATAGCGTTCCTCGACCAGCTCCACCTCGATCCGCTTTTCCGACAGTGTCAGCCGCACCTTGCGGCAAAAGGGCGACAGCGGAACGTGATACAGGCGGTTCATGGGGCAAGGCTCACACAATGGGCGTTTAAGCCGTGATAGACCCCGATGCGCTGCGGATCAATCCATAGTGCCCACAAAGCGGGGGGCGGATGTTCGAGTTCACTCGAAACAGGCGGCCCGGCCATCGGCGGCAATCGTCTCGGCCCCGCTGACAACCTGCCGCGCGCGGCGCTGCACATAGCGCGACGGTTTGGCGGGGTTGCGGTCTTTGGGGTCAGGCAGAACTGCCGCAAGCCTTGCCGCCTGCACCGCCGTCAGTTTGGCCGCTGGCACGCCGAAATAATGCTGCGCCGCTGCCTCTACGCCAAAGATGCCCTCGCCGAATTCGGCGACGTTCAGATACACCTCAAGCGTGCGGCGTTTGGACCAGAACATCGTGATCAGCGGCGTCAGCAATGCCTCCATCGCCTTGCGGGTGTAATTGCGGCCGTGCCACAGGAACACGTTCTTGGCGACCTGCTGCGTCAGGGTCGACGCCCCACGATTGCCGCCCGCATCAATCGCCTGACGGATCGCCACCATGTCAAAGCCCCAGTGTTCGCAGAAATTCGCATCCTCGGACGCCACGACCGACCGCCCCATCACCGGGGCGATGTCGTCCATGCTGACCCAACTTTGATCAACCGACCCAAGCCGCCAGCGTTCCTGCGTGATGTAAAAGGTCGCGGGCGGGTTGATCAGTTTGTAAATCAGGATCAGCGCCACAAAGAAAACGGCGACGCCAAGGCACCACAGCCAGACCCACCGGATCAACCGGCGCCAAAGCGGCCGCTTTGCGCCCGCCGCCACCTTTTTCGGGCGGCCTCTGGGTTTTGGTGCATCCTTGTCTGCCATGCGGTCAGCAAAACCACGAAGCGCGGGGGGCGGTCAAGCGCCGCCCCCCGCCTTCATGCTATTCCGCCGGAACTGCCTGCCGCTCGTCGCTAAGCGGATGCGGCAGATGAACCAGCATCTCCTTGGGGCAGACCTGCAGGAAATTCACCCGTTCCGTTGCCCAGTCCGCCAGAATTGCGCTGGCCTTCAGGCTGCCGGTTTCCGCCGCGTGCCGTTCGATCAGAGTGCGCAACTGCGCTTCCCAATGCGAATGGCCGACGGCGCAGGTGACAAGGCTTTCGGCATTGATGAAATCCTCGGCCACCCCGTCGGGATCATAAAGATAGGCCATCCCGCCCGTCATACCCGCCCCGAAGTTTGCCCCGATCCGGCCCAAAATCACCGCGACACCGCCGGTCATGTATTCGCAACCATTGGTGCCACACCCCTCGATCACCACCTGCGCGCCGGAATTTCGCACGGCAAAGCGTTCCCCCGCGCGACCTGCGGCGAACAATTGCCCCGCCGTGGCCCCGTAAAGCACGGTGTTGCCGATGATCGTATTTTCCGAAGCCACAAGCGGCGAGTTCATCTGCGGGCGCACCACGATCAGCCCGCCCGACAGGCCCTTGCCGACATAGTCATTGGCATCGCCCATCACTTCCAGCTTCAACCCGCGCGCCGCAAACGCGCCCAGCGATTGCCCGCATGATCCGGTCAGCTTGACCGTCAGGTGATCAGGCTGCAACTGGTTGCGCATCCCGAACCGTTTGACGATGTGACTGGACGCCCGCGTGCCGATGGTGCGGTGCGTGTTGCGCACGGCATAGGAAAGCTGCATCTTCTCGCCATCTTCAAAGAACCGCGCGCCGTCTTTCACAATCTCGGCGTCTAGCGTATCGGGCACGGCATTGCGCGGCCGCGTGCGATCATAGGTGATCTTGTTGGCGTCGACCGTGATCAGCATCGGGTTCAGGTCCAGATCATCCAGATGCGCCGAACCGCGCGAAACCTGTGACAGCAAATCCGCCCGCCCGATGATCTCATCCATCGACCGCGCGCCGATGCTGGCCAGAATTTCCCGCACCTCCTGCGCATAGAAGGTGATCAGGTTCACCACTTTGTCCGCTGTGCCGGTGAATTTCGCCCGCAGCGCCTCGTTCTGCGTGCAGACCCCCACCGGGCAGGTGTTGGACTGGCACTGACGCACCATGATGCAGCCCATCGCGATCAGGGCGGCGGTGCCGATGCCGTATTCTTCGGCCCCCATCATTGCCGCCATCACGATATCACGGCCCGTGCGAAGGCCCCCATCGGTGCGCAGGGTCACGCGTTCGCGCAGGTTGTTCATCGACAAAACCTGATGCGCCTCGGTCA
This sequence comes from Rhodobacterales bacterium, assembly GCA_038207585.1. GTDB lineage: Bacteria > Pseudomonadota > Alphaproteobacteria > Rhodobacterales > Rhodobacteraceae > JBBQZP01. The sequence continues at coordinate 40,738 of JBBQZP010000030.1, read as the reverse complement.
GGCCCATTTCCCACGGCAGGCCCGCGTATTTGATGGATGTCGCAGGTGACGCCCCGGTGCCGCCGTTATGGCCCGAAATCAGGATGATATCGGCTTTGGCCTTGGCCACGCCCGCCGCAATCGTGCCTACCCCGCTGGAGGAGACCAGCTTGACCGTCACCTTGGCGCGCGGGTTGATCTGTTTGAGGTCGTAGATAAGCTGCGCCAGATCCTCGATCGAATAGATATCGTGGTGCGGCGGGGGGCTGATCAGCGTGACCCCCTTGGTCGAATGGCGCAGACGCGCGATCAGCTCGGTCACTTTCATGCCCGGCAACTGCCCTCCCTCGCCGGGTTTGGCACCCTGTGCGACCTTGATCTCCAACTCCTCGCAGGCGTTCAGATATTCCGCCGTCACCCCGAACCGCCCGGATGCGACCTGCTTGATCTTCGCCGACGGATTGTCGCCATTGGCTTCGGGCAGGAAATGCGCAGGGTCTTCGCCACCCTCGCCGCTATCGGATTTGGCACCAATGCGGTTCATCGCGACGTTCAGGGTTTTATGTGCTTCCGGCCCCAGTGCCCCAAGGCTCATCCCCGGCGTGACAAAGCGTTTGCGGATCGAGGTGATGCTTTCCACCTCTTCAATCGCCACGGGTTTGCCCAGCGCCTTGATGTCCATCAGATCGCGCAAATGGATCGGCGGGTTGGACCGCATCGCCGCCGAATACTGCTGCCACAGGTCATAACTCGCCCGGTCACAGGCCGATTGCAGCATGTGCATGGTCTGCGCTTCCCAGGCGTGCTTTTCACCCGACCGCCGCGCCTTGTAGAAGCCACCGATGGGCAGCACATCGCTGCCGCCGCGCCAGCCCTTGACGTGAACTTCCTCAACCTTGCGCTGGATGCCCGAAACCCCGATCCCGGAAATCCGCGAGTTCATGCCGGGGAAATATTCAGCCACCATGGCGCGGCTTAACCCTACCGCCTCGAAGTTCAGGCCGCCGCGATAGGACGACAGAACCGAAATCCCCATCTTCGACATGATTTTCAAAAGCCCCGCGTCAATCGCATCGCGGTAGCGGCGCATCGCGTCGGTCAGGGTGCCGTCGATCAGGCCGCGATTGATCCGGTCGGCAATGGAATCCTGCGCAAGATAGGCGTTCACCGTGGTTGCCCCACAGCCGATCAGCACCGCGAAATAATGTGGGTCAATACATTCGGCAGACCGCACATTCACACTGGTAAAGGTGCGCAGGCCCTTGCGGGTTAGCCCCGAATGCACCGCACTGGCGGCCAGGATCATCGGCATGGCAACGCGGTCCGGCCCCTGATGCTCATCCGTCAGCACCAGATGGCCCGCGCCTGAGCGCACGGCGTCTTCCGCCTCGGCCCGGATACGCTCCAGCCCCTGCCGCAGATCGTCCTGCCCGCCGCCTGCCGCAAAGGTGCAGTCGATAAACGACACCTGTGCGCCGAACTGGCGCACCATCACGTCAAATTCGGCATTGGCTATAAACGGGCTTTCCAGCACCAGAATTTCCGTCTGGCTGGAGTTTTCGTCCAGCATGTTCTTCAGGTTGCCGAAGCGGGTCTTCAGGCTCATCACCCGCGCCTCGCGGAGTGAGTCAATCGGCGGGTTCGTCACCTGCGAAAACTGCTGGCGGAAGAAATGGCTCAGCGGGCGGTAGACCGACGACAGCACGGCGGCGGGCGTATCATCGCCCATCGAAGCGATCATTTCCTTGCCGTCCTCGGCCATCGGGGCCAGAACCTGCTCCAACTCCTCCACCGTATAGCCCGCCGCAATCTGGCGGCGGCGCAGATCGGCACCGGAAAACAGCGCGGTTTCCGGCACATCGCGCAAAAGCGCGTTCAGGTCGGTGACCTTTTCGATCCAGTCGCCAAAGGGCAATGCAGCGGCCAGCTTGTCTTTCAGCGCGGCGTCGTGGAAAAGTTTGCCCTTCTTCATGTCGACGGCAATCATCTGCCCCGGCCCGAGCGCGCCCTTTTCGCGCACTGTCGCCTCATCTACCGGCACCATCCCGGCCTCGGACCCTGCAATCAGCAAGCCGTCACCGGTGATGACATAGCGCATCGGGCGCAAACCGTTGCGATCAAGCCCGCCGCAGACCCAGCGGCCATCGGTCATCGCAAGGGCGGCGGGGCCATCCCAAGGCTCCATCACTGCGTTGCAATAGGCGTACATGTCGGCCCATTCCTGCGGCATGTCGGTGGTGGCCTTTGACCACGCCTCGGGCACCAGCATCGTCTTGGTCATGGGGGCCGAGCGGCCCGAACGCACCATCACCTCGAACACCGCATCCAGCGCGCCCGAATCCGACGTGCCCGCCGGGATGATCGGCTTGATATCCTCGGCCGCCTCGCCAAAGTTGTTGGAGGCCATGCGGATCTCGTGGCTTTTCATCCAGTTGATGTTGCCTTTCAGCGTATTGATCTCGCCATTATGGGCCAGCATGCGGAAGGGCTGGGCCAGCCACCATTGCGGAAACGTGTTGGTCGAATAGCGCTGGTGATAGATCGCAAAGGCGCTCTCAAACCGTTCATCCATCAGGTCGGGGTAGAACACGGCCACCTGTTCGGCCAGCATCATGCCCTTGTAGATGATGCTGCGGCACGACAGGCTGCAAAGATACAGGCCCTGAATTTGCGCGGCCAAAGCAGCCTTTTCGATACGGCGGCGGATGATGTACAACTCGCGCTCAAACGCCTCGTCATCAATATCCTTGTCGCAGCGGATCAGGATCTGCTCGATCTCGGGGCGGGTTGCATTGGCCTTGTCGCCCAGAACCGACGTTTCCACCGGCACATGCCGCCAGCCGTAAATGTAATGCCCCATCCGCAGCACTTCGGATTCCACAATCGTGCGGCAGCGTTCCTGTGCGGCGAAATCGGTGCGCGGCAGGAACACCTGCCCCACGGCGATCAGCTTGCTGGTATCCGCCTCATGCCCCGTGCGGCGGACCTGATCATAAAAGAACCGCACCGGGATCTGCACATGAATGCCCGCTCCGTCGCCGGTTTTGCCGTCGGCATCCACCGCGCCCCGGTGCCACACGGCCTTCAGCGCATTGATCCCGTTTTCCACCACCCGGCGGCTTGGCTTGCCTGAAATGGCCACAACCAGACCCACGCCGCAGGACGCATGCTCATCCTCGGTCTTGTAAAGACCGTTGGCATCCAGCCAGGCGCGCTTGGCTTCTTCGGCTTTGACCCAGGCATCATCATAAACGGTCATTGGGCGGCCCTTTCAGGAACGGGATAGGAGGATAGAACGGCGTCGCAATCGAAGATCGGTTCGGTGGCACCAAAGCCTTCCTCGCCGGGGTTGATGAACTGCATTGGGCTGCCGTCGCCGGGCAGCCAGCGGCCATCGCCAAAATCGGATTCGCCGGGGCCTGCGAAAAACATCCGCCATTCGGGGCTTATGTATTCGTGGCCGCGCCCTTGGCGCAGAACGGTGCCGCCGATGCTGGTTTCGGTGTATTTGAACTCGGTCTGTTGCAGCGTTACGCCGTCGATGATGACGCTTTCGCCGGTCAGGCGGTCATAGCCTGTGACAAGGCTGCGCTGGCCGTCGGATTTGGAAAGGCCAAAGGCAAAGCTGTCATTGCCGCCCAGAAGATCGGTGAAGGACGCGGGGTCTTCGGGGTTGGGGTCCAGCGTCTGCTTGACCTCGGGGTTCAGCTCATAGCTTTCCAGCCATTGTGCCTCAGCGTCGATCTTGCTCAGAAAAAACGGCCCCTGCTGATCAAAATCAGCACGCCATTTGTCGCCGGGCGTATCGGCGGCGCAGGTATAGTGGTTTGATACGCGGCATTGCTTGGACTGGACGGTAAGGTATGCCGTACAGCCTTCGGGCGGGGTGAAATTGCCAAGGGCTGCGGCGGGGCTGGCCGCCAGACTCAGGGCTGACGCCCGCAACAAAGCGAACGCCCCGCGCATCATTCCGCTGCCACGCTTGCGGGTTGCGCGATGTAGGACAGGATCGCATCAGCCGCCTCTCGCCCATCGCGGATGGCCCAGACGACAAGGCTTGCCCCCCGCACGATATCGCCAGCGGCATAGACGCCGGGGATACTGGTCGCGTGGGTGCCGAAATCTGCGCGGATGGTGCCCCAGCGGGAGACGGTCAGATCGGGGACGCCCCACAGGGTCGGCAACGCCTCAGGCTCGAACCCCAATGCCATGATCGCAAGGTCAGCGGGTTCGACGTAATCGGCGCCTTCAATCAGTTCGGGCACTTGACGGCCAGTCTGGTCGGCGGCGCCAAGGCGCATCTTTTGCACCATCACGCCTTCGACGACATCACCGCCCGTGAAGGCGCGGGGTGCGGTCAGCCATACGAATTCAACGCCCTCTTCCTCGGCATTGGCAACTTCGCGCATTGATCCGGGCATGTTCGCACGATCGCGGCGGTAGAGGCATTTCACGGAAACCGCACCTTGCCGCACGGCGGTGCGCACGCAATCCATGGCCGTATCGCCGCCACCGATGACAACGACGCGTTTGCCTTTTGCATCAAGCGCGCCATTGTCGAACGCCTCGACCTCGTCGCCAAAGCTTTTGCGGTTGGATGCGGTCAGGAAATCGAGCGCAGCGACAACGCCCATGGCCCCGACCCCCGGCACGGCCATGTCGCGGGCCTTGTAGACGCCCGTCGCGATCAGCACCGCATCATGCTGGCCACGGATGGCATCAAACGAGATATCCTCGCCCACGCGGCAGTTCAGCACGAATTGCACGCCCGCATCCTCAAGCTGCGCAATGCGCTGCATGACGACGGGTTTTTCCAGCTTGAAGCCGGGGATGCCATAGGTCAGCAGCCCCCCCGCGCGATCATAGCGGTCATAAACCGTGACCTGCACCCCGCGACGGCGCAGCACATCCGCCGCAGCCAAGCCCCCCGGCCCGGCCCCGATGATGCCCACCGATTCCGCGCGTTCTGCATGCGGGCGGATCGGTTTGACCCAGCCCTGATCCCAGGCCATGTCGGTCAGGTATTTTTCCACAGCGCCAATCGTCACCGTGCCGTGGCCGGATTGTTCGATCACGCAATTGCCTTCGCACAGCCGGTCCTGCGGGCAGATGCGGCCGCAAATTTCGGGGAAGGTGTTGGTGGCCTGGGAAAGCTCGTAGGCTTCTTCCAGACGGCCCTCGGCGGTCAGCCGCAGCCAGTCGGGGATGTTGTTGTGCAGCGGGCAATGGGTCTGGCAGAAGGGCACGCCGCACTGGCTGCACCGGCCCGCCTGTTCGGCGGCTTTCTGGGCGGCAAACTCGCGGTAGATCTCGTGAAAATCATTCGCGCGCAGGTCGGGCGGGCGCTTTTCGGGCGTCTGCTTTTCGACGGTGACGAACTGAAGCATACGTTGCTGGGCCAAGACGCCACCTCGTTGCGGAATTGCTGTAGCCGTCTTGTTACTGCGGACTTCACAGGAATAAAAGTCAGTATGAGTTACCTATTTGCTTGAATTTCTAATGCCCGATAAAGAATTCAGTGCAAATTCATCAAATATAGGTCAGCATGCATACCCTATCTGGTCAATATCCCAGCAGAAGTGCGGCCATCGCCGCCGTGCCCACAATGATTCGCCACCAGCCGAACACCGCAAACCCATTCCGCGACACGAAATCCAGCACCCATCGCACAACCAGAACGGCAACGATAAAGGCAACAACAAAACCTACGGCGATATCGGACAAGGCGCTGAGGTCCAGAACAGCGCGGTTCTTGTAAAGGTCATAGGCGAAAGCCCCGGCCATTGTGGGCATTGACAGAAAGAACGAAAACTCCGCCGCAGCCCGCCGACTTGCCCCCAGCATCAGCGCGCCGACGATGGTCGCCCCAGACCGCGAGACACCGGGCACCAGTGCCAGACACTGAATGAACCCGATCTTGAACGCCGTGCCCAAGGGCAGGTCCATCGCATCTTCGTGCCGAGTGGGCGGGGCGATCCGGTCGACGAACAGCAAAACGATGCCACCAAGGATCAGCATGATCGAAATCAGCATTGGGCTTTCAAACAGCACCCGCTTGATGAAATCATGCAGCAGCACGCCAAAGAAAACCGCAGGCACAAACGCAAGCAAGACGGCCACGACGAACCGCATCGCCTTTGGGTCGCGATGCGCGGTCGAAAAAACCGTCCAAAGCTTTGCCGCATAAACCGACAGCACCGCCAGAACCGCGCCAAGCTGGATCACCACCTCGAACGTCTTGCCCGCCGACTGGAACCCCAGAAAGTGGCCCGCCAGCAGCAAATGCCCGGTTGACGACACCGGGATAAACTCGGTCAGCCCTTCAATCAGGCCCAGAACGCCCGCAATAATTGTATCCGACAAGATCAGGTCTTTCGCAGGTTCTTGGCCGAATCCTTGATCGCGGCATATTGGCCCGACGGGCGATAACGCCACAGGTATTCGGGCAGCACCGCTTCCATCGCGGAGGGTTGGATGCCCAGAGCAGCAAAGCCCTGCGCGCCGTCGGCCACCACATTGTCACGCGCAAGGTTCTTCACCTGATCGCGGGTGATCATGCCATTGGGGATCAAGCCGCCCGACACGGTTTGCAACATGTCAAAACCAAAGCCCATGATATTCGCGGCAAAGAACGGCAGGTTCAGCACCAGCCTGCGGCGCTGGATGATGGTCAGCATACCCTGCATCAGATCGCGGAAGGTGGCGACATCCGGCCCGCCAAGCTCGTAAACCCCGTGCGCGCGGCCTTCCACCCCCAGGACGGCAGCCTGCGCCACGTCATCCACATAAACCGGCTGGAATTTCGTATCCGCCCCCACAACCGGCAGGATCGGACCCATCCGCGCCATTCCGGCGAAGCGGTTAAAAAACTCGTCCTCCGGCCCGAAAACCACCGAAGGGCGCAGGATCATGGCGCCTGGAAAGGCTTCCAGCACCGCAGCCTCTCCCGCCGCCTTGGTGCGGGCATAAGCGCTGTCGGATTCTGCATCCGCACCGATTGCCGAAAGCTGCACAAGGGTTTGCACGCCCTGTTCGGCGGCGATCCGGGCAATGCGCCCCGCACCTTCTGCCTGAACCGAATCAAACGTGTTGCGGCCAAGGCTGTTCAGAACGCCGACGCAGTTCACCACCGCATCGGCCCCGGTCATCGCCGCGCGCACGGATGCATCGTCTCGGATGTTGCAGAACACAGGCTCCACCTGACCGACGGCGCCGTAAGGTTTCATGAACAACGCTTCATTCGGGCGGCGCACGGCGATGCGGATGCGCCAGCCGTCTTTCGCCAGACGCCGCGCAATATATCGCCCGACAAATCCCGAACCGCCGTAGATGGTGACAAGTTTGCTCATCGGCCCAGCCTTCTGTGTTACGGGGTCTGCATACATTTGGGGGCGGAGTGCGACAAGTTACAATTGCGCCGCTCCCACACCGGGGATGCAAATTGCGCAGACGCCCCGTTGACAGTGCCGCGCGGCCCAATTACATCGCCCGAACGACGCCTGCCCAGGTGGCGGAATTGGTAGACGCGCACGGTTCAGGTCCGTGTGCCGCAAGGTGTGAAGGTTCGAGTCCTTTCCTGGGCACCAGTCGTTCTCCGCTTCCTGAGGAGAAAACGAAGGGGTCTGGCAGCAATGCCGGGCCCCTTGTTCATTCTGGTGCTGGGCAATCCGGGTTGCGGCGGTCAGTTCAGTTGACCCCTGAGCACCGCGCCGATATTGCTGCGCGAGCCGCACGCGTCGGAAGGATACGCCTTTGACCATCCACTTTTATCGCAACGACCTGCCCGATGGCCTGATCCTTGGCCCGGTTGTTGCGATTGATACCGAAACGATGGGGCTTGACCCGCGCCGCGACCGGCTGTGCCTTGTGCAGCTATCGTCGGGCGACGGGAACGCGCATCTGGTGCAGATTGACCGGGGGCAGACGCAGGCGCCCAATCTGGTGCGGTTGCTGACCGACCCTGCGGTGCTAAAGCTGTTTCACTTCGCGCGTTTCGATGTGGCCGCCCTGCACAAGGCGTTCGGCGTGGCGACGGCCCCGGTCTGGTGCACCAAGATTGCGGCCAAACTGGTGCGGACGTTTACTGACCGGCATGGGCTGAAATATCTGCTGGCCGAACTGGTGGGCGTTGATGTGTCCAAACAACAGCAGACATCTGATTGGGGCGCGGCCCGCCTGAGCGATGCGCAAAAGGATTATGCGGCATCCGACGTTTTGTATCTGCACCGCCTGAAAGACGCGCTGGAGGTGCGCCTGATCCGCGAAGACCGACTGGACCTTGCGCTGCGCTGCTTTGCCTTCCTGCCGACGCGGGGCGAGCTGGATCTGATGGGGTGGGATGAACCCAATGACATCTTCCACCACTGAACCCACAGCGACAGATTTCCTAAAGACCGCACGCCGCGTCATTACGCGCGAGGCCGAGGCTTTGGGTATTCTGGCCGACCATCTGGACGGCGGTTTTACCAAGGCGGTTGATCTGATCCTGCAGGCAAAAGGCAGGGTGATCGTGTCGGGCATGGGCAAATCGGGCCATATCGCGCGCAAGATCGCGGCGACGCTGGCCTCCACCGGCACGCCCGCGCACTTTGTCCACCCGGCCGAGGCAAGCCACGGCGATCTGGGCATGGTCACGCGCGGCGATGTGGCGCTTTTGCTGTCGAACTCGGGCGAGACGCCGGAACTGGCCGACATCATCGCCCACACCCGCCGGTTTGACATTCCGCTGATCGGCATCGCCGGGCGCGAGGGGTCCACCCTGCTGAGGCAGGCTGATGTGGCGCTGTTGCTGCCAACGGTGGCCGAGGCCTGCGATACGGGGGTCGTACCCTCAACTTCAACGACAATGACGCTGGCACTTGGCGATGCGCTGGCCATCGCATTGATGGAGCATCGCCAGTTCACGCCCGACATGTTTCGGGTCTTTCATCCCGGCGGCAAGCTGGGGGCGCGGCTGTCGCTGGTGCGCGATCTGATGCACCTCGACCCGCCACTGGTTGCGCGCGACACGCCGATGAGCGAAGCCCTGCTTATGATGAGCGGGCGCGGCTTTGGCGTGGTTGGCGTGACCGGGCCGGAGGGGTATCTTGAAGGCGTGGTCACGGATGGTGACTTGCGCCGCCACATGGACGGGCTTTTGTCGCTGACAGCGGCGCAGGTGATGACGCCAGCCCCCCGCACCATCGGGCCGGGGGCTTTGGCCGAAAAGGCGGTTGCGGTTATGAACGGCAAGAAGATCACCTCGCTTTTCGTCGTCGACCCGGAAGGGTCGGGGCATGCAGTCGGGCTGATCCACATCCATGATTGCCTGCGCGCGGGCGTGGCCTGATGGCCCAGTCGCTGCGCGACAACTTTCATTCGCGTGTCGTCATCTGGCTGAAAGTGGTGCTGCCGCTGGCGGCGCTTGCGATCCTTTCAACGATGTTCCTGTTCTCGCGCACGATTGATCCGTCGGATGCGATTCCCTATGCCGATGTTGATGTGGCCGACCGCCTGCGCGAACCCCGCGTCACGTCGCCTGCCTATGCGGGTGTCACGCAGGACGGCTCGATGCTGACCGTATCGGCGGCAGAGGCAAAGCCGGGTGCGGGCACGGGAGCTTCGGCCAAGGGGGTTGCGGCAGAGCTTTCCGCGCCGGACCACTCGGTCACGAAACTGGTGGCCGACGCAGGCGCGCTTGATGAAAGCAATAAGCGTCTTACGCTGACAGGGGGCGTCGCGGTCGAAACCTCGACCGGATACCGGATCACCACCGATACTGTGACGGTCGCACTTGACCGGACCGGGCTGGAAAGTCAGGGCAGCGTCAATGCCACAGGTCCGGTCGGGCAGATCACCGCCGACCGGATGAGTGTCACCCAATCGCCAGACGACCCTGCAGCGTATGTTCTGGTTTTCAATGGCGCGGTGAAGCTGATATACGAGCCTGTGAAATGACACACCCCCGAGGCCACAAATGCAGACCCTGACCCGCGCCGTCCTGGTGGTTTTGCTTGGCATTATGCCGAGTTTTGCGGCAGCGCAGGGGGCAAGCGTCGCGTTTGGCGGGTTAAAGCAGGACACATCGCTTCCAGTGGAGATTGGGGCCGACAGCCTTGCTGTCAATCAGGCCGATGGCCGCGCCACATTCAGCGGCAACGTCAAGGTTGGGCAAGGCGATCTGCGCCTGACTGCGGCCTCGGTTCAGGTGGAATACGGCGCGGGCGGCAAATCCATCTCGCGGCTGCATGCTTCGGGCGGCGTCACAATCTCCAGCGCGGGCGAGGCGGCCGAGGCGAACGACGCGGTTTATACGATCGACAGCGGGCAGGTAATAATGACCGGCGATGTGTTGCTGACGCAGGGCCAAAGTGCCATTTCGGGGCAAAAGCTGGTGATTGATCTGAAATCGGGCACCGGCGTGATGGAAGGCCGGGTGCAGACCGTGTTTCAGCCCGGAGCGACTACCCCCGGAAAGACTGCGCCGTGACACCGCCGCCTGATCTGAAAGTCACCGACGGCAACGCCGGATTACATATCAAGGGGCTGCGCAAAAGCTACAAGCGCCGCCTTGTGATCCGCGATGTGTCGATGCACCTGAACCGGGGCGAGGTGGTGGCGCTGCTTGGGCCGAACGGGTCGGGCAAGACCACCTGTTTTTACGCCATCGCTGGCCTGATCACGCCCGAGGGCGGGCAGGTGTTGATCGACGGGCGCGATGTGACGGCCCTGCCGATGTATCGCCGCGCCCGGCTTGGCATCGGCTATCTGCCGCAGGAAGTGTCAATCTTTCGCGGCCTGTCGGTGGAAGACAACATCCTTGCCGTGCTGGAAATCATCGAGCCGGATCGCCACAAGCGGCGTGAGCGGCTGGAAGAACTGCTGTCGGAATTCTCGATGACCCACCTGCGCCGCGCGCCCGCACTGGCGCTTTCGGGGGGGGAACGGCGCCGGGTGGAAATCGCGCGCTGTCTCGCGGCTGACCCTAAATATCTGCTGCTGGATGAACCCTTTGCCGGGGTCGATCCGATTGCCGTGGGCGAGATTCGTCATCTGGTCTCGGATCTGAAACGCCGGGGCATCGGCGTGCTGATCACCGATCACAACGTCCGAGAAACGCTGGAGATTGTGGACCGCGCCTATATCCTGCACGACGGCAAAGTGCTGATGAGCGGCACCACGGATGAGATCGTGCGCGATGAAACCGTGCGCCGGGTCTATCTGGGCCAGAATTTCCGGATGAGCTGACAGCGGCGTGTGACGCCTGCGTGACGAAGCTGTTGACAAGACCGCCTGCGGTGTCGCCAAATGCAAGTGATGCGTGCAAAGTTGAACCCTTGCCCTCTGCCTCCACGGTCCGCCGCTAGCCGCGTTCCGCCCCGCGTCGTGATTTCCAGCACCACCCAAGACCGACTCGGCCGACGGCTTTTCCGTCAGACCAAGGTCGCCATTCCGGAGGAGACCCCATGCGATACCAGATCAGCGGCAAACAGATCGACATCGGCGAAGCGTTGCAGACGCATGTAAAGTCCGAACTGGGCGAGGTGGTGGAAAAATACGCCCAGCGCCCGACCGAAGCCGTGATCGTGTTCTCACGCAACGGGCACGAGTTTCATTGCGAATCGACGATTCACCTTTCCACCGGCCTCAATGCACAGGCCAAGGGCCATGCCTCTGAAATCTATGCAGCTTTTGAAGCGTGCCGCGAAAAGATGGACAAGCAGCTGCGCCGTTACAAACGCCGTTTGCGTGATCATCATCGTGACCGTACGGCACCGGTTGAATTCGACGGCGGTTCCTCCTATATCCTCGCCCCATTCGATGATGACGATGATGGCGGCACAGAAACGCAGCAGCCCGTCGTGATTGCCGAGATGGAAACCAAGGTTCCGTCCATTACCGTAGGTGAAGCGGTGATGCAGATGGAGCTGGCGGGCCACCGGATGCTGGTGTTTCGCAACGAAGGACATGGCGGGGTGAATGTCGTTTACCGTCGGGATGACGGAAATATCGGCTGGATCGACCCGCGCAACACGAAGTAACGCCCCGGATCAAGGGGTCAGGATAAACGGCGCCTCATGGAACTTTCGAAACTGCTGATGCCTGCGGCCGTAAGGGTCGTGGGGCAACTGACCAGCAAAAAACGTCTCTTTCAGGAACTGGGAGAGATGGCGGCGCAGAGCTATCATCTGGATGGTTCTACCGCCATCGACGGCCTGCAAGAGCGTGAAAGTCTGGGGCCGACTGGTGTCGGCCATGGCATCGCCCTGCCCCATGCCCGTTTGCAGGAACTGGACCGGATCGTTGCGGTTTTCCTGCGACTGGAAAAGCCGCTGGATTACGATTCGGTGGATCGTCAGCCGGTTGATCTGATCTTTGCGCTTTTGGCACCCAAGGATTCGGGCGTCGATCATCTGAAAGCGCTGGCGCTGGTGTCGCGCACGATGCGTGACCCCGCCGTTTGCGCCAAACTGCGCGCGAATGTCGATCCGGCCAAGCTGCATGCGATCCTGACCGAGGCCCGCGCGCCACAAGCGGCCTAGGGTTTTAGCCAGACGTCGAACCCGAACCCCATGTAGTCGCGCTGATAAGCATCACGCGCGGCAGACTCAACTTCTTCATCATAGACGTCGGAAAGCGCAAAGGGCGTATCTTCGGCTACGGCTTCGAAAGCTGGTGGCGTGATGCCGGTTTCGGAGGCCAGAAAGGCAAGACCCGCATCCATCCGGTCTTCGCGTAGAATCAGATCGGGGGCCTGAAACTGCGCATAACCCTGAATCACGGCCGACTGTGTGGCGAAATGCGGCAGCACGCGCTGTGCCGTCTGACCCGACAGGTTGAGTTTCAGATAGCGCAGAAACCCCAGAAACGCCGCCCGATGCGCCTCCAAACCATGCGGGCCGTCCGGAATTGCGATCTTGTGCGCCTTGGTCAGCGCCCAGCGGATTTCGGGGGCCTGATTGCCAAGAATCTGGCTGAAAAACGCCGCATGCGCCCGCGCGACGGGGTGGCGCAGCACGGTAAAGCTGCGGTGCGGCCGCGCGGCGCGCTTCCATTGCCGCAGGCTTTTTTGCGCAAAATCGGTGATCAGCCCGCCACTTCCTGCGCGCGACAGCCAATCCAGAACTGCATCCTCAGGCCCGCCTTTCATCGGCATGAACAACAGCCCCGCCCCCTTGGCCGCGACAAAGCCGGGAATCATCGGTGCCCGGCGGGGTTCAAAATTCGGTGTGCGGGACAGATTGAACCGATCAAGCCGGGCCAGAACCTGCGCCATGGCTTCGGGATTTTCGACCTTTTCGCCGATCTCTTCGGGGTTTTGCTTTTTCAGCGTCGGATCCAGCGCCTTGAGCCGCGCCGAGGCTCCCAGAAAGGCCGCAATACCGTTCAGAACATTCAGATCCTGCACGTCGTCGTAGTCAATGTAAAAGGCCGCCTGCCCCGAAACCTGCAGATCGTGCATCAGCCGGATCTGAAACGCCTGAAGCCGTTCCAGATGCGCCTCGAACTCTGGCCCTTCAAATGTGGCCTGCGCGGATTTGAGATTTTTCGGGTTGGTCAGCTTCCACTGACCGGTTTCACGCGCGATTTTCCACGAAACATAACTTTCCACCGGATTGCGCGTCAGCACGATCTTGGCGCAGGCGGGGTCGGCGATTACCGCATCAATGATGCGCGGATCGTGGTCGTGAAACAGCCGGAACCCCGCCAAGCCATCCGTGCCGGCCCGCATTTTCGCCAGCAGCGCCAGAGGGTCCGCCTCACGCGCTGCCATGTCGAATCCGAACGCCTCGAACTGTGCCTGTTTGCCGATGAAATGCGGGTTGAACACCTCACCATGGCAGGTCACCCGATCCAGCGTGTTCAGGTTGGCTTCAAGGAAATTAGAGCCTGTGCGCATTTCGGCGAACATGACGAAACTGTCGAACCGGGGTCTTGCCAAATCACTTCACCAGATAGGGGCGGCCGCGGCGGGTGGCCGTGGGGCGGGAGTCGTCGCCGGTAGGAAAATCGCCCATCAGCACTGGCTGCATGCCCTGATTGCGCAGGTTTTGCAGGAACTGACCGAATCCGGTCAGATCCGCCATAAGCGGGGCCTCACTGACACGGCGCAGCGACCGGGGGCTGATTTCATCGACGATGGCCTGCAATGGTTCCATCGGGTTTTCCACAAATTCGGCCAGCGTCCAGATCCGCACCCGCGCTTTCGACCAGGGCGAGCGCAGGATCGACAGAAACTCCGCCTCGATCTTTTGCAGGCGCGCCGCCTCGCGCCGGATGTCCGAGAAATTCTGGTTCGCGTGAAACAGCGGCACTGCCCAAGCCCCCGAGATGACCGAGATTTGTGCGTTCGGGTCTTTGGACAAAAATTCGCGCACGTCCTGCACATCGCGCGGGCCGAACTGAAAGCATTGCCGCTCGCCCCGGGTGTTCCAGATCAGGTTTCCCAGAAACATCTTGGGGTTATAGTCACGCAGCATCGCGCTGTCGGACAAGGCCCCGTTGTAAACGGTTTCGCCACTGGCGAATTCGGCGCGTTCGGGCGCGAACAGATGGCCGTGCGTGCGGATGCCCGCGACCTTGCCCAACCAGATATCGAAATTCTCGAACACCTCGGCAAAGCCCTGAAACACAGAATAGGGCGCACCGGTCTTGCCATTTTCCCAATCGGCATTGGGAAAACGACTTTGCATATAAAGCCCGGCGCGGCCTTTGGTGCGGCGTTCAACCGCTTTGGCAAACAGGCGGTCGATCTTGCCGGGGTTGGGTTCAGCCTGTGCCGAGGCCGCCTGTTCATCCGACAAGAAGATATTGTAAAGCCGGTCGGCCCGGTGCCAGATCTTTCGCGCGACGAAACAATCGGACCGGCGCAGAAGCTGCAGGTGATCGTCGTAAAAGATATGCGGCTTGCCCTGAAAATCGAACTTCGACAGGGTCAGCGACCGGCTTTCGATATTGCTTGAATAAAGCCGCACGAGCGTCTGGAAATAGCTTTCATCGGGAATCCAGGTGCGCCGGAAATAGCGGTCATGCGTGGTGCGTTCGGGGTCTTCCAGCAGGGCTGACAGGGTTTGCCGTGTCAGGCACCACCACTGGCTACCCAGATGCGGGACCAGACCGTTCGGAATTTTGCGACGGAATCCCAATTTGCGCTGCAGCCGCACATAGCCGTCAAACAGGCGTCGCTGCTTACGCCAAGAAAACGGGAAACGCATCGTAAAACGCTCAACATTCAATCCACCGATGGTCCAGCCGACATCTTCGGTGGTTACACTTTCGATGAAATCGGTTTTCGGGCGTTCATCCAGATAGGCCACAAGTTCCGAAATAGGGCGCAGCGGCAAGCACGAACCAGACCCCAGATACACATGCCGGACGCCCGGAAATTCGCGCAGCATCACGGTTGATGCGGCTTGTGTGGCAGCAACAATGCCCCAAGTGCCCCATTCGCAGGCAAAGCGGTCTGAAAACCGCACATCTGCCAGATCTGCCAGATCGGCCTGCAGACCCTCGTATTGGTCTTTCTTGACCCGACGATCGACGTGGATGACCACCGGGCAACCGCGTTCCACCCAGTGCCGCGCGACCTGAGCGGCACGGTCCAATGCGGTGTGGCACAGCATCACGAAACCGACGCTCATGCCCAATTTCCCTTGGACATCAGCCCCAGAATCTCCAACTGGCGCCAGTTGATGTATTTCTCGCTCCACTTGCACCACAAATCCGGCTGGTCGTTCAGCCCGGCCTTGTAAGCGCGGTATTCGTGGCTGTTGGCGTAGTGCTGCTTGCGCGCCATCTCCTCCTCCGCCTTGGCGGCGAAAGTGTCCAGAAACTTGGCGTGCAAAAGGCAACCCGAGGCTTTCTCGCCCCCCCATTCATCGTAAACCTGATTGAGGCCGCGTGGCAAAAGCATGTGAGTGGAACTGACATAGGCATAGGCGCGATCCCATTTCACCAGCGGGATCTTGTTCATGGCAGGCGCACGTTCCGGTGCATCGGTAAAAAAGGCCCGCGCCCGTGGGCCGCCCTGTATCCACAGATTGCCGTAGCGTTTATTTCTGGAAATCAGATAGTTGCCACTGTCAAACCAATCGGAAAGCTCGAACGGGTCCTGCCCTTCGCGGTAGGGCACGGCACCGATCGGGCCTTTGGGATACATATCCAGCAGCATCGCCGAGAACGACTTGATCGAGCTTGCATCCAGCCAGTCGGTCAGCGCCAGCAGGGGCCGCGTATCACAGAACGGAAAGACAAAGAATTCGTCGGGGTCGACGCACAGGCACCAATGGCCGTGACCATAGCGCATCAACAGCGAATTGACCCAATCCACCCCGAACCGCGACCGTTTGTAGCTGTGCTGCGTTGTCCAGACCGAGACATCGGGTTGTGCTGCAAGATATTCGCGCGATCCGTCGTCGGAATCGTTATCGACGATCAGGAAGTGCGTGATCCCGAGGTCGCGGTAATAGCGCAGGAAATAGGGCAGCCGGACCTTTTCGTTCCGCATCGTCGAAAACAGCAAAAGGTCGCTGTCGCGGATCAGGCCGGTGTTGTTGGACACGGGCTTTATCTCGCGCTTTTTGCGATAGGCGCGGATCAACCAGCGCTTACGTGCCAACCGCAGCCCGTATGTTGAAAGAAGCCCCAAATTCAACCCTTCGCCGTGGCGTTCTGCCGATCATGGTTATCAGGCAAGGCTTAACACGATCTTGAAATGCGCCTCCCAAGATGGGATCGTCGTTTCAAATTGCTTCCTTACCCCGGCGTCTTTGTCCGGTCCATTTGCGACAAGTCGCCGTATTGTTTCCATCCAAGAGTAACGATCAAGTGGATCAAGGTAAACGGCAGAGTTGCCCAGAACCTCGTGCAAAACGGGCAAATCTGATACAATCAGGGGTGTATGTTGTGCCGCAGCCTCGATCGGCGGCAACCCATAGCCTTCGGCAAGGGTCGGAAACAGCAGCGCACGCGCGCCTTGCAGCAAGGCCGCAACGGCCGTGTCTGACAGGCCGGGCAGTTCGATGACGTTTGCATCCGGCCCTTTGAGGGCGTCCAGACGCGCCAGAAGGGCGGCATCGGCCCAGCCGCGCGAACCAACGATGAAAAGCCGTGCCTGCGGAATCTGGGTCCAGATGTCCAGCAACAGGGCATGATTCTTGCGCGGCTCGATGGTGCCGATGGTGATGAAATAGGGGGTGGTCAGATCAAGGCCGGGGGGCAATGACGTTGGGTCGGGCCGGGCCGGGGTGACGCCCAAAGGTGCAACACAACCCGGCGGCACCCGACCCATCCCCCGCAGCGCCGTTTCGGTATCGCCTCGCGCCGCATGGGTGGTGTGGATCACAAGATCAGCCCAATCCGCAACGACCGCCATCTTGCGCGCAAATACGGCCGCAATGCCGGGGCGGGTGAATTCTGGGTGCGTCAGCGGGATCACATCATGCACCAGAACCGCGATCCGGGCGTCGTAGATGAATTTCACGGCCCGCATCACCCGCGCGGACAGGTTGGCGTGGCCGGTGTTCAGATAGACCGCCCCCGCCGGCAACCAGCGCCGCAGCATCCGGCCCAACAGCACTCCGGGCGCGCGGGCGATAGCAAGACGGCGCATTGCAGCCTCAGCCTGCGCGCGCAACGGATCGCCCCGGCGCATCGCACGGGCCAGCACTCCGGCCGGGGCAAGCGTCTGCTTGCCGTTGACCAGCGCCAGAACCTGCGCCGCGCCATTGCGATCCAGCAGCAGGAAGCCAAGCCCTGTCCGCACCAGCGCGAACAGCGGCGCATCCGCAGCGCTCAGCGCCTCAAGATAGGCCAGTTCCACCCGGTCCACCCCGGTCAGCGGGCCGCGCCCCAGACGAGACACCAGCCGCGTGATATCCAGAAGCCGCGCGGTGGGGTGCGGCGTCACGCTTTACTGAGCAGCCTGATGCCGCGCCATCGTATCAGCCAGATACTGCCCGAATTCCTCGCCCAGATCAGGACGCGCCAGACCAAAGGCCACCGTCGCCTGCAGGAACCCCGCCTTTGATCCGCAATCGTAACGCTGACCCTGGAAGCGGAAGCCGTAGACATTGCCCTCGCTTACTTCCTCGGCGATGGCGTCGGTCAACTGAATTTCGCCGCCAGCGCCCTGCTTGATGCGGTTCAGGTTGGTCATCACCTGCGGCGACAGGATGTATCGCCCGATCACGGCAAGGTTCGACGGCGCGTCTTCGGCCTTGGGCTTTTCGACCATGCCCTTTGCCCGCACGATCCGCCCCATGTCTTCGCCAATATCCAGCACGCCATAGCTGGAGGCCTTTTCCGGCGCCACTTCCATCGTGGCAACCATGTTACCGCCAGTTTCGGCATAAGCCTCGATCATCTGCTGAAGGCAGGGCTTTTCGGCGGCGATCACGTCATCGGGCAAAAGCACGGCGAAGGGCTCGTTGCCCACCAAGCGCCGCGCGCACCAGACCGCGTGGCCAAGGCCCATTGGGCGGTTCTGGCGCACATAGGCGATGGCACCGGAATCCATGTTTGTGGCGCGCAAAACCTCAAGCAGGTCAGTCTTGCCGGCCTTTTTCAGAGTGCTTTCCAGTTCGGGAGAGTGATCGAAGTAATCCTCCAACGCGGATTTCCCGCGCGAAGTCACAAAGATGAACTCCTTGATGCCTGCCGCCCGCGCCTCGTCAATCGCGTATTGGATCAGGGGGCGGTCAACCAGTGTCATGATCTCTTTCGGGATCGACTTGGTGGCGGGCAGAAACCGCGTGCCCATACCGGCAACCGGAAAAACGGCTTTCGTGATTTTTCTGACTTTCATCTCGCTCGCTCACTCATTTCTGTGCGCTTTGCGCCTCTGGGCTATAATATACGGGGAAAAATCGCAGGATACCCCCTCATTTTGCGACACTCTGTTTCAGATAAGCCGAATCTTAAGCAATCTCCGGCTGAAAGCGGCTCTTCATTCAAGATTATGGCACGTCAGACGGGGCGATAGGGGGAGAGTCTTTGGATTTCCGTCATAACCCGCTCGGCAAAGCGGGTCACCCGGAACGGCGGGCCGGATCGGTCGGATCGCCCGAAAAGCCCGCCCTGTTGCACCCAATAGCCGTTCGGGTGGAAAACGTGCCGGTGCGGGCGGGCGGTCGGTCCAAAGAGCATTAGCGTGACAAGGTGACCGTCGTTCGCCTCGGTCGCCGCCTTGCGATGTAAGGCCGGCGCAGACCCAGGCCGCCCCGAAAGCACCAGACCCGGTCTTGGGCCAGTGCCGGGAAGGCGCAGATAGGTCACATCCGCCACAAAGGGCGCGGGGTCTTGCAGCGGGCGGGCGGCACCGTCAGTGATGCCTACGGCCAGTGTCGCCATCAGAGGCGCGACGCCGGCAGGTTCAAGCCCGCCATCGACCATCCAGCGCACCGCGCGGGCGTGCTGATCCTGCGTCAGTTTCGCCAACGCCCCGGCCCATTCAGCCTTTGGCGCATGGCGGCGCAGGAAGACCATGCTTGACGCACCGATCTCGTGCAGGTTGAGAGGCACACGGTCGCCCCGTCTGCGCGCACTGGCGCCGTAGCCGTGATGCACCTGTGCGGCGGGAACCACCGCCGTCAGCCCGCCCCGCGCGGCCATCCGCAGGTTTACATCCGCTTCGTCCAGATAAAAGCGGAAGGCCGGATCAAACCCGCCGACGGCGCGCAAGGCCTGCGCGCGAAAGGCGCAATTGGTGCCTTGGGTTTTTACGCAGCGGCCCGGTGTATTACTTTGGAAGCTGGCCGCCATGCCCGACTCGAGCGGGTGGTCGTGCCCCAGGGCATCAACCCAGCACGCGCGCCATTGATAAGAGATGCCGTTGCGCCCGCGCACAAAACCCGTGGCTGCCACAACTTCCGGCGAGGCGAAGGGTGCCACCAGCCGCGACAGCCATGTGGGTTCTGGCACCGCATCATCATCCAGAAACGCCAGCACCTCGCCCGCCGCAACGGCGATGCCCAGATTGCGCGCAAGGCTGATGTTGGCCTGATCGCAGGTCACGACCTTAGCCATGATTCCCGCCGCCTGAACCTGTGCTGCCGCATCGGGGTCTGCCACGATCACCAGTTCAACGCGGTCGTGATCCTGTTGCTGCACGCCCTTGATCGCCCGCATCAACGCCGCAGGGCGATGACGGCTGACGATGATGACGCTCGCCCTCAAACAGCGGTTCCGGCCAGCATCGCTTCGATCCGGGGCACGTCTTCGGGGTTGTTCAGTTCCCAGAACTGGCGGCCCTGCGCCTGCACCTCGACGCAAAGCACGCGACGACCGTTTTCCAGAAAGCGAAGCTGCTCCAACCCCTCCAGCGTCTCCAGCGGGCCGACGGCCCAGCCGGGATAGGCCATGAGTGCAGTCGGGCGGTATGCGTAGACACCGACATGGTGAAAGACCGGGGTCGACGCGTTGTCGGCGTAGACGGCACCCGTAAAGGGGATAACTTCCTTGCTGAAATAGAGCCCCTGACCATTCACGCCGAACACCGCCGTGGTGCCGCCCACGCGGCCTGCGCGGCGGTCGGCCAGAAAGCCGTTCAGCGCCCGCCCGTCACAGCGCAGGACCGGGGTTGCGATATCGGCTTTCGCATCGGCCAGAAGCCCGGCCACAAGGTCTTCGACAAACCACGCAGGCGTCAGCGGCGCGTCGCCCTGCAGGTTCACCACCACGTCAAAGCCGGGCAGATGATGCGCCACCTCGGCACAGCGTTCGGTGCCATTCTGACACTCGGCCGAGGTCATCACAACCTCGGCCCCGAAGGCTTCGGCATGATCCTTGATGCGGGTATCGTCGGTGGCTACCACCACCCGGTCAATGCCCGCGACCTGCATGGCCGCCTCCCAGCTGCGGCGGATCAGGGTCTTGTCGCCATCGGGGCCGCGCAATGAAACCAAGGGCTTGCCGGGATACCGCGTACTGGCATAGCGGGCGGGAATGGCGATCAGAACGCTCATTTCTTCAACTCGACCCCGGGCGCATAGGCGATGAAGAACGGGTTGTCCCAACCCTCTTTGCCGTAAGCGAGTGGCGAGTGGTCATCAAACCGCACCACATGCCCGCCTGCGCCGCGCAGCACGGCATCGCCTGCCGCCGTATCCCATTCCATCGTGCGGCCAAGGCGCGGGTAAAGATCAGCCTCACCCGTGGCCACCAGACAGAATTTCAGGCTGCTGCCGGCGGATCGCATGTCCTTGACCGCATATTTGCCGATATAGGCATCGGTCGCGGCATCGCGGTGGCTTTTGGAGGCTACCACCATCAGCGCTGCATTGTCGGGCTTTGTCACGCTGATCGGGGACAAATCGCCGACGGTATCGGCCGATAGCGCCCCGGTTTCCTCAACCGCCGCACCATCTGCGCGGGTGTAGAACAGCCGCTTTTGCGCCGGGGCAAAAACCACTCCCCGCACCGGCACGCCGTTTTCGACATAGGCGATGTTCACCGTAAAATCCCCGCGCCGCTGCACAAATTCCTTGGTTCCGTCCAACGGATCAACGATCAGGAACGTGCTGGCCCGCAGCGCGTGGCTGGCTGCCTGTTCTTCTGTGATCAGCGGCACATCGGGGAACTCGGCTCGCAAACCTGCGGAAATGATCGCATCCGCCGCCTCATCCGCCTCGGTCACGGGGCTGGAATCGGATTTTGATTTGACCTCGAAATCCGGGCCGTCATACACCTG
Source organism: Rhodobacterales bacterium (assembly GCA_038207585.1). GTDB lineage: Bacteria > Pseudomonadota > Alphaproteobacteria > Rhodobacterales > Rhodobacteraceae > JBBQZP01. The sequence goes on along the minus strand of JBBQZP010000030.1, from coordinate 19,092 downwards.
CATGATCCGCGCACCCGCCTCGATGGACAGACGCCGGAAGACACTTACAAGCCGCTCGAAATCCATGCAAAACTCCATTGGTTGGGGAAAGACCAGCCAGTTGAAAACAAATCCGATCTCCCTTATCATGCGTTGCTAAGGGAACAGCAAGATTTCCCGCGCTAGTTTGGGACGAACCGCCGCCCCAACGCCGAGGTTAAAGCAGATGTTTCGCATCCAGACCAAACAAAGCAATGCCCGTTCCGCCTTTGGGCTGCTGGAACTGATTTTCCACGCAACAGTGCGCAATGTCCGCAAAAGCCACAAGAATGCAGTCGTGGGATTGCTGTTGAACATCCTGCAGACTGTCATCCTGATCGTCGTTTTCTATGTGATGATGCATGTCCTTGGGATGCGTGGCAACGCGATCCGGGGTAATTTCGTTCTCTACATCATGTCGGGCATCTTCATGTTCATGACCCATTCCAAGGCGATGGGGGCGGTGTCGGGTGCCGAAGGACCGACATCGGCGATGATGAAACACTCGCCAATGAACACGATGGTCGCGATTGCTTCGGCGGCGCTTGGCGCGCTTTATCTGCAGGTTCTTTCGGCTGCGGTGGTTCTGTATTTCTATCACGCCGCGATTGAGCCACTGACGATTCATGACCCGGTCGGAATGATGGGCATGTTCCTGCTGTCGTGGATTTCAGGTGTCGCAATCGGGATGATGTTGCTGGCCGCCAAACCGTGGCAGCCCGAGGCTGTGGGCGTGATCAGCACCGTCTACGCACGCGCCAACATGATCGCATCGGGCAAGATGTTTGTGGCCAACGCAATGCCCTCGCACCTGCTGGCGTTCTTTCAGTGGAACCCGCTGTTTCACACCATAGATCAGGGGCGGGGGTTCATCTTCCTGAATTACAACCCGCATTACAGCTCGATCACCTATCCGATCTATGTGACCATCGCCTGCATGATGATCGGGCTGATGGGCGAATTCTACACGCGCAAACATGCTTCTGCCAGCTGGGGTGCCGGGCATTGACGGGGTGAACGTCCCCATTCATGGCACCCACACGCAATTACACTGCATTTTAGCGATCCTTGCACCATTTTCCGGCCTTCCAGATGCTTGCAGGCCTGCAATCCCCCCCCTATATACGCCCCAGACATTCGGTTGCGACCGCGTCGCACCGGGTCATCCGGGATCGGGGATCGGGTGCCGCAATGGGCCCAACCCCCACAACATCGCCTTAGAAGAGGATGAACAACATGGCCAAAGTCATCGGTATCGACCTTGGGACGACCAACTCCTGCATCGCCATCATGGATGGCTCACAGCCGCGCGTGATTGAAAACTCCGAAGGCGCGCGCACCACGCCGTCGATCGTGGGTTTCACGGAATCCGAGCGTTTGGTGGGCCAGGCTGCAAAGCGGCAGGCTGTCACCAACCCGTCAAACACCGTGTTTGCCGTCAAGCGCCTGATCGGGCGTCGCATTGACGACATTCACATCGCCAAAGACAAAAAGAACCTGCCCTATACGCTGGTCAACGGCGGCAACGGCGACGCCTGGGTCGAGGTGCGCGGCGAGAAGTATTCGCCCAGCCAGATTTCGGCCTTCATCCTGCAAAAGATGAAGGAAACCGCCGAAGCCTATCTGGGCGAGCCTGTCACGCAGGCCGTCATCACTGTGCCCGCCTATTTCAACGACGCCCAGCGTCAGGCGACCAAGGATGCGGGCAAGATTGCCGGTCTTGAGGTGCTGCGCATCATCAACGAACCGACAGCGGCAGCGCTGGCCTACGGCCTCGACAAGAAAGAAACCAAGACCATCGCGGTTTACGACCTTGGCGGCGGCACGTTCGACATCACCATTCTGGAAATCGACGACGGCCTGTTCGAAGTGAAATCGACCAACGGCGATACGTTCCTTGGCGGCGAAGACTTCGACATGCGCATCGTCAACTATCTGGCGGATGAGTTCAAAAAGGAACACGGTGTTGATCTGACGCTGGACAAGATGGCGCTTCAGCGTCTGAAGGAAGCCGCCGAAAAGGCCAAGATCGAGCTTTCGTCGGCCAACCAGACCGAAATCAACCAGCCCTTCATCAGCATGGACCGCAACTCGGGCCAGCCCTTGCACATGGTCATGAAGCTGACCCGCGCCAAGCTGGAAAGCCTTGTCGGCGATCTGATCAAGGCGTCGATCAAACCCTGTCAGGCCGCGCTGAAGGATGCCGGGCTGGCGATTGGCGACATCGACGAAGTGGTTCTGGTCGGCGGTATGACCCGGATGCCAAAGGTCATTGAAGAAGTGACCAAGTTCTTTGGCAAGGAACCCCACAAGGGCGTGAACCCGGATGAGGTCGTGGCGCTGGGTGCCGCGATTCAGGCCGGTGTTCTGCAGGGCGACGTCAAGGACGTGGTTCTGCTGGACGTAACCCCGCTGTCGTTGGGGATTGAGACTTTGGGCGGCGTGTTCACCCGCCTGATCGACCGCAACACGACCATTCCTACGAAAAAGTCGCAGGTTTTCTCCACCGCCGAAGACAACCAGAATGCCGTGACGATCCGCGTGTTCCAGGGCGAGCGGGAAATGGCGGCCGACAACAAGATGCTGGGCCAGTTCAATCTGGAAGACATCCCGCCGTCACCGCGTGGCATGCCGCAGATCGAAGTGACGTTTGATATCGACGCGAACGGCATCGTTTCGGTCGGTGCAAAAGACAAGGGCACGGGCCGCGCGCAGAACATCACCATTCAGGCCTCGGGCGGTCTGTCGGATGAAGACATCGAAAAGATGGTGAAAGACGCCGAAGCCAATGCCGAGGGCGACAAGAACCGCCGCGAACTGGTGGAGGCCCGCAATCAGGCCGAAAGCCTGATCCATTCGACCAAGAAATCCATCGCGGAACATGCCGACAAGGTCGATCCGTCGACCGTGGAAGCGATCGAGCTTGCGATGGGTGCCCTGGAAGAAACGCTGGAGAAAGACGACGCCGGCAAGATCAAAGGTGGCATCCAGAACCTGACCGAAGCCGCGATGCGTCTGGGCGAGGCGATTTACAAGGCCAGCCAGTCGGATTCGGACGGTGGTGACGAAGATGCGCCCCGGTCGGTGGACGACGATATCGTCGATGCCGATTTCGAAGATCTGGGCAACAGCAAGCGGAAGTAACTCCGCAGGAACGGCAAAGGGGCGGCCTGTCACAGGGCCGCCCCGCCGCGTTCCCGAAAAGGGTCTCAGATGGCAAAGCGCGATTTTTACGATGTTCTGGGCGTGCAGAAGGGTGCATCCGCCGAAGAGCTGAAAAAGGCCTATCGCAACAAGGCCAAAGAACTGCACCCCGACCGCAATTCCAGCAACCCCAACGCCGAATCTCAGTTCAAAGAAGTGAACGAGGCGTATGACGTTCTGAAAGACGGCGACAAGAAAGCCGCCTATGACCGCTATGGTCACGCCGCGTTCGAGGGTGGCATGGGCGGCGGTCCGCGCGCCGGTGGCGGCTATGGCCAGCAGGGCGATTTTGCAAGCGCCTTTTCGGATGTGTTCGAAGATCTGTTCGGCGATTTCATGGGTGGGCGTGGCGGGGCCGGTGGTGGCGGACGGGCGCGGGCGCAGCGCGGGTCAGACCTGCGTTACAACCTGCGTGTCAATCTGGAAGAAGCCTTCAAGGGCGTTCAGAAAACCATAAACGTCCCGGCCTCGGTAGCCTGCGACAGTTGCAAGGGCACCGGTGCCGAAGGCGGCGCTGAACCGGTGACATGCCCGACCTGTTCGGGCATGGGCAAGGTCCGCGCGCAGCAGGGCTTTTTCACGGTGGAACGCACCTGCCCCACCTGCAACGGCATCGGCCAGATCGTCAAGAACCCCTGCAAAGTTTGCGGTGGTGCAGGCCGTACGGAAAAGGAACGCGCACTTTCGGTCAACATTCCGGCAGGCGTTGAAACCGGCACCCGCATTCGTCTGGCGGGGGAGGGTGAGGCTGGCTTGCGCGGCGGGCCGACGGGCGATCTTTATATCTTCCTAGAGGTTAAAGAGCACGCGATTTTCCAACGCGACGGCGTGCATCTGTTCTGCCGCGTCCCTGTAGCGATGGCCACCGCCGCGATGGGTGGCGAGGTCAACGTGCCCACCATCGACGGCGGCTCCAGTCTGGTCAAAGTGCCCGCGGGCAGCCAGTCGGGCAAGCAGATGCGCCTGCGCGGCAAGGGCATGCCGGCCCTGCGTGGTGGTGCAGCGGGCGACATGATGATCGAGCTGGCGGTAGAAACGCCCACCAACCTGACCCTGCGTCAGAAAGAACTGCTTCGCGAGTTCGAAAAATTGTCCGAGGAAAACAACCCGGAAGGGTCCACGTTTTTCTCCAAGGTGAAAAATTTCTGGGACGGGATGAAGGGCTAGACCAAGGCAGCCCCGGACCTGATCCGGGGCCTGTGGTTTGCGCCGTGAAGGCCCCGGACCGCGTCCGGGGCTGCGCCTTTCAGTGGCATGGTTAACCCTTCCTTCACCAAAGCCAGCGACGCTTTGCGCATGACCCGCGCGTTCCACGAATCCCCCCTGCCCCTGTTCACCGCCGACCCGGATGAGGCGGTGGGCGAGGTGTTGCCCGGCAAGCTGCCCTCGTACATCGCCGATCACCGCAAACGTCTGCGCGCGCGGTTCATGGAAGGCGGGGCTGCGGCCTTGCCGGATTACGAACTGCTGGAACTGGTGCTTTTCCGCGCGATTCCACGCCAGGATGTGAAACCGCTGGCCCGACAACTGCTGGATACATTTGGCGATTTCAACCGCGTGATCAGCGCGCCGGTGGCCCGTCTTGCAGCGGTGAAAGGCATCGGTGACGCGGTCATTCAGGAACTCAAGATCATTGAGGCTGCGGCCCAACGCCTTGCCCGTGCCAAGGTGATGCAGCGCCCGGTGCTTTCAAGCTGGGATGCGCTGGTCGATTACTGCCACACGGCGATGGCGCACCGCGAAACCGAAACCTTCCGCATCCTGTTTCTGGATCGCAAGAACGTGCTGATTGCAGATGAGGAACAGGCCAAGGGCACCGTCGACCATGTGCCGGTTTACCCGAGAGAGGTGGTAAAACGCGCGCTGGAGTTGAACGCATCGGCGCTGATCCTTGTCCACAATCACCCCTCGGGCGACCCCACGCCGTCGCAATCGGACATTACGATGACGACGCAGATACAGGATGCGGCGCAGACGCTGGGCATCACGCTGCACGACCACCTGATCATCGGCAAGGAACGCGAGTTAAGCTTCAGGGCAAAGGGGTATCTGTAACCGGGCGCAACCAGACCTCGACCCGCCGGTTCACGCGCCGCCCGCCGCTGGTGGTGTCGCAGGCCATGGGCAGTGCCTCGCCAAAGGCCTCGACTTTTGGAAGGGCAATGCCGGCAGGCACCTCGCCCACCGCCTCGGCCAGTGCCGCCAACACCGTATCTGCCCGCTCGCGGCTGAGTTTGAGATTGGCAGAGGCATCGCCAGAACCATCCGAAAACCCGGCCAGAACAACAGCGTCCGCACGGAAGGCGCCTGCCCCTATCAGGGACGCCAGATCGGCAAGATTGCCGCGCGAATTGGCATCAAGGGTGCTGGAGCCATCCTCGAACCGAAAGGTCAGCGACAAGCGGTCCGCCCCTGCCATAGCACCCGTCAGATGCTTCAGGTCGTCCAGCCCGACCCCATCGCCCGCGCCACGAATGGCATTCATCAGGCGCAGGCCGTCCGATGTAAGGGCGGCCCGTTCTGCCGCACGGTCGACGTATCCGGCGGCAGCAATTGTGCTTTGTGCAGGCGGCAGGGCCAGAAAATCCAGAAACTCCCGCACCATCAGCGGCAACCGGTGGCGCGGGGTCAGCAGGAAGATTGGCAAGGACAGCGGGTAATCCTCGGCCTTTACCGCCGCGCGGGTGGCGGGCAGCGGAAAGCCGCAACTGTCGGTCAGGGGCAGCATCCGCGCCGACCCGACCCCGGCCCGGCCGGTAATCGCCAGGGCATAGGGGTCACGAGTCACGGCGGCGGCAAGACTTGCCATGTCGGGATGCACCTGCGCCGCCTTTACCGCCTTGCCCAACCGCGCCTCAAGCGCGTCTTGCTGGCTGGTGTCGGCAGCCAGCGCGTGCAGCACCAAAGGCATATCGGGGCCACCAATCTGGCTCCAGTTCGTGATCTCGCCCGCCAAGGCGGCCGCCAGTTGCGTGGTGGAGATTTGCGGCAAAGGGTTGTCGGCGGCCACGATCGGCACCAGCGCATCCAGCGCCACGGCGCGTTCGCCCAGACCATCGACCGCGCGCGCCGCAACCGCCAGTTCCGCCGTGCCCGCAGCGACAGCGGCCTTTGCATCCTTTGGCGATGCGGGAAGAAAGGTGACATCCATCAAAGGCTTGTCTGTCACGGGATCGCTGATTTGTGCGGTGAAACCAGCGCCTTTGACCGCGCCTTCAAAGCGCAATCCGCGCAGTCTGGCAAAGGTTTCCAGCAGACCCGGCAACAGTGCCATACCCGGATCAGCGGCTCCCGTGATGCGTAGGCTGGCAAGCGGCGCTGTCAGATCAGGGCAGGCCGGGCCGGTGCATAGAACACCTTCGGCATCGACGGTCAGCAGACCATAGCTGGTGTCAATACGGTAGAACTCGCCGTCGAACCCCTGCAGGGTGCCGTCCAGAACGATACCACCGCCGCGCGCGGTCAGCGTGACGTCCTGCGCCAATCCGGCGGCGGGAAGAAAAAACGCGGCGAAAATCGCCGCGCGCCTTAGCCATAGCCTCATGGACCAACCGCCTGACCGCTTAGTTTGCGGTGGCGATCTTCACGTCATCGGCAAGGTTTTTCAACACGAGAATGTCACCCACAGCATCGCAGGCCGGCATTGCGACATTCAGATCGGTTACCGTGACTTGCCCCGCATTCACGATCAGGGTTTCGCCCAGAAGTTCATGGTTGCAGGTTTTGGCCGTGACCGCCGCCTCCAGCGCGATGCGGACGGGGGTGCCGGCATCGGCGGGATAGGTATAGATCTCGGCCAGCATCGGCATGTTGACGGAGGAGTCGCCCAGTTGCGTCAGGAACCCGCCTTCGGCCGTCAGTCCCGGTTTGGGCGCGTGGGAGTCGCCCGCAAAAACATGTCCCGGGGTGTCGTAATCGGCACCGTTCTCAAACGCATGCAGTTGGAAGGCGTCATCGGCAAGCCATTGCACCCCGAAACGGCGCATCTTTGCAGCCTCGGGGATGTTGATCATGGCGGTTTCGGTCGCACCGGCCGCAAAGCGCACCGTCACATCTGCGGCGACTTCCATTGCGGGAAGTGTGGTGAACAGCACGCCGGAAGCTGACGTCTTGCCCGTGACCGAAAGGCCAGCATGACGCAAAACAATCCGTTCGTCAGGATGGCACGGCGCAATGAGGGTCAACCCGATCGTCGCCGAAGGCTGCGCGGAAAGGTCAAGTTGGATCGAGCAATCTTCAGCCGCCGTGACGACCGTGGGCGACACCGGCTGCGGGTCGGCGGAGACGGGCGCATCGGCGCGGGCGTTCACCGGCACAATTTCAGCCTTGGGGGCATGCGGCGTCACAATTTCAGGGGCGACGGTGGGAAGGGTGATTTCCGGGGTCAGCCGGGCTTCGACCACGGGCATGATGGCCTTTTGTGCAGGCGCGGGCTCCACGGCCTTGCCCGAAAGCTCGGTCACGGCGCTTTCCTTGACGGTGCCATCCGCAACAGTTGCAACGGCCTTGGCGCGGGCGTGATCCCGGGCGGACAGGGACTGGACCAGATGGCCCGAACCGATACCAACCGCCAGAAGGGCTGCAGACAAAGCGATGCGACGTTTCGTATCCATGATGGACTCCATCCGAAAGGGATGGTCATGGGGTAGGCGTCAATCCGGGCAGGAGCGTGGCAAAATCAGGGAATGTTTCCATCCCCGCACAAGGCTATTTCCAGAAATTTACCCTAAATGCACGCAAAGGGCGACGCTGCCGCCCTTATTTCGCCAGATTTGCGCCGGTCAGGCCAGTTTGCCGTGGCAATGCTTGAACTTTTCACCCGATCCGCATGGGCAAGGATCATTGCGTGCGGGATTGCCCCAGGTTGCAGGATCGGCCTCGTTGAACCCGGCAAGCGCTGCGGCAGCGACAGGGGCAGCTGCGGTGATGGTGGTCCGGGCTGCTTCGGGCTGCTGCGCCTCGACCATCTGTTGCAACATGGCGCGCTGCTCATCCTCGGACACGGCGCGGACATGCGCCAACTTTTCCGTAACATCCTGCCGCAGCGAATTGAGCAGCGATTCAAACAGCTGGAACCCTTCGGTCTTGTATTCCGACAAGGGATCGCGCTGCGCATAGCCGCGAAAGCCCACGACCGACCGCAGATGTTCAAGCGTGACAAGATGTTCGCGCCATTTGCCATCAATCGTTTGCAGCAAGACCTGCTTTTCGATGTTGCGCATCGTCTCGGGGCCGAAAGATTCAAGCTTTTCGGCCATCATCTTGTCGGAGGCCTCTTCGATCCGCGTGCGCAGGGCTTCCTGATCGACGCCTTCTTCCTTGGCCCAGTCAATGACCGGAACATCCAGCCCCAGCTTTTCGATGCAGGCGGCGTACAGCCCTTCGGTGTTCCAGCTGTCGGGGTATGATTTCGGCGGCATATAGGCATCAACGAGATCCTCGATGACCTGATAGCGCATGTCCTGCGCAATCTCTGACAGATCCTCGGCCTGCATGATGTCGCGGCGCTGGGCGAAGATCGCCTTGCGCTGGTCGTTCATCACATCGTCAAATTTCAAAAGCTGCTTGCGGATGTCGAAGTTGCGGCCTTCGACCTTGGCTTGCGCCTTTTCAAGGCTTTTGTTGACCCAAGGGTGAACGATGGCCTCGCCGTCTTTCATGCCCAGTTTCTGAAGCACGGAATCCAGCCGTTCAGACCCGAAAATCCGCATCAGATCATCTTCCAGCGACAGGAAAAAGCTGGAGCGGCCGGGGTCGCCCTGACGTCCCGAGCGGCCGCGAAGCTGGTTGTCGATGCGGCGGCTTTCGTGGCGTTCGGTGGCCAGCACATAAAGGCCGCCCGCCGCCAGAACGCGGGCCTTCTCATCTGCATGTTCCGCCTCGATCCGCGCGCGGATCTGGTCGGGGTGGGCCTCGGGGTCGGCGGCCAAAGCCTCCAACACCTTCATCTCGACGTTGCCGCCAAGCTGAATGTCGGTGCCGCGTCCGGCCATGTTGGTGGCGATGGTCACGGCGCCAAACTTGCCTGCATCGGCCACGATCTGCGCTTCCTGTTCGTGCTGACGGGCGTTCAGCACATTGTGCGTGATGCCCTCTTTTTTCAGCATGTCCGACAGGAATTCGGATTTTTCAATCGACGTGGTGCCGACCAGCAGGGGCTGGCCGCGTTCGGTCGCCTCTTTGATCGCCTTGACCACGCCCTCATATTTCTCGCGCCCGGTGCGGTAGACCTGATCGTGTTCATCCTTGCGCTGGATGACGCGGTTGGTCGGAACCTCGACCACGCCAAGGCGGTAGATTTCCATGAATTCTTCGGCCTCGGTCGTGGCGGTGCCGGTCATGCCGGCCAGCTTGTTGTAAAGCCGGAAATAGTTCTGGAAGGTCACCGATGCGAGGGTCACGTTTTCGGGCTGGATCGCCACGCCTTCCTTGGCCTCGATCGCCTGATGCAGACCGTCCGACAGCCGCCGTCCGCGCATCATGCGGCCCGTGAATTCGTCGATCAGCATCACTTCGTTGTCGCGCACGATGTAATGCTGGTCTTTCAGGAACAGCTTGTGGGCCCGCAGCGCCTGCGTGACGTGATGCACAATCGTCGTGCTTTCGGGATCATACAGCGTCTGGCCGTCGGGCAGGATTCCCGCCGACAGCAAACGCTGTTCGATGAATTCGTTACCTTCCTCGGTAAAGGTGACGTTGCGGGTTTTCTCGTCCAGCTTGAAATGCTCGGGCAGCACTTCGGGGATCAGCTTGTCGACGGTCTTGTAAAGATCGCTGCGGTCCTCGGACGGGCCGGAGATGATAAGGGGCGTGCGCGCCTCGTCGATCAGGATGCTGTCAACCTCGTCCACGATGGCAAAGAAATGCTCGCGCTGGAACATATCTTCGATGGAAGATTTCATGTTGTCGCGCAGGTAGTCAAACCCAAGCTCGTTGTTGGTGGCATAGGTGATGTCGCAGCGGTAGGCGTGGCGCTTTTCAGCCTCGGGCTGATAGGGGTAGACGACGCCGGTGGTCAAACCCAGCGCGCCGTAGACCTTGCTCATCCATTCCGAGTCGCGCTTGGCCAGATAGTCGTTCACGGTAACAACATGCACGCCCTTGCCCGCCAAAGCGTTCAGATAGGCGGGGAAGGTTGCGACAAGGGTTTTCCCCTCGCCCGTTTTCATTTCGGAGATGTTGCCCTGATGCAGGAAAATTCCGCCCATAAGCTGCACATCAAAGGCACGCAGGCCAAGCGCGCGTTTTGCGGCCTCGCGGCAGTTGGCAAAGGCTTCGGGCAGCAGCGCATCAAGGCTTTCGCCGTTGGCAGCGCGGGCTTTCAACTCGGCTGTCTTCTCCTTGATGGCATCATCGCTCAGCGCCTGAAACTGCGGCTCCAGCGCATTGATCTGATCCACCAGCGGGCGGGTCGATTTGACCTTGCGGTCATTCGGCGTGCCAAAAACCTTTTTGGCGAGCGTTCCAAGACCCAGCATGTTTTCTCCGAGCGGTCGTTCCTGACAGGATCGTGTGGGGTTCGGACTTGCCCGCCTGACACGGCTTCCCTAGAAGGACGGTGTTGGCGAAAGCAGCCCGTCGCACGCGACCATCGCGATGTAAGGGCCAGCCGCGGCCAAGTCAACGGAGCGCGGGCGCGCACCAGCATCAGGAGACGGTGATATGGCGGAAATAACCAAAGGTTTCCTGCGGGCAATGGCTTGTGCCGTGCTGATGGTCGGGCCGGTATTGGCCCAGGATGCGCCAAAGCCGCCCACCGATCTGACCGCCGATACGGTTGTTGCCACCGTGAACGGCACCAACATCACGCTGGGCAACATGATCGTGCTGCGCGACACCCTGCCGCCGCAATATCAGACCCTTGCCGATGATGTTCTGTTCAAGGGCATTCTGGATCAACTGGTCCAGCAGACCACGCTGGAGCAATCGCTGGGCGAACTGACCCGCCGTGACAGGCTGACCATTGAGAATGAGCGGATCAATTATCTGGCGGGCGTCGCACTGAAAGCGGCCGTGGTAGGCGCCGTGAACGATGCATCGCTGCAAGCCGCATATGACGAGAAATACAAGGATACGGTGGCCGAAACCGAATACCGCGCCGCGCATATTCTGGTGGACACCGAGGACAAGGCCAAGGATCTGAAAACCCAGATCGACGGTGGTGCCGATTTTGCCGAACTTGCAAAGGCCAATTCGTCGGATGGGTCTTCCGCAAGTGGCGGCGATCTGGGTTGGTTTTCCAAGGGCATGATGGTCAAACCGTTCGAGGATGCCGTGCTGGCGATGAAGTCGGGCGAAGTGGCTGGTCCTGTTCAGACCCAATTCGGCTGGCATCTGATCAAGCTGACCGAAACCCGCAACAAGGCCAACCCGACGCTGGACGAAGTGCGCGACGAGCTTGCCTCCGAGATTGAAACGAAAACGCTGCAGGACCACATCCTGAAGCTGTCCGAAGCCGCGACCATCACCAAACCCGGCGAGGGGATTGACCCGACGGTTCTGAAAGATCAAACCCTGTTGGACAAATAACGCACGCAGGGGGCAGGCATGGCAAAGACCGACTGGAAGGCTGCGGCCAAGACGCTGAAGAAAAAGCTCAAGAAGGCAACGGCTGTGGCGCCTGCCGTTGCTGCCAAGCCTGCCAAGTTGATCTCGCCCCTAGCCCCCAAGGGTGGTTTCCCCAAGCTGCCCGCGATTGCAGGGGTGGAATTCGCGGCGGTCGAAGCCGGGGTGCGCTACAAGAACCGCAAGGATGTGATGCTGATCCGCCTTGCCCCCGGCACATCGGTGGCAGGCGTGTTCACCCGATCATCGACCCGTGCCGCCTGTGTGCGCGATTGTCAGGACAAGCTGGCCAGCCGCGTGCCCAAGGGTGCTGGGGCGGCGATCATCGTGAACTCGGGCAACTCCAACGCCTTTACCGGGCGGTTGGGGGATCAATCGGTCGCTGCAATCACCGGGGCCACGGCTTTGGCGCTTGGTCTGCCTGCCAGCCGGGTGTTCTCATCATCGACGGGCGTTATTGGTGAACCGTTGCCGCATCAGCGCATCATTGATGTGGTGGATGCGCTGGCCAGCGACCTGCGTGCCGATGCGATCGGAATGGCGGCCGAGGCGATGATGACGACCGATACCTTCCCCAAGGGCGCATCCGCTACGGTGCAGGGCGACGGCGGCGTGATCCAGATTGCGGGCATCGCGAAAGGGTCGGGCATGATTGCGCCCGATATGGCGACAATGCTGGTCTATATCTTTACCGATGCCGCCATCGCGCCGGGGGCCTTGCAGCGGATGCTGTCGCGGCACACGGATGACACGTTCAACGCAATCACGGTTGATAGCGATACCTCGACCTCTGACGCGCTGATTTTGGCGGCGACGGGCCAATCCCCTGCCGCCCCGGTGCGCGGCGCGGTGGCCAAGGCGTTCGAGGCGGGGTTGCATCAGGTCATGCGCAGTCTGGCCCATCAGGTCGTGCGCGACGGCGAAGGGGCCACGAAATTCGTCGAGGTCCGCGTGACGCGCGCCGCGAGTGCCGAGGATGCGCAAAAGGTGGCGCTGGCCATCGCCAACTCGCCACTGGTCAAAACCGCGATTGCGGGTGAAGACCCGAACTGGGGCCGCATTGTGATGGCCGTTGGCAAATCGGGGGCGAAGGCCGACCGGGACCGTCTGACCATCAAATTCGGCGATATCACGGTGGCCCGCAAAGGCTGGCGCGACCCCGGTTACAGCGAAGACGCGGCGGCGGCCTATATGAAAGGGCAGGATCTGGTGATCCATGTCGATCTGGGCCTTGGCCGGGGCGCGCGGATGATGTGGACCTGCGATCTGACCAACCGCTATATCGAGATCAACGCCGATTACCGGTCGTGAAAACGCTTCTGGTGTCTGCCGTGGCGTTGATCGACGCCGATGGCCGCGTGCTTCTGGCGCAGCGACCCGCGGGTAAGTCTTTGGCCGGCCTGTGGGAATTTCCGGGAGGCAAGGTTGAGGCGGGCGAGACACCCGAGGTGGCGCTGATCCGCGAGTTGCACGAGGAGCTGGGCATCGACACCTGGCAAAGCTGTTTGGCCCCGCTGACATTTGCCAGCCACAGCTACCCCGATTTCCACCTGCTGATGCCGCTTTTTGCCTGTCGCCGCTGGGATGGTATCCCCAGCCCCCGCGAAGGTCAGACGCTGGCCTGGGTGCGCCCGAATGCTCTGCGAGATTACCCGATGCCGCCCGCCGACCTGCCCTTGATCCCAATTCTGCGTGACTGGCTGTAAGCACTGATCCAGAAGGGCAAAAACAGGATGGTTTTCATCAACATTTTACTTTGTTTTAGTAACTTTGTTGCTAATCTGAAAACCATCAGCTTTTGGGGGGAAGCACGTGCTCAGAACAATTTCATTGGGAAGCTGCGTTTCGGTGCAGGGGATCGTCGTCAGCCAGTTGGCAGATGGCAAACTGGTGATCCGCGATGGTGACAAGAATTTTGTCGGCTATCCTGTGGCGCAAAAACGGGCGTCCTGATCCCGCACCCACAGATGACAAAGGCCGGGCAAGTTGCCCGGCCTTTTTGTTTTGCTTCAATCGGTATCAGGCCAGCGAGCGCTGCACTTCCTCGCGCTCGAAGATTTCGATCACGTCGCCCTGACGGATGTCTTCATAGCGTTCGAACGCCATGCCGCATTCCTGACCGGACTGTACTTCCTTGACCTCGTCCTTGTAACGCTTGAGCGTCTTTAGCGTGCCTTCGTGGATCACCACGTTGTCGCGCAGCAATCGCACCCCGGCGGACCGGCGGGCGATGCCTTCGGTGACGATACAGCCCGCCACCATGCCGATGCCGGTGACCTTGAACACTTCCTTGATCTGCGCGTAACCGATGAAGGTTTCGCGGATCTCGGCCTTGAGCAGACCTGAGGCGGCGGCCTTGATGTCATCCACAAGGTCATAGATCACGCTGTAATAGCGCACCTCGACACCCTTTTGGTTGGCACCTTGGCGGGCCGACGCATTGGCCCGCACGTTAAAGCCGATGATCGGCGCGTTCGATGCTTCGGCCAAACCCACATCGGAATCGGTGATCGCACCGACGCCGTAATGCAGAACCCGAACGCGGACCTCGTCGTTGCCGATTTTCTCCATCGCCTGGACGATGGCTTCGGCAGAACCCTGCACGTCGGCCTTCACGATGATCGGCAGTTCGGTCACGGACTGGTCTGCCTTGGCCTTGGCCATAAGCTGTTCCATCGTCACCGCAGCACCTGCCGCTGCGCGCTTGTCACGGGTAGCCTTGTCACGGTAATCGGCGATTTCGCGGGCCTGCGCTTCGGTTTCAACCACGTTCAGCGTGTCACCGGCCTGCGGCGTGCCGGTCAGACCCAGCACTTCAACTGGAACCGACGGGCCGGCTTCATCGACCCGTTCACCCTGATCGTTGATCAGCGCGCGGACCTTGCCCCACTGTTCGCCCACAACAAAGATGTCGCCGCGCCGCAGGGTGCCGTTCTGTACCAGAACCGTCGCCACCGGGCCACGGCCCACATCCAGCTTGGCCTCGATCACCGCACCAGAGGCCGCACGATTCGGGTTGGCCCGCAGTTCCAGAATTTCCGCCTGAAGCGTGATTGCTTCCAGCAGGTCATCCAGGCCCTTGCCGGTGGTTGCCGAAACCTCGACGTCCTGCACATCGCCCGACATTGCCTCGACAACAATCTCGTGCTGCAAAAGGTCAGTGCGCACCTTGGTCGGGTTGGCCGAAGGCTTGTCCATCTTGTTGATCGCCACGATCATCGGCACCTTGGCCGCCTTGGCGTGGGCAATCGCCTCGATCGTCTGGGGCATCACGGCATCATCCGCCGCCACCACCAGCACCACAATATCCGTCACCTGCGCGCCACGCGAGCGCATCGAGGTAAAGGCGGCATGGCCCGGCGTATCCAGGAACGTCATCTGCGCGCCGTTCGAGGTTTTCACCTGATAAGCGCCGATGTGCTGGGTGATCCCGCCCGCTTCGCCAGTAACAACGTTGGTCTTGCGGATCGCGTCCAGCAGCGAGGTCTTGCCGTGGTCGACATGGCCCATGATCGTGACAATCGGCGGGCGCGGCAGCAGACTTTCGGCGCTGTCCTGCACCTGGTCGATAACCTGTTCCACGTCGGCATCCGAGACGCGCACGGTCTTGTGGCCGAATTCCTCGATCACAAGTTCGGCGGTGTCGGCGTCAATCGCCTCGTTCATCGTGACCATCATGCCCATTTTCATCAGGCTTTTGACCACATCGGCGGCGCGTTCGGCCATCCGGTTCGCGAGTTCCTGCACCACGATGGTTTCGGGCAGCTGCACATCGCGCACCTGCTTTTCGGGCTTGCTGGACAGGCCCATCGCCTTTTGACGGGCCTTTTCCTGCTTGCGCTTCATTGCGGCAAGGCTGCGCGTGCGCCCTCCTTCACCGGCAAGCGCCTCATTCAGGGTCAGCTTGCCGGTGCGGCGCGCGTCTTCCGTTTGCTTGGCCTTGCGGTCACGGTCATTGGTGCCACGGTCATCGCGCTCGCGGTCGGTCTTGCGCGGACCCAACGCGGGTTTGAGCGAGGCGGGACCGCGCGTGGTGGGATCATCCACCGCCGCCGCAGCAGCAGGGGTCGCCGCAGCCGAAGGGGCGGGGGCCGCGGTGGACCGCGACCGGGTGCCAAGAACATCGGCCTTGCGGGCTTCGCTGGCCTCGGCGCGGGCCGCAGCTTCGGCCTTGGCGGCACGCTCTTCTTCTTCGGCACGCGCCTTGAGGGAGGCTTCGCGGGCCGCATCCTCGCGTTCTTTCGTCTCGATCTCTTCGCGGCGACGGGCGCGGTCTTCCTCGCGCACACGGTCGTCTTCGGCGCGTTTCACCGCGTCTTCGGCCTCGCGCGACTTGGCGTTGCGCAGGGCCGCCATCCGGCGTTCCATCTCGACATCCGAAATGCCTGCGGGCCGTTTGGACGGATCACCGGCAACAGTCGTTGTCGCCCCGGTTACAGAGGCTGCGCCGGGCTTTGTCGGAACGACAACGCGCTTGCGCTTCGTCTCGACCAGCACACTTTTCGTCCGGCCGTGGCTGAAGCTTTGCTTCACCTGTCCTGAACGCGGCACGCCGCCAAGGCCCAAAGGTTTCTTCCCGTCAGTATCGCTCATGCGTCTTGTCTATCCTTTTCGGCGGCTGTGCCGCCCGTCTGCTCGCGAAATCCGGCGAGCCGTGCGGCTTCCTCTACAACACGTTGGTTGAGTCCACCAGCCGCAAGCGCGCCGTGTATTGCATAGTCCCGTCCGAAAGCCAAACCCAATTCCCCTGAGGTGAGACAGCCGATGAACCGGTTCTCACCTTCCGGGGGATGCAGCTTGGCCTTTCCGCGTTCCGACCCGTCGCTGGCCTGTATCAGAACCCGCGCCTTGCCGTTCACCAACCACTCTTTCACCTTCTCGAACCCGGTCACGGCGCCGCCGGTCTTGCGCGCCATGCTGACCAGATCAACCACCCGCCGCGCAAGCAACGCTTCGACCATCGCGGTCAGACCTTCGGGCACCACAACGGCCTGTTTGGCCGCCCGTCCGAACAGACCCTTGGCCGCCGCCTTGTCCAGCGCCGCCCTGTCTGCCGACACATAGAAGCCGCGCCCCGGCAGCTTCGCCAGAAGGTCCGGCACCACCTGCGCGTCAGGCCCGATCACAAAGCGGATCAGGCCGGCCTTGGGCTGACGCTCACCCGTTACGATGCAGCGGCGTTCGGGGTCTTCGTGGTCTTCGATCCGTCCGCCGCGGGTCATGTCTGGTTGGCCCGAGGCTTACGCCTCGACCTCCATATCGGTATCTTCGACTTTAGGTTCAAGGTCAGCCGGATCAACCCAGCCCAGCATGACCCGCGCGGTCATCACAAGGGTCTGCGCTTCTTCAAGGCTGACGTCGAAAGGCTCCAGCACGCCATCATCCTTGACGCGCTGACCGTTCGCCGTGGTCCAGCCACCGGCCAGTTCCCAATCGGCGCAGGTCGCGAAATCTTCCAGAGTCTTGATATTGTCTTTTGCCAAAGCCTCCAGCATCTGCGGCGTCAGGCCCTCAAAGTTCACAAGGCTGTCTTCGACACCCAAGGCGCGGGCGTTTTCCATTGCCTTGGTGTTCGCGGCCTCAAGATAATCACGGGCGCGGGCCTGCAATTCGCCTGCGGTGCCTTCATCGAAACCGTCGATGGACAACAGCTCGTCGAGCTCGACGTAAGCCACTTCTTCCAGATTGGTGAAGCCTTCGGCGACCAGAAGCTGCGCCATCATCTCGTCGATATCCAGCGTGTCGATGAACAACTGGGTCCGCTCGGTGAATTCGGCCTGACGGCGCGCGCTTTCATCCGATTCGGTCATGATGTCGATATCGAGCCCGGTCAACTGGCTGGCCAGACGCACGTTCTGACCACGACGCCCGATGGCCAGCGACAGCTGTTCGTCGGGCACGACCACGGTGATCTTGCCGGCCTCCTCGTCGATCACAACCTTGGAAACCTCGGCAGGCTGCAGCGCGTTCACAAGGAACGTCGCCTGATCCTGATTCCACGGAATGATGTCGATCTTTTCGCCCTGAAGCTCGTTCACCACGGCCTGAACCCGGCTGCCGCGCATACCAACGCAGGCGCCGACGGGGTCGATCGAGTTGTCATAGCTGATCACGGCAATCTTGGCCCGGCTGCCCGGATCACGCGCCACGGCCTTGATCTCGATGATGCCATCGTAGATTTCCGGCACTTCCATCTTGAACAGTTCCGCCATGAACTGCGGATCAGTGCGTGACAGGAAAACCTGCGGGCCGCGCGGTTCGCGGCGCACATCCTTGATGTAACAGCGGATACGGTCGTTCGGACGATAGCTTTCGCGGCCGATCTTTTCGTTACGGCGCAGAATCGCCTCGCCCCGGCCAATATCGACGATGATGTTGCCGTATTCCTCGCGCTTGACCTGACCGTTGATGATCTGGCCCTGACGATCTTTGAATTCCTCATACTGGCGATCACGCTCGGCCTCACGGACCTTTTGCAGAATCACCTGCTTGGCCGATTGCGCGGCAATCCGGCCCAGATCAACCGGAGGTACTTCGTCGATGATCTCATCACCGGGCTGCGGGTCGGCCAGATGCTTTTTCGCATCCTTGACCGACATCTGCGCGTGGTGGTTTTCCAGTTCGGCATCGTCGGCAATCACGGTGCGGATGCGCGCAAACGTGGCACGACCGGTCTTGCGGTCGATCTTGACGCGGATATCAAGTTCCGAGCCGTAGCGCGACTTGGCGGCCCGGGCGAGGCTTTCTTCCATCGCCTCGACCACCAGCGCGGGGTCGATCATCTTTTCGCGCGCTACGGCCTCTGCGGTCTGCAAAAGCTCAAGCTGGTTGGCTGACGTGATCGCCATTCACTTACTCTCCTCTGCGGCCCCGTTCGGGGCGTCATCTTCATCGTCATCGTCAAGGACGGTTTCGACCTCGTCAAACTGTGCCTCGTCGATCAGGCCCGCATCCTTGCGCCCACGCAACACGTCGCGGATCAGGTCATCGGTCAGGATCAGTTTCGCATCCGACAGCCATTCGAATTTCAGGCCGATGGTCAGCACTTCCTTGCCTTCCTCGATCTCGATCAGCACTTCGTCGCCTTCGATGCCCGCAAGCATTCCCTTGAACCGGCGGCGGCCGTCGATCAGATCTTCGGTTTCCAGCTTGGCCTCGAACCCCTGCCACTGGTCGAAATCCTTGAGCCGGGTCAGCGGCCGGTCGATGCCGGGCGACGACACCTCGAGCGTGTAGGCCTCCTCGATGGGGTCCTCGACGTCGAGCGCGGCCGACACGGCGGTCGAGAGGCGGGCGCAGTCCTCC
>JBBQZP010000029.1:0-44984 GCA_038207585.1 Rhodobacterales bacterium | reverse complement strand
CACGATGGGAACTGTCTCCAAGACCTTGGTGTGCGGGCTCGCGGTCGGAGCATGGGCGTTGACGATAGGACGGCTCAAGCCTTGGCGCGGGGCGTGGAGAGGCTGGAGGAGACAGGCGCAGAAATGACCGATCCGCGATCAAAGCGGATGCTTTCTGCGTCTTGCTCCGACTGGCACGAGTGGCTGCTTCGGTGACGCGGCTCAAAAGCATGTGAACAACCTTCCATCGTCCGCTTTGGGCCGACTTCGGACCTACAATCGCTGGTCTGCCCATACCACTGGAAACGGCTCCATCAGTTTGGTTAACGTGATTTGTCGCCCGCAGAACCCCGCCAAAATTTCTTCCACGATTCCGGGTGCCAGTAGGGTCAACCGAAGCAATCGGGTCATATAAGACGGCGCGATCTTCTCTTTGACAGCCAGTTCAGAAATGGTCGTGAACTCACCGCTTTCCAGCATCCGCTTCCATCGAAAAGCCCGTGCCAGCGCTTTGATCCGCGTGTTGTCCGCCTTGCGGGCTTTGGACGCATCATCCGGCAAGATCATCTCCTTGCGCCAGCCGCGTAATTGGTTGATGACAGCCGCCTCAATTTCGCCCGCAGGCACCCGGCCCACGGGGCATGACACGGCGCCGTGCTTTTCAGCACAGTCTGGCTAACTTAGTAGCGGTACAGCCGCCCGCCCTTGCGGGTGTGGGTCGGCGAGAACGCCGCGCCATCCGTGCCGTAGAGCAACCCCTTCAGCAATGCAGGCGTGTCGGCACCGGTGTTTACCGCGCGTTTGCGCGGGCTTTCCGTCAGGATGGCATGCACCTTAGCTCAGTCTGCGTCTGCCTTGCGGATGAAAAGCGGCGGGGATCGGCCAGCGGAAGTAGAAAATGCCGTGGCGCGAAGTGCTTAAATATGCCGTGTGGTGCATGCCGTGTGTCTCACTTGTGCGGCGCACCGGGAGAAAACGGTTTCTAAGTCATTGCTTTGAAATAAAATGGTGGGCGACCCTGGAATCGAACCAGGCACGAGTCGCCTCGGCGGAGTTACAGTCCGCTGCCGCACCTTGCAGCACGTCGCCCACTGGTCCGGCGGAATACGGCAGGCGGTTTGGGGCGTCAAGGTGAAATACGGGCCTTTTGCACTTGCACTGGGCATGGGTGGGCCGCATTCATGGTGCAGCAAATCGGGACGCAACCTCATGCAACAGACCAAACCCGCCTGGGTGATCGAGAAAGAGCGCGCCAAGCGGCAGGCGGCGACGGAAACGGTGTGGCTGTTTGGCCTGCACGCCGTGCGCGACGCGCTGATGAATCCGGCGCGGGTCAAGCTGCATCTGGTGTTGACCAAGAACGCCTTTGACAAGCTGGAAGATGCCGTCGCCGCCAGCGGGATGGAGCCCGAGATTGTCGATCCGCGCAAATTCTCGGTGCCCATTGATGACGGCTCGGTGCATCAGGGGGCCGCGTTGGAGGTAAAACCCCTGCATTGGGGCAGTCTGGCCGACGTCTGTATCGAAGGGCACGGCAAGCCTTTGGTTGTATTGCTGGACCGCGTGACAGATCCGCATAATGTCGGTGCCGTGCTGCGGTCGGCCGAGGTCTTCGGCGCGCGTGCGGTGATCGCCCCCCAGCGCCATTCGGCCCCCGAAACCGGAGCGCTGGCAAAAACCGCAAGTGGCGCGCTGGAGCGGCAACCCTATCTGCGGGTGGTCAATCTGGCCGACGCGATGGAGGAGTTGCGCGGAATGGGCTATGTTTTGCTGGGGTTGGACGGCGAGGCCGAGGTCACGCTGGCCGACGCCGTGGCCGAGGCTGGAACCCGCCCGATCGGCATCGTGCTGGGGGCCGAAGGGCCAGGCCTGCGTGACAAGACGCGCGACACCTGCGACAGGCTGGTGCGTGTACCGTTTGCGGGCGAGTTCGGCTCGCTTAACGTATCCAACGCGGCGGCGGTGGCGCTCTATGCGGTTGCGGTGCGGTGATCACAACTGTGCGACAGGGTCTTCAAATGGCGCAAATCATCCCCATGTTGATGTCAGAGACGGGCCCGGAACGCTCGTTTCTTCCTTCACTGTCCCTCGTTCCGTGACTGCGCCCGGCCAAATGGCTCGGGCGCTTTTTTTGATCGGCAGGCATCATGACATCTGACCAGACGCTGCGTGACATCCTGCAGGGCACCAAAACCATCGCACTTGTCGGCTGGTCACCCAATCCTGACCGGCCGAGCCACCGGGTCGGTGCGTATCTGGCCGGGCGGGGTTACCGGGTGATCCCGGTCAATCCGGGGCAGGCGGGGCAGACAGCACTCGGCGAGGTGGTGTGCGCTCAAGTGTCTGATATCGCAGAACCTGTTGATATGGTTGATATCTTTCGGCGGTCGGATGCGGTGCTGCCGGTGGTGCAAGAGGCGCTTGCGCACCTTAAGGGGTTGCGCACGGTGTGGATGCAGCTTGATGTGATCAATGAAGAAGCAGCAGACCTGGCCCGCGCGCAGGGTGTGGCGGTGGTGATGGACCGCTGCCCGGCGATCGAGATTCCACGGTTGGGGTTGTAGCGCGCCCAAGATTGCAAATCTCCGGCCAAAATTTTTACTTAAAAATTTTAGCGCGTCAGCGACGTGCGGCCTTTTCGGCCAATCCCGATTGACCTTCACGGCGGGTCAGTTCGGCCTCGACATCGGCAAGTGTCACGTCGCGTGCGGCCAGCATCACAAGCAGATGGTACAGCACATCGGCCGCTTCCGAGGTCAGCCGGGCGCGGTCGCCCTTGGTGGCCTCGATGACCGCCTCGATGGCTTCTTCACCAAATTTCGCTGCACATTTTTCCGGGCCCTTGGCCAGCAGCTTTGCCGTCCAGGAGGTTTCGAGGTTGGCACCCTTGCGCGCGGCGATGGTCGCGGCAAGGCGGTCAAGGGCAGAGCCCAAGGCAGTTTCGGGCATGGTCATGTCATCCTCATGGGGATACCTGCGGCGGCCATATGGGCTTTGGCCTGCCCGATGCTGAACGTGCCGAAGTGAAAGATCGAGGCGGCAAGGACCGCGCTGGCGTGGCCGTCGCGCACTCCGTCGACAAGGTGATCCAGCGTGCCAACCCCGCCCGAGGCGATGACCGGGATCGACACCGCATCGGCAACCGCGCGGGTCAGGGGCAGGTTGAAGCCTGATTTCGTGCCATCGCGGTCCATTGAGGTGAGCAAAATCTCACCCGCGCCTTTTGCGGCCACGGTGCGCGCAAATTCGACCGCGTCGATGCCGGTGGCGCGCCGCCCGCCGTGGGTGAAGATCTCCCATTTTCCGGGACTTGTGGTCTTGGCATCTATCGCCACAACAATCCACTGGCTGCCAAAGCGGTCGGCAGCCTCGGCCACAACATCGGGGTCGGCCACGGCGGCAGAGTTGAAGCTGACCTTGTCGGCGCCCGCCAGCAACAATGCGCGCACGTCGTGATGCGTGCGCACCCCGCCCCCCACCGTCAGCGGCATGAAGCAATGCTCGGCGGTGCGGGTGACCAGATCAAACATCGTGCCGCGGTTTTCGTGGGTGGCGTTGATGTCGAGAAAACAAAGCTCGTCGGCGCCCGCAGCGTCATAGGCCATCGCCGCCTGCACCGGATCGCCCGCATCCACAAGGCCGACAAAGTTCACGCCCTTGACCACGCGGCCATCGGCCACGTCGAGGCAGGGGATGAGGCGGGTTTTGAGCATGTGCGGTCCTTTGCCGTCTTTTACGCGGCGGGCATGGGCAAGGGAAGGGGGCTGTCATCCCCCCTCTTGGCGCTGTGCGCCAATTCACCCCCAAGCCGTTCGATTCATGCGGATATTTGTGAACAGAAAAAGGGGAGTGTCAGCGCAAGGCTTTGAGGGCCGCCGCAAGATCAATCGCGCCATCGTAAAGCGCGCGGCCCGAGATGGCTCCGGCGATAACGCCCGTGTCGCGCAGGGCGGCGAGGTCGGCCATCGAGGACACGCCGCCCGATGCGATAACGGGGATCGTTACCGCGCGGGCAAGGGCGGCGGTGGCGTCGATGTTGGGGCCCTGCATTGCGCCATCGCGGTCTATGTCAGTGTAGATGATCGCGGCGACGCCCGCATCCTCAAAGCTGCGGGCAAGGTCGTTGGCCATCACGTCGGTTTCCGTAGCCCAGCCTTTGGTGGCGACACGGCCCTTGCGGGCGTCGATGCCCACGGCGATCTGTCCGGGGAAGGCGCTTGCCGCTTGTCGCACGAGGCCCGGATTTTCCACCGCCACGGTGCCAAGGATCACGCGGGTGATGCCGCGCGTCAGCCAGCGCTCCACCGTGGCCATGTCGCGGATGCCGCCGCCCAACTGGCAGGGCACCGTCACGCCGGCAAGGATCGCTTCAACCGCCGCGCCGTTCACCGGATGGCCTGCAAAGGCGCCGTTCAGATCGACAAGATGCAGCCACGCGCAGCCCGCCTCCTGAAACGCAGCGGCCTGTGCGGCGGGATCGGTGCCGAACACTGTGGCTGCCGACATCTCGCCGCGCAACAGGCGCACGCATTGGCCGTCTTTCAGGTCGATGGCGGGGTAAAGGATCATGCGCGCGCTCCGGGTTTCGTGGCGCGTGATGCCATGCGGGTGGCCGCTTGCCAAGGGTGCGACCCAACGTCAGGCTTGATTGAAAGGCCGGGCGGGCGGATGATCGGGAAAATCCTTGGGAGGAGATGGCGATGAAACGGTTTTTGCTGACGGCGGCCCTGATCCTTGGCGCGGGGGCAGCTGTTGCCGACCCGGTGGAAGGCACATGGAAGACCAAGCCCGATGACAACGGCAACTTCGGCCATATCCAGATCGCGCCCTGCGGCTCCGCGTTCTGCGGCACGCTGGTCAAGGCGTTTGACGGCAGCGGCAAGCAGATCGAAAGCCCGAATGTCGGCAAGCAGATTGTCTGGGATATGATGGCCAAGGGCGACGGCGCATATGGTGATGGCAAGGTCTGGTCGCCGGACCGCGACAAGACTTATAATTCCAAGATGACGCTCTCGGGCGATAATCTGGCCGTGCAGGGTTGCGTGTTCGGCATCTGCCGCGATGGCGGCCAGTGGCAGCGGCTGAAGTAACCTAACCGAAGACTGACCAGCCGGTGGCACGGGCCAAAACCTCGGCGGCTTCCGTGCCCAGTTTGGAATTGCCCTGCACCGACAGGCCGGGCGACCAGACGGCGATGGACGCGCGTTCGGGGGCGATGATCAGAATCCCGCCACCGACGCCGCTTTTGCCCGGCAAGCCCACGCGGTAGGCGAATTCGCCAGAGGCGTCATAATGCCCGCAGGTCATCATCAGCGCGTTGATCCGGCGCACGCGGGCCGCTGACAGCATCCGGGGGCTGGCGGTGGCATCCATCAGAAAGCGGCCCGCGCGGGCGAGTTGCACGCAGTTCATCTCGATGGCGCATTGGTGGAAATAGGTGCCGGTCGCCATGTCGGGCGAGGCGCGCAGATTGCCATGTGCGGCCAGAAAATGTGCGATGGCGCGGTTGCGGTGGCCGGTTGCGGTTTCCGACCGGGCGACGGCTTCGTTGATATGGATATCGGTATCGCCCGCCGCCGCGCGGATGAAGGTCAGAAGTTCGGCCAGAACCTCGCGCGGGGTGCGGCCCGCCAGAATCGCATCCGTCACGACAATGGCTCCGGTGTTGACGAACGGATTGCGCGGAATCCCGTGTTCGGCGTCCAGTTGCAGGATCGAGTTGAAGGCAAGACCCGACGGCTCGCGCCCCACCCGCGGCCAAAGCTGGTCGCCCAACCGGCCAAGCGCTACGGCAAGGGCAAAGACCTTGCTGACACTCTGGATCGAGAAGGACACCTCGGCATCGCCCGTGGTCAACACTTGCCCGTCGGGCAAGGCAATGGCCATGCCGAATTGTGCGGGGTCCACATCGGCAAGCTCGGGGATATAGCTTGCAACCGTGCCCCGGTCAGTGGCTGCGGCCATATCCTTGCCGATCCGCGCAAGGATCGCCGCAAGGTCCATCAGGGCCGCCAGTTCAGGAAATTGGCGATCAGGCGCAGGCCGGTGGCCTGGCTTTTCTCGGGGTGAAACTGCATGCCGATCATGGTGTCGCGCCCGATGATCGCGGTCACGTCACCCGCGTAATCGACATGGGCGAGGCGTTCTGCCGGGTTCGCGACCGTGAAATGATAGGAATGTACGAAATAGGCGTGATCGCCCGTGCTGATGCCCGCAAGCACGGGATGGGGCGCATCAATCACCAGATCATTCCAGCCCATATGCGGCACTTTCAGTGCGGGATCGGCGGGGATGATCCGGTCGACCGTGCCGGAAATCCAGCCAAAACCGGGGGTCGGGCGGTATTCGCGCCCCTCGGTGGCCATCATCTGCATGCCGACGCAGATGCCAAGGAAGGGGCGGGCGCGGTGGGTCACGGCCTCTTCTATCGCCTCGAACAGGCCGCCGTATGCGCCCAACGCGGCGCGGCAGGCGGGAAAGGCACCGTCGCCCGGCAGCACGATCCGGTCGGCGCGGGCCACGTCTTCGGGGCGGCTGCTGACCAACACTTCGCCGCCCGCACCCGTCCGCGCCATGCGCTCAAACGCCTTTTGCGCGGAATGCAGATTGCCGCTGTCGTAATCGACCAGAACAGTCAGGCTCACAGCGCGCCCTTGGTGGACGGGATCGCATCCGCGTGGCGAGGGTCAGCCTCTACCGCCTGCCGCAATGCGCGGGCCACGGCCTTGAAGGCGGACTCGGCGATGTGGTGCGAGTTGATGCCATGCACGCGGTCGACATGCAGGGTGATGCCACCGTGGCTGGCCAGCGCCTGAAAGAACTCACGCACCAGTTCGGTATCGAACGTGCCGATCTTGGCCGTCGGAAAATCGACGTTCCACACAAGATAAGGCCGCGCTGACAGATCCAGCGCGCAACGCACCTGCGCATCATCCATCGCCAGCGCACAATCGCCGTAACGCCGGATGCCGCGCTTGTCGCCCAGTGCCTCTGCCAGCGCCTGCCCGATGGCGATGCCGCAATCCTCGACCGTGTGGTGATCATCGATGTGCAGATCGCCTTTCGCGCGCAGGGTGATGTCGATCAGGCTATGGCGGGCAAGCTGGTCAACCATGTGGTCGAAAAAACCCACGCCGGTCTGCACATCGTAAACCCCTGATCCGTCAAGGTTCAGGGTCGCCGTGATCTCGGTCTCGGCGGTCTTGCGGGTGATGGTGGCCTTACGCATGGCGCGCTCCTGCTGCGGGTGCGGCCTTATAGGCCGGGGCGGGGGCGTGCGACAAGGGCTTCAACTGCGGTCAAGATCGGTGCCATCAACGGTGATGCGGCGGACCCCTTTGTCGGACACGCTCTGATTGCGGCCTTCCGCAATGACGTGAGTGGTTCCCAGCCCTGGATCGGCAGATAAAGCCCGTTGCTGAACGAACCGTACATATCGCCCGACCGGTAAAGCCATAGTGGCAACCCACCGATGGGGCCGGCGGCGTCCACGATCGTAGGTTATTTTGGGCAGCGCCGGGGCCTTAAATGTAAGGACGGCATTTTTCTCCGTCACGCGGTTGGTGTAGATGAGTGATCTCATCCTCCACCGCGTCGGGCGCGCGATGATCAAAAGTGCTGTGCCAATCTTTGCGTCCTTCACGAAAATCGCAACGACGCAGGCCGCCGTGGCGTCATTGGTCATCGTGACGGTCAGGCGGCTGCTGTCAGGCTGTCGGACTGGTTGATCAGCCGCGCGGGTGCGGATTTGACTCCCAGACTTTCAGTGATCTTGCTTTGAGTGATCGCCGTCACCGTCCGGTTTGCGAACGGTTCCTGCTTCAAAAGCAGAAACAACCCGATATAGCCGATGTAACCCATCCAGAAATCAGAGTTTCGCGGGTTTATCCTTCGGGCTGCGGGAATTGTCACAGACCAAAACTATGGGCCCGTGAAAAGGTGCAAGACCCGAAAGCAAACAAACCACTCTGCAAAGCAACCGCAGCTGCGATATGACCACTGAATCGTCATTCCGCGCGCTGTGACAAAGGATGCTTTTGCGCAAAGAAAAAAGCCGCCCCCGAAGGCGCGGCCACTTTAATCGAAACTGGAGCGGGCGAAGAGATTCGAACTCTCGACCCTAACCTTGGCAAGGTTATGCTCTACCCCTGAGCTACGCCCGCACTCCGTTTCGGTAGCGATCATCTATAAACTTGGGGCGCGGGCTGCAAGGGGGAAAATCGCGGGGGCTGCGATTTCGGGGTGCATTAAAACGATGCGACAAGACAGGCCAGCGCACTGACCACCAGCGATGTCAGGGTCAGCACCATCCCGCCGACGCGCATCGGCATGTTGGGGTCCAGAAAGGAAAACGCCGTTCCGTGCAGAAAACGGCCCGCCAGCAGTAAAAGACCGGTAGATTGCAGCCAGACCGGTCCGGCCCCGGCCAGTTCAGCGCCCAGCATCAGAACCAGTCCAAGCGGCGCATATTCGGCGCAATTGCCCTGCGCGCGGATGCGGCGTTCCAGAACCGCATCGCCGCCGCTGCCAAGCGATACCTTGTTTGCGCGGCGATAGGTGATCACACGGGCCGACAGAAGAACGAAGAACAGCGTCAGCAGCGCCGCGTAAAGCGGAGTGATCGACACTGTCATTCTGTCCTCCCGCTGTGATGCAGGCAAGCTAAACCAATCAGTTCACTCGTCAAGCTCGATCAGCAGGTCTTTCGCGTCAATCTGGCTGCCCGGTGACACATGCAGCGCCTTGATCGTGGCGGTGCGGTCGGCGTGGAGGCCCGTTTCCATCTTCATCGCCTCGATGGTCAGCAAAAGATCGCCCGGATTGACCTTCTGGCCCACGCTGACGGCCACGCTTGCCACCGATCCCGGCATGGGTGCGCCAATATGGGCGGCGTTGCCGTCCTGCGCTTTCGGCTTGGCGGCGGTTTTGGCCTTGATCGCGCGGTTGGGCACGCGGATCACGCGGGGCTGGCCGTTCAACTCGAAAAACACCCGCACTTCGCCATCATCGGTGGTGTCACCCACGGCTTGCAGACGCACTTCCAGCGTTTTGCCGGGGTCGATTTCTGCGGTGATTTCCTCGCCCGGCTGCATGCCGTAAAAGAACGTCTGCGTCGGCAGGGCGCGCACCGGGCCATAGACGTGGTGGCGGGTGCGGTAATCCATGTAGACCTTCGGATACATCAGATAGCCGTTCAGGTCTTCGTCATCGACGGTGACTTCGTCGCCATCCTCGGCCGCGGCTTTCAGATCGGCGGCAAGTTTCGTGCGGGCAGCCTCCATATCCACCGGGGGCAGATGCGCGCCGGGGCGGTCGGTCATCGGTGTGTCGCCTTTCAGCACCTTTTTCTGAATCGCCGCAGGCCAGCCGCCATGCGGTTGGCCCAGATTGCCGCGCAGCATATCCACGACGGAATCAGGGAAGGCCACATCAACCTTGGGGTCTTCGACCTGCGCGCGGGTCAGGTTCTGCGCCACCATCATCAGCGCCATATCGCCCACCACCTTGGACGACGGCGTGACCTTGACGATATCGCCGAACATCGCGTTCACATCGGCATAGGCCTGCGCCACCTGATGCCAGCGGTCCTCCAGCCCCAGGGATCGCGCCTGTGCCTTGAGGTTGGTGAACTGACCCCCCGGCATCTCGTGCAGGTAAACCTCTGACGCGGGGGCCTGAAGGCCAGATTCGAAGGCCGCATAGTGGCCGCGCACCGCCTCCCAGTAGTTGGAGATTTCGCGGATGGCGGCAATGCTCAGCCCGGTGTCACGTTCGGTATGGGCCAGCGATTCCACGACCGTTCCAAGCGTCGCTTGTGACGTGTTGCCCGAAAGCGCATCCATCGCACAATCCACGGCATCAACGCCCGCTTCGGCCGCAGCAAGGATGGTGGCGCAGGCGATACCCGCCGTATCATGGGTGTGGAAGTGGATCGGCAGGCCGACCTCTTCTTTCAGCGCCCGCACCAGAACGCGGGCGGCGGCGGGTTTCAGCAGCCCCGCCATATCCTTCAGCCCCAGCACATGCGCGCCCGCATCGCGCAAATCCTTGCCCATTTTGACATAATATTTCAGGTCATACTTCGCCCGGTCGGGGTTCAGCATGTCGCCCGTGTAGCAGATGGAGCCTTCGCAGACCTTTTCCGCCTCGACCACGGCATCCATGGCCACGCGCATGTTTTCAACCCAGTTCAGGCTGTCGAACACGCGGAATACGTCAACGCCCGTAGCGGCCGCCTGTTTGACAAAGCCCTGCACCACATTGTCGGGATAGTTGGTATAGCCGACCCCGTTCGAGGCGCGCAGCAGCATTTGCGTCATCACATTGGGCAATGCCGCGCGGATGTCGCGCAGGCGCTGCCAGGGACATTCCTGCAAGAACCGATACGCCACATCGAACGTCGCCCCGCCCCAGCATTCCACACTGAACAGTTGCGGCAGATTGGCGGCATAGGCTGGGGTCACGCGGATCATGTCGATGGACCGCATCCGGGTTGCCAGAAGTGATTGGTGCCCGTCGCGCATCGTGGTGTCGGTGATCAGGAGTTTCTGCTGTTTCAACATCCAGTCGGCAACCGCCTTGGGGCCCTTTTGCTCCAAGAGGTTGCGGGTGCCCATCATCGGCTCGCCCTGTGCCACCGGGGGCTTTGGCGTGCGCAATTCGGCCTCGGGTTTGGCGCGGCCTGCGGTTTCGGGATGCCCGTTCACCGTGATGTCGGCAATATAGGTCAGGATTTTCGTAGCCCGGTCGCGCCGTTTCTTGAAGGTGAAAAGGTCGGGCGTCGTGTCGATGAATTTGGTTGTATAGGTATTGTCGAGGAAAGTCGGGTGTTTGAGCAGGTTCTCGACAAAGGCGATGTTGGTGGAAACCCCGCGAATACGGAATTCACGCAACGCCCGGTCCATCCGCGCAATCGCCTTTTCCGGCGTCTGCGCCCATGCCGTCACCTTGACCAGCAGGCTGTCATAATAGCGCGTGATGACACCGCCCGCATAGGCCGTGCCACCATCCAGCCGGATCCCCATGCCCGTGGCGCTGCGGTAAGCGGTCAGGCGGCCATAGTCGGGGATGAAATTATTCTGCGGGTCTTCCGTGGTGACGCGGCACTGCACGGCATGGCCCGACAGGGTGATGTCTTCCTGGCGTGCCACGCCCGTGGCTTCGGCCAGTGTCTTGCCCTCGGCGATGCGGATCTGGCTTTGCACGATGTCGATGCCGGTGACTTCTTCGGTCACCGTATGTTCGACCTGCACGCGCGGATTGACTTCGATGAAATAGAATTTCTCATCGTCCATATCCATCAGGAATTCGACGGTGCCGGCACATTCGTAATTCACATGGGCGCAGATGCGGCGGCCAAGTTCGCACACCTCGGCGCGCTGTGCTTCGGTCAGATAGGGGGCAGGGGCGCGCTCGACCACTTTCTGATTGCGGCGCTGCACGGTGCAGTCACGCTCATACAGGTGGTAGATATTGCCATGGCTGTCGCCCAATATCTGCACTTCGACATGACGCGCGCGCAGGATCATCTTTTCCAGATAGCCCTCGCCGTTGCCAAAGGCGGCTTCCGCCTCGCGCCGGCCTTCGCGCACCTTGTCGGCAAGCTCTGCCTCATTGTTGATCGGCCGCATGCCGCGCCCGCCGCCACCCCATGACGCCTTGAGCATCAGGGGATAGCCCACTTCCGCCGCCTGTTTCTTGACCAACGCCATGTCGTCGCCCAGCACTTCGGTTGCCGGAATGACCGGAACGCCTGCCTGAACTGCCACGCGCCGTGCTGACGCCTTGTCACCCAAAGCGCGCATCGTGTCGGCCTTTGGACCGATGAACTTGATGCCAGCCGCCGCACAAGCCTCGACGAAATCGGGGTTTTCGGACAACAGGCCATAACCGGGATGGATCGCATCCGCCCCCGAAAGTTTCGCCACCCGGATGATTTCCGGGATGGAAAGATAAGCCCCCACCGGAGACAACCCCTCGCCGATGCGATACGCCTCATCCGCCTTGAAGCGGTGCAGGCCAAGCTTGTCTTCCTCGGCATAGACGGCGACGGTCTTCTTGCCCATCTCGTTGGCAGCGCGCATCACGCGGATGGCAATCTCGCCCCGGTTGGCGATCAGGATCTTCTTGAACTCGGCCATTCGGCGCCCCCCGTGGGTGTGATTAACTCTGCACTTTAGGCATGCCGCGCTGCAGCGCAAGGGGCGGATACGACCTTGCATCGCACAAAGCCGCGGATCGCCTCACGCGAAGGTTATGTGGCCGACCGCGCGATCTGTGCAATTATCCGCCATCCCCAATGTTTCAGGAGCCACCCGATGCGCAGACTTGCCATGACCCTTGCCGTTTTGCCGATGGCCGCATGGGCAGAAACCCCCGCTGTCAAACCGATGGCCGAAAGTGACGGCTGGCGCGTGATCGACAGTGCCAAACCTTACGGCGATATGGTCGAGGCGGTGAAAGCCGCCACCAAGGCCAACAAGATGGGCGTCGTGACTGAAGCCGGGCCGACCGAGGCTGCGGCGAAGCTGGGCGTCACCCTTCCCGGCAACCGTGTGATCGGCGTCTTTGCCCCGCAATACGCCGTGCGCGTGCTGCCCCTGTCGACCGCCGCGATGATCGAGGCCCCGATACGGTTTTATGTGACGGAAGACGCCGACGGCTCGTCCACTCTGGCGTGGAAAACGCCAAGCTATGTCTTCGCACCCTACAGTGCCGACGGGGGCGCGGCTTTGGCCGACGTTGCCAAAGAACTGGACGCGAAGTTTGAGGATATCGCCAAGGCCGCCGCCGCAGATTAACCTTGCGCGGAAAATTCGGAACGGAAAGCGAACACTTCTTTAACTTCCGCAAAAGCTGCGCTAGGCTGCGTCTATGAGTCAGTTCGACGAAAGCGATGCGTTTGAAGCGGCGGTGCCATTGTCCCAACGGGCGATGGCGGCACGTCCGCAACCGTATCTGGATGATCTGAACCCCGCCCAACGTGCGGCTGTGCTGGCGCTGGACGGTCCGGTTCTGATGCTGGCAGGCGCGGGCACCGGCAAGACCAAGGCGCTGACGGCGCGGATCGTGCATCTGTTGATGACCGGCAAGGCGCGCGCGAACGAGATTCTGGCCGTCACCTTTACCAACAAGGCCGCGCGCGAGATGAAGGACCGGGTCGGCCGGATGCTGGGCCAGCAGATTGAGGGGATGCCCTGGATGGGCACCTTCCACTCGGTCAGCGTCAAGATCTTGCGCCGCCATGCCGAACTGGTGGGGTTGAAATCGAACTTCACCATTCTGGACACCGATGATCAGCTTCGCCTTCTGAAACAACTGATTGCCGCCGCCAACATCGACGAAAAGCGCTGGCCCGCGCGGATGCTGGCGGGGCTGATCGACAGCTGGAAAAACCGCGCCTGGACGCCCGCGAATGTGCCAGCCTCGGAAGCCAGCGCCTATAACAACCGCGGCACCGAGCTTTACGAGCAGTATCAGGAGCGTCTGAAAACCCTGAACGCCACCGATTTTGGCGATCTGTTGCTGCATGTCGTGACGATCTTTCAGACCCACAAGGACGTGCTGGCGCAATACCAGCGCTGGTTGCCCTATATTCTGGTGGACGAATATCAGGATACCAACGTCGCCCAGTATCTGTGGCTGCGGCTGCTGGCGCAGGCGCATCGCAACATCTGTTGCGTGGGCGATGATGACCAGTCGATCTATGGCTGGCGCGGCGCGGAAGTGGGCAATATCCTGCGGTTTGAAAAGGATTTTCCCGGCTCGCATGTGGTACGGCTGGAACAGAATTACCGGTCGACCCCCCATATTCTTGCTGCCGCATCCGGCGTAATTGCGGGCAATAAGGGGCGGCTGGGCAAGACGCTGTGGACCGACCGCGAAGGCGGCGAGAAAGTCCGCCTGATCGGCCATTGGGACGGCGAGGAAGAGGCGCGCTGGATCGGCGACGAGCTGGAGGCGTTGCAGCGCGGCACCCGCAGCATGGACCCGCTGGGCCTTGACGACATGGCAATCCTTGTGCGCGCCAGCCACCAGATGCGCGCGTTTGAGGACCGGTTTCTGACCATCGGTCTGCCCTACCGCGTGATCGGCGGGCCGCGATTTTATGAACGCCTGGAGATTCGCGACGCGATGGCCTATTTCCGCCTTGCCGTCTCGCCCGAGGATGATCTGGCCTTTGAACGTGTGGTGAATACCCCCAAACGCGGCCTTGGCGACAAGGCGCAGCAAGATATACAGCGCACCGCGCGGGCATCCGGCGTGCCGCTTCTGGAAGGCGCGCGGGAATTGCTGGCGGGCGGTGGCATCGGCGGAAAGGGGGCGGGCCAGTTGCGCCACTTTGTCGACGGAGTGGACCGCTGGCACGCGCGCACGCTGGTGGCGGGCCACAGTCATATCGAACTCGCCGAGCAGATATTGGAAGAATCCGGCTACACCCAGATGTGGCAGCAGGACAAGACGCCCGAAGCACCGGGGCGGCTTGAGAACCTGAAGGAACTGGTGAAAGCGCTGGAGCAGTTCGAGAATCTGCAAGGGTTTCTCGAACACGTCAGCCTGATCATGGAGAATGAGACGGAAGAGGCGGCCCAGAAGGTCAGCATCATGACGCTGCATGCCGCCAAAGGGCTTGAATTTCCCGCCGTGTTCCTGCCGGGCTGGGAAGACGGATTGTTTCCGTCACAGCGGTCGATGGATGAACAACCGTTGAATAACAAAGGGCTAGAAGAAGAACGCCGCCTGGCTTATGTCGGCATCACCCGGGCTGAGGCTTTGTGCACGATTTCGTTCGCCTCGAACCGGCGCGTGTATGGCCAGTGGCAATCGGCGCTGCCGTCGCGGTTCATTGACGAACTGCCTGCGGCACATGTGGATGTGCTGACCCCGCCCGGTCTTTACGGCGGCGGGTTCGGGGCAGCGGCTGGGGGCTTTGGCGGATCGTCCATCGAGGACCGCGCGACCAAGGCCGATGTCTACAACTCACCCGGCTGGCGGCGGATGCAGGACCGCGCAGCAACCCGGCCCGTCGCGCAACCGCGTGAGGCGAAGAACACCGTGATTGATCTGGATGCGGTATCATCTTTTGTAACGGGCGACCGGGTGTTCCACACCAAATTCGGCTATGGCGATGTGGTGGCGATTGAAGGCGACAAGTTGGATGTCGACTTCGAGAAGGCAGGCGTGAAAAAGATCGTCGCCCGCTATGTGATTGCCGCGCATGAGGTCGACGACGTTCCGTTCTGACCCATTGTCGCACACATAGTACCGGGGGGCCGTCCTCGGGGGCATCGAGCCCCGCTCGGACGGCGTCGCCTTCGCTCCATCCCACCCTCTCATCAGACTTCATTTTTGTAAAAATACTCATCTTCCTGTGTCGTCGTTGCGGCGAGGGCAAAGGTGAGTATTTGGGCAAAAATGAAGTTGGCTGACCTTTGGGGTTTGGTGGCAAACGTCTGTTATTGAAACAAAAACCCCGCCGGGGTGGACCGGCGGGGTGGGTGGGGTCAGTTGGGTCACGTGTTGCAAGCAGTGCCTTGCCGGGCTGTGGGGCAACCCGACATCCACAGGTGTATTTCGATTCGTGTTACCAAATCGTTAGCGACGATCTGCGGGAGCGGTGTTTTGGCTCAAAGGCCGTCAAATGCGCAAAGAGCGTGGACGTCCATGCCCATCGCCTCCAGTTTCCGGCGACCGCCAAGGTCGGGCAGATCAACGACGAAGGCGCAGCCGATGACCTCGGCCCCCAACCGCTCGATTAGGCGGATGCCGGCTTCGGCCGTACCACCGGTTGCCAGCAGGTCATCGACCAGCAGAACCTTTTCGCCCGGCTGCATTGCGTCGTCATGCACCTCGACCACGGCCTCGCCATATTCCAGCGTATAGCTTTGCGCGATCGTGCGGCCCGGCAGTTTGCCCTTCTTGCGGATCGGGATGAAACCTGTCGACAACTGATGTGCCACAGCGCCGCCAAGGATGAAGCCCCGCGCCTCCAGCCCTGCAACCTTGTCGATGCGCAATCCGGCATAAGGTGAAAGAAGCTGATCGACGCACATCCGGAACCCGCGCGGGTCGGCAAAAAGCGTGGTCACGTCACGGAACAGGATCCCCTGATGCGGAAAATCGGCGATTGTGCGGATGTAGTCCTTTACGGATTTCACGGGCATGCTCCGGGCCAGTCTTGACGATGTGCAGTGCCCTTATGGCGGCAGTGGCGTGCGGCGTCTACACATGCGTCAGTCCGGGCGCTTCAACTCGAAACTCCGCTCCACCACCGTGTAGTCCATGTATCCCATCCGTGCCAACGGGTGCAGACGGGCGGTATCGAACCGACCGGCAGTCAGCGCATCCTCCGCGATATGGACCCCGGTGACCTCGCCGAACACCACAAAATTCCCGTCGCCCGCCAGTGTCACGATCTGTGTCACGCGGCATTCGAAAGCGGCGGGGGAGGCGGCCACGCGGGGGCAGTCAATCGTGTGGCACGTCGCCTTTTCCAGTCCCGCAAGCCCGAATTCATCGACCCCTTCGGCTACCGAAGCAGCGCTTGCGTTCATTGCATCGGTCAGCCCTTCGGTCACCATGTTCACACAGAATACGCCCGTCGCCCGGGCCGCCCGAAGTGAGTCCTTCACCCCGGTTGACGCAAACATCACCTGCGGCGGGTCGTAGGCCACGCCGTTAAAGAACGAATAGGGCGCCAAATTGTCGCCCATTGGCCCGCGCGTCGAAATCCAGCCGATCGGACGCGGCGCGATGATCGCGTTGAACGGGTTGTGCGGCAGTCCGTGGCCATCTTCGGGGCGATAGAACATCTGCAACCTCATCTCCTGTTTGAACCTCAGGTAGCGTCATGCTAGCTGCGTTTCCAGCGGATTCGCCCCTCACATTGTCCTTCCAGTCCGGGAGACTGCCCTTGTACCGACTGGAGGAAGAGACCGAGGCCGACTGGTGGGAGGTCGAGGCGCTTTATGACCATTGTTTCTCGCCGGGGCGCACGGCGCTGTCATCCTACCGGCTGCGCGACGGGGTGGCGACGGTGGCGTCGCTGTGTCTGGTTTTGCGTGATGCAGACGGTGCGCTGGCCGCAGCAATCCGCTATTGGCCGGCCGAAGTGGGCGAGCATGACATCCTTTTGCTTGGCCCGATTGCCGTGCACCCGACGCGGCAGGGTGAAGGCCTGGGCGGCCTGCTGATCAACGAAAGTCTGGCCGAGGCGCGGCGTCAGGGGTGGGAGCGCGTCCTTCTGGTAGGCGATGCGCCCTATTACAGCCGCTTTGGCTTTCACAAGCTGACAGACGTCGTGATGCCCCCCCCCACAAACCCCGACCGCGTGCTGGGCTTTGATCTTGTGA
This sequence comes from Rhodobacterales bacterium, assembly GCA_038207585.1. Classification (GTDB taxonomy): domain Bacteria; phylum Pseudomonadota; class Alphaproteobacteria; order Rhodobacterales; family Rhodobacteraceae; genus JBBQZP01. Next base: position 27,654 of record JBBQZP010000029.1, on the reverse strand, counting down.
GTGGCGCCTGGGCCGGGGTGGGGGGCATGGTCACAAAGGCCACCTGACCCGGTCAACCCTCCTGCCGGGCATTGCAGTGAGCCGGGCCGGACCCTACCTATGTGCCATGACAGACGCGCCGCCAGATCCGCTCCCCGACCTTGCCGTACAGATTGCGGCGCTTGCCGCGCGTCAGGCGCGGGCGACGGGGCCGCTGATGGCGCTGATGAACCGCATGGGTGGCTCGGTCGAACAGCAAATGGCGGTGCTGCCCAAACCCGTGCGCCAACAGATCGAAACCATGGTCGCCCGAGGGCTGGAACAGGGCCACGCCCTTGCTGCACGCGGTCGCTCTGCCCCCGATCTTGGTCGCCACGCAGCGCCCGCGGTTGCTGCGCTGACTGGGGTCGCGGGGGGCATGGGCGGGCTTGCGACATCGCTTGCCGAACTGCCGGTGACCATCACCCTGATCCTGCACACCATCCGTCGCGCCGCCGAGAAGGAAGGCTTCAACCCTGACGATCCTTGGGTGCGCGACGAATGCCTGCGGGTGTTCAACGCAGGCAGCCCACTGGCACAGGACGACGGCATCAATACGGCCTTTCTGGGCGCGCGCCTTGCTCTGAACGGCGCGGCTTTGCAGGCGCTCATCGCCCGTGTCGCCCCGCGTCTTGCCGCCGCTCTTGGCCAGAAACTGGCGGCGCAGGCAATTCCGGTTCTGGGCGCTGTCTCTGGGGCCGCGCTCAATGTGGCCTTCCTGAACCACTACCGCGATCTTGCCGAGATTCGCTTCGCACTGCTGCGGCTGATCAATGATCATGGCATGGAAGACGTGTCCCGGCTTTATGCCGAAGCCACAACCAAAAAGCCGGTCAGCAAAACCTGATGACCCGCCGTGCCTGAGACTTTTTCTGTTCACAAATATCCTCAGGGGGTGAGCCCGGCATGGGCGAGGGGGCGGAACGCCCCTAAAATTCTTCCTTCAAGAATTTTCCTTCGTGCAGACCCGCTGCCCCTAGAGCGTGTTGCGCTTGGTCGGGTTCAGCAGGTCAAACGCAACACGCAACATTCCCAATGGCTTGCATGTCTTGGATTTCCTTCAATCTGAATCATACTGAGGGAAATCCGCTCTAATCGGCCTGAGACGCCAGCCAGTCCATCACCGCAGGGCGCACCGTTTCGCAGCCTGCATCCATGGCGGCCCGGATCACGGCCCCCGCTTCGTCCAGATTGACCCGCCGCAAGAGTGCCTTCACCGGCCCGATGGACGCAGGGCGCATCGACAGCGTGCGGATGCCAAGGGCGGCGAAAACCAGCGCCTCGACCGGTCGGCCCGCATCCTCGCCGCAAAATGACAGCGCCGTGCCGGTTTCTTCACAGCGCCCGACGATCTTGCCCAGAAACGTCAGGAACGATGTGTTCAGCGTGTCATAGCGGCGCCGCACCCGCTCATTCTCGCGGTCAGCGGCGAAGAAGAACTGTTTAAGATCATTGCCCCCGATCGAGATGAAATCGACCATATCGAAGAAAGATTGCGGTGCAAACGCCAGACTCGGTGTCTCCAGCATGGCACCGATCTTTAGCGCGCTTGGCACAGCGTGGCCCAGACTTTTCTCGCGGTGAATCTCGCTTAGAAACTGCGCGCGGGCTTGGGTGAATTCACCCATTTCCGACACAAAGGGGAACATCACCGAAAGCGGCCGCCCGTTCGCAGCCCGCAGCAGCGCCTGCAATTGCATCCGCAGCACGCCGGGTTTGTCCAGCCCGACCCGGATCGCGCGCCAGCCCATCGCAGGGTTGGGCTCGTCATTGGGTTTCATATAGGGCAGTACCTTGTCCGACCCGATATCAAGAGTGCGAAACGCCACCGGGCGACCCTTGGCCGCATCCATCACGCGGGCATAAAGTACCGCCAACTCGGCCCGTTTAGGCATATGATTGCGGATCAGGAACTGCAGTTCGGTGCGGAACAACCCGACCCCCGCAGCCCCCGATCCTTCCAGGCTTGGCAGGTCGGCCATCAGACCCGCGTTCATCATAAGTGTGGTCACCGATCCGCAGGTCGATTGCGCCGGCAGATCGCGCAGACCCGCATAGCGTTCCTGCGCCTTGGCAAACATCGCGATCTTCTCGCGGAACGCGCGGGCCACGGTATCGTCGGGGCGCAGATGCACGATGCCCTGATCGCCGTCGACCAAGATGTGATCGCCGTTCAGCGCCTCCGAGGTGATCCGCCCGGCATTGATGACCAACGGGATCGCCAGCGCGCGCGCCACCACGGCGGCGTGCGATCCGACCGAGCCTTCCTCCAGCACCACGCCGCGCAGTTTGCGCCCGTATTCCAGCAATTCCGCAGGCCCGATGTTGCGCGCCACAAGCACCGGATTTTCCGGCATTTCGGCACCGGTGTTCAGGCCCTGTCCGGTCAGAATCCGCAACAGCCGGTTAGACAGATCATCCAGATCATGCAGCCGCTCGCGCAGATAGGCGTCGGGCACCTGTTGCAGGCGCGCGCGGGTGGCCGACTGTTCTTTTTCGACAGCGGCTTCAGCTGACAGGCCAAGCTGGATGTCCTCCTCCATACGGCGCAGCCAGCCACGCGAATGGGCGAACATCCGGTAGGCTTCCAGAACCTGCTTTTGGTCCTTATCAAGGCTTGGCACCGATAAAAGATCGTCGACCGACACCCGCAATTCGCCCACGGCGGCGCGGATGCGTTCGGTCTCCAGCACCGGGTCATCCGCCACCGGGTTGGTGACCACCACCCGCGCCTCGTGCAGCCAGACATGGCCCTCGGCAGCCCCTTCCTGCCCGGTGCCACCCCTTATCAGAACCGGCTGGCGGTGCAGGGGGGCAAGGGCGGCACCCTCGCCCTGAAACGCGCCAAGTTCGGTCATCTCAGCCAGCACCATCGCCACCACTTCCAGCGCATAGACCTGATCGTCGGAATAGGCATCGGTCTTTTTGGATTGCACGACCAGTACACCCAAGCCCTCGCCAACCCGCTGGATCGGCACGCCCAGAAAGGCCGAAAACACCTCTTCCCCGGTTTCGGGCATATAGCGAAAACCGCGTTCGGCGGGGGCATTGCCGGTATTCACCGGGGTAGCCGTGCGCGCGACTCGGCCCACCAGTCCTTCGCCCAGCTTCATGCGCGTCTGGTGCACCGACTCGGGCTTGAGCCCTTCGGTAGCGCAAAGCTCCAGCGTATCGCTGTCACGGAACAGATAGATCGAGCAGACCTCTGACCCGATCGAGTCCGCGATGATATGCGTGATCCGGTCAAGCCGGTCCTGTCCGGCACCCGGCTCTGCAAGGCTGTCGCGCAGCCGCCGCAACAATTTGCGGCTTTCGCTTTCCGATCTTTCAGGCATTCAGATGCATCCCCTGCTCTGGCTGCCATCTATAGGCGAGTTGATCGGCAAAGGGGAGTGGGCAAAAATCATCCCCTCCCGGATCAATGCGTAAGGCTGTCGCCCTCAGGCAGCCTTGTCCAGCCCAAATGCATCGTGCAACGCCTGCACGGCCAGTTCCATGTATTTGCGGTCGATCAGGACCGAGATCTTGATTTCCGACGTGGCAATGACCTTGATATTCACGTTTTCCGACGCCAGCGCCTTGAACATCGTCGCGGCCACCCCGGCATGGCTGCGCATGCCGATGCCAACGACCGAGATCTTGGCCACTTCCGTATCCTCGACAAGTTCAGCGTATCTGATCAGCCCCGCCGCCTGCGCCTCTTCCATCGCGCGGCGGGCGCGCAGCACCTGATTGACCGGGCAGGAAAACGTCATGTCGGTATAGGCGCGCGTGTCGCCTTGGTCTTCGATCTCCGAGATATTCTGCACGATCATGTCGACATTGACGCCCGCTTCCGACAACGGGCCAAAGATCGCGGCAGCGATGCCGGGGCGGTCTTCGACCCTGACCAGCGTCATTTTCGCCTCATCCCGGCTATAGGCGACACCGGAGACAACTTTCGATTCCATGATTTCATCCTCATCGCAGACCAGCGTTCCAGAAGTCTCATCCGTGTCTTCAAACGAAGACAAAACCCGCAGCCGCACTTTGTAGCGCATGGCAAGTTCTACCGACCGGGTTTGCAGAACCTTGGCGCCAAGGCTGGCCAGTTCCAGCATTTCCTCGAACGCGATGCGGTCCAGCTTGCGGGCCTTTTTGGTGATGCGCGGGTCGGTGGTATAGACGCCGTCAACATCGGTGTAGATATCGCAGCGCTCGGCGGCAAAGGCGGCGGCAAAGGCCACGGCTGTGGTATCCGACCCGCCACGCCCCAGCGTCGTGATCCGCCCCTCTGCCGATACGCCCTGAAACCCTGCGACCACGGCGACGCGGAATCCTTCGGCAAATTTCGCGTCGATATTGGCGCGCGGGATCGATTCAAACCGCGCCGACGAATGTGCCGAGGTTGTATTGATCGGCACCTGCCAGCCCTGCCAGGACCGTGCCGGCACATCCATTTCCTGCAAAGTCAGCGCCATCAGCCCGGCCGTCACATTCTCGCCTGCCGACACCACCGCATCATATTCGCGCGCATCAAACAGCGGCGAGGTCTGCTCGACCCAGCCCACCAGCTCATTCGTCTTGCCCGACATCGCGCTGACGATGACGATCACGTCATAGCCGCGCTCTACCTCGCGCTTGACCTTTTCGGCCGCATTCGCGATGCGCGCCAGGTCTGCCACGGACGTGCCGCCGAATTTCATCACCAAAAGCGGCATCGTCTTCCCCGCGCAGCGCTGCACCGAACATGGCGCGCTTCTTATGCCGGGGGCTGACGGGGTGCAAGGGCAGGTCTGAGCTTGCGGCTTTGGACTTCATTTTTGCAAAAATACTCAAATCCAACCGTTGGTCCGGGTGCGGCGGGCGGAGTTGAGTATTTAGACAAAAATGAAGTCAAAAGGCCCAGTCTGTCGAAAGGTCCAGCCTGTCGAAAGACCAAGCCTAAAGCGCGCGCCAGCCGATGTCGCGGCGGCAAAATCCGCCGGGCCAGTCGATCCGATCGACCATCGCATAGGCGCGGCTGCGGGCATCGGCGAGGGTTGCTCCGCGGGCGGTGACATTCAGCACACGCCCTCCCGTCGCGGTCATCGCGCCGTCGCTTGCGGTCGTTCCGGCGTGGAAGGTCATCTGGAAGCTGTCCTCGGGCAAGGTGTTCAGGCCCGAGATGATACTGCCTTTTTCGGAATGGCCGGGGTAGCCGTTCGCGGCCATGACGACACAAAGCGCGTGATCCGCCGCCCAGTTGACCCGCGCGCGGTCCAGCCGCCCTTCGGCACAGGCCAGCATCAGATCAAGCGCCTGCGCGCCAAGGCGCATCATCAGAACCTGACATTCGGGGTCGCCGAAGCGGCAGTTGTATTCGACCAGCCGCGCGCGACCATTCTCGATCATCAGGCCCGCGTAAAGGACGCCCTGATAGGGCGTGCCGCGTCGCGCCATCTCGGCCAGAGTCGGACGGATGATTGTATCCATCACCTGAGCCACGATCGCATCGGTCAGCACCGGGGCAGGAGAATAAGCGCCCATGCCGCCGGTGTTGGGGCCGGTATCGCCGTCAAAGGCGCGTTTGTGATCTTGCGCCGTGCCGAAGGGCAGGGCCGTCACACCGTCACATAGAACGAAAAAGCTGGCCTCTTCGCCGGCCATAAATTCTTCGATCACCAGTTCCGCGCCTGCCGCGCCGAACTGGCCACCCAGCATGTCATCCACGGCCGCGAAGGCCTCATCCAGCGTCATCGCCACAACCACGCCCTTGCCTGCCGCAAGCCCATCGGCCTTGATCACGATGGGCGCGCCTTTGGCCTGCACATAGGTGCGCGCCGGGGCGGCATCCGTGAACCGGGCCCAAGCCGCCGTGGGGGCCGCGCAGGCATCGCAGATGTCTTTGGTAAAGGCCTTTGACGCCTCAAGCTGTGCAGCCGTTGCCGAGGGGCCAAAGGTCAGGATGCCCGCCGCACGGGTCGCATCGGCAACACCTGCGGCCAAGGGCGCTTCGGGGCCGACGATCACGAAATCCACTGCGTTTTCGGCGCAGAAGGTCACCACCGTAGCACCGTCCATGATGTCGATATCCGCACATTCCGCCAAGGCCGCGATGCCCGCATTGCCCGGTGCCACGATCAGGCGATCACACTTGGGGTTCTGCTTTACCGCCCAGGCCAGCGCATGTTCACGCCCGCCGCCGCCAAGGATAAGTATGTTCATCGCCCGCCCCCGCTTGGCCTTTGCTCGCGTGCGTTCTAAGGTTTGCGTCACGCGACCACAAGCACCGGAGACGCCGCCCCTTGTCTGACATGTTCGAAGACGGCCCCGCCCCTGTGGGCAATGCGCCAGAATATACCGTTTCGGAATTGTCCGGCGCGGTGAAGCGGGTGATCGAGGGTGAGTTCGGCCTTGTCCGCGTGCGGGGCGAGATCGGGCGCGTGTCGCGTCCGGCCTCGGGGCATATGTATTTTGACCTGAAAGACGACCGCAGCGTGATTGCCGCGATCAGTTGGAAAGGTCAGGTCGCCAAGATGCAGGTCCGCCCCGAAGAAGGGATGGAGGTTATTGCCACCGGCCGCATGACCACCTTTCCCGGCCAGTCGAAATACCAGTTGATCGTCGAGGATGTGGCCCCCGCAGGTGCCGGCGCGCTGATGGCGATGCTGGAGGCGCGGCGGGTCAAGCTGGCGGGTGAAGGGCTGTTTGATGACGCGCGCAAGCAGGCGATTCCCTATCTGCCGCAGGTGATCGGGGTTGTAACCTCGCCTTCCGGCGCGGTGATCCGCGATATTCTGCACCGCCTGCGCGACCGCTTTCCGCGCCATGTGCTGATCTGGCCGGTGGCGGTGCAGGGGCAGGCCTGTGCGGCCGAGGTTGCGGCGGCGATCCGGGGGTTCAACGCGATCGAGGCGGGGGGCAAAATCCCGCGCCCCGATCTGATCATCGTGGCACGCGGCGGGGGCAGCTTGGAGGATCTTTGGGGCTTTAACGAGGAAATCGTCGTGCGAGCGGCGGCGGACAGCATGATCCCTCTGATATCCGCCGTGGGGCATGAAACCGACACCACGCTGATCGACTTTGCCGCCGACCGCCGCGCGCCCACCCCCACTGCTGCTGCCGAAATGGCGGTGCCGGTGCGGATGGAATTGCTGGCGAGTGTGGATGCTTATGGCGCTCGGCTGTCGCGGTCGGTCGCGCAAGGCGTGGGCCAGCGCCAGCAGCGCCTGCGCGATCTGGCGCGCGCTTTGCCAAGGCTGGAGGTGCTGACCCAAGGCGCCGCACAACGGCTTGATCTGTGGTCGGGGCGGCTGTCGGGGGCGCTGGGCGCTGCGGCGGCGGTCAAGCGCCGGGTGTATGAGCGGCAGGCAGGCCAGTTGCGCCCGGTTCTGCTGGCCACAATGCTGGCCAAGCGGGGAGAGGCCCTGTCGCGCCGGGCCTCTGATCTGGAGCGTGGCCAACAACGCCGCCGCGATCTGGCCTTTGCGGGGTTTGACAAATGGGCCTCGCGCCTTGTGCCCGCGCTGGCGCGGCTGATCGGGGATGCAGACCGCGCGATTGCCAAAGACCGCGAACGGTTTGCGGGCCTGGCCCTGCGTCTGGACGCTGCCCCCACTGAGCGTCTGGCGCGGCTGGCCCAGCGCCTTGACGCGCTGGAACGCACGCGGGCGACGATGGGCTATCACGAAACCCTCAAACGCGGCTATGCGGTGGTGCGGGGCGATGGCAAGGTGGTGACCGACAAGACGGCGGCAGAACGCGCGGCCACTTTGGAGATCGAGTTCAGCGATGGCCACCTGACCCTTGGGGCGCGCGCAGCAAAGCCGAAAAAGCCGGGCACGCCGGAACAGGGCAGCCTGTTCTGACGCCTATGTGCCGACATCCGGGCCGGGGCAGCCCAGCATTTTCGGCGATTCGCGCAAGGTATAGGTCAGCGGGTCGGGCTCGGGCGTTTCCAGCCGCGCGGTCATGCCCTGCGGCGTGTCAAGATAGGTCCAGCAATCCGGCGCGCCGCCGTCTTCATACTGAAAGCAGATCAGCGGGCCTTGCTGGTAATAGACACCGTTCATGCAGGTGCCATTGGTCGTGACCCAACGCGAGCGGCGGCCGGGCAGATATTCCTCGAACGCTTGGGGGACTGCATCGCCGACGGAATGGGCCATGATCTTGCCGGTCACACGGGCCTCGAACTGGTCCACCGTCAGGGGAGTTTCGGCCAAGGCGGGGGCTGCCAGAAGGCACAAAAGCAACGCGGCCTTCATGCGCCGACATCCGGGCCTGCGCAGGCCAGTGGCGGCGGCGCATCGCGCATCATGATATCACCACTCGGGTCGTCGCCATTCTCCGAAAACCGCGCAATCAGGCCGGGGCCATCGGCAAAGTAATGCCAGCAGGGCGTATCGCCGTTGTCATATTTGAAGCAGATATAGCTGTCGGACTGAAAATAGGTGCCATACATGCAAGTGCCGTCCACCGTGACCCAGCGGGCGCGATTGTTTGGCAGGTATTCCTCGGTCGCATAGGGCGGGTCGGGCGGAAAAGAATGGGCAAATGCGCGCCCGGTGACGATTTTTGCGAATTCATCAGCTGTCAGCGGCGACTCGGCACACGCCGGGGCCGCCATCAGCATCAGCACAAACGCCAGCCTCATGCGCCGACATCCGGGCCCTGACAGGGCAGCGGCTTGTCGGTCTGCGCCACCTCGGACAATTCATTCGCCGGTCCGTCGCCCGCGAATTTCGCCTTCAATCCGGTGTCGGATTGCGTGAAGGTCCAGCATTGCGGGGTGCCGTCGTGATCATAGACAAAGCAGATTTGCCCCGCCTCTTCATACCACGACCCGTTGGTGCATTCGTCACCCGTAAAGGCCCAGCGGACCTTGCGGCCCGGCAGATACTGCTCGGTTCCAAAGACCTGTCCACCCACTGAATAGGTCAGCGTCTTGCCGGTGGCATAGGCCTCGAACTCGGCCGCCGTCAGGGTGGATTGCGCGAAGGCGGGCAGGGCAGCGGTCAGAAAAAGCGCCGCAGACAGGATGTAACGCATGAAAACCTCGGCTTGCTGAAGGTAATTTTGCCAGACCGCGCCGGTAAAGGCCAGAGGGTCACGCAGATGTCACGCAAGCGTTCGCCAGCGGTTCAGCCGCGGGTGCATCACGCGCCGCCAAAGCGACGGCACAAGGGCTATCCCGCAACTGACAGGCAGCGAATAGGGCAGCCACGGTGCCGCATCGGGGCCCGGCAGGCGCAGGGCAGGGTAGGGGCGGGACGGGTGCGAATGGTGGTCGGAATGGCGCGCGGCGTTCAGCATCATCGCCCCGGTGAACCAGTGCGGCGCGTTCCAGCTGTGGCGGTCTGATACCGGCTCCATCTTGCCGTTTTCCAACCGGGCGCGGGTCAGGCCATAATGCTGGACATAATCCGAAAGCAAAAGCTGCGCCGTGGCATAAAGGGCAAGGCCGATCCATGCGGCGGCCCCCGCGATACCGCCAATCCACAGTGCCACGGCAAAACAAAACGCCGCGCCGCCGCAATAGACGACATAGGGATGCACGCCTTCGGCCCGCTTTTTCCGCAGCGCATTTTCTGCCGCCAGCCCCGCCCGGAACGACCCGATCCATGCCCTTGGAACAAAACGGTAATAGCTTTCCCCCCGGCGCGAGGTGTTGGGGTCCAGCGTGCTGGCGGCATGGCGGTGATGCACATGCCGGTGCGCCGAGGCGTGATGGCCGAAAAGCTGCGTGGTATAAACAGCAACGCCCAGAGTGTGCAGCCAGCGGTTGCCCCGGTGGATCAGTTCATGCGCGGTGGGGTTCGACACCTGCCCGAAAAACATCCCGAAACCGAAAAACAGCCCCGCGCGCTCCCATCCCGAAAGACCTGACACGCCGCCCACGGCCCAGACCGCCAGCGGCATCATGGCCAGATGCGCCAGCGCAATCGCCACCAGCAAGGCGTCAGAGCCCGGAAACTCGGCATCGGGCGCATCTGGTGCGATATGCGGGATCGCCTGATCCAACGCGAAGGCCAGAACTGTCATGTAAAGCACCGATGCCAGCACCCACGCGCCGCCAAAGCCCACTCCCACTGCCAGAAGGGGCACGGGTGCGAGGGCTGCAACGGCAAAAAGGATCATTGGCGCACGGGTCATAACGCGGTTCTAGCACGCCGCCTGATGTCTGACAGCCCCGCAGCGCAGGAACGGTCTGTTGCGGCAATCGGGGAAATCGAGCGCCTCCCTTTCCCTTGGCCGCCGAATTGACTAACTGAGGGCAAAGGCCGGAAGCGGGAACACGCCATGTCATTCTTCAAGAAACTGCGCGACAAGATGTTCCGGTCATCGGACAAGATCACCGATGGCCTTGATGCGCTGATCGAGGCACCCGGGCCTGTGCCCGAACCTGAACCCGAGGTGGATGCCGTCCCGCCGCCCGCCGCGCCGCACATAGCACAAACGCCTGACGCCCCGCCCGCTGCCGCACCAGAGCCTGTTCCACCAATCGCCGCTGCGCCATCGCCTGCGTCTGCCCCCGCACAACCGACCCGGCCCCCCGCACCAGAAACCGCCGCACCAGAAACCGCCGCCCCGCGCCCCGGTCTGATCGGCCGCCTGCTGGGCGCCAAATCGCCCGCCAAATCCGCCGAAGAACCGCGCCGTGTGTTCGACGATGCGATGCTTGAAAGCCTTGAGGAATTGCTGATCGAGGCCGATATGGGTGTTGATACAGCCCTGCGCGTTGCCGCCAACATCGCCGAAGACCGCATGGGCCGCCGGGTCTCGGCGACCGAGATCAAGCGCGCGCTGGCGGCCGAAATCACCCGCATCATGGAACCGGTGGCCCGCCCGCTGCCGATTTATCCGACCCGCCCGCAGGTGGTGCTGGTGGTGGGGGTGAATGGCTCTGGCAAGACCACGACCATCGGCAAACTGGCCAGCCAGTTCAAGGCCGCCGGAAAATCGGTGGTGATTGCGGCGGGCGATACGTTCCGCGCGGCGGCGGTGGAACAGTTGCAGATCTGGGGCGAACGCGCTGGGGTGCCGGTGCTGACCGCGCCCGAAGGATCAGACCCCGCCAGCCTTGCCTTTGATGCGATGACCAAAGCGCAGGCAAGCGGTGCGGATCTTTTGCTGATCGACACCGCAGGCCGCCTTCAAAACCGCGCCGACCTGATGGAGGAGTTGACCAAGATCGTCCGCGTCATCCGCAAGAAAGACCCCGATGCGCCGCATAATACGGTGCTGGTACTTGATGCAACAACGGGCCAGAACGCTTTGAATCAGGTTGATATTTTCAGAAAACTGGCGGATGTTTCCGGCCTTGTGATGACCAAGTTGGATGGCACCGCCAAAGGCGGCGTTCTGGTCGCACTCGCCGACAAATTCGGTCTGCCGATCCACGCGATTGGCGTCGGCGAACAGATCGACGATCTGTCGCCCTTCGATCCCGAAGATTTCGCTCGCGCACTGGTGGGGCTTGAAGATTGATGCTGCGCATTCCCGCTCCGATCCTGTCGCTGCAGACCGGCATGGCACGGGCGCAATCGCTGGGTCAGGTCTGGCCCCTGTTCGGGTCGGCCGAAATCGGCGTGACCTATGCGCCCTTCGCCCCGTGACGTCAAATGAGTGACTGGCTGCGGTCTCTTGAAGGTACGCCCGCCGGGCATGATCTGGCACTCGCCCTGGCACTTCTGGCGGCGATTTTGCACGCCTTGTTTGGCGCGCTTCAAAAGGGCCGGCAAGACCCGTGGATGAGCCGCGCTGCGATTGACATGAACTACGGCATCATTTCGCTGCCCTTTGCCCTGTTCGTTGTGCCCTGGCCCGAACCGCATCTGTGGCCGATCCTTGTGGGCGCGATTGTTATTCACATCATCTACAAGGTCTTGCAGGCCATGACCTACGAGCGCGGGGCTTACACGGTGGTCTATCCGGTCGTGCGTGGCACCGGGCCGTTGTTTGCGGTGATCGGTGCGGGCATCATCTTTGGCGAGCATTTCAACCTTGGCCAATGGGGCGGGCTTGCGGTGCTGCTGTCGGGCATTTTCGGGCTGGCGGTCTATAATCTGCAAACGATCACACTGAACCGTGACCGGATGATTCCGGCGCTGGGCTTTGCGGTGGCGACGGGGGCGATGGTTGCGATCTACACCACCTATGACGCCTACGGCATCCGCGCGACGGCTGACCCGTTCACGTTCCTTGCGTGGTTTTTCCTGCTGGATGGCTGGTTCATGCCGCTGATCACGGCCCGGCGTTGGCGCAATTTGCCGCTGGCCGAGGCGGTGCCTTTGCTGAAAAAAGGTGCGCTGGGCGCGATTGTCGCCTATTTCAGCTTCGGGTCGATCATGCTGGCCACCCGGCTTGACAACGTGGGCGAGGCGGCGGTGCTGCGCGAAACCTCGACGGTGTTTGCGGCGCTGATCGGCTGGCTGGTTCTGGGCGAAAAGGTGGGCCGGGTGCGGCTGGGGCTGATGGCGCTGATCGCGCTGGGGGCGGTGATTGTGGAAGGGGCGGGCTGATGGCGGGGCGCAAAATCTCAACCGGGCTGAAGATGGCGCTGGAATTGGGGCCGGTACTGGCGTTTTTCGTGGGGTATCTGCTGGTCAAGGACCGGGTGTTTACCGTCGCGGGGGTTGAATATCCCGGCTTTATTGCGATTACAGCCCTGTTCGTGCCGCTGATGGTGGCCTCCACCCTGATCCTGTGGCGGCTGACGGGCAAGCTGTCGGCGATGCAGATCGTGACGCTGGTGGTGGTTGTGGTGTTCGGCGGGCTGTCGGTCTGGCTCAAGGACGAGCGGTTCTTCAAGATGAAGCCCACGATGATTTATCTTTTGTTTGCAGGGGCTTTGGGGTTTGGTCTCATGCGCGGCGAAAGCTATCTGAAAGCCGTGATGGGCGACGTTCTGCCGATGAAGGCAGAAGGCTGGATGATCCTGACCCGCCGCATCACGCTGTTCTTCTTTGGCCTTGCGGTCGCGAACGAGGTGATCTGGCGCAGCTTTTCCACCGAAACCTGGGTCACGTTCAAGACCTTCGGCCTGACCGCAGCACTGTTTGCGTTCTTCATGACGCAGGGGAAGTTGATGGAGCGGTATGGCGTGGAGGAGGAGCCGGGGGATAAGGGGTGAGTGACTTACGCCGAACGGCTGCCATGAGCCCCTTGCGGCCACTTGTTTGCGAACTTTACAAAAGTCATTGTGAGGCCTCAGGCGTCGTATTTCTGTCTCACACTACGGCTGAGGATCGCAAATGATTGGACATTCACTAGGTAAGGCGCGGGCGGGCGACTGGGTCATCATAGATTTTGATCTGTCGGGAGAGATTGTCTTTTGCTCAGAGGCGGACAGTTATGCCGATGATTTTCCGAAGTCCGATTGGCCACCAGATACCTACTCTGGGCTGATGATCAGACAAGAAAATGGAGCGCTAATCTTCCATCCCCTAGAATGCTTCTCGGGTGATCATCCTATTTCAATCGAATGGGACGCGACCAAAGTGAGGTCGAAATGAACGTCCGTTTCTTCCGCACATCAGACACCTATGCTGGAAAAACCATGCCGCCTTGCGCTACTGCACCACCACCCCCGCCTCACCCACCGGCCGGGCCAGCAGCCGTGACCAGCGCGGTTGCACCTCGGTTGGCAGATGCGCGCGCAGCAACTCCAGCGGCAGGCTCTGCGGCTCGCGCAGGAAGGCGCGGTAGAGGGGGAACAGGCCGGGGCGCAGATAGCTGGACCAGTGGCAGATGCGATTTTTCGGAGCGGCGGTGGGATAGCCCAGCACCCGCAAGCCTTCGCAATGCGCGGTATGGTCGATTTGCAGTGTCACGCAGCGGCGGGTGTCCAACCCCGCACCAAGTGTCGGGCCGCGCCAGAGCGTTGAGGATTCGTACAGGAAATCAAACAGATCATTCTCGCGGCTGGTTATGTTCAGCACCTCGGCCGCTTGGCCCGCCGGGGTTGCAAGGGCGGTTTCGGCAACGCTCCGGTACTCGGCCCCGGTCAGAAAGATGATCCGTCCGACATCGCCTGCGCAAAGCGGAGCCAGCGCCGCCAAAGCCACCCGCGCGCCCAGCGAATGGGCCAGAATGTTCACCGGACCCATCCCCGCCGCGCGCAACTGCCCGATCAGGGTCGCCAGTGCCACCCCCGCCCGCAACGCCTCGTCATTCGCGCGCCAGATCGTGCCGCAGGCATTCCAGCCAAAGCCGATGCACAGCCCGCCCGGCTTGCCGCGCCCATAGCCCAGATGCCGGGGCCACGAAGGGTTGCGCAGCACGGGTTCGTCCGAATGGGCGGCAAAGATGAAGCGGTGCGGGTCGTGGTCGGGTTGGTCGGGCGTGTAACGAAAGCCATGCAGCAGGATCGTGACCGGCGTGCCGGGCGCCAACCCCTCGAGCGCGCGGTGCAAAGGGCTGGCAGGTACGGGGTCGCATCCTTTGGCATTGACGGCGAGAACTGTCATGGTCGGGTCCCATGCGGCGGTGCAGCATCTGACTTGGGGCGTAAGCCACGGGTGCAAAGACTGCATGACGTGCCGATGACCGATATGTGACTATAACCGCCCAGATGTAGTGTGATGGCCTCGTCTACCCCCCTGATCTGGGCCGTTGACCCGCCTCGGTTTCGGGCGTATCCAACCCTCGTGGCGCTTTGTTACCGGATTGCGGGCCACGTTAAACAAACCGCTAAAGAGGTCTGATCGGGTTCCCCCGGCGCCTCTGGATGGTGTCCGGGTTTTTTTATGGGCGAGGCGCGCTATGACCGACAAATGGAAAACCCGCACGAAACTGGTGCATGAAGGCTCCCGCCGCAGCCAGTATGGCGAGATGGCCGAGGCGATTTTCCTGACCCAAGGATTTGTCTACCCCGACGCCGAATCCGCCGAGGCGCGCTTTGTGAAGGCGGGCGAGGATGAGTTCATCTATGCTCGCTACGGCAACCCCACGACGCGGATGTTCGAGGAACGCATTGCGTCGCTTGAAGGCACCGAAGATGCCTTTGCCACCGCCAGCGGCATGGCGGCAGTGTCTGGCGCGCTGACCTCGATGCTGCGGGCGGGGGATCATGTGGTGTCTGCGCGTGCGCTGTTCGGGTCGTGCCTTTATGTGCTGGAAGAGGTGCTGACGCGCTTTGGCGTGAAGGTCACGTTTGTGGACGGCGCCGATCTGGATCAGTGGAAAAAGGCCGTGGTTTCGGGTACTAAGGCGGTGTTCTTTGAGTCTATGTCGAACCCCACGCTGGAACTGGTTGATATTGAAAGAGTATCCCGGATTGCGCATGACGCAGGCGCCTTGGTCATCGTGGATAATGTCTTTGCGACGCCGGTGTTCTCTCGCGCTGTCGATCAGGGCGCTGATGTGATCGTCTATTCGACGACAAAGCACATCGACGGGCAGGGCCGCGCTTTGGGCGGCGTGATCTGTGGCACGCGAGATTTCATCCGCAAGACCGTTGAGCCCTACATGAAACACACCGGCGGGTCGATGAGCCCGTTTACGGCGTGGATCATGCTGAACGGGATGGTGACCCTTGATCTGCGCTGCCGGGCGATGGCCGAGACTGCGGCGCAGGTCGCGCAAGCGCTCGAGGGGCATCCCAAGCTGTCGAACGTCATCTTTCCGGGGCTGAAAAGCCATCCGCAGCATGCGCTTGCGATGGATCAGATGGGGTCGGGCGGCACGATCGTCACCTTCGATATCAAGGGCGGAAAAGAGGCGGCGTTCCGGTCGCTGAATGCGCTGCGGATCGTCAAAATCTCGAACAACCTTGGTGATGCGAAATCCATCGCAACCCATCCGGCGACCACGACCCACCAGCGCCTGCCCGATGATCAGAAGGCGCTTTTGGGCATCACGCCGGGCCTTGTGCGGCTGTCGGTCGGGCTGGAGGACGCGGGCGATCTGATCGGTGATCTGATGGCGGCGCTGGAAACCGCCTGAAAGGCGTGATCCGCTGACGCTTTCGTGCGTATAGTGTCGGACAGGGTTGGAAATGCCGCGCGCGCTCCTACATGCTGGGGCGACGCTGCATGGCTTGGGGGACGCGATGAACATTCACACACCGGACATGGACCGCAAACCCAGCCGTGCCGAGGCCGAGGCCGCGATGGCGACCCTGCGTTTGTGGGCGCACCGGGCCAGCGACGCCGAAATGGCCGAGATTGACCCGGCCGCAAAGGCTTTGGTCGGTGACGGCTACCCCGATCTTTTGCGCGACTATCCCGCCGATTTTCGCGCCGATGCGGATTACAAAGACACACTGCCCGATCTGCAAAACGGCCCCGCAAGTCTTATTGTCGGCTCCAAGACGCAGATCCAGCATGTCGGCATATCGAATTTCCGCCTGCCGATCCGATATCACACGCGGGAAAACGGCGATCTGACGCTGGAAACCAGCGTGACCGGCACAGTCAGTCTGGAAGCCGAGAAAAAAGGCATCAACATGAGCCGCATCATGCGGTCGTTCTATGCGCACGCTGAAAAACAGTTCAGCTTTGAGGTGATTGAGGCGGCGCTGGAAGATTACAAGCGCGATCTGGAAAGTTTCGACGCCCGCATTCAGATGCGCCTGTCGTTCCCGGTCAAGGTGGAAAGCCTGCGCTCGGGCCTGTCGGGCTGGCAGTATTACGATATCGCGCTGGAACTGGTGGAACAGGCGGGCCAGCGCAAGAAGATCATGCATCTGGATTACGTGTATTCCAGCACCTGCCCCTGTTCGCTGGAGCTTTCCGAACACGCCCGCCGCACGCGGGGACAACTTGCCACGCCACATTCGCAGCGCTCGGTTGCGCGGATTTCGGTGCAGGTTCTGGGCGACGACTGCCTGTGGTTCGAAGATCTGATCGAGCTTGCCCGGCGCGGTGTGCCGACCGAAACGCAAGTCATGGTCAAGCGCGAGGATGAGCAGGCGTTTGCCGAGCTTAACGCCGCGAACCCGATCTTTGTTGAAGATGCCGCCCGCAGTTTCTGCGCGCAATTGCAGAACGATGCGCGGATTGGCGATTTCCGCGTGCTGGCCAGCCATCAGGAAAGCCTGCACAGCCATGACGCCGTCAGCCTGCTGACGCAAGGGACCACATTCGCGCAGGAAAGCCTTGATCCGCGCCTGTTCGGGACGTTGTTCCACGTCGGTTAACAGGCGCAAGACTGCCAAGGCTTGACACGCGGCGCGGCCCGGAACATGGGTTCGCACATTATGCTTGATGTGCGCCCCGCTGCTTATGTGATTGGCCTTATGCTGGTATCGCTGGGCGGCTTGATGCTGGTTCCTGGGGCGGTAGAGTTTTTAGCAAAATCGGGCAACGCAAGCGCATTTGCCGAGGCCGCTGCAATCACGGCGGGTGTCGGGATGCTGGTGTCCTTTGCGGCGCGCAACGGGCTGGGGCGCGAGTTCGACATCCGGCAGGCTTACCTGCTGACCGTCGGGGCGTGGGTCGTAATTCCGCTGTTCGCGGCCCTGCCATTCATGGACGGCGCACCCCGGCTTGCCTTTTCGGATGCCTATTTCGAGGCGGTATCGGGCATCACCACAACCGGATCGACCGTCATTTCCGGCCTTGATGACCTGCCGCCCGGCATGAACCTGTGGCGCGGCATGATGAATTCCATCGGCGGCCTTGGCATCGCCTTTGTCGCGATGATCTTTCTGCCAGTGATGCGGGTGGGGGGCATGCAGTTCTTCAAGGTGCAGGGCTATGACACGTTCGGCAAACTGCTGCCCCGCGCGTCGGACATCGCGCTGTCGCTGCTGGCCGTTTACGCGACGCTGACGGTGGCCTGCATCGTGACGTACCGCACGCTTGGCATGTCGCTTCTGGATGCCGTTGTGATGGGCATGGCCAGCATTGCCACGGGTGGATTTTCGCCCACGGACATGTCGTTCGGCAAATACCCGGGCGCGGCGGTGGAATATGCGGGGTCGCTGTTTATGGTTCTGGGGGCGTTGCCCTATGTGCGTTACGTGCAGATGGTCAGCGGCACTTCCGCGGCGCTGTGGAATGACAAACAGGTGCAGGCGCTGTTGCGCTGGATCGTCTATGCCGTGGCCCCGGTTGTGGTCTGGCGCATGGCCACATCGAATGCAGACTTCGAGCCGACCCTGCGCGAGGCGCTGTTCAACCTTATCTCGGTCTTTACCGGCACCGGGTTTTCGGCAGGCTCGTTTTCAAGCTGGGGCAGTTTCGGGCTTATCGTGGCGTTCATCGTCGGCATGATCGGGGCCTGTTCGGGGTCAAGCTCTGGCGCGCTCAGCGTATTCCGGGTGCAGATCATGCTGTCAGCCATCGGGACGCAGATCCGCCAGATCCATTCGCCCAATCAGGTCATTCCGGTGCGCTATGACGGCCGCAGGGTGGATGCGCCGACGATGAACGCGCTGATCTTCTTTGCCACCGCATATATTCTGGCGTTGGGGGTGCTGAGTGTCGCTATGACGCTGACCGGGGTCGATATGGAATCGGCGCTGTTCGCGGTTTGGTGTTCGATCGGCAACATCGGCTACGGCGTCGGCCCGGCACTGCAGCCGACCGGCACGTTCGTCGATTTCCCGCTGGCCGCGAAATGGATTCTGATCTTCACCATGCTTCTGGGCCGGGTGGCGCTTCTGGCGCTGTTCGTGATGCTGGTGCCGAATTTCTGGCGGCGGTGAGGGAGCGCGCACCGGTTTTGCCGTTGTGTCACGGGCTATCCACTTTTTCAGATGGCCCGTACTCGGTTGTTTCGGGGCGTATGTTCCAGTTCGACCATGCCCAATAGCTCCATCACCGGGGTGATGTAGTTGGCAAAGCGTCCGCGATAGCCCTTGCGAAGGCCGTAATATCCGGCCATGGGATTGGTTTCCGACCGGGCCCAATGTTCCAGCGTGTATTCCTTGGTCGGTTTGCCCTCGTCTGCATTGCCAAGTGGCATCCAGTCGCCATGGGCCTTGAGCATCGCATGGGCATCGTCCAACGCCCGAAGCTGATAGGAAAGCCGGGTCGTGCCGACCTGAACGACAAGTGCCGGTGGGGTCTGCGTGCTGTCTGTCCAGGCCTCGAATTCGGATGTCAGCGAGGGTGTCTTCAATTTCCACGGGTCATCCGGGGTGCCCGATCCATAGGTGACGTCGTTCATGGTGTTTCCGCCTTTGCTTTGAGTGTTTGCGCAAACTTCGTGAAACTGGGTGTCAGATCAGGCATCGAACGGGTGATCATGCCCGACAATGCGCCGGTGAATACCTCTTGCATATGAAATATTGTCTTGTCGCCATTGGACGTCAGGGCGAATGTGCGTGTGCCGGTGAAAAGTCCGCAGGGCATGCCACCACGCCAGACCATCCTGCCAGGATTATCAAGCACATCGACCGTGACCCCAAAGGCGCGTCTGGGCGCGAGCTCTGACCAGAGTCTCAGGCGTGCGCCCGGCGCAATCTTTCCCTCGATCCGAAGGATACCAAAGGCCGCCGGGTTTTGCGGCATGGTCTGGGTCAGAACCAGCCAGACGGTGCCAATGAGCGCCCTGATCTCGATCTGAACGTCGTATGTTTTCACTGCCCGACTCCCGTCTTGACGCACCGACGTTTAGCAGACCTTATATGACGTCTTCTGTCATGTCTGGATCACCCCATGCGTGCCGCCCGCCTTCTGCGGATCATGTTTCTTTTGCAGAACCGGGGTCGGCTGACATCGCGCCAACTTGCGCAAGAGCTTGAGGTGACACCCCGTACGATCCTACGTGATGTGGATGCGATGACCGAGGCGGGCCTGCCGATCATCGTTTATCAGGGCAACCGGGGCGGCATCGAGCTTGGGTTCAACTATCGAACACGGTTGACGGGGCTTACGCAGGATGAAGCGGATGCGGTGGGTCTGATCCTTGCTGTGGACAATCCAATGATGCTTACCCTTGGGTTGAAGGACGCGGCCGAATCGGCAAGAGCGAAACTGATCGAGAGTCTCCCCGACAGGACACGTGAGCGTGTCGCGCAAATGATGGCGCGCTTTACGATCGTCGCCGAACACCCGGTCGATGATCCCCGTATCGGCGCGCTTGCCTTGGCCGTGCGGGTTCGGTCTGAAGTTCGGCTGCGCTTTGGATCACGAACCGAACAATTGATCCACCCGGTTGCGATGGAACTGTGGCGGCAAACTTGGTCGGTCGAAGATGCCCTGACCAAAGCGCGTATAGAATCCCCGATGTGGGGCCGGGTGAATACTTCGGCCCGTCGTTTTTGATTGGCGGCGCATCCACTCGACTGAGAAGGAGCCGGACGACGGGATCTGAACGGTGCTATCCAATCCCTGTTCCCTCCGTTCCGGCGTTGACATGCCGCCCCCGCTTCGCCAAGCCTGCTGCCCATGATAGACGTGCGCCCTGTTGGATATGTGATCGGCCTTGCGGTCGCCACGTTGGGCGTGCTGATGGTGCTGCCGATGATCACCGACTATCTGCGCGATGATCCGAACTGGCAGGCGTTTCTGGAATCAGGCGCTGTCTGCATCCTGTTCGGCACGGTGCTGGCGATTGCGTGTTCGAACGGGCGGGGCGGCGGGCTGACGCTGCGCCAATCGTTCCTTTTGACCACCGGTCTTTGGGTTTCGCTTCCGCTTTTCGGCTCACTGCCGCTGATCCTTGGCGCACCCGGACTGCAGTTCACCGATGCGATGTTCGAGGCGGTGTCGGGTGTCACCACCACCGGCACCACGGTGATTGTGGGGATCGACGATCTGCCGCGCGGGGCGAACCTGTGGCGGGGCCTTCTGCAATGGCTGGGGGGCCTTGGCATCGTGATCGTCGCGATGATCTTTCTGCCGGTGATGAAGGTGGGGGGGATGCAGTTCTTCCGGTCCGAAGGGTTTGACACTCTGGGCAAGATCCTGCCGCGCGCGCTGGATATCTCGACCGCGTTGATCCAGATTTATCTGGTGCTGACGGTGGCTTGCACGCTGACCTATTTTTCGCTGGGGATGACCGGATTTGACGCCATCGTGCATGCGCTGGCCACGGTATCGACGGGCGGGTTTTCCAGCAATGATGCCAGCTTCGGTGCCTATATCGGTGCGCGGGAATATGCGGCGGTGGTGTTCATGCTGCTGGCGTCGATGCCGTTCATCCGCTTTGTGCAGGTCTGGCAGGGGCAGATCGGGCCGTTGTGGCGCGATGCGCAGGTGCGGGCCTATCTGCGCTGGAACTGCTATGCCATCGCCGCCGTGGTAGGGTATGAAATCATCCACTATGACAAGCCGTTTTTCGACACGCTGCGCGAGTCGACGTTCAACATCGTGTCTACCTTTTCCGGCACCGGGTTTGCATCGGTTGATCTGGCCGGGTGGGGGCCGTTTCCGCTGGTTGTGTTGATCATCGTAGGGCTGATCGGGGGCTGCACCTCGTCGACGGGGTGTTCGGTCAAGGTGTTCCGCTATCTGATCCTGTTCGAGGCGATCCGGATTCAGGTCCGCCGGTTGCACAGCCCCAATGCCTCGATGGCAGTGCGTTATCAGGGGCAGAAGGTGGGCGATGACATCACCAATTCAGTGATCGTGTTCTTCACGCTGTTCATCCTCAGCTTCGGGGTGCTGGCCGTGGGGCTGTCATTGACCGGGCTTACCACGAAAACCGCAATCACCGCCGCCTGGACGGCGATTGCGAATGTGGGCCCCGCCTTTGGCCCCGAGGTGGGGCCGACCGGGGCGGTAGACGGCTTTCCCGCCGGGGCAAAATGGCTGATGATCGCGGGGATGCTGGTCGGGCGGCTGGAGTTGCTGTCGGTCTATGTTCTGTTCATGGTGCGGTTCTGGCGCAACTGATCAGTTCCAGCAAGATACCAGCACAGTCATCGGCACCGCCAGCGCTGTTAGATCCTCGGGTGCCAGCGCGCCGGTCGGCGAGGCTGCGGCAGGCGTGACGCCGGCCTTGGCCAGTGCATCGGTCAGGACCCCCACATTGGCGGCAAAAGCCACATCGCGGGGCAACTGGCGCGCGGCATCGGTGACGCGCGGCAGCAACATCCCCACCACGGCACCCGATCCGTCCAGCACCGGGCCGCCCGCATCACCGCCCAAAGCGGTCAGCGTCAGACGCGAAAGACCCGGCTCGCCGTCCAGCCCCTGCGCCTCGGCCAGCGTGCCGAAGGTCAGGGAGGGCGAGGGCAGGCGGTCCTCGTAGGAATAGCCCGCCACCGCAACCTCGCCGCCGATGCGGGCGGGTGCGGTCTGCAACTGCGCATAGCGCGCGGGCGCAAGCGCCACCTTGGGCGTCAGCACCGCAAGACCGGTTGCTGCGTCAGACCATGTCAGGGCAGCGTCGGTGTCACGGTCAAGCGTGATGCGGGTGCAGTTCTGCACAGCCTCAACCGTGGTCAGCACCGACCCTTTGGCATCAACGTAAAATCCTGAACGCGACAGTTCCGGGCGGCGCACTTCCAGCCCCGACAAAAGCCCCGCCTTCGCACTGGCATCCAGCGGCACAAGGCCGGGGTCCAGTGCGCGGTCGCCCACCGATTTGAAGCTGGCCTGCATGGCTGCCAGAACTCGGTTCATCTTTTCGCCGTCGCGTGGGTTCCAGATCAGCATGAAGCCCTTTACCAGCCCTTTGGAGGTTTCGGCATAGCTGTAGCTTTCCACCGCCGCACTGCGGGCCGAAATGGTGAACGACCGTTCGCCGCGTGACCGCTCGCCCTCGGCCGGGACGTCCGACAGGGTTTGAAGCACATCGTAAAGGCCGTAGAGGGCCGCCTGATCGCCGGGCTCGCTGATCAGGATCACCCGCACGCCCGAGTTGTCCTTTGCAACATAATGCACGAACGGGGGCTCGTAATGGTCAAACTGCACCAGCGCCATCGGGAGGGTGATCTCGATCCCGGACTCGGCTTCGTTGACGGTTTGGAGGCCAAGTTCGGCTTGCGCCGTGCCATAGGCTGCCAGCAAAAGGTCACGCTGGCGGGTGGTCAGAATTCCTGTCGGCTCTACCCCGTTTGCCTGCTGCCATGCGGCCATCGAATTGCGGGTGCCGGGGCCGAACGCGCCGTCAATCGCGGAATTGTAATGGCCGAACCATTGTAACGCGGTCTGCAGTGCCTGCCTGTCTTCGCGCGACAGCGCAGCTTCGGACCGCCGCGCCTCGGCCGGGGTTTCCTCGGGCAGAACGGGAACTTCGGTGGCTTGCGGCACAATGGGTGCTGCTTCGGGAAGTGTCGCAATTTCGGGCGCTGCTTCAGGAACGGCGCTGGGGTCGGGGTCGGGCAGGGGGGCCAGCAACGGGTCGGTTCCGGGCGCATCTGCCAATGGTTCCACCGTGACCGGGGCCACCGTGGGGCCACTCGTCAGCGGGTAGAACGGCGCGCGGAAAGCACGGCCATCGGCAATGAAGCTGTCATTCGGGACCAGTCTTTCACGCAGCAGCGAGGTCAGCCGCACCACGCCGCTGTCTTGCGCATAGGGCCCCAGCACGATTGCATACCAGCCCGAATTCAGCCGGAACCCCTGCACATCGGGAAACAGGCTGGCATAGGCGCGGGCGCGTTCTTCAGCCTGCGGCAGGGTCGGGCGCGCCTCGATCTGAACCCAGACCTGCGCTTGCTGGGCGTGGGCTTGCGGCGCGGCCGTAAAAACGCCGATCACAGACAGCAAAAAAACGATAACCTTCATGCGCGCAATGCCTTGTTTCTGGCGGGCTGTCCGGGTGCGATGTGCCAGAACCCCGCGATCCGCCGATATACATCTGTCCGTGCAGCGACGCCACATTGACCCTTGCCTGCCTTCTGCCTATGCAGAGGGCGATTTTCAAGAGGTTCCGCATGACTTCCCCCGTGCTAAACGCTGCATCAACCCCTCCGCGCAGCTTTCAGGAGATCATTCTGCGGCTGATGACCTATTGGGGCGCGCGTGGCTGTGCCGTTCTGCAACCCTATGACATGGAGGTGGGCGCAGGCACCTTTCATCCCGCGACCACCCTGCGGTCTTTGGGCCCGAAACCCTGGGCTGCGGCCTATGTTCAACCCTCGCGCCGCCCGACCGACGGGCGCTATGGCGAAAACCCCAACCGCCTGCAGCATTATTATCAGTATCAGGTGCTGATCAAACCCTCGCCCCCCGATCTGCAGGATCTCTATATCGGCAGCCTGCGCGCCATCGGCATCGACACCGATCTGCACGACATCCGCTTTGTCGAGGATGATTGGGAAAGCCCGACCCTTGGCGCATGGGGTCTGGGGTGGGAGGTGTGGTGCGATGGCATGGAAGTGTCACAATTTACCTATTTCCAACAGGTTGGCGGGCATGATTGCCACCCGGTGTCGGGCGAATTGACCTACGGGCTGGAGCGTCTGGCGATGTATGTTCTGGGTGTGGCGCACGTCATGGACATGCCTTACAACGACCCGCAAAGCCCGACCCCACTGACCTATGGCGACATCTTCCGGCAGACCGAGCGGGAATATTCGCGCTGGAACTTCGATCAGGCCGACACCACGATGCTGCTGCAACATTTCGAGGATGCCGAGGCCGAATGTGCCCGCATCCTCGCCGCCGATCCGGTGGACAAGGCTGGCCGCACCATCGTCATGGCGCATCCCGCCTATGATCAGTGCATCAAGGCCAGTCACCTTTTCAACCTGCTGGATGCGCGCGGTGTGATTTCAGTGACCGAACGGCAAGCCTATATCGGCCGGGTGCGCGCCTTGGCGAAAGCCTGCGCTGACGCATTCGTGACCACGCAAGCGCCAAATCAAACGCCAAATCAATCGGGGGCTGCGGCGTGAATGGCAAGCTGGTTGTGGGTGGAATCGTGGTGACGGCGGCGGTTGCGGGCATCGCGATGTACTGGTTGCAGGTCTTTGCGTTCTACACGCCTGCGGCCTTTACCCCCGGCGCGGAAATCACCCTGACCCCGATCATCGGTGATATGCCCGAGGCGATTGTGGCCGATAACGTCACGGGTATTGATGCCGAAAGCTCTCCCATCCGGTTTCGCGCCTGCTTTACCACACCGCTGTCTCAGGCCACGCTGACCGAAACCTACCGCGTTTATGAAAAGCCCACGCCGCTGATCGCGCCCTACTGGTTCGATTGCTTTGATGCCGACAAGATCGGCGAAGCACTTGAAACCGGGCAGGCCATCGCCTTTCTGTCGCAGGCCGAGATTGCCGACGGCATCGACCGCGTGGTTGCCGTTTTCCCCGATGGCCACGCCTATGCCTGGAACCAGCTTAACCCCGACAAGGCCGAATGACCGATGCCCGACCTTCTGATCGAACTTTTCTCCGAAGAAATCCCGGCCCGGATGCAGGCCCGCGCCCGCGACGATCTGAAGCGTCTGGTGACGGACGGTCTGGTTGAGGCGGGGCTGACCTATGCCTCGGCAGGTGCCCATTCCACCCCGCGCCGTCTGGTGCTTTCGGTCGAGGGGCTGACCGCCGAAAGCCGTGCGGTGCGCGAGGAACGCAAGGGGCCAAAGGCCGACGCGCCCGATGCCGCGATCGAGGGCTTTTTACGCTCCACCGGCCTGCGCCGCGATCAGTTGGAACTGCGCGACGACAAGAAGGGTCAGGTTTTCTTCGCCGTTGTCGACAAGCCGGGCCGGGCCGCTGCCGATATCGTGGCCGAGGTACTTGAATCCACGATCCGCAATTTTCCATGGCCAAAATCAATGCGCTGGGGCAATGGCACCCTGCGTTGGGTGCGGCCCCTGCAGTCGGTCCTGTGCCTGTTGTCAGATGAGACAGGCGCTGTGGTCGTGCCGATGTCGGTCGATGGCATCGCGGCGGCCAACACCACCGGCGGCCACCGCTTCATGGCGCCCGCGCGCTTTGCGGTGACGGGCTTTGACGACTACGCCGCCAAACTCCGCCGCGCCTTTGTGATGCTGGATCACGTCGAACGCGAAGCCGCGATCTGGCACGACGCCCAGACCCTCGCCTTCGCGCGCGGGTTTGAGGTGGTGCCGGATGCGGGGCTTTTGGCCGAGGTAGCGGGGCTGGTGGAATGGCCGGTCGTCCTGATGGGCGCGATTGACGCGGCGTTCCTGGACCTGCCGCCCGAGGTTCTGCAAACCTCGATGAAGGAACATCAGAAGTTCTTTTCGGTGAAAAATCCGAAAACCGGCCGGATCGAAGGCTTTGTGACCGTCGCAAACCGCGAGACGGCTGATGACGGGGCCACGATCCTTGCGGGGAATATGAAAGTGCTGTCGGCGCGGCTGTCGGACGCGAAATTCTTCTGGGAGAATGACCTGCGCCGGGTGAAGGCCGAGGGGCTGGAGGGCATGGCCGCCGGGTTGGCGAATGTGACGTTCCACAACAAGTTGGGGTCCGAGGCTGACCGCGTGGCGC
The DNA here is from genome assembly GCA_038207585.1 of Rhodobacterales bacterium. Taxonomy (GTDB): domain Bacteria; phylum Pseudomonadota; class Alphaproteobacteria; order Rhodobacterales; family Rhodobacteraceae; genus JBBQZP01. The sequence continues at coordinate 1,367 of JBBQZP010000029.1, read as the reverse complement.
GCATCGCGGCCCTTGCCCGCGAAATCGCACCCTTGGTGGGTGCCGATGCCGACCTTGCCGAACAGGCCGCGAAGCTGATGAAGGCCGATCTGCAATCGGCAATGGTCGGTGAATTCCCCGAATTGCAGGGCCTGATGGGCAGCTACTACGCCCGCGCCGCTGGCCTGCCGGACGCAGTAGCCGACGCCTGCCGCGACCACCGCAGCCCGCAAGGCCCGTCTGACGCCGTGCCCTCTGCCCCCGTAACCGTCGCCGTGGCGCTTGCCGACAAGATCGACACGCTGACGGGGTTCTGGGCGATTGACGAGAAACCCACGGGGTCGAAAGACCCGTTCGCTTTGCGCAGGGCGGCGTTGGGGGTTATTCGGTTGGTGGTGGGGAATGGGGTGCGGGTCAATTTGAAGAGCTTTTTACCTACGGCATTTAGGTTTGTTTCTGCAGATAACATTCGAACCTACTTCGATGAACTTGTTCCAGTTCTCGGTTGGGAAGGGGAATTGCCGAAATCGCCACTGTTGCATGACTTTGCATCTTGGAGTTCCGACGCATTGGCGTGCAACTTGGCCACTTACATTTCTTCTGACGACTTGAACCACGATGAGAAAGTAAACGCAGCATCTAAATGGATTGAGCGGGTTTTGGCTGGAAATCCATATCTGACCACCGACCTCCTCGCCTTCCTCCACGACCGCCTCAAAGTCTCCCTCCGCGACCAAGGCACCCAACACGACGTCATCGACGCCTGCCTCGCCATGCCCGGCAATGATGACCTGACCCTGCTCGTCAAACGCGCAACGGCCTTGCAAGCCACGCTCAATACCGACGACGGCAAGAACCTTATTCAGGGGTTCAAGCGGGCCAACAACATCCTGATGCAGGCCGAACAAAAGGATGGCGTCGAATACTCCTACGGCGCCGATCCGAAATTTGCCGAAAACGACGCCGAACGCGCGCTGTTTGCAGCCCTTGATGCCGCCGAAACCACCATCACTCCGGCGATGGCGAAGGAAGATTTCACCGCCGCCATGCAGGCCATGGCAAACCTCCGCGCGCCCATTGATGCGTTTTTCGAGGCCGTGCAGGTGAATTCCGACAATGAGATCATCCGCCGCAACCGCCTGAACCTGCTCCACCGCATCCGCACGATCTGCGGACAGGTGGCAGACCTGACAAAGATCGAGGGCTGATCTCCCCGGTGATAAGAGGGAGATTAAATATTCTCTTCTTTTTTCCTCTTCTTCTGTTCAAAAATATCCCACGGGGGTGCGGGGGTTTGAAACCCCCGCCGCTCTCAAAGCAAAGTTGCAATTGTCCGAGGACAGTGGACGGTCGCGTGTGAAACCCCCGCCGCTCACAACACCCAACCC
>JBBQZP010000028.1:0-46738 GCA_038207585.1 Rhodobacterales bacterium | reverse complement strand
GGTCTTCCAGAAGGGCGCCCAGTGTCCAGTTTACAGCCGAAATGACGCGGTCCGTCTCGGGCGAGGTGCCGGCCTCTACGACAACGTCAAACACCGAGTCGGCGATGTAAGTATCGGCCCCGGCACCGCCGGTCATCGTGTCACCCCCCGCGCCGCCATTCAGGGTGTTTGCACCGCCATTGCCGGTCAGACGATCATTGAAGCCGGACCCGACCAGCCCTTCGATGCTGACCAGCCGGTCCGATCCTGCACCCGTCGCCTGCACCCCCGCGATGGACAGGCTGACCTGCACCGGACCCGTGGCCGCACCGTAAGATGCGACATCAAATCCGTCCCGCCCGTCGATCAGGTTGTTGCCCGCATTGCCAACGATCGTGTTGTTCAGCGTGTTTCCATATCCGCTGATACTTGCAGCCCCGGTCAGCACCAGATTTTCAAGATTGCTGCCCAGCACATAGCTGAAGCTCGCGCGCACCGTATCAAGGCCCGCATTTGCCGCCTCGATGATCCGGTCGGCGCGGTCCAGCACATAGGTGTCGTTGCCAAGCCCGCCCTGAAGCGTGTCCAGAAGCAGTGGATTCGCAACCCGGAACACATCGGGAAAACCGCCGTTACCATCCGTCGCCGCCAGATTGCTGGCCGAGGATTCAAAGACGATCCAATCGCCGCCCAGCGAGATCTGGGCATCACCAGACGATTGATTGGCCTGCGCGCCCGGCAACCGCGAGACAAGCGCTATTGCCCCCGTGAACAGATCCTTGACGAACACATCGGCAAAGCCGTTGGTATCACCCGCCACCAGATCGGAACTGAAGCTGGTGAAAGCCACAAAGCGCCCGTCCCCTGATATCGAAGCGTTCGAACTGCTAAGCGCAACCTGGCCGCCGTTGGCCTTGACCGACACCTGCTGATAGTCCCCGGTGGCAATCGTATAGGCGTAGACATCGGTCTGGTTGTTCACATCGGCGGCGACCAGTTTCTTGTTGGTTTCAAACACGACCACGCCGCCATAGCTGCCATCGGCCACGACATCGGCATTTGCGCTGGCCGCACTGCCGCCCCGGCCTGCAGTGATGTTGCGCAGCGTGTCGATGTTGTTGTCCCACAGGTAGATGTCGTTATATCCCCCCCCGGTTCGCGCGGTGGTCAGGTTCGTTGCCGCACTGGTAAAGACCACATAACGCCCATCGGCTGACACGGACGCGTCAAAGGCATCGGCGTTCGCATCGCCCCCCGTCAGGCTGGTCGAAACGCGGGTGGTTGTACCCGCTATCCGGTCGCGGATGAAAACGTCGTCCTGACTGGTATTGCCCGCGGCCGCCAGATTGGTCGCCCGGCTTTGAAAGACCAGATAGCGTCCGTCGCCCGAAAGATCGGGATTGTTGGAAAAGCCGTTGGCAAATGCGCCGCCCGTGGCAACCGATCCGGCCTCGATCCCTGCCCCATCTGTGGCCGAGACATAGATCATCGACCCCGGCGGATTGCCCGGCACCATGTTGGCCGAGTTGCTGTAAAAGGCAAGCCAGCGCCCGTCAGCCGAAATCACGGGCACGCCCGACCCCGATCCGGCGAACGCACCATTGTAGGTCAAGTTTTCGTTGCTGAATGTGCCTGCGCCCAGATTGGCAACAAACACATCGGACGCGTTGTTGTTCTGGCTGCCAAACCCGGTCCAGCCGCCAGCAAAGCTTATCAGAGTTCCATCGGCGGAAATCGTCGCACCGTGGGTTGATGTGGGCGCTCCCACGCCCCCCAGACGCGCAACATGCTGCAACGGCGGGAAGGCGACGTTGCCGATTATCCAGTCATTGCCGCGCCCGCCCACGACAAAGTCTGCGCCCCCAAGCCCGTTCAGCAGGTTGTTGGTGGAGGTGCCACCCAGACCGTAATCCTGGCCGTAAAAATCCGGCAACACGCCCGTCGTGCCGTCTCCGAAAATCAGGGCGCTGCCATCCGCGAACCCGATTCCGGTGACCGCAATCTGCGCCAGCGTCATACCTGACAAAACCACCGTCTTGCCGCCGATTGAAAAGAGCAATCCGCCGGCGACCTGCTGATATCGCAGGTCAGCCGCATGAAGCGCAATCGAGTCGAACAGCAAGGTGTCCGTGCCGGGCGAAAACGCAAGAACCTGCCCGTTGGCAAGCGCGGAAAAGGTGAAGTCGGTCATCCGGGGGATCTCTGTGCTGGATTTCAGATACCGCACTCAACGCCGATCCAAATCCAGCGTCATACTGCATTCGGGTGACGCGCAAAAATATTGTGAACAACGGGAGCCGAGGCTGTCCTACTTTTGCAGTCGGCGCACATTCCGATCCGGCGTCACACCGGGTATGGCAGAACCGGTTCATCGCCTTCAAATCCTGCGACAAGTGGGCCCGTGAGGTGACGTCTGGATCAAACCCCGCCCATCCTTTCGGATCAGGCAGGCCGAAACCCCAGGCTAAAAGAACGTGATAACAAGTGCCGTCACAACTGCCTGCGGCTGGAACGCCGCAATCAGAACGGGGCGGGCAGCGCCGGACCCGTCGGCATCGTACCACAGGCGCGCATCATCGCGGTCATAGACGAACCGAACGCGGGCTGTGGTTGCTGCGACCGGAAGTCGCCTGCGCTCAACGCTCCGCAGCATGGTTAGCAAAGGCAAATCCGGGCAAGTACAGCCGGTCATCTCCCTGCCTTGGTGCCGAAAAGTCAGTGATACGGTCACGCCCGCTGCCGGATTCGGCAAAGACATAAACATCATCGTCCCGACCGCAGGTCAGGGTTTAGGGCCCGGTGCCTGCACGCAGCGTTGGCGGGAAGATGCCATCAGCGCCCGGTCATCCAGTTGCCCAGTGCCGCCAGCCGTGATGGCGGGCCACCCCCGGATTCGGCCCGGTCAGCGGCGCGCAACAGCGCATACATGCCGGTGACACCCGCCCAGCGCAGCGGTTCCGGCTCCCATTTCCGCACGCGGCGGTTGACCCAGGGCAGTGCTGTCAACGCAGTTGCCCGACCCGTCGCCAGATCGGCCAAAGTCCGCCCCGCAAGGTTTGAGGTTGACACGCCGACCCCCACATACCCGCCCGCCCAGCCGATACCCGTGCCCGCATCGAACCCCACCGTGGCGCACCAGTCGCGTGGAACACCCAGGACGCCGCACCAGGCGTGATCAATCCGCGAGTCGCGTGCAGCGGGGAAATGCTGGTGCAAAATCGCGGTCAGGCGGCGGATTGTTTTGGGGTCTGGCGCGCCGTGCGCATCAATCCCCGAGCCATAGCGGTAAGGCACGCCCCGCGCACCCACCGCGATGCGCCCCTCGCGGGTGCGCTGGCAGTAACAATAGGCATTTGCAAAATCACCCACGATTTCATAGTTTTGCCAACCGATCTTATGCCAGATTTCATCTGACAGCGGCTCGGTCACGATCTGCGCCGAGTTCAGCGGCAACCACTCGCGCCGCAATCCTGGCAGTTCGGCCGTGAACCCTTCGGTGCAGCGCAGGATGACGGGGGCCTGAACGATGCCCTTGTCGGTGCTCACACGCCCCGGCGCGATGTCGGTGACAGCGGTGCCCTCAACAATCCGCACGCCCAAGCGTTCGGCAGCATCGGCCAGTCCGCGCACCAGTTTCGCCGGTTGCACACGCGCCACGCCGCCGACCACCATTGCCCCAAGTGCGCCGGGAATCGCAATACGGTCAAGCACTTGGGTGGCGTCAATTGCATGAACCCGGTCTTCACCCCAGTGCCGCCGATGCGCCACTTCGGCTTGCATCCGCACGGCTTGGGCAGGTGTCACGGCGACCATCAATTCGTCCGTGCGGCGGATATCAGCGTCGATCCCTTCGTGTTCGGCGACGCGGATCACCTCATCCACCGTGCCGCCCATCGCCGCGACCAACGCCCGCACCGACGCCTCGTCCGAGGTTTCCAAATAACGCTGATGGTTCCAGGCAAAGCCCCCGGTCAGCCAGCCTCCATTGCGGCCCGACGCACCAAATCCTGCAAATTCACGCTCAATCACCAGCACATCAAGGTCGGGATTTGCCTTTTTCAGATAATATGCCGACCAAAGCCCGGTATATCCCGCCCCGACGATGCAGATGTCGGCCGTCGTATCACCCGAAAGCACTGAGCGGCGGGCCGGGAGGCCGATATCGGCATACCAGAACGACACATTCCCGATCCGTTCAACCATCGTGCCCTCCAAGGCAATCCGCCAGAAATGCGTTCAACGGCGATAGGTTCGCGCAGGTTTTTCATCCACTGAAAAGGAAATGCAGAACATCTCCGTCCTTGACCTCGTAAGTCTTGCCTTCAACCCGGAACTTGCCTGCTTCCTTGGCACCCGCCTCGCCGTTGCCTGCGATGTAATCAGCATAGCCCACGGTTTCCGACCGGATGAAACCCTTTTCAAAATCACCGTGAATGACGCCTGCCGCCTGCGGCGCCAACGTGCCCTTGGAGATCGTCCAGGCGCGCGCTTCCTTTGGGCCGACGGTGAAATAGGTTTGCAAGCCAAGCAGTTGATATCCGGCCTTGATAAGACGATCCAGCCCGGGTTCCTCCAGCCCCATTTCCTCAAGAAACATCGCGGCTTCGTCGTCGGCTAGCTGGCTGATTTCTTCCTCAATCCGGGCGGAAATCACCACCGACGCCGCGCCCTGCGCCGCTGCCATTTCAGCCACCCGCGCCGACTGGCTGTTGCCGGATGCCGCTTTGGACTCCTCGACATTGCAGACGAAAAGCACGGGTTTTGACGTCAAAAGCTGCAAGAGCCGCCATGTCCGCAGATCATCGGCGGCCACCTTGACGGTGCGCGCAGGTTTGCCGCCCTCCAGCGCCTTGAGCGCGTCGGTGAGCAGGCGGTGCTGATCGACCGAATCCTTTTCGCCGCCCTTGATCTTGCGGGCTAGGTTCGCAAGCCGCTTTTCCACTGACTCAAGATCGGCCAGCATCAGTTCGGTTTCGATTGTTTCGGCATCGGCAACCGGGTCGATCCGGCCTTCGACATGGGTGATGTCGCCGTCCTCAAAACAGCGCAAAACATGGGCGATAGCGTCACATTCGCGAATGTTTGCAAGGAATTGGTTGCCCAACCCCTCGCCTTTCGATGCACCCCGGACGAGCCCCGCAATATCGACAAACGTCATCCGCGTCGGAATGATCTGCTTGGACCCCGCAATCGCCGCCAGCTTTTCCAACCGGTCATCGGGCACTGCCACCTCGCCCACATTCGGTTCAATCGTGCAGAACGGAAAGTTCGCGGCCTGCGCTGCCGCCGTCCGGGTCAAAGCATTGAAAAGGGTAGATTTTCCGACATTCGGAAGACCAACGATACCCATCTTGAAACCCATAGCGTCGCTCCTTGCACGGCCTTGTCCGCTTCTATGGCCAAGGCGGGCCGGGTTCAAGCGTGCTCGCCCCCCATTGATTTTCGCCGCGTCCTGTCGCACACCGCTGCAAAACCGGGGGAATTTGATGTCACGCATCGACGCACGCTTTGCCGACCTGAAGGCCAAAGGGAAAAAGGCATTCGTCGCCTATATCATGGGCGGTGATCCTGATGTGGCGACATCGCTTGCCGTGATGAAGGGGATGCCCGCAGCGGGCGTTGATATCATCGAGCTTGGCATGGCCTTTACCGACCCGATGGCGGACGGCCCGACGATCCAGCTTGCCGGTCAGCGTGCGCTGGAAGCGGGGATGACGCTGACCCATACGCTTGAAATGGCTGCGGAATTCCGCAAGGGCGATGATACGACGCCGATCGTTCTGATGGGCTATTACAACCCGATTTATGCGCGGGGGGTTGACCGCTTTCTGGCCGAGGCGCAGGCCGCAGGGATCGACGGGCTGATCGTTGTGGACCTGCCGCCCGAGGAAGATGCCGAATTGTGCATCCCGGCGCAGGCGGCGGGGCTGAATTTCATCCGGTTGGCCACGCCCACCACCGATGCCAAACGTCTGCCCAAGGTTCTGCAGAACACTTCGGGGTTCGTTTATTACGTCTCGATCACCGGCATCACAGGGGCGGCGGCGGCGCGTCCCGAAGATGTGGCGCCCGAAGTGGCGCGCATCAAGAAGGCGACGCACCTGCCTGTGATCGTTGGTTTTGGCATCAATACGCCCGAGGCAGCAAAAGGCATCGCAGGCATTGCGGATGGTTGCGTTGTGGGGTCGGCCATCGTCAAGGACATTGGCGAGGGCAAGCCCGTGGCCGAGGTTCTGGAGCGGGTGGCTGCTTTGGCCAAAGGCGCACATTCGGCGTAACGCCCGTTGACCAAAGCCCCCCCGATTGGTTAGAAAACCTGACCAAGGAAGGGACTGCCCATGCCCGTGATCACCTGCATCGACGATCTGAAGCGCCTGCACAAACGACGCACGCCCAAGATGTTTTACGATTACGCGGAATCGGGCAGCTATACCGAGCAAACCTTCCGCGACAATACCAATGATTTCAGCCAGTTGCGTCTGCGCCAGAAGGTTGCGGTTGATATGTCGGGGCGTAGCACCGCAAGCACCATGATCGGTGAAGCGGTGGCGATGCCCGTGGCCCTTGCCCCGGTGGGCCTGACCGGCATGCAGCGCGCCGATGGCGAGATCAAGGCCGCGCGGGCCGCCGAAGCGTTCGGGGTGCCCTTCACCCTTTCCACCATGAGCATCTGCTCGATCGAGGATGTGGCAGCGCATACCACCAAGCCGTTCTGGTTTCAGGTCTACACCCTGAAAGACGAAGATTTCATGCAGCGTCTTTTTGAACGCGCGCGGGCGGCAAACTGTTCGGCGATTGTCATCACAGTCGATCTGCAAATTCTGGGCCAGCGCCACAAGGATCTGAAAAACGGCCTGTCCGCGCCGCCGAAGCTGACCGCGAAATCCATTGCCAACATGATGACCAAGGTCGGCTGGGGGCTTGAAATGCTGCAGACCAAGCGGCGGTTCTTCGGCAACATCGTGGGCCATGCCAAGGGAGTGACCGACCCCAGTTCGCTGTCAAGCTGGACGGCAGAGGCGTTCGATCTGACGCTGGATTGGAAGCGGATCGCGAAGTTCAAGGAAATGTGGGGCGGCAAGGTGATCCTGAAAGGCATCATGGATGTCGAAGATGCCCGCAACGCACTGTCGGTGGGGGCCGATGCGATCATCGTGTCGAACCATGGCGGGCGGCAGCTGGATGGTGCTTTGTCGTCGATCCGGATGCTGTCGTCGATTGTCGATGCGGTGGGTGACAAGGTCGAGGTGCATTTTGACAGCGGCATCCGGTCGGGGCAGGATGTGCTGAAGGCGCTCGCTTTGGGGGCCAAGGGCACCTACATCGGGCGGTCCTATGTCTACGGGCTGGGGGCGATGGGTCAGGCCGGGGTGACAAAGGCGCTGGAGGTGATCCGCAAGGAGCTTGATATCTCGATGGCGCTGTGTGGCGAGCGGGACGTGCGCAACCTGTCGCGCGACAACCTGTTGGTCCCTAAGGGATTTGAGGGTGACTGGGCCTGACCCGCACCAGCAGGGGCGCCAGCACCAGCACCACCAAAAGCAGGGCCGCCGCAAACAGGAATGACGCGCGCAACCCGAAATGGCCTGCGATGAAGCCCAGCGTCGGCGGGCCGAAGAAGTAACCGAAATATCCCAGGAGCGTCGCCCGCGCGACCGCCCGCGCCCGCGCTTTCGGCTCGGCCATGCGGCCCACCAGAGAAAAGGCCGTGGGGGCCAGAACTGACGCGCCGATGCCCATGATCACAAAGCCCGCATAGGCCATCATGGGCGATACCGCCAAAGCCGCAATGACCGCCCCGATCGCCGCCAGCACAGCCCCGCCGATCAACAGCCGCAGGGCCGACACATGCGCGATGATCCCCTGCCCCGCCAGCCGCGATGCGGCCATGGTCAACGCCATCAGCGCGGGGCCGAAACTGCCTTGGGCAGGTGTTCCGCCCAGCGTTTTCTCGATATGCAGCGCCGACCAGCTTTCCGTGGCGTTTTCGGTCATGAAGGCGATCATCACCATCGCGCCGCCGATCACCGGCACCCAGCCCAGCCCCACCGCAGCACTGCCCTTGGGTTTGGTCAGCCCGTCGATCCGGCCATGCCTTTCATAGGTTACCAGCGCCAGCCCGACGCAGACCACACTTGCCAGTGCGAACACCATCCCCGGCGTCCAGCCTTGCGAGCGCAGCGCACCGGTGCCCAGCGCGCCTGCGCCGTAGCCCAGCGAATAGGCGGCATGGGCTAGGTTCATCAGATGCAGGTCGCGGTCATTTTCCAACGCCGCAACCCGCGCGTTCATCAGCACGTCCAGCGTGCCGGTCGTGGCCCCGCACAAGGCCAGCGCCAGCGCAAACGCCCAGACCTGCGCGAATTGCCCTGGCAGCGCAAAGGCCAGCGCCATCGCCAGCGTCGCGCCCGGCAAGGCGAACCGCCCCAAAGCTGCCCCCGTGGTCGGTGCCACCAGCATGGCAAGCACCGCACAGATTGGCGCGCCCAGCATCGTCAGGCCCAGCGTCGCCTCATCCACACCAAGCATCGCTTTGGTATCGGGCAGAATGGCCGCGAAACTGCCCCACAACACCCCCATGACGGCAAAAGCCGCCAAGGCGGGCCGCGATACGGCAAGGGTGGTGACCATCGACATCAGGGCTTTCCGGCAATCTTGGGCCCTGCTAACCATCCGGGTCAGGCGCGGCAAGCCTGCCCCCGACGCAATTTGCCCGCAACGACGGAATTTTCCCTTTCCCTGCGTGCGAATCCCCGTTAAGGCTCCCCGGTCGCGCCGCGCACCCTTGGAGGGCGGCGGACTTAACCTATGGAGAACCTCAAATGGCTGGTGAAATCCCTGATTTTCACGCCGAGGTACGGACGGGGTCAGGCAAGGGGGCCGCTCGTCTAGCTCGTCGTGAGGGCTACGTACCCGGAATCGTCTACGGCGATCATAAAGATCCGCTGTCGATCAATATTCCTTATAATGCGCTGTTCAACCGGCTGAAAAAAGGCCGGTTCCTGCAGACGCTGTTCAACCTCAAGGTCGAAGGCCAGGAAGATGTGCGTATCATCTGCCGTGGCGTTCAGCGCGATGTCGTAAAAGACACGCCGCTGCATGTGGATTTCATGCGTCTGCGCCGCACAAGCCGGATCAGCCTGTTCATCCATGTGACCTTTGAAGGTCACGAGGCTGCACCGGGCCTGAAACGTGGTGGCACGCTGGTTGTTGTGCGCCCCGAGGTCGAACTGGAAGTGACCGCGGGCGATATCCCCGATCACATCACGGTCGATCTGACCGGACGTCAGATCGGCGATGTGATTCACATCAATGATGTGGTGTTGCCCGAGGGCTGCAAGCCCACGATCAACCGCAACTTCGTCATTGCCAACATCTCAGCCCCGTCGGGTCTGCGGTCGTCGGACAATGAAGAAGGCGAGGCGGAAGCCGAAGCCGAGTAATCTGCACTGCGGATTGTGATATGACGCGGGGGGTGCAAGCCCTCCGCGTTTTTCATTTCGACTTTGCGGGGCGGTTGTGCGGGATGGGTCGGCGCATTAGGTTTCGCAAAGGCATCAGGAGGCGGCTTTGAAACTTTTCGTGGGCCTTGGCAATCCGGGCGAAAAATACGCCCGCAACCGCCACAACATCGGCTTCATGGCGGTGGACCGGATTGCCGCCGATCACGGCTTTGGCGCATGGAAATCGCGGTTTCAGGGGCAGGTTTGCGAAGGCATGCTGGGCGCCGAAAAGGTGATCCTTCTGAAACCCGGCACGTTCATGAACCTGTCGGGCCAGTCGGTTCGGGCGGCGATGGCGTTCTACAAGATCGCCCCTGCAGATGTCGTGGTGTTCCATGATGAGTTGGACCTTGCGCCTGCCAAGTTGCGCGTAAAATCCGGCGGCGGGCATGCGGGGCATAACGGGTTGCGCTCGATCCACGGCCATATCGGCGAAGCCTACGGGCGTGTGCGCATGGGCATCGGGCATCCGGGGCACAAGGATGCCGTGGCGGGCTATGTGCTGCACGATTTCGCCAAGGCCGATGCCGACTGGCTGGACGACGCATTGCGCGGCATCAGTGATGGGGCAGTTCATCTTGCAGCGGGCGACGGTGCAAAGTTCCTGAACGCGGTGGCGTTGCGGCTGACGCCGGCCCGGTCGGGCACAGGGTCGGGGGCTGGGGCCGCGCCTCCTGCCACGAAACCGGCTGCTGACCTTGCGCCTGAAACCACCGATGGCCGCACCATGCTGCAACGCCTGACCGACCGCTTTCGCTGATCCCAGCGGTTGCAAAGGCTGCGGTTCCGTGGTCGGCTGCGTGAAGCGCGAGGGCAAGCAATGCGGCGATTTCTGAGGTACACGGTTCGGGGATTGGGGTTGGCGCTGCTGGTTCTGGCAGTGGTCGCGGTCTGGAAACGGGATGAGATCATGCGCCTCTGGTCTGTTCTGAACCTGTTCGAGCCAGATCGCATCGTGCAGAATTTCAGCCATATGGATCAGGCTTTTCTGAGCCGTCCTGTGCCAATTGGGACCGTGCCACCCCTGCCCCTGCCACCCGGCCCGGCCTTTGCCCTGCCGGATGCCGTGCAAACCTGGGTCAAGGATCGGTCGGTGACGGCACTGGTGGTGCTGAAAGACGGCGCGCTGGTGCATGAAAGCTATTACCTCGGCACTGGCCCCGATGATCTGCGCATCTCGTGGTCGGTGGCAAAAAGCGTTCTGTCCGCACTCATGGGAATCGTGGTGGCGGATGGCCAGATTGCCAGCCTTGACGATCCGGTCACGACTTATGCGCCCGCGCTGGTGGGGTCGGCCTATGACGGGGCGACAATCCGCAACGTGCTGAACATGGCCTCGGGCGTGCAGTTCAACGAGGATTATCTGGATTTCAACAGCGACATCAACAAGATGGGCCGCGTTCTTGCACTCGGCCAATCAATGGATACCTTTGCGGCGAGCCTCACCGCGCGGGCGGCAAAGCCAGGCGCCGAATGGCGCTATGTGTCCATCGACACGCATGTGCTGGGTATGGTGATCCGGGGTGCCACGGGTCGTGACATCCCTGACCTTGTATCCGAGAAAATCGTGGCTCCGCTTGGGCTTGAGGCCGAACCCTATTATGTGACCGATGGTCTGGGCGAGGCCTTCGTTTTGGGTGGGCTGAACCTGCGGACCCGCGACTATGCCCGCTTGGGCCAGTTGTTCGTGCAAAACGGTGCCGCCAACGGCCTGCAGATCGTGCCCGCCGACTGGGTCGCAAAGTCGACGGTGCCTACCGCGCCGGGAGGTGTGGGATACGGCTTTCAGTGGTGGATGCCCTCGCTTGCAACACAAGGCGAGTTCATGGCCAAGGGCGTTTATGGCCAGTATATCTATATCAACCAAGCTGCGGGCGTGGTGATCGCCGTAAATTCTGCAGATCGGAATTTTACGCAAGGCGGCGTGGAAGAGGCGAACATCGCCACATTCCGGACAATCACCGCAAGCCTTGCAGGGCTGCCCTGACCCGACGAGCCGACCCCGCTTGTCGTAAAGGTGCTGGAAATGGCAGGGGTGTTGGGCCATGCTGCCTCGAATCTCTGGGGCGGGCACCGCAGACCGGACCCCGCGCCACCATTCAAGGAACCGCTGCATGGCCGATGACCGATTTGCATCCCTCAACGTCTTTGGCACCGCGCTGGAGCAATGTTCAACCGCGCCGATGACCGGGTTCTTCCGCAATGGCTGCTGCGATACAAGTGCGGAGGATGGCGGCATCCACACCGTCTGCGCGGTGATGACGGCCGAATTTCTGGCGCTGTCAAAGTACCTGGGCAACGATCTGTCGACCCCGCGCCCCGAGTTCGGCTTTGCCGGGCTGAAGCCGGGGGATCGGTGGTGTCTGTGCGCGGGCCGCTTCCTGCAGGCGCATGACGAAGGTGCTGCCCCGCTGGTTCACCTGGCCGCCACGCACCAGCGCACGCTGGACGTGGCACCGATGGAAATTCTGTCCCTTTACGCAGTAACGTAAGGCCGGTCAGGCGGTTTTTGACGCCTGCAGGCCCGCATCGTTGGAAAGGGCGGGCAGAGCGGGTGGTAGCCCATGCCCCATCAGTTCCTCGATGAACAGGCTTAAAAGTTGCGGCCGCCCGGTGACGCCCGCTTTGCGGTAGATCGCGTTGGTCTGTGCTTTGACAGTGCCTTCCGAAGTGGACCGCAGCCCCGCAATCTCGGCGGTCGACATGCCCTTTATCGCGAACAGAGCCACGTCTGCTTCGGCCGGGGTAAGGCCCCATTCGACAAAGCGTTCCTGCAGGATGATCATGAAGGCGACCGATGCGCGGCGCAGGCTTTCTTCGGCGCGGTTCCGGTCCCGGAACGCGCGGATCAGCGCATAGGCCCCGATGGCAATGCCCAGAACAAGGCCAAGCGCCGCGCCCATTTCCATCATCTCGCGGGTTTGCCAGCTGACGGGTGCCGCACGAAACCCGATCAAAGAGGACAGGATATCGGATATGAAGAAAAATGCGCAGACCGCCTGCACCACCAGAAGCACGGCGATAAGCAACCAGCTTCTCATGCCAGGCCCGGCGCGTTCTGGCGCGGGACCGAGGGCTTAGTCGTCGCCGCCATCATCGCCCCCACCCTTGTCGGAACTGTCGCCACCGCCGGAACTGCCGCCGCCGCCGCCGTCGTCAGACCCGCCATCATCGCTGCCGCCGTCATCGCCGCCGCCCCTGCCCGAATCGCCGCCGCCACCATCAGACCCGCTGCCATCATCAGACCCACCGCCCTTGCCCGAACCGTCGCCGCCGCCAGACCCCTTGCCACTGCTGTCGTCGTCGCCGCCGTCGTCATCAGACGATCCGCGTCCCGAATCCGATCCGCCTTTGCCGCCCTTGTCATCGTCGTCTTCCAGTTCAACCCGGCCATCCGAGGACAGGTCGCGCAGCACTTCGCCGTTGCGCGGGTTCAGAACAATCTCGCGGGTTCTGCCGCCTTTTCGCGCCGTGATCTGCAACCGACCCAGAAGCGACCGGGATATTTCAACACGGCCATATCCCTGATCGGTCAACTGGCGCACGACCTGGTCCTGATAGCTTTCGGCCATCGACGGTTGCGGCAGTGCGACACCCACGATCAGGGTCGCAAACGCCGCGCTGGTGAAAAGGGTTCTGCGGTTCATCTGGATCAATCGGTTTGTTCTGCCCGCTGTTCGGGCGTTTCGGTTGCAGTCTAACATCCGGCACGCAGAATGGAAATTGCGCGCACCCGGGTCCGTGCCGGATGCGCGCGCGCTGGAAGATCTGCGTCAATCGTCGCTGCCGTCCTTGCCACCTTTGCCGTCGCCGCCATTGCCGCCTTTGCCGCCATGATCGTCACCGCCGTGATCATCATCGCTGCCGTCGTCGGACCCGGACGAATTGTCGTCGCTGCTGTCGTCCGACCCGGCCGACGAATTGTCGTCGCTGCTGTCATCCGAACCGGACGCGCTGTCATCATCGCTGTCATCCGAACCGGTACGACGTCCCGATTTTCCCGACCCGGAGCCGCCCTCGACCCGGACGAAATCGCGATTGCGGTCCCGGACAGACACGCCGGGCGCTATATTGTCAAAGACGCCGACCGTTCCCGTTTCGGATTTCAAAACACTTCCGGTGGCGCTGTCGTAGATCGTCTCGACCTTTTCGGTGCCGCGAATGGCCTCGACTTTCACCTGATTGGGGCCGGTGCGCACCTCAACGCGGGAATAGCCCTGCGCCTGAAGGTCGTTAACCAGAGCTGTCGTATCGACTTGTGCTGCGGCCATGCCGGATGACAGGACCACGCCGCTGACAAGAGCTGTAAAGAACTTCATTTTGAACCTCATGAATGGTGGCCATCGCGGGCCGGTTAAAGAAATCCTTGCAGGCACCTACGCCGGGCAAGGGGGGATCATCGCCGAGGAACGCCATCGGCATGACCACACAAGGCCCGCAAAACCGGTTCGGTGGAAATTGGTCTGGGGTTTATCTGGCGTCTATGGATCAGCGGTTTACGCGCCTAAACTTGCGTTTAGGGCGACCTGCGCGGATCACGGATCGGGGAATTCAAGGCCCTGCCATGCGGCGGAAAAGTCCCCCCGGCAAAACCGGAGGGCCGATGTTCAGTCGCGCAGCCTGATGATATCGCTCAGCAGTCCCGCCGTGCCGTTGTGGATCGTCAGGCGTTCCACCTTGCCGGCCATCGTCTCAAGCGCCTCAAGCTCTTTGAGACGCAGCATCACGGGGTTTTCCTCCATGACCTTCGCAGTGTTCAGAAGTGACCGGGTGGCGTTGGTTTCCTCGCGCCGGCGGATCACGTTTGCTTCGGCCTCTTTCTGCGCTGCGGCAACGCGGTTCAGGATGTCACGCATCTCGCCCGGAAGAACGACGCCCTTCAGCGCGATCTGCCCGACCTCGAACCTATGCCGGCCATTTCTGCCCGCACCGCCGCCGCCGCTTCGGCATCGACCGACACCTTGTCGGACAACAGCGCGTCCAGCGTCACCGCTCCCAGCGTCTTGCGGAACGCCAGTTGCAGCGCGCGGTGCAGCGCCTCATCGTGGTCTTTCACGACCGAGGTTGCAAGCACCGCATCCGTCACCCGGCAATCGGCGGCAACGTTCACCCGCAGAGTGACGCGATCCTTGGTCAGGATCTCTTACCCCGTCACATCGCGCGTGCGCCAGCGCAGATCGACGGGTTTGACCGCGATCTTGCGCCCGGTCGCCCAGAACCGGTGCGTGCCGTTGGGCAAGGTGCGGGTTTGCACCCCGTCGACCGTCAGAAAGCCAACATGCCCTTCGGGCACCTCCAGCGCCACAACGCCGGTCAGACCCGCGCGCTGCAGACGCAGGCCCAGCACGTCGGGCACCTCGGCACCGTCGGTTACGGAATGGGTTTCGGTAGCCCACGGCCCCGCATCCGTCCAATAGACAGCGCGGGCTTCGGGTCGCACCACCTCGTGAAGCCGCCCATCGCGCGACACGATCACAACTTCATCCGCACCCGCCCGCACCTCGGTCCGGTGGGCTGCGGCAAGGTCGGGGCGTTCGCGAAACAGCGCCGCTTCATAACCCGAAGTGAACTGGGGCCGGGCCAAGGAATGCACATCAGTGACCATATCCCGCTTGGGCAGGCGGTGTTCGCCCGGCGACAGGATCGAGGTGAACCGGCCCTTGTGCAGCACAATGGCGCGGTCGGTCTCGGGTATGGTCAGGCGCTGGTATCCCAGCAGATCATCAAGCAGTTGCATGACCTTCGTCTCCTTCAAAACGGGTCAACATCGCATCTGCGAACCTTTCTGATTGCCCGTCCGGGCCGGTTTGGGGTGCCCATCTGGGCACGGTGGCGCAGCGCGGGGCTGCGAAACTGGTCCCCTTGCGGGGAATGAAGCCTTCGGGGAAGGCCCGTGCCGCACAGGTGCGGGCGGGTGGAGAGCGGGGGGCGGGGCACCTGCGCGGGGCCGGTGCATCCGAAGACCCCCCCGCCTGACGCCGGGCCATACCTCCAGCTTCCGACCCGCCGGTTCCGGCTGCGGTCCTTGGCCCCGCGCCCCTTTGGCCCGAAGGTCGCAGGTTTGCGATGCCGCAGAAAAGCCAACCCCGGAGAACCCCGTGTTGGCGACGCTTTCGCGTCTGAAAGCCCTTTCGGGCGGTCGCAATGACGGGATTCGAACCCGTTACCGTCAGAGTATGAGTCTGATGCTCTAACCAGATGAGCTACATCGTGTGGTGCACATGAGGGGAATCGAACCCCCGACCCTCGGCCTGCGCCGCCGCTCTTACCGCTGAGCTACATGTGGCTCTGCCCCGCGCTTCTAGGTTGGGCATACGGCACGGGCATCGCGCGCCGCACCGGCGAAGTTTGGACCTTCGACCGCTGAACCCTGCCCGCTTCTGACAGCGTGCGCGACGTAGTGCGGAACCCTGAGTCGGAGCAAAGCATTTTCCGCGCGCCGCGTGTGTGGGGGCCGGGCGTTGCAACCGCGCAACATCAGGTTAGTACTGCCCCCCGCCTGAAGTGCAGGTGCATTTGGCGAGCCATCGGGCGAAAACGGGCGTTCGCGCAATGCCTGATCCCGTTGATCCGCACCTGATGCAGCGCGTCGGACCGCACCGTCCGGACCGAATAGCCCATTGCGCCCGGGAGGGGAAATGGCGTGCGGACACGCCATTTCCGATTGATCCTTAGCGGCAGCTTCCGGATTTGTATCCGACAGAGGCTGTTTCGCACAAATCCCGCGAGTCGTTGCCCCGTGATCCGACACCCGATTGACCGAGATCGCCGCCGCGTTGAACCTCGGGGCCACCGACGGACGTTACCTCGAACCCGCCGCCCAAAGGTTGCGCATCGCCATCAAAGGCCACATTACAATCAATGCAGCCGCCTGAAAAGTCAATGTCTGCATCGACCGAGCCGTCCTCGACTGTTCCGCCGTCCACCGACCCGCCGCCACAATCGGCACATTCATCGGTGCCTGCCACATCCTGATCGTCTGGCTTTGTGTCGTCTGTAGCCGTGCCTTCGTCGGGCGCGCTGTCATCCGGGGATACGTCACCCGTGATGCCGATGGTGCCCGCATCCTCGTTGTCGGCCAGCAGAATGACCGGGGCAAAGTCTGACGGCGCGGCTGTCGTGGCGACAATGCCCGTGTCAAACAGCGCTCTTGCCTGCGCCGCGCCACCGGTGGCAAACGCCATGGCAGACCCCGCAAGCAACACTGCGACCCGGGTCTTGAATTTAACCTGCATCTTTTTTCTCTCAACTGAACACTGCGGGCCGTTCCCCGCAGTGCCCCAGAATAGCACGATTTTTGATCATGCGGGAAAAGAGACGCTGGCATTTAAACCGTATTTGCCGGATTTATGACCACCGGGTCAGGAATGACACAAAGCGCGCGTCACACCTTCATGTCAAAGCCCAGATGCTTGGCCACGGTGAAGATATCCTTGTCGCCACGCCCGCACATGTTCATCACGATGATATGGTCGGCGGGCAGCGTCGGCGCGATCTTCATCACATGGGCCAGCGCGTGGCTTGGCTCCAGCGCCGGGATGATGCCTTCCAGAGCGCAGGAAAGCTGGAACGCCTCCAAAGCCTCGGCGTCGGTGATGCTGACGTATTGCGCCCGCTTGGTGTCGTGCAGCCAGGCGTGTTCGGGGCCGATGCCGGGGTAATCAAGGCCCGCGCTGATGCTGAAACCTTCCAGTATCTGCCCATCCGGGTCTTGCAACAGATAAGTCCGGTTGCCGTGCAGCACGCCGGGGCGACCGCCGGTCAGCGATGCGCAATGCTGCATCCGGTCGTCAACACCCTTGCCGCCCGCCTCGACCCCGATGATGTTGACCGACGGGTCATCGAGGAACGGGTAGAACAGCCCCATCGCGTTCGATCCGCCACCGATGGCCGCGATCAGTGTATCGGGCAACCGGCCCTCGCCCTCTTGTTCGGCAAGCTGCCAGCGGACCTCTTTGCCGATGATGCTTTGAAAATCGCGCACCATCGCAGGGTAGGGATGCGGGCCTGCCACGGTGCCGATGCAATAGAACGTGTCGCGCACGTTGGTCACCCAATCGCGCAAGGCATCATTCATTGCGTCTTTCAGCGTGCCACGACCCGAGGTTACAGGAATGACCTCGGCCCCCAGAAGGCGCATGCGAAACACGTTGGGCGCCTGACGTTCGACATCATGCGCGCCCATATAGACCACGCATTTCAGCCCGAACTTGGCGCAGACCGTGGCAGTGGCCACACCGTGCTGACCTGCACCGGTTTCCGCGATGATCCGGGTTTTGCCCATGCGGCGGGCAAGGATGATCTGGCCCAGCACGTTGTTGATCTTGTGCGCGCCGGTGTGGTTCAGCTCATCCCGTTTGAGGTAAATCTTCGCGCCGCCAAGGTGTTTCGTCATCCGGTCGGCGTAATACAAAGGGCTGGGGCGGCCGACGTAATGCTTCCACAGATAATCCATTTCCGCCCAGAATTCCGGGTCGGTCTTGGCAAATTCATAGCGCGCTTCCAGATCAAGGATCAGCGGCATCAGCGTTTCGGACACGAACCGCCCGCCGAACATGCCAAAGCGCCCCTGCTCGTCCGGGCCGGTCATGTAGCTGTTGGGAATGTCTTCGGGCATGGCGATCTCCTTGGCTTTGGCAAGGATGTAGCGCCCTGCGGTCATTGGGTAAAGCCACGACGTGCCGCGCCCGGCCACCAAGTTGTCGCATACCGGGTCAAAAACATGCTAGGGTTGCACGCATTGAACCCGACATTTTTTGGAGGCTACGATGCCCGGCAGAACCGTCAGCTTTACCAGCTTCAATCTTTACAACCTCAACGAACCGGGGCTTCCCGTCTATACCGACAAGGATGGCTGGTCGCAGACCGAATACGACCGAAAGATCGCCTTTACCGCGCGCATGCTGCGCGAATTGCCCGCCGATGTGGTGGGCTTTCAAGAGGTGTGGCATGCCGGCAGCATTGATGCCGCACTAAAGGCGTCGGGGCTGGATGCCACGCATGTGGCTTTGGTGCCCGAAGGCCATGCGGGCAGCATGATCGTGTGCGGGGCTGCGGTGGACCGCAGTATCCTTGTGGGCCAGCCGCGCTGGATTGCGTTCTTCCCCGAAGAGTTCATTCTGAAAAGCCGGGGCGACGATCCGCAGTCGGGCGATGTAGAGGTGAACATCCGCCGGTTCTCGCGCCCGGTGCTGCATTTCCAGATCAAACCGCGCAGTTCCGGGCCGGTGGTTTCGGTTTATGTCTGCCATTTCAAATCCAAGGGCCCAACGCAGATTTTCCGCGAGCCCTGGTATCGAAAGGCGCTTCACAGCCCACATTCCGAGTCCATCGGCGGCGCGCTTTCCACCATCCGCCGCACGGCCGAAGCGACGGCACTGCGGATGATCCTGACAACCGAGATGAAAGGCAGCGACACGCCGGTGGTGGTCTTGGGGGATTGCAATGACGGGCAACATTCCAACACGCTCAATATACTAAGCGGTCAGCCCCGGTTTCTGACCGCGCTGTCGGAAGGCGGCGGTGACACCGATCTTTATACCGCGCAAACGCTGCAACAATACCGCAGCCAGAGCGACGTCTACTACACCCACATCTTCAACGACACGCGCGAAAGTCTGGACCACATCCTTGTCAGCCAGGAGTTCTACGACAATTCCCGCAAGCGAATCTGGGCCTTTGACGGGCTGGAGGTCAGCAACGATCACCTCAACGACGACAACCACAAGGACACCGGCACGGGCGATCATGGTGTGGTGCGGGCGCGGTTCAAATACATGCCAGCCAAGGCGGTGCTGGCCTAGAGGTGGCGCGAGACCGCCCAGCGGGATACAGCCAGTATCGGGCAACGCGGCGCAAGCTGCGGAAAGATCAATGCTACGCCTGCAGACAAGGGTAGACACATGGATTTCGTAGCAGCTTCGGCCGTTGTCGCCGTTGACGGACGCGGTTTTGGCCGATGCAGTGGTCACAACGCTGCGCGACATTGACATAGTCGCATCCGTCAAATCGCGGTTCACGCCGTCGCGCAAACCAGCGTTTTCGCCAAGCGATGATGCAACGCTGCATTATTTACTACCTGTGGTCGCAGAACGATCCGCAGGGCAAGGTGGGCGTCAAGACGCATATCCAGGCCCTGACAGACCCCGATCGGGTCTATGCCTTTCTCCGCGATGTGATCTTTTCAAGCCTGCCGTCGGCCAAGGGTATTTTTTGCGCCCTATCTGAACGACAGCCGGGGTTTCACCACCCCGCAGGGCCGCACAACGACGGTTGGCGAAGCTGCGCGGGAAGCTGGCCGTCCTGCCCTGACGACGGGTCGCGGCAAACCCTTACAGCTTTCGCTTGAACCCGGTGTGTGACGCCGTGAACCCCAGCGCTTCGTAGAACGCAAGGGCTTTGGTGCGTTGCGCGTTCGAGGTCAGTTGCATCAGGCTGCACCCTGCTGCCCGCGCCCGCGTCTCGGCATCAAGCATCAGCGCGTGCCCAAGGCCGTGTCCGCGCCGCGCCGACGCCACCCGCACGCCTTCGATCTGCGCGCGGCGGGTGGCGGCAAGCGACAGCCCGGTGATGAAGGTGATCTGATAAGTCGCGACGATACGGCCCTGATCCTCGCCGACGATCAGATGGTTGTCGGGCGCGGCTTCCATCGCATCAAAGGCGGCAAGATACGCGTCCGGGTCGCCAGTCTCACGGCTTGCCCCCATGCCATCATCGCGCAGCAACTCTACCACTGCGGCCACATCAGCCCGAACTGCGGCGCGAAAGCGGGTCATCCTTGGGTCGCCGCCAGAAACGCCGCGATTCTGGCCGCATCCTTGATGCCCGGCGCAGATTCGACGCCAGATGATACATCGACCTGCTTTGCTCCGGTCAGCCGCACGGCTTCGGCCACGTTCTGCGGCGTCAAGCCCCCGGCCAGCATCCAGGGCCGCAGCCAGCGCCGCCCGGCGACCAGCCGCCAATCAAATGTCAGCCCGTTGCCGCCGGGAAGATCAGCGCCTTTCGGGGGTCTGGCGTCGATCAGGATCTGGTCGGCGGCAAGGCTCATTTCCATCAATCCGGCCAGATCACCCTCGTCCGCGACTCCCACCGCCTTCATCACCGGCAGGCCATAGCGGGCGCGCACTTCGGCCACGCGTTCCGGGGTTTCATGGCCGTGAAGCTGCAACATATCAAGCGGCACGGCATCGACCAACGCATCAAGGGCCGCGTCATCGGCATCGACCACCAGCGCCACCTTTGCCACACCCACAGGCACCGACAGGGCCAGCGGTTTCGCCTGCGCCAGCGTCAGATTGCGCGGTGATTTCGCAAAGAACACAAAGCCCACATAAGCCGCCCCGCCCGAGGCCGCAGCCAGCACATCAGCTTCGGTGCGAAGCCCGCAGATCTTGACCCGCAGCGCCATGTCAGCCCGCCTTGCGCGGGGCCTCCAGCAGGGCCAGCACATCATCCTGCGGCTGACCCTTGGCGTCGCGCATCGCGGCCAGTTCCCGCTCCAACCGCGCCGCCTCGCGGGTTTTGGTGGAAGCAACGACGCGGTGCTTGCGCTCGCGCGTCCATTCCCAGACAAAGCCGATCAGCAGTCCGGCGACGATGCCACCGAAAATGACCAGAAACATCGGCAGTTCGATCGCCCATGTGGCACCAAGATAGTCGGCCACATTTTCAGGCAGCAGGCGCACCACAACCGGCGCGCGGTTCGCCAAGGCGACCACCAGCAGAACCACGGCCACAACGGCCAAAAACGCATAGCGCAGCATGCGGATCATATCGCTATCCTTCCCCGCCGCGCCAAAGGGCGCGCGTTACTTGCCGTTCAGACGGTCGCGCAGCAGTTTGCCCGTCTTGAAGAATGGCACTTTCTTGTCTTCGACCGAAACCGCCTCGCCGGTGCGCGGGTTGCGACCGATGCGGGCATCGCGCGCCTTTACCGAAAACGCACCAAAGCCGCGAAGTTCGACCCGGTCGCCCTTGGCCAGCGCCTCGATGATCTCCTCGAACACAGTGTTGACGATACGCTCTACATGGCGCTGCGTCAGGTGCGGATTTTCCTCCGCGATTTTCTGGATCAGTTCCGAACGGATCATCAGGCAGTCCCCCCTCGTGGCATCAGCTGGCAGCCGCCACATCGCGTTTATCGGCGAATTTATCACGCGACTATAGGCACAAATTTTTGAGGCACAAAGAGTAAACCCCGCATCTGGCTTGGAAAATCGGTATTCGGGGGGGCAAAAACGAAAGGCCCCGCACATTGGCGGGGCCTTTGTAACGCTTATGGCGTCCGGATCAGGACTTGTCGGCCTTCAGGGCCGCACCAAGGATATCGCCCAGCGATGCACCCGAATCGGATGATCCGTACTGCTCGACCGCCTCTTTTTCCTCGGCAATTTCGCGCGCCTTGATCGACAGACCCAAGCGTCGGGTCTTGCTGTCGATGTTGGTCACGCGGGCATCCACCTTGTCACCAACCTGGAAACGCTCGGGGCGCTGTTCGCCCCGCTCGCGGCTCAGGTCACTGCGACGGATGAAGGATTTCATGCCGTTGTATTCAACCTCGATCCCGCCTTCTTCAACGGCAGTCACGGTGGATGTCACGATGGAACCACGCTTCACGCCGTCAACGGCATCCGAGAAGCTGTCTTCGCCAAGGGCTTTGACAGACAGCGAAATCCGCTCTTTCTCGACATCCACTTCGGTGACCTGCGCTTTGACAGTGTCGCCTTTGCGGTAGTTCTGAATGGCATCTTCGCCGCGCTGATCCCATGACAGGTCCGACAGGTGGACCATGCCGTCGATATCGTTGTCGAGGCCGACGAACAGACCGAATTCGGTGATGTTCTTGACTTCGCCTTCGATCTCGGCGCCGACCGGGTGGGTTTCGGCAAAGACTTCCCACGGGTTGCGCTGGGTCTGCTTCAAGCCAAGCGATACGCGGCGCTTGGAGCTGTCAATCTCCAGCACCATCACGTCGACTTCCTGCGAGGTCGACACGATCTTGCCCGGATGGACGTTCTTCTTGGTCCAGCTCATCTCGGAAACGTGGACCAGACCTTCAACACCGGCCTCAAGTTCCACGAACGCGCCGTAATCGGTGATGTTCGTGACGCGGCCCTTGTGGATCGATTCCAGCGGATAGGCGGTTTCAACCGAATCCCACGGATCGGACTGCAGCTGCTTCATGCCAAGGCTGATGCGGTGCGTGTCCTTGTTGATCTTGATGACCTGAACCTTGACGGTTTCGCCAATAGCCAGAATTTCCGACGGATGGTTCACACGACGCCACGCCATGTCGGTGACGTGCAGCAGGCCGTCGACGCCGCCCAGATCAACGAACGCACCGTATTCGGTGATGTTCTTGACCACGCCGTCAATCGACTGACCTTCGGTCAGGTTGCCGATGACTTCGGCGCGCTGTTCCGCACGGCTTTCTTCAAGAATGGCGCGACGCGAAACGACGATGTTGCCACGGCGACGGTCCATTTTCAGAATCTGGAACGGCTGCTTCAGACCCATAAGCGGGCCTGCATCGCGCACCGGACGCACGTCAACCTGGCTACCCGGAAGGAACGCCACAGCGCCGCCCAGATCGACCGTAAAGCCGCCCTTGACGCGACCGAAGATCGCGCCGTCGACGCGGGTCTCATCGGCATAAGCAGTTTCCAGACGGTCCCAGGCTTCTTCGCGCTTGGCTTTCTCGCGGCTGATCTGTGCTTCGCCGCGCGAGTTTTCGACGCGGTCCAGAAACACTTCGACCTCGTCGCCGACATTGATGTCGACAGCGCCGGTCAGATCGGCAAATTCTTTCAGATCGATGCGGCCTTCCATCTTGTAGCCGACGTCGATGATGGCCTGTCCCGCTTCAACGGCGATGACGCGGCCTTTGACAACCGATCCCTCTTCGGGGGTGTCAATCTCGAAGCTTTCCTTCAACAGGGCTTCGAATTCTTCCATGGATGTTTTGGCAGACATTGGTTGGTATTTTCCTTTTCATTCGTTTTCACTGGCCATGCGGTTGGCTCCGCCGGTCTTTTCATGTCTCAAATCCGGCCCACCCCGGAACAATGACAAAGGGCCGAGGCTTACGCCCGACCCTGCCTGATCCGTTCCGTTGTGGCATTGATTGCCGATCTGATTGCCGCGTCTATACTCAGATCGGTCGTATCAAGCAAGAGCGCATCGGGCGCTGCCTTCAACGGGGCCACGCTGCGGGCGGCGTCCCGCGCATCGCGTTCGGCAAGTTCCGCGCGGATATGATCAGCGTCGCCGCCCAGTTCCAGCCAGCGGCGGTGCGCGCGGATATCGGGGCTGGCGGTGACGAATATCTTCATTTCGGCATCTGGGTAGATCACCGTGCAGATATCGCGCCCGTCCAGAACCGCGCCCCCGTCCCGCCGCGCGAATGTGCGCTGAAAATCCAGAAGCGCCGCGCGCACTTCGGGGATCACGGCGATCCGGCTGGCGGCCTGCCCGGCCTCAGCCGTCCGCAGATCGGTGCGGGCAAGGTCGGCCTGGGTCAGTGAAAGCGCCGACTGAACCGGATCGCCACCCTTTGCTGCCGTTGCGCGGTACAAAAGCCCGGTGTCCAGATGCGCAAAGCCGAAATGTTGCGCCACAGCCCGGCTGATCGTGCCCTTGCCCGCTGCCGCCGGCCCGTCGATGGCTACCGTAAAGATCATCCGCCTCTCCGCAAAAACTGCACGAACCGGGCGGCACGTTGGGCCAAACAACCCGGAGAGCCCCATGCGCCTGACCCTGCTTCACCCGCCCCATACCGCCATCGGCAGCCATCTTCCACGGGAAAACCTGCCGCCCTTCAGTCTTTTGTGCATCGGCGGTCCGCTGATTGATGCGGGCCATGATGTGCGGCGGTTAACTTTTACCCCGACAACATGCCGCTTTGGCAGATTTTGCATGAAACGCTGCGCGATAGCCCCGACGCCGTGCTGATCGACCTCGTCGCGCAAGGCTTGGCTGGCATTTCTTGAGGCGCTGGTTGCCGAAAATGTGCCGGTCACCGTTATCGGATCGACCCGTGCCGATGATATCGTATGCGACGTCGATATCCTGCAATTTTACAAACGCGTCAGTTGCCTGCGGTTTCTGATGGGGCTGGAGCGCACGGATGAGGCCACCTTGGCCACGGTGAAAAAACGCGGCGCACGGGCGAACGACCACCAAGTCATTCAGCTTTTGCGCGCACAAGGGATGATCTGCCTTTGCACCTTTGCCGTGGGGTTCGATGTGGAAACCGACACCGATTACGCTCGCCTGCTG
Source organism: Rhodobacterales bacterium (assembly GCA_038207585.1). Lineage (GTDB taxonomy): Bacteria > Pseudomonadota > Alphaproteobacteria > Rhodobacterales > Rhodobacteraceae > JBBQZP01. The sequence goes on along the minus strand of JBBQZP010000028.1, from coordinate 21,977 downwards.
CGTCACCTTCTGTACCATGACCCCGATCAGGTGATGGGCGTTTTCAACACTCCGCACCTCTGGACGCCGTTCCATGCCCTATCCGCGCACCGCCGCATCCTGCAAACCGACCTGCGCCTGCTGGATTACAAGCATCAGGTGCTGGAAACCCCGAAGGTGCCAGCGTGGCGCGTGTTTCTTTGGGTCAAACTGATTGAAGCCACGCTGCAACTGCGCCCCAAAGCGCTGTGGCGGGTCTATCTGCACCCCGACGCGGATATCCGCCTCGCGATGCGCTGGTATACGAAGATGCGCCGCCGCGTCTGGATATCCGAATTCCGCGACGCCTTGCACTTTCCCGCCCGCCCCGGCAAGACTGTCGCCGCGTTCTGGGGCACCGAGCAATTGCCCGAGGCAGCACTCGCCCGCCCCCGGCGCGCCTTTTCGCCACAGGATGCCGCTGATATTGCCGCAGAATAGGAACACCAAATGGGCACCGGATCACCCCCCGAATACTGGTCGCCGCTAATCGCCGAAATGATGGTCAGCGACTATGCCCGCACCCTCGCCTTCTGGACCGGGCCGATGGGGTTTTCCGTGGCTTTCGCCCGCCCCGCCCAGAAACTTGCCTGCGTCACGCGGCCCGAAGGCGCGCAGATCATGTTCTACGAACGCGACGGCGATTGGGAAACCGGCCCGATGGAGCCCCCCTTCGGGCGCGGCGCTGTCATTCAGGTCTTTGTCGCCGATGTCGATGCGCTGGCCGTCGCAATGATCGCGGCGGGCGTGCCGCTCTATGTGCCCTTGCGCGACAAATGGCGCGATTGGGGCGATCGTCTGGGCGGCCAGCGCGAGTTTCTGGTGCAGGACCCGGATGGCTATCTGGTGATGGTGGCCCAACGGCTCGGGGAGCGGCCCCTGCCGTAAGACAATGGCCTCTGCCATCCGGGCGCGTGCTTTGTATGGAACGATCGGCCTGCGGACGTGCAGCAGCGCTTGCCCAACAAGGCGCGTCCGGATTTCCCGTCACTTTTTGTTGACGCGAAATACCCGTGCCGCCCCGTCAGCTGTGCGTCAGCACCGCGCCCAAGCCGCGCATCAACCCCTCGAACACCGGGAATGACGTTGCAATCGGCGTCGCATCATCCACCGTGACGGGGGCTTTTGCGGCCATCCCCAGCACCAGAAAGCTCATCGCGATGCGGTGGTCCAGATGCACGGCGCAAGTTGCCCCGCCGGGCACGCCGCCTGCCCCCATGCCATGCACGATCAGCGTATCCTCGTCCTCCTCAACCCGCACACCGCAGGCCTCAAGGCCCCGCGCCATCGCGTCGATGCGGTCGGATTCCTTGACCCGCAGTTCCTTCACGCCCCGCATCACGGTGCGCCCCTCGGCAAACGAAGCCACCACCGACAGCACCGGATATTCGTCAATCATCGACGGCGCACGCCCGGGAGGCACCTCAATCCCCTTCAGCGCCGAGAACCGCACCCGCAGATCGGCAACCGGCTCGCCACCCTCTTCGCGCGGGTTCTCGAAGGCGATATCCGCGCCCATCTCGACCAGCGTCAGGTAAATTCCGTTGCGCGTCAGGTTCTGGCTGACGCCGGGAACCCGGATGTCCGACCCCTCGACGATCAGCGCCGCACAGACCGGAAAGGCAGCAGACGACGGATCACGCGGCACCGCCACCACCTGCGGGCGCAATTCGGGCTGGCCGGTCAGGGTAATGACATTGCCCTCAGCGGTTTTCTCAACGGTCAGATCAGCGCCAAAACCCAGAAGCATCCGCTCCGAATGATCCCGCGTCGGCTCACGCTCGATCACGACCGTCTGGCCCGGCGCGTTCAGCCCCGCCAGCAACACCGCCGATTTCACCTGCGCCGAAGCCACCGGCAAGGTGTACCTCACCGGAACCGGATCAGCCGCCCCCACCACTGTCATCGGCAAGCGGCCGCCCTTGCGCCCGTAAGCCTGCGTGCCGAACAAGGCCAAAGGCTCTGTCACCCGCCCCATCGGACGCTTGCGCAAACTGGCATCGCCGGTAAAGGTCGCGGTCATTGCCGTGGTCGCCATGCAGCCCATGATCAGCCGCACCCCGGTGCCCGAATTACCGCAGTCAATCACATCCGAAGGCTCGCGAAACCCGCCCACACCCACGCCGTGCACCGACCAGGCCCCCGGCGCGTGCTGCACCACCTCGGCCCCGAAGGCGCGCATGGCAGAGGCGGTATCCAGAACATCCTGCCCTTCCAGCAGACCGGTGATTTTCGTCTCACCCACCGCCATCGCGCCGAAAATCAGCGCCCGGTGGCTGATCGACTTGTCCCCCGGCACACCGGCGTCGCCGCGCAATGGCCCCGACTTGCGGGCCGTCATCGGCAGTGGATCACCATGGGCAGACATCATCGCACCTCTTGATTTGCACCGGCAGCCTTAGCGAAGCCCAAACCCGCGGTCCAGCCCCGCCCCGCGCAACTTCATTTTTGCAAAAATACTCAAATCCGGCCCGTTTCACCCCAAACGCCGGAACGTCGCGTAAACCGGCACCCGCCCCTCGCGCAACGCCTTCTTCTCATACCGGGTCGAATGCCAGTCATCCCAGGGCACGCCGCCCACAGATACCAATTCAAATCCCGCCCGCGGAATCTCGATCAAAGCCTGCCGCATGTAATCCGCAATATCGGTGGCCACGCGGAATTCCGCCCCCGCCTGCATCACCCGCGCCAGCCCCCCCAGATGATCCTGCGTCACAAAGCGTCGTCGATGATGCCGCCGCTTGGGCCATGGGTCGGGATAATTCAAAAACGCCTTCGCGACCGACGCAACCGGCAGCACATCAAACAGATCCCGCGCATCGCCCGGATGCACGGCCAGATTGGAGACGCCCGCCCATCGGATCTTGCCCAAAAGCATGGCAACCCCGTTCACAAAGGGCTCGCACCCAATGACCCCGACTTCGGGATAGCGCGCCGCCATATGCACCAGATGCTCGCCGCCGCCAAAACCGATCTCAACCCATACTTCGCGCGCATCTCCAAAGATCGCACCAGGATCAATCGCCACCCGCTCCGGGTTCTCCTCGCGCGACACGCCCGCCGGACGCAACCCGCCCAGATCCTGGGCAAGATAGCCCTTCTGGCTGTCCCGCAGGGTCTTGCCATGCACGCGCCCATAGAAATTGCGTCGCACAGGGACCAGCCCGTCCGTTGACGCAGGCTCGCTATGATCACTCTCGTCCATGCGCCGCCGCCTAAGCCGCCCGGCCGCCCGCGTCAAGCCCGCCAACCGCCAACCCGTCTGCCGCTTTCATTTTGATAAAAATATCCTCGCCGAAGGCCCGCCCGCGCACCCAACGCCGCGCCGGGCTCATCGCCGCGTCAGCGCCGTTCGCGGGGGCTCGATGCCGCCGCGAACGGCTCCCCCGGTGAAAGGGCGTTCCGGCCCGATGGCCGGGGTTGCGACGGTTCAGATGCCGCGCTTCAGTGCCTCGGCCAGATCGGTCTTTTCCCAACTGAACCCGCCGTCGGCGTCCGGCGCGCGGCCGAAATGGCCGTAGGCGCTGGTGCGCGCATAGATGGGTCGGTTCAGGCCCAGATGCGTGCGGATGCCGCGCGGGGTCAGGTCCATTGCCCGTGACACGGCGCGCTCAATCGCCACCGCCTCTACCTGCCCCGTGCCATGCGTATCGACATAGATCGACAAGGGCTTGGCCACGCCAATCGCATAGGCCACCTGCAGTGTACAGCGATCCGCCAGCCCTGCGGCCACCACGTTCTTGGCGAGATACCGCGCGGCATAGGCGGCGGAACGGTCAACCTTTGTCGGGTCCTTGCCCGAAAAAGCACCACCGCCATGAGGGGCGGCACCACCATAGGTATCCACAATGATCTTGCGCCCCGTCAGACCTGCATCGCCATCCGGCCCGCCAATCACAAAGGTCCCCGTCGGGTTCACCCACCACTCGGTCGCTTCCGAGATCCAGCCCGAAGGCAGAACCTCGCGGATATAAGGCTCCACAATCGCGCGGATATCATCCGAGGTCTGGCTTTCCAGCGCGTGCTGCGTGGACAGAACGATGGATGTCACCTCGACCGGCTTGCCGCCTTCATAGCGCAGGGAAAGCTGCGATTTGGCATCCGGGCGCAGGGTCGGTTCGGCGCCGGACTTCCTCGCCTCGGTCAACCGGCGCAGGATCGCGTGGCTGTACTGGATCGGGGCCGGCATCAGTTCCGGCGTCTCACGGCAGGCATAGCCGAACATGATGCCCTGATCACCGGCTCCGTCCTTATCGACGCCTTGGGCGATATGCGCGGATTGGGCGTGAAGATAATTGTGAACCTCCAGCGTGTTCCAATGGAACTCATCCTGCTCGTAGCCGATATCGCGCACGCAGGCGCGCACGATGCCGTCGACGCCTTCCATGAACTCGCCAAGTCGCTTCTTGTCGGTCAGCCCGACCTCACCGCCCACGATCACCCGGTTCGTGGTGGCAAAGGTTTCGCAGGCCACGCGCGCGGTCGCCTCCTCGGTCAGAAAGGCGTCAAGGATGGCATCGGAAATGCGGTCGCAAACCTTGTCCGGGTGCCCCTCTGAAACGGATTCAGAGGTGAATACATAATTGTCGCGCGACATTGGGAAGTGCTCCTTTGAGGGTATTTCGCCACGCCAGGAAGCCGTTGTGACGATAAAGACGCGCAGCGCTACGACGCGGGCGCTGGCGCGTCAAGCGCGAACGCGCCGCCGCCCGGTCATCAAGCCGGCCACACCGCCAATAAGCAGCACAATCACCGGAATTTCGCCCCATTGCGCATAGAACGGCTCGGCCAAAGCCCCCGGCAGCCCAACATCCAGATACCCCGCCTCGCCGAACGGCAGTTCCGCCAGCACCCGGCCCCGCGCATCAATCAGCCCGGTGATCCCGGTATTGGCCACCCGCACCAGCGGCAATCCCTGTTCAATCGCGCGCAGGCGCGCCTGTGCCAGATGCTGCCAGGGGCCGGTCAGCGTACCAAACCAAGCATCATTGGTGATCTGGAGTATCCAGTCGGCGCGCGTTGGTGCGGCACGCAAATCCTGCGGGAACACCGCCTCATAGCAGATCAGCGGCAGGATTTTGCCGAACTTGCCCCCCAGATCCAGCACCGCCGCGCCCGGCCCTGCCGTATAGCCGTTTCCGGTGCGCGATGCGAAAGCGGTAATGCCGAACAGATCGTACAGAGTGTCACCAAACGGCATGTATTCGCCAAAGGGCACCAGATGCGATTTGTCATAAACCGCCGTCAACGCCCCGCCTGCGCCGATCACCGCCATGCTGTTATAAGCCGCGTCGCCAGCCAGCCGTTGCGTGCCAACGATCACCGGCACGCCGTCACCCGCCAGCGCAATCGCCGCCGCCGCACCCTCGCCGGGCGTCAGAAGATAGGGCACCGCTGTCTCGGGCCAGATCACCGCATCCGGGCGGGGCAGCGCGTTGGTAAAGCCAAGCTGGAGACGAAAGAGGGTATCGGCCTGTTCCGGATCCCATTTCAGGTGTTGTTCCGCGTTGGGTTGCACAAGGCGCAACGTCACGCCGCGCGCCGCAGGGTCGGGCACATTCAACTGCGCCGCACCAAAGGCAAAGGCCGCACTCAGCAGCGCACCCGTCCCCACCACCCCCCAAAGCCGCAATGCAACCGGCAAAGCGGCGGCCAGCGTCGTCATCAGCACCAGCCCCGACGGCCCGATCAGCGCCGCCACCTGTGCGGGCGGCGTGCCGACCCACACATGGCCGATCAGCGCCCAGGGAAAGCCGGTCAACACGTATCCCCGCGCCAGTTCCGCCGCCGTCAGCGTCAGCGCCAGCATCAGCGCCCGTGCCCCAAAGGGCAGCCGTGCCAGATGCGCCAAAACCGCCGCCGCCGCCCAGAACAGCGCCAGCCCGAACGATATCAGAACCACGGCAAAGGGGGCCATCCAGCCGTAAGCCACAGGGTCCACCAGAAAGGGATCAACGATCCAATTCAGCGCCGCCGCGAAATAGCCTGCGCCGCCGAACCACGCGAGCCAGACCGCAGCCCGCCCCCCCGGTGCGCGCACGACCCACCAGATCAGCCCAGCAAGGGCCGGCAACGTGGCCCACCACCAGCCGAGGGGGGCCTGCCCCAACGCCATGAACGCGCCAAACAGCGCCGCCAGACCCACCCCGCGCCAGCCGGGAAACGCAGCAATCACGCGCCGCAAGGATCAGGCCCCGACAAACGGCGGGTCACCCGCTGGCGTCGCCCCCGGCAGGCGCACGCGCAGGCGCTTGATGCGGCGGGGGTCGGCGTCCATCACCTCGAATTCCACACCCGATTCGTGGGGCACGATCTCGCCCCGCGCGGGCACGCGGCCGATGCGCAGAAAGACAAGGCCGCCTAATGTGTCAATCTCGTCATCCTCGTCACCTGCGCGCAGGCGGATACCGATCAGCGTCTCGAATTCGTCCAGCGGAGCGGTCGATTGTGCGATGTAGACGCCGGGCTTTTCTTCTTTCCAAAGCGCGCCCTCGTCTTCGTCATGTTCATCCTCGATCTCACCTATCACGGTTTCGATCAGGTCTTCGATGGTCACAAGGCCGTCTACCCCGCCGTATTCATCAATCACCAAGGCCATATGAACACGGTCTTTCTGCATCTTTTGCAGCAGAACCCCAATTGGCATCGACGGCGGTGCATACAGGATAGGGCGCAGCATCTTGCGCAGGTTGAAGCGTCCACCCGCGCCAAAGCCGTGCTGCAAGGCAAGGTCTTTCAGCAAAATCAGACCCTGCGGCTGATCGAGCGTGGTTTTATAGACCGGCAGCCGCGAAAAACCCTGTGCGCGGAACACCTCGACCAGCGCATCCTTGCCGATATCCAGCGGCACGGCGGCAATCTCGACCTTGGGGATCGCCACGTCATCCACCCGCAGGCGGCGCAGATTCGCCAGACCGTGCAGCGTGGGGCCGGGCGGCAAAGGGGCCTGCGATGCGCCGGATGCATCGGCCCCTTCGATTGCATCAGGCGTTACGCGCGGCCCGAAAATCCTGCCGAAAAATCCGCGTTGCGCGGCCTCGGGACTGTCGTCTGCCGTTATATCCTGCGCACTTTGCGCCGCAGGAGAGCCGTCACTGCTACTGCCCATATGTCCTTGTCCAGAATTTCGCCCTGCCTCGGGTGCCGCCGCTAGTATGGGTCGGCAACCCCAAGGCCTGCAAGTATGCGCGTTTCGGTTGTCTCCATCAATGCCGCGTCTGCATCATCTTCGTGGTCGTATCCCAAAAGATGCAGAACCCCGTGAACCACAAGATGCGTGACATGATCGTGAAGGGTCTTGCCCTGCGCCAATGCCTCGCGTGCGCAGGTGTCGTAGGAAATGGCGATGTCACCCAAGGGTTCGGGATCATCCGCCGCACCGGGTTCGGGGGCATCCGGCGGGGTGCCCGGAGTATCCGCAGACAGTTCCGCAGCGGGCCAGCTCAGCACATTCGTCGGCCCCGGCTTGTCACGGAATTCGGTGTTGAGAAGCGCAATGCGGGCATCGTCACAGCCCATCACGCACAGCGTCAAGCCGCTGGCCGATATGCCAAGGGCCGCAAGCGTTGCCGCTGCGGCCCGGTCTGAAATCGTGGCAAGCCCCGCGCCGTCCCAGCGCGGGTCTTCTATCACAGTGTCAACCAGAGGCTCCATCATGCGCCTCATACGCCTCGATAATCTTGGCGACAAGCGGATGGCGCACCACGTCTTTCGATGTGAAGTAGTTGAAAGACACGCCCTTGACGCCTGCCAGAATCCGCTCGGCATCCGCCAGACCCGAAGCCACGCCGCGCGGCAGGTCCACTTGCGTGCGGTCACCGGTGATGACCATGCGCGACCCTTCGCCCAGACGGGTCAGGAACATCTTCATCTGCATGGTCGTGGCGTTCTGCGCCTCGTCCAGCACGACAAAGGCATTGGCCAGCGTACGGCCGCGCATGAAGGCCAAGGGTGCTATTTCAATGCGTTTATCCTCGACCAGCTTCTGCATCTGCTTTTGTGGCAGGAAATCATTCAGCGCGTCGTAAAGCGGCTGCATGTAAGGATCGACCTTTTCCTTCATGTCGCCGGGAAGGAAACCCAGACGCTCGCCCGCCTCAACCGCAGGACGGCTGAGGATGATCTTTTCAACTGCCCCTGACAGAAGCATCGTCACACCTACCGCCACCGCCAGATAGGTCTTGCCGGTGCCCGCAGGCCCGATGCCAAAACCAAGCTCATTGTCGAACAGATTGGCGACATAGGCCTTTTGCGCCTCGGTCCGAGGCTCAACGGGGCGCTTCCGGGTGCGCAACTCGTATTTTGGGCCCGAGAACATCTCGATCTGTGCATCCTGACGCATTTCTGTCGACATCGGGTGTCCCATGCGGATTGCGCCGTCAATATCGCCAGCGGTCACATCGCGCCCCGCCTCAAGCCGGGCATAAAGCGAACGCAGCACCGCGGCCGCCTGTTCCCGGCTGGATTTGTCGCCGATCACCGCAAGGCGATTGCCACGCCGCAGGATGTGCACCCCCATTTGATGCTCGACTTGTGACAAGTTGCGGTCAAATTCGCCGCACAGGCCGATCAGCAAGCGGTTATCGGGGAATTCCAGAAGCGTTTCGACAACATCTTCCGGACGGGTCGGGGGTGTCAGCGCGCTGATGCCCAAGGAGATCTCCTTCATACGACAGGTTGCAACACATCAAGTGTGGGGTCTGATCTGCGTTCTGGCAAGCCTCATTCACCCGATATTGTCAGCTTAGGGCGGCAAACCGCAGGGTCTTGTGAAAGATGCTGAAAATTTACCCGTGAATTGCCGACCCCGAAATGCAAAAGGCCACAGCGGTTGCCGTGGCCTTTGCAAAGTTGTTTGGATAGATCAGTTCGCCGTCTGTGACGACCCCGGAACGTAGTCGCGGATGCCCTGAGTGTTGGACTGATAGTTTCTAAGAACGGTGCCCGGCGCGTAGTTGTTGTTGCAGACAGGAAGACCCGAGCGCGGATCGTACCGACGGCCCGAATACCCTTCGACACCGTCGTCGATGATCCAACCCTGACAGCCGTCCGGGTCATACGCGATGGCACCGCCGCCGGGGGCCAGAACGCCTTTGTCGCGGCCCCTGTCCTGACTGGTCGCGATGACCGTGTTGGGATCGCCAGTGTAGGGCGACAAGCCGTCACAGGCACTCAGCAACGACGCCGACAACAGCACCAGACCGGTAAACATATGTGTTTTCATGGCGATCAATACCTGTAGCAGACGACTTCGACGCGGCGGTTCTGCTGCATTCCGGCAGCGGTCGCGTTCGAGGCGATGGGTTCACGTTCACCGTAGCCGATTTCGCGTTCGACCACCGCGCCCACGGACCGGGCGACCTTGGCCACCGCAGCGGCACGGCGCTGTGACAAGCGGATGTTGTATTCATCCGAGGCACGACTGTCGGTGTGGCCATAGACGGCATAACCGAACGCGCCCGCGCCCTGGAAGAACTGCTGCAGATAAGACCGCCCGCTTGCCGTCAGATTGGCACTGTCGGTTGCGAACATTGTGTCGGTGTTCTGCACAAGGCAGGTGTTGCGCTTCAGGCAAACCGGCTTGCCGGTCTGCGGATTCACGCGATCAAGCATGTAGCCTTCAAGGCCGCCATCGGCCCACCAGTGCATGCAGCCGTCATCATCGACCCACATACCCCATTCAATTTTTCCGGCGACAGTGGGTCCGCTTTGCGCTGCGGCCATCGAGGCAATCGACAGGCCAAACGCCAGCGTCACCATTCCCAAAATCAACCGAACTGCGTTGGACAATCGTTCCACAGTGGCAGCTCCCCTTAACCTGTTGGACTACTTATACCCCGCCACAGAAATGCCGTCGCATGGCCGTGAAGTAAAGCAAAATCTATGGGTATTTCACCAAACTGACCACTAATTGTTGCGTTTCCGACGCTCAATTCCATCAGTCCAGCGGGATTGCTTACGCCGCGGAAACAGAGCTTTCCGGGTTAAACCGTTCCCCTGCCAAAGAATTCGTCGAAGCTGCCACAATTCGTACCCTGACAAGGTCGCCGGGCCGCCCGTCCGAGTCGGTGACGTGCACCGCATGCAGGTGATCCGACTTTCCCACCATCTGTCCCGGCATCCGCCCGGCCTTTTCGTAAAGCACACCGACCTCACGCCCGACCATCGCGGTTTGCGCGGCCCGTTGCTGGGTGGTCAACAGGGTCTGGATGCGCTGCAGGCGGTCGTCGGCCAGCGCTACATCCACCTCGGGCTTTTCCGCCGCCGGGGTGCCGGGGCGGGGTGAATATTTGAACGAATAGGCCATTCCGAACCCGACCTCCTTGATCAGCGCCAGCGTGGCGTCGAAATCGGCCTCCGTCTCGCCGGGGAAGCCGACGATGAAATCGGAGCTTATAAGGATATCGGGTCGCACCGCGCGGAAGCGATCGATCAGACGCAGATAGTCGTCCGCCGTGTGCTTGCGGTTCATCGCCTTCAGAATCCGGTCCGACCCCGACTGCACCGGCAGATGGAGATAGGGCATCAGGGCGGGCAGATCACCGTGCGCCGCAATCAGATCATCGTCCATGTCATTGGGATGCGAGGTCATGTAGCGCAGCCGGACCAGCCCGTCGATCTGCGCCATTTCGCGCAACAGGCGCGAAAGCCCCCAGCCCGAGCCATGATAGGCGTTGACGTTCTGCCCCAAGAGCGTGATCTCGCGCACGCCCTTAGCAACCAGCGCCCGCGCCTCGGCCAGCAAACGCTCCGCCGGGCGGCTGACTTCGGACCCGCGCGTATACGGCACCACGCAAAAGGCGCAGAATTTGTCGCACCCTTCCTGCACCGTCAGAAACGCCGACGGGCCGCGCAGCGAAGTGCGTTCGGGCAGGTGGTCGAATTTGTCCTCTGGCGGGAAGTCGGTATTTATCTGCGTCACGCCCTTACCCACCGCGCGCGCCATTTCCGGCAGACGGTGATAGCTTTGCGGCCCCACCACCAGATCGACCAACGGCGCCCGGCGCAGGATCTCGTCGCCCTCGGCCTGTGCGACACAGCCCGCCACGCCGATTTTCAGATCGGGCCGCGCGGCTTTCAGCGGACGCAGGCGACCAAGGACTGAGTACAGCTTTTCCGACGCCTTTTCGCGGATGTGGCAGGTATTCAGAAGCACCATGTCGGCGTCTTCGATCACGTCGGTCGTGACATAGCCATCCGCCCCCAACGCCTCGGTCATGCGTTCGCTGTCATAGACGTTCATCTGACACCCGTAGGTCTTGATGAACAGCTTTTTGGGGTCGGACATCTGGTCAGACATGAGGGCAGGCCTTTCGCGATCAGCTTTCGGGTTTACACGCAACGCTTGCCCGTCGCAACGCGGGTGCTGCGGCAAAGCAATTGACGTTTCCGTTTCCTTCACCGACTCTGTGCAAAAAAGAACCATGGGGGGCAGAGTTTCTGATGCGCTACACCGATTTGCCGCAGTTCATCACCGCGAACCGGGCGCTGTTGGCCAATGGGCCGGTCTGCCTGATCATGGTCGAAGACACGGTCGAGGTGGAAAGCACCATCGCCCATCATCTGCGCCTCGGCTTTCGCACCATCGTGGTTCTGATGCCCGACGAAGTGGCGCTTGACCCCGATATGGAGGCCGTTATCCACCGCGTTGCCTTTGATGTTCACGCCGACAATGCGATGATGACGGCGGTGAACCGGATCAATGATGCCGCGACCGGGGCGTGGATCTATTATTGCTACAACGCCGAATATTTGATGTTTCCGTTCTGCGAGACGCGCACCATCGGCGACATGCTGTCGTTCCACACCGAGGAGCGGCGCGATGCGATGCTGACCTATGTGGTCGATCTGTACGCGGGGGATCTGAACGCGAACCCCAATGCGGTCAGCCTGACGGATGCCCATGTCGACCGCTCCGGCTATTACGCACTGGGCCGCAAAGACCCGTCAAACAACAATCACCCCAAGGAGCGGCAGCTTGATTTTCACGGCGGCCTGCGCTGGCGGTTCGAGGAATATGTGACCTGGACCAAGCGCAAAATCGACCGCATCTCGATCTTTCGCGCCAAGCCGGGGTTGCGTCTGCTGCCCGATTACACCTTCACGGATGAGGAATATAACACCTTCGCCTGCCCCTGGCACCACAACCTGACCGCCGCCGTCTGTTCGTTCCGCACCGCCAAGGCGCTTAGAACCAACCCCGGATCGCGGTTCGAAATCGCGAATTTCCGCTGGCGCAACTCCAGCCCCTTCGAATGGCAATCGCAGCAGTTGCTGGACCTTGGCCTGATGGAGCCTGGCCAGTGGTTCTGATCGGGCGTGACTCATATCACGCGCGGTCGAACTTGCCGCAATTGACAGGTTTCAGTCCGCAATTGCCATTCACGACGTCCGCAAACGTGTTTTTGCTGCGCAATTACGAGTTTGCAGGCTCAGACCGGTTTTTACGTGATGGCCTGGATCAGGGGTCATGGCGAATTGACCAATGACTCCCTTCGCGATGCCCAAAGAACATCATTTTTCCCTTAATTTGCCGCCGCCATAGTAAAGACGTGATATTTAGATGCTTGGTGGGAAACGGGGCGTCAGCGTGGACCGTATTCTTGAATTCAGTGCCGACCTTCTCGCGGGTCTGCGCGCGGAACAGGCAGAAACGGATCTTCCCCTGTGCGACCTTGCGTTCTAGCGCCTGTGCTGCGCGCTGAAGAGCGAAGGCGAAATCGAGGCTCTGGACCGTGTGGAATACGCGGGCACGGCACTGGGCAAGACCCTCCGGATCGACGGAACCGGGGGTGACCCCCGGGATGCAGACGGAATCCTGAGTGTCATAGTCTTCGACGATGTTCGAGACCGAAGAGCCGTCGACCATCCATTCGGCCGATGCGAAGCGCCTGTTCAGCCATCTGCTCTACTTCGTCCGGGCATCACTGCGCAAGGAATTCCGCAACAGCCTCCACCCCGAGACGGCGGCGGCGGGGACAGCACAGATGATCGCCGCGGCATGGCGGTCAGTCACCAAGATCAAATTGATCCTGGTCACGAACGCCATCTACAGTGCCCGTATTGAAGCCCTTCCCACGGCGATGTCGTCAACTCGATGTCCGGTATGAGCGACGAGGAGCAAAAGGCCAGTACAGAAGTGATCTACAACCAAATCTTGGATCAAGGCGCGGTCATGAACATATCTGATGTCAAAGACTTTGACATGTCGAGCTTCATACCTAAGGCGGCAATCTAAGGCTACATGGTGGAAGCGCATAACGTCGAGTTTGCCTTTCGTCCGGAATGGCGGCTTTGCTAGCGCCATCCGAAAAATTCGCCATTGCAGCTAACGTCCGGAAGCCGCCCAACAGGCCGGTTATGCTGCATCTTCAAGTGGTGTCAGAGCAATCCCTTCGAACGACCGCTTCGTCCCGCACAGCTGACCGTCGGAACTCTTGAATGTGTTTCGGCGTGTAATTTTGACCCCTTAGTTCGCCCTGAACAATACCCATACCATTGATTTTACGCTGAAAAGCTGCTGTTTTTCTCGCCATGGCCTGCAGGGTTTTGTATAATTTGCGGTGAAACCCTGCAATTTTGGTTCTGCCCATGAAGCACCGTTTTCGCCCTGCTGAACAGGATGATCTGCTGCGTCCGCGACTGGTCGACATGATCGAACCGCGGCACGAGCTGGTGAAACTGGCGCCATTGATCGACTGGGAGGTGTTCGAGCGGGAGTGGTCGGGGTTCTTTCCATCGGGCAAGGGGTGGCCGGCGACGGAACCACGGCTGGTGGCTGGGCTGCTCTATCCCCAGCACGCTTATTGGCTGTCGGATGAGGCGGTGATCGCCCGCTGGGTCGAGAACCCGTATTATCAGTACCTCACCGGCGAGACCTTTTTCCAGCATAAGCTGCCCTGAAAGCTTTGTTCAGGGCGAACTATCGAGGACCTGTGACACTCAAAGACCAACTTTTGTCGAAAAGTCGGTCTTTGAGTGTCGAACAACGTAAATTAAATTAATGTTACATGGCGGACCCAGAACCCGCCATTCAGACGAAACATTCCTTTGCAATACGATGCATATCGTACTGAAATTAATAAGCTTTATGGTATTTATCACATCTAGCTCTATGCCACCTTGTGCAATCCGATGTAGCCGATTACATTGTCTTTGTTGGGTAGAATGTAGGGTAGAGAAAGTGCCGAAGGTCTCAAACGAACTTACAGCTATTGATGTGAAACGCCTTTCGCACCCCGGTGGCAAGCGGAACGTCCTGTTTTCGGTCGGTGGCGTTCCCGGCCTTCATCTGCAACTGACCCCGAACGCGGGACGCTCTTGGGTTTTGCGCGCGACGATAGGTGACTTGCGCCGCGACATCGGCCTTGGCGGCTTTCCCGGCGTGACGTTATCTCAGGCTCGAGAAAAGGCCCGCCAAGCGCGCGAAAAAATTGTCCAAGGCATTGACCCCATAGAAGAGCGCAGAGCCGCCAAGGCCGCGCTGTCTGCCGCCCAGCGGCGGGGGCTGACCTTCGCGGATGCGACCGACAAATACCTTGCCGCGAAGCTAGACGCCTTCCGGAATGCCAAACACCGCCAGCAATGGCAGAACACACTCGAAGCCTACGCCAAGCCCGAATTGGGCAAGATGCTGGTGGATAATATTTTGGTGCAGGATGTACTGCGCGTGCTGCAACCGCTGTGGGCCCACAAAACCGAAACGGCTTCCCGCGTTCGGGGCCGGATCGAGGCGGTGCTTTCGTGGGCAACAGTGGCTGGGCATCGGTCGGGCGACAATCCGGCGCGCTGGGCGGGCAACCTCAAGGAACTTTTGCCCGCGCCGTCAAAGGTAGCAAAGGAAGGCAATCAACCTGCCCTGATGATAGACGACGCGCCGCGCTGGTGTTCGGCCTTGCAGGGCCGCGAAGGATGTAGCGCACGGGCTTTGGAGTTTCTGGCCATGACCGCATCCCGGTCGCAGGAAATTCGCGGCGCGCTGTGGGATGAAATTGATTTTGAAAAGGAACTGTGGATTATCCCGGCGGCACGGATGAAGATGGACCGCGAACACCGCGTTCCGTTGTCTGCGCAGGCTGTGGCACTCTTGCATGACCTGCCACGGCTAGAAGGCAACCCGTTGGTGTTTCCGGCGGCGCGGGGCGGGCAGTTGTCGGACATGACCCTTTCTGCGGCCATGAAAAGGATGCATGAAGCCGATCTTGCGGCGGGTGGCGCGGGGTTCGTTGACCGCTCGTCAAAGCGTCCTGCCGTGCCGCATGGCTTGCGCAGCACATTCCGCGATTGGGTGGCAGAGCGCACGAATTACCCCGGCGATATGGCAGAGACAGCCCTTGCGCACCGCATCAGCAACGCGGTTGAGGCGTCCTATCGGCGGGGCGATATGATTGAAAAGCGCCGCAAGATGATGGACGATTGGGCAGGGCATCTGGCAGGGGCAGCGCGGGCGGGCAATGTGGTGAGGATTGGATAATGGGGATCGACAAAGACGACTTCTGGAGCATTACAGATTTTGTTTCTAACGCTTGGGATTTAAGTGAAAGGCTATCGGTTACAAACGCGGCAATGTTGGCGGCAGGACTCGATCCTGGCCGAGTGGAGGCCGCCAGACCAGAAAGCCTGCATACGGGAGTTTTTCGGCGTCGTGGGATCGAGGACGGTCCTATGGAACACCATCAGTCCAGTATTTTTGTTGCTATGTTCTCGGCTATTCGCAACGCCATACTAGATGAAAAACTGCGAGCGGATATTACTCGTTTGGCTAGGCACGCATCATACATATGGCAATTCGACGAGCACGTTAGTGAGGCACCATTTTACGGCGAAGATCCAATTTCATACACACTACTTTTAAGAACTGGTGGACTGACTCTTAAGACGAATGCGGTGGATGATACCTGGGGATCTCTCCAAACGATTTTCATGATTAAGGAGCCTGATTGGAGCCAGACTATGGTCGCCGTACAAGACCTCAAAGCTTGGATGGATAACCAAAACATTCGGCCGAGATTCTTCTTTCGTGAGGCTAAAATTGAGGAGTTTGCAAACGAAAATCATCCACGCTACTCAGCAAAACTAGCAGCAGTGGTGTCAGCTTGGGAAGCCGTAGAAGAGGCTGATCCAGGCCGTACGGTGAAGCAAACCCTTGAAAAGTGGCTAAACACAAATGCTAGTAAGTTTGGCTTGATAGATGATCACGGCCGTCCACTTCCATCAGTAATTACCGCACTAGCCGAAGTTGCAAATTGGGATACTCGAGGTGGCGCGCCAAAAACCAGCGCACCAAAAAGTGCTGCTCCGCAAATCCTGCCTGAAGGAATTTCCAATTTTCAAACAGTGTCGAAGCCAAGTTCTTAATCCTCTGACTCGAAAACGCGAACCTAGGGGAGGTTCAGCAAACCTAGTAGTAGGTTCTAGTGGGTTGTAATATATATAAAAAATATCCGTTCGTAGCAAAAAATGATTTGGAATGGGTGGTTTTTGAGCCAAACCAGCAGCCATTGTGGTGAAGGTTTTCGCAACCTCCCCAGATATTCTTCCGTGATGGTTTGTCGAAGATTGCGCTCAATCGTAACACATTGGAGCGAATCACATGGCCACGACCTATCTCACCGATCGTCAAATTGGCGTTCGTTATTCGGTACATCACCTGACCCCGCGGCGGTGGTTGAAAACCGACCCGACCTTTCCCAAACCGGTCCGCCTGACCCCTGGCTGCACACGTTGGAAGCTGTGTGATATTGAGGCTTGGGAAGCCGAGCGCGCAAAAATCTCCACTGAATAAAGAAACCGCCACCCCAAGTAGGGCGGCGGCTCAAGTCGTTTGCGGTTTAGTACACCCCAAAGGAATAGCACCCCCTGCCAATGGCCGCAAATCCAAAGGCACGAAAATGGAAAACGATCAGCATTTTCACGAAACTTCCACCCCATCAGTTTGTGATCCGGGCGTCATTGTTGAGAAAAGTCACGCACCTGCCCGTCTGCAAGTCCTGCACCTTCGCCTCCGCTATGGCCTGACCGAGGCGCAAGCACAAACGCTTGCAGGTATGATCTGGGGGGCCACATGACAGATCACGCAACCCTTACCATCATGACCGCAATCAAACCGGCACGGTTGTCCAAGGGATACTCATTGGGTGCCAACGGCGACTTGTTGAAATCGCCCGGGGGAATTCTGGTGAAAGGTAAAATCGAAACCCGCGATATAGAAACGCTAGTTGATTTTGCCGAGATACTGAAAGGCCTGACACCGGCGCAAGCGCTGGTCTACGGCGTGCCGATGAACGCCGCTGCCCGTGTAATGACCCGCAAAGACTTTGCGGATGCTGGCAGACCAGAGGGCGCGACAACGCGCACAAATGACGCCTTTGCATGGCCGCAGGGGCCGGGCGTGATGATGATGGACTATGACCCCAATACCACTGGTGACTCGCTGGCCCGTGACGGACTGGTGCAGGCGATCCGCGACTCTGCGCCCGGATTGTCTGGCGCAGAGCTGTTGTGGTGGCCTAGCGCGTCAAGCTGCATTTGGCGCGAAGAAAAAGAATTGCGCGGCATCATGGGCCAACGCCTTTACATGCTGGTGCACGACGCCGCAGACATACCCCGCGCGGGTAGAACTTTGGTGGATCGCCTCTGGCTAGCGGGACATGGGCATATTGAAATCAGTGCATCCGGGGCCATGCTGGAGCGCACCCTAGTTGATGCATCCGTCTGGCAATCGTCGCGCTTTGACTTTGCTGGCGGGGCCGCCTGTGGTCACGGCCTGGAACAGCGCCGGGGCGATCCTGTCATCATCGAGGGCAACTCAGAACCGATCGAGACGTGCGCTGCGTTGCCTGATCTGACGTCAGAGGAACGCCAACGGGTGGCAACCATCAAGTTTGAAGCAAAGGGTGCATCGCACGCCGAGGCTGAAAGGGTCAAAGAATCTTGGATAGACGCGCGGGTGCAAGAAATTGTTGCGCCAGAGGCTCGAAGCGACCCCGAGGCAATCAAACAAGCTGAGGGCATCGCCCGGCGCGCGCTGGAATTGGAGGTGCTGGCCGGTGACTTTGTCGTGATGGTCGAGCGGGATGGCAATGTCGCGCCGGTAAAGGTTGGCGATTTGCTAGACAACCGCGACCGCTGGCATGGGTGTTTGACCCGCGATCCGTTGGAACCCGGCTATGACGGCCCGCGGCTGGTGGGGCGGCTATTTCTTTTACAGGCCCGCCCGTCGATCAATAGCTTCGCGCAT
This sequence comes from Rhodobacterales bacterium, assembly GCA_038207585.1. Classification (GTDB taxonomy): domain Bacteria; phylum Pseudomonadota; class Alphaproteobacteria; order Rhodobacterales; family Rhodobacteraceae; genus JBBQZP01. Next base: position 3,721 of record JBBQZP010000028.1, on the reverse strand, counting down.
GGCGGCAAGACATACCGTTTGCACCGCGCCCCCGACCGCGTGGAACTTATCAAAGGCCACACTGCAGAAGCCGCAACCGCCACCATTGACCTATTGCGCCGCGATCCGGTTGCTTTTGACTTTGGGGGTCAGCTTGCCCTTGCCGATGGCGGGCGGGTCCATCCGCTCTGTGAACATGGGCTTGAGCATCATCTGGGTTATGTCACGCAATTTTGGAGAATGGTGACGCAGGGCGGTGTGGCCGTGCCTACCGATTGTGACCCCCCTGCTAGACTGCTGAAACAGGTAATCGCGCAAGGCGAACGCCGCAAACTGAAGCCGTTGGATGGTGTCATCACCGGGCCAACCATCCGACTGGACGGAAGCGTGCTGTCTGCGCCGGGATACGACGCCGAGACCCGGCTTCTATTCGATCCGATGGGGGAGGATGCACAAGACGTGCCGATGCGCCCGACTCTGCAACAGGCGCTCGCTGCACTGGACTTGCTGCTATATCCGTTCGAATCGTTTCCTTTTGTTGACGCTAATGCGCGGGGTGCGCTGTTGAGCGCGATCCTGACCGCTGCCGTCCGCCCAGTCCTGCCGACTTCGCCTGCATTTGCTTTTGATGCGCCCATGCAAGGCAGCGGAAAGACGCTTTTGGCGTCTTGTGTCGGGGCAATAAGCGAGGGGCGGGTGCCGGATATTTGGCCGCATACCCAAGGCCGGGATGATGAAGAAACCCGCAAGAGGCTGTTTACCGCCCTAAGAACTGGGTGCCGTGCGCTGGTCTGGGATAACGTGACGGGTACATTCGACAGCGCCAGCATGGCAGCTTTCATCACCGCCGACGCGATGATTGACCGGGTGCTGGGCAAGTCTGAATCCATTCGCGTCCCGAACCGGGCATTACTGATCTTGACTGGCAATAACTTGTCGCTTGCGGGCGATCTGCCACGCCGCGTCATCATCTGCCGAATTGACCCGGAAACAGACGCGCCATTTGCACGGCAATTTAACTTGGACCCGCTGGCGCATGTCCTGGAGCATCGGACCGACATGTTAACCGCAGCCTGCATCCTGATCCGCGCCCGCTTCACACATATGGAAGCTCAGGCACCGGGGCGGCTAGCATCCTTCGAGCCATGGGACAATCTGGTGAGGCAGACGGTTTGCTGGGCAAACGTGGCGCTGCGTCCGGGTGCATTTGGCGATCCGATGGACCTTGTGCGCAAGGCGCAGGCGGCTGACCCAGACTCGGATGCATTGTTTTCCGTGCTGGATGCGCTGCACGATCAATTTGAAGGGAAAGAGTTTACAGCGAAAGAAGTGCAGGTGCAGGCAAAGGCAAGCTTTCAACAGAGCCCGCTCGAACTGGCCTTACTTGATCTGGCGGGCGACCGGGCGCTTGCCTCCGTCAAGACGCTGGGGCGCGTGCTGAAATTCAGAGAAGGTCGGATTGTTCACGGGCTTCGCTTGGCCGGGCGGCTGGACACAAAAACGGGCGCAAGAAGTTACCGCGTTCAAACAGTCACGCCCGAAACTTCCGGCTTTAACGGGTATAACGGGTTTCTTACCAGTCACACGGAGAAGGGAGAGACCTCCCTTAAATATGAAGGTTCGGAAACAAACCGGTTATACCCGTCAAACCCGGCAGATGATGTTTTGATCCAGGAAGTTGGGCGTGAAGAAGCGCTATGGGTCGCTCGATCTACTAATCGGCTGATCTGCGATCCAGAAAAAAGTCACCAATCAAGATAAATCATCCATTCTCTGCAGTTTTTTGAATATTGCTACAGGGGCTGTAAAAATCGGATGTCATCTTCTCGATCCAGTGGCTTTCGCTCGTTCCAATGTTGGAAAAACTCGAAGCTTTGCCGACATTGTGGAACTGACCATGTGTGGGCATAACGACGGTCCCTCCAACAGCGATTATCATCGCCTTGCGACTTGCAACTTCGCTTCGGCGCAACAATTTGGACACGCGTGCATACAGTGGGAAGTTTAACCAAATGATTTGTGAGCGTGCCGTCCAAGTTCACGTTCGAACGCTGGGCATGACCCTCCTTGACCATGTCGTGGTGTGTGGCAAATGGGTGGCGATCACCTCGACGCCTTGCCACTTCGGCGGTTACCGTCGCTGGTTTGTTTGCCCGGCCTGCGCAAGTCGGTGCGCGATCCTCTATCCACACATTTGCCGGAAATGCATCAATGGACATTATGCTATCGAGTCTTTGACCGTTCAAGATCGCAAAATCGATCAGGCGATCAAGGTGCGTGAACGTCTCGGTCAGACCGATGGCGGTATCGCGGTGCCATTTCCGGGTAAACCAAAATGGATGCGCTGGCACAGCTACAATCGACTCTTTGACAAGAGCCGCGCGCTGGAAGCCGAAATCTGGGCGGCCGACCGTGTGGCTCTCGGCTTGGGCCGGGAATGAGGCCTTAGTTGTTCAAGTGGCGCCCGCAGCCAGCGGTTGTTTGGCTGGATTATGCGGACGCGCTACCCTACGGTCCGACGAGTCACATAGAAGAAGGCAATTTGCTCAATGGCATCAACCGACAACGGCTCTGACCTCGGCATTGAAGCCAGCCTGTTCAAGACCGCCGACAAGCTGCGCGGCAACATGGAGCCGTCCGACTACAAGCACGTCGCCCTTGGCCTGATCTTCCTCAAGCATATCTCGGACGGATTTGAGCTGAAACGCCAAGCGTTGCTCTCCGAATACCCCGAAGAAGCAGAGGACCCCGACGCTTACCTTGCCGAAAACGTCTTCTGGGTTCCGCAAGAGGCCCGCTGGTCGCATCTTCAGGCCAACGCCAAGCAGACGACGATTGGCAAGATGATCGACGAGGCCATGATCGCAATTGAAAAGGTGAACCCTTCGCTCAAAGGCGTCCTGCCCAAGGACTATGGCCGCCCCGCCCTGAACGCCGTCATGCTGGGCGAACTCATCGACCTGATTTCCGGCATCGCACTGGGCGAGGGCAAGGACCGCGCACGCGATCTGCTGGGCCGGGTCTACGAATATTTCCTCGGTCAGTTCGCGGGCAGCGAGGGCAAGCGCGGCGGCGAGTTCTACACCCCCCGCTCGGTTGTCCGCACCATGGTCGAGATGCTGGAACCCTACAAAGGCCGCGTCTATGACCCGTGCTGCGGGTCGGGCGGGATGTTCGTGCAATCGGAAAAGTTCGTCGAGGCGCACGGCGGCCGTCTGGGCGACATCGCCATCTACGGGCAGGAATCGAACTACACCACTTGGTGGCTGTGCAAGATGAACCTTGCCGTGCGCGGGATTGACGCCGACATCAAGTGGAACTCTGAAGGCACCTTCCACAAGAACGAACTGCCCGACCTGCGCGCCGATGTCATCCTTGCCAACCCGCCCTTCAACATCTCCGACTGGGGCGGTGAGCGGCTGCGTGAGGATGGGCGCTGGAAATTCGGCATCCCCCCGGCGGGCAATGCCAACTACGCTTGGCTACAAATGTTGATTGCCACTGAGAATTGACCCGGCATTGTCGCCGAGATCTGACCCACCCAGTTGTTATGTTCTGCGTGTCATGTTGGCGTCAATGCTGGTGTTTCCTTCCGTTTCTTTTTCGCTGTTTCTGAGCTGGCCTTGAAGCGGTAGCTGTCATTGCCGGTCTCGAGGATGTGGCAGCGATGTGTGAGACGATCGAGCAGTGCTGTGGTCATTTTGGCATCGCCAAAGACGCTGGCTCATTCACTGAAGCTCAG
>JBBQZP010000027.1:0-62827 GCA_038207585.1 Rhodobacterales bacterium | reverse complement strand
CGGGATTGCCCTTTTGATGTCACTCGTCGGGCTATCGCCCGCGCTCGGCACCTTTCTTGCGGGTGTCGTGCTGGCCAACAGCGAATACCGGCACGAGTTGGAAAGCGATATCGACCCGTTCAAGGGGCTGCTTCTGGGCCTCTTCTTCATGACTGTGGGTGCTGGCATCAATTTTGCACTGCTCTACGACAACCTGTTCACTATTCTTGCCCTGACGCTTGGCTTGATGGCGTTAAAAACAGCTGTTCTCTACACGCTTGCAGTCGTTTTCAGACTGGGCGGATCGGACCGATTTCTGTTCAGCCTCGGTCTGGCGCAGGCGGGCGAATTCGGGTTTGTCCTGCTGTCGTTCACTGTTGCAAACGCCGTTATCCCGGGCGATCTGGCCGACCGCCTGCTGCTGATCGTGGCCCTGTCCATGCTGCTGACACCGGCCCTGTTCATCCTCTACGACCGCGTCATCGCCCCCCGCTTTGCCCGGACGGACAGGCGCGAGACGGACACCATTGATGCGCGCAGCGAGATACTCATCGCGGGCCACGGCCGTGTCGGCGGTATGGTCAGCCGCCTGCTGCGCGGGGGTGGCTTTACCCCGACAGTGATTGACTTCAGTGCCAAACAACTTGAGATGCTCAAGGCTTTCAATGTGCAGGCCTATTACGGCGATGCAACTCGGCCCGATCTGCTGCATGCGGCGGGCATTGCCGATGCGAAACTGTTCGTGATCGCCATCGACGACCGGGACCAGATTACGCAACTGACGAAATACGTGCGCCACCATTACCCTGGCGTGCATATCATCGCCCGGGCGATTGATCGCAACCACGTCTATGACCTTTACCATGCGGGCTGCCGCGACATCATCCGCGAGACCTATGACAGTTCGATGCGTATGGGGCGCTCGGCTATCGAAGCGCTTGGTTATGCTCGCCCACAGGCCGAGCGCATGGTCGACGCCTTCCGCGAAATGGACCACAAAAGCATGCTGATCGCAGCAGAGCACTACGACCCGGCCATTCCAGTCCTTGAGAACGAGGCTTTCCTAACCAGCGTCCGCAAGACCCTCGGAGGCTTTGAGGCGGATCTGACAGCGCAGATGGCTGCGATCATGGCTGAAGGAAAACGATGATGGACTGCCCGCTCTGAAGTGGTCCATCTTTCGGGATATCGTTATCCGTGTTCAGGAGGACCAACTGTTAGCTGAAAAGCGCAAGCAGCCTGAGGAAATCGTGCTGAAGCTGCTGCGGGTCGAAGTTTTGCAAAAGCAAGGCCGACCTTGCGAATTTCGACGCAGTCGGCCCTGACCGGACCTTCGACAGTGGCAATGTGCAGAAGCTGCGTCTGCTTCGATCCGGTCGTCCACTTTTGCCAAACGTGGCGTTTCAATTAGGCAGAATAGCTGTCACTTGCGCCACAGCTTGCTCTCGCGTGATTGACTCCGGTGCAAGGCCGAGCCGCAGCCAAATCCCGTCTATCAGGCAACTGATCTGAAGGGCTTTTTCTTTCGCTTCGGAGGCCGGCATCAACGGGCGCAGGCCTGACATCAGATTGGAATGCATCCTAGCGTGGATTGCCCTTTGAATCCGCGCCAATGCTGCATCGCGAGGCACTTCCGCACAAAGTGAAAGCCATGCCTGACAAATCGGACTGGTAAACAGGTCCGGTTCAAAGTTGCCCTCGATCACGGCCCGAAGCCTGTCACGGGGTGTGCGGGCCATGTTAAGACGTTCGATGACCCGGTCCCGCAAGACCAGATTAGCCTCTCGCATAACCTGTTGGAACAATTCGGCTTTCGAGTGGAAATAATGCAGCACAATCCCTTTTGACGCGCCCGCTTCTGCCGCCACTTTTTCCAACGTGGTGCCCGTAATGCCTTCCCGTTGAAGCACACGGAACGCTGCCGCGCGGAGTTCTTGCCGTCTGATGTCGCTGATCGCCCGCACAGTTTCATCCTTTTGTCGCTCAAATGCTGGTTAATCTTTTCACCAAAAGATTCAACAGTTGACTTACTGGATTAAATATTGTCCGCTGGGTCAATATCGAGATCAGTATGCCAAATAGGGGAATTTCTCATGTTGACGACCACTAAGATCGCCTGTGCCTTTGCTGTCTTTGCGGCGGCACCTGTTGCAGCTTTTGCAAATGATCCAGAGTCCTGCGCCCAAGTCCGGCTTGCTGAGCCGGGCTGGAATGACCTTGCGTTGACTTCGGCGACAGCCAAACTTGTTCTCGATGCGCTGGGTTATCAGACCAAATCGGACCTACTGGGCATCGAGATCATCTATCAATCCATGAAAAATGGCGAGCTTGACGCATTTCTTGGATACTGGGATCCCGCTATGCAAATCTACGCCTCACCCTATGAGGCGGATGGGTCGGTCGAGCGCATAAACGTGAACCTTGAGGGAGCGAAGTACACATTTGGTGTGCCTGCTTTCGTTGCCGAAGCCGGCGTGCGCGACATCAAGGATCTGGCCAAGTTTGCCGACAAGTTCGACAAAAAAATGTATGGGATCGAACCCGGCTCAAACCAATTGATGCTTGATGTCATCAATGACCCAGCTTTCGGTTTAGAAGGTTGGGAAGTGGTTGAAAGCTCTGAGGCGGGAATGCTTGCGCAGGTTGAGCGCAGCGTTGCAAAGCAAAGCTTCATCGTGTTTCAAGCTTGGGCACCACACCCGATGAACACCGCCTTCGATTTGGTCTATTTGACCGGTGGCGATGCACAGTATGGGCCAAATCTTGGCGCGGCGACCGTCAGCACGCAGGTCCGCAAGGGTTATTTGGCCGAATGCCCGAATGTGGGACTCTTCTTGAAAAACATTCGCTTCAGCATCGACTTTGAAAGTGAAGGCATGGGCTATATGTCGAATGACGGTATGGACTCGGCAGCAGCGGCTATGGAAGTGCTGAAAAAACATCCTGACGTGCTGACCGAATGGCTGAGCGGGGTGACAACCCTTGACGGCAAGCCCGGTTTGGAAGCGGTTACCGCGGCACTTCAACTCTGATCGTGCAGGCCTTTCAAGTCTTGTCCCGGCAGATAGATCTGCCGGGAGGCTCCCTGAATTTGCGCGAGATTGCCGGTTCCGGTCCCCCTTTGCTGTTGATTCACGGCTTTACCGATTGCGCTGAAAGCTATGCCTTGATCGCCCCCCATTTGGTCGATCGGCGGCTTTTGATCCCGGACATGCGTGGGCACGGCCTGTCATTTCGGGCTGACGATATGTCACTTGATGCATTGGTGGGGGATATGCGTGCCGTTCTGGCTGCCCTGAAGATAGAGCATATAGGTGTTATTGGCCATTCCCTGGGCGCGTTGGTGGCATTGCGGCTGGCCTGCATCGAAGTGGAAAAGGTATCAGGTTTGGCCCTGCTGTCTGGAAGCTTGCGGCCCCGTGGTGCATCGCTTGCCGCTCTCTCGGCTGAAATAATGGCGCTGCCAACACCATTGCGCACCGATCATCCGTTCTTTCAAAGCTGGCACCATTGTGAACGTCCAGTCCCGAGCGATTTCCTTTCCAAGCTGGTCGCATCTGCCGCCCACATGCGCCGGCGGGATTGGCTGGCTTGCCTGCAAACACTTGAAAGTGCCAATCTCTCTTTTGATGCAAGTCGCGTGCATGTGCCGACGCTCATTCTGTCCGGTGACAAAGATCCGATTTTTGACAAGTCGCATCAGGCCGGATTGGCTGCCAGCCTGCCCGGAGCGTCACATCTGCATTATGCTGAGCTTGGCCATAACCTGCATTGGGAAGCCCCAATGCAAGTCGCAAAAGATCTTTCTGCATTCTTTCAGAATTGACCATGATTCAAGTTGCTCGACTTGGACCTGACCGCCTACCCGGCAATCGGTGCAAGTCCGTTCCCTCCAGAATGCGCAAATGGCAGCTCTCGCGGTATTCTGGAGAAGCAAGGCAAGATTGTCATAGTCCGCTTCCCGCCCTCCGCGACCACCTTACCAATGCGCCAAACTTAAAAATCAAGTAGGAATTTCGATACCAGTTCCAGCCGGGTAGCGGACGGTCTTTCCAAACGCCTACTCTGACCGTCGATAATATACATTTGAGACCAATACCTTACGCCTAAACACTAAATACGCGCAGTCGTTAGCTTTGGAGATCATCGCCCGCGAGAGACCCAAATCTTGCGCAAAGTAGCTGGGTCAGTGCTCAGCCAAATCCCTATAACCCCCGAATTTAACGGAAAAATCCGGCATCATTGGGGAGAGGAGAACAGTTCAAGAAGGGCAAGTGGCGGAGGAGGTGTCCTTAGAATTTTCTACTTATGTATTTGTTTTACTTTAATATTTAATTAAAAATTTAATCTTATACCTCATTAAATACCACTGCACGGTTAACTGTGGGGCCGTTATCACGTCCAGCGCGATTGGCACACATGGAACCGAGTTCACCTCGAATGCGATCCTGAAGTTCGTGGATGACCGCAAGTTTGACTGGCACTACATCGCACCCGGAAAGCAGACCCAGAATGCCTTTATCGAGAGCTACAACGGCCGCCTGCGGGACGAGTTGCTGAATGAAACTCTGTTCCCGTCCCTGCACGATGCCCGCGCAACATTGGCCGCTTGGCGCACGGACTATAACGCCGAACGGCCCCAATCCCGCCTCGGCTGGCAGACCCCAGCCGAGTTTGCCCGCACCTTCGCACTGCAACGGGGTCTGACGCTGCGCAATCCGCAAAGCTCCGCGCGAGCCCCCGTTGCCCATCCCGCCCAAATGAGCAAAACTCAGACCCGGAGTCGCGCTCACGCTGGATAAAAGTTGGGGGCAACGTCACACGACATGTAACAGGAAGCGGTTTGAGTCTGGCATAGGGTCCTAGTTGCACTAGGGTAAGATGAAAATCTTGCGGAACGGCAGGCAAGACTGGTAACTTTTGCTCGGAATGAACTGCGGCAGTGCCTACTACGCGAACTGAGAAAAAATGGCCCGCGGTCAAGTCGCGATCTAGCCGAGCGAATACTCTGTGAGGAAGGCCGAGACATAAGTGACCAGCGGATGGTCATAAACGTTACTCGAAGCGCAAGTAAGTCATTGTAATTGTTTCGAAAACGTCGCTTTTTGAAAGGAACAAAGGACAGTGCAAGACGCTATGGTTTGTCATTGCAGAAGTGTTCTCGGAGATGAATGAAGCCGAAGCCATCTCTATAATTTGTGCCATCCTAGATGGTGAGCCAGAGGTCAGACACCACTTCGACCTCGACGAAGGGGCACACTACATTCAAATCGACTGCGAAACAGCGACCCATGTTATTGAGGTCGGGCTGGACAAAAGGTCGTCCTTGGACAGCGCTCAACAAGCAGAATTTTCGGGCTGGCTTACTGGAAAGAAACCTAAAGTCATTATCGTTGACCGTGATGGTGTTGAGGGAACCATAGAATATCAAGTTAGGACGGCATCCAAAAGGTTCGGCGTCGAGTATTCCACGATGTCTGATGACTATCTGCTTCGCTGGCAAATGACGTCATATTTCCGTCAAAGAAGCTTGATTGATGAAAATCATTGGACGTGGCATGCTGAGTGACAAATCAATGGAAAATTTTTGCAAACCATTTCGACGGCATTTCCAGATTGACGTGTCGAATGTGAGCATAGCATGGTGCGTGTGGACAAACGAATTAGGAAATCAAATGAAGTATCTCGCCGTTATCACATTCTTTTGCGCAATGACACTTCCATATGTGGCCAGCGCGCACGGCGGCGGCTGCAGAAAAAGCTCTCCTCCCGGTCAGTGTTGCCATATGGAGAAAAAGGTTGGCCGTGTGCACTGCCACTAAGGGCAAATTGGACTCAGTGTTCGGATAAGCTACAATGGAAGTCACTTGCAACATTTTTGCCAGTATCCTTTCCACATCCGGCTAATTCTTTGGGCCAAAGATAGCGTCATCGCGCCCTGAAACTGTGCACAGTCACCGATAAGTCTACTGTCTTCCGGCCAAACCATCTCGCCTGCATACGCCCCAAGATACTTCCCCGATATGTGGTGTTAGGTGCCGATCTCCGCGCGGCGAAGCCGTGACAAGAAAGATTCCGCTTGCTTCGTTGAGGCCCCGGTCTGGGAGTAAGCCTCCCGCCGCGTCCTGCCGCTGGTCAGCGCTAGCCGCACCGTTTCACGCCGAAATTCTGCTGCGGCCTGTTTCCGTTTGCCATAAAAATGTCAATCGGCACGCAAACCTGGGTAGTGGGTCAGTTTGAATTGTCTTTTTTGCGAGGTGCATAAGGGCCGCGTTTTTTCGGCGCAACCGCAGCCGCTTCGACCAAGGCAACAAGGTCTTCAACTTCCCAAGGGCTGGATACGAGGCCAGCAGCCATAGCAGTCGTCATGCGCAGCGTCTTGTGTGTGCGGCAGTAGTTGTAGTGCATGAAGTGCAGGGACACAGCGTAAGCGTGGTTTTCCGCCTTCTTGCTGAATGCGTTGGTCAGGCGGGTGAAGCGGCGCATACCCACCTAGCCATTAAGATCGCTCATTAATTTCACACTTTTGTCCGCATACCCGCCAAACCGCCCGCCAAAAATTTTGCGCTTGGCTGCGACGTGTTGCGCAACTGACGCTACACCACGATCTGTTGAATTTCAGCCAAGACACTCCGATCTTTGACCGATACGCGAGCCGCGCGTGACGATTGATCCACGCCATGCAAGATCACCGCAAGGGCAAACCATTTCGGGGCCGCTCTGCAAGCATGCGAACGGGTCGCGTTCTGTCTTGGAAGGATGGAGCAAGATAATGCCACTCCTCCAACTTAAGTCCTACTGACACAACAGTCAGGAATTATTTATACAACAATTTCATCGGTTTAAGCGAATTGCCTTGTCGATCTTGCCTAAGAATCCCCACCCCGTGAATGTAGCCAGCACGGTGATGAGATTGGGACTCTGTTCGCGAATAAAATCTATCAAGGATCCGGACAGGCCGATTTCGGGCAGAAAGACGGTCAACAGCAATCCAACAACGCCTATCACTGATTTCTTGCCATCGAGCAAATGGCCAATTCCGTTGCCCAAAGCTGCGTTGACCGGCGTGAGTGCGGGCTTGCCATCCCCTGTGATGACAACGGTTCCCGGCAAAAGTGCCGGAGCCAATTGTTCGCCCAATCCAAGCAAGGTCCGCAGAACTGCCTTTTGTCGGCGCTGTTCCGCAGTATCATTTGTTCCATCCCGCAGAACACCATCAAAAAGCACGCCAATCGCCTGCTTCACGTTTACATCCTTTGTGCCCTTGGACAGGATGTCGGCCAAACCATCTTTGCCGACGATGACAGGTTCGGTTTCGGTAATCTTCATGCTTGTTGCCGGGCGCATGCCCGCTCCCCGCGGCAAAGTTGCTACAAACTCCCTGAGGGCGGCCAGCCGGTTCAGCCAGCCTTTGCCGAAGGTGGCAAAGTCCTCATGGTTGCGAAAATGAGCGTCCTGAATGTTCATGTAGGCATTGGCCAGCGTCGACGCATCGGTCTTTTGTGCCGCTTCCATCGTGTCATCACCGATGATTCCATCCACATCCAACGGCTTGCCGTTGACCATCAGGCCCAGAGCGTTGAAGGCCGACTGCAGGAATTTGATGCTGGTCCTCGGCCCGTGCAGGACCGCCCCGTTATAGACGACGATCGCGGTCCTGTCCGGCAATTCGCCACACCGGCAGGTCGCATAGTAATTGGTGCGCAGGATTGCATCCGCCTCGGCGCGACCCAGATTGCGCACATCCTCGACACTGACCTGGCGATTGCGCCAGTCCGCAAGGGTCGCCTGCGTGATGCCCATGTTCGTGGCGCCGCCATTGTCTGCGGGGTGGTTTGAAAACCCGCCCTCCCAACGCCGGATGAATGCATGAAGGCGATGAAACCGGGCCTCTGCCTCGCTCGTCGAAAGGCCGGCGATGCCGCTCTGGCCCGACATGGCATCCTGCATCGAGATCGTGTCCTCCAAGTCGGGCGCATCGGATTCGTCGACCGTAGGACGCCGCGCCCTGATCACTGGTTTGGGCGGCGGCGGGGCCGACCCCGACCAGTTGTCGATCAGGTCGGAAAGATGCTCGGCCCAGTCCGTGTCGCCCCCGGGCGGGTACCCGCCGCGGTAGACGCCGTCGGTCGAAAGCCCCGCAAGTTGAATGTGCGGCAACTCAATAAGTTGACCTTTCTTGTTGAAAAGTGCGGTCATTCCTTGTGCCTTGGCGATTTCATGCATCCGGGGCCAGAACGGCGCGTTCGCCCCGCTGTCATCCCATGACCAATCGCCGCCGATCTTCAGCACAAGATCAACGGCCAGACCATATTGATGCATAGATCTCCATGGGCCGACCCAGGTCACCTTGTCACCCGGCGCAGTCCGTCCCTGCGCGAAAAGATTTGCCTGACGTTCGGGCGTTCGAAACGCCTCGAACACTTCGAAAGGAAACCCCTCCTGATGCAGTTGGTCAACAATTTCTCGAACATTCTCGCGGATTGCCGGATGAAGGCGCGAGATGTCATTGTCACGGGCGGTACCATTGCTCATATCAAATATCCACGCGTTAAAAATATCCCCAACGGTCATCAACGGGTTGCACGCCGTGATTGAATATTGCTTTGAACTCGCCAAAAAAGCGCGGCAACCCGTCACGCGGGCCGGATCTTTCACAAAAGACGAAGAGACGTCGGTCAGAAATTCGATTCGGTTTTATTTCTTCTTCAGATCATAGTCCAAATTCCCGGAGCTTACCTTAAAAAAACGCCGGACTTGCAGCGTGTCGCGGGGCCTGAAGGGCTGACGCTGCTCCCGCCATGGTTGCAGGTAAGGCCGAGACATTCAGGCGACAGGCGGGCGTCCGACGGCATGGTCGATTCTCTGAAGAACTTGGACAAACCGTCCCATCCGCACCCCAAGGTCAGCGTCGGCCGTGATGCCAGCTGCGGCCGCCAGCACGCTGTCCAGACGGCCAATGCGCCCGGCCCAATCGACTAGGGCCGACACGGCTCGGATGCCGTCCGACCTGCCCGCCGCTTCGCGCCAGAGGTCTGTAGCAAGATCGGCGGGCAGGAAAGGATCACCGGCAAGACGCAAAACGTCCGGCAGGCGTTGTGCCAGAGCATCCAGACCGCCCGGTTCAAGAATGAGCCGGCGCAGCAGGAACCGGCCGCCAGGGCGAAACTCCGGCATCAGGCCGTGCAGAAAACTGTGCGCGGCAAAGCCTGCCTCGGCGAGCCGATCGGCAGAGGCTGACCCCGACTCCGTCAGTATCCGCGCGACCGTGTTCGCAATGGTGCCGGTAAGCTGCGCCGTCGAGGGAGACGGAGGATAGCTCGCGATCACCGCCTCCATTCTGGCCGCGGCATCAGGATAGTTGGCCAGCAGGGTCAGAAACCGTCGCAGCTTTGCGGGCGTCGCAACGATCATGGCAGGCGTGAACGGAAGGATGTTTTTTCCGATCTTTCCGGAAGCCCAATTGAGAAGGTGCGCGCGCGCAATCTCGTCGGCCAGCAACGGGTCTGGGTTTGACAGGGGGTCGGCAAAGCCATCGTTTTGCAGGGCCGCGTCACCGAGAGGCCAGCGTTGGTCGGTGAGATCGTTGCGCATCAGCAGCGACAGGGCGCAGGCAGCCTGATGGCGGCGCCGCGCGGCACGCAGGCTTGGGTCACCGGATGTCGCGGGTATAGATGGATAGGACGGCGGTGTGGCGGATGGCGGGACAACACCATTGTCCGGCACCGCCCGCACAAGCCGCAGCCAGGCCCCTGCTGCATCGGCCAGAACCGGATCTTCGCGCAGGGCCACGGTGGACTGATGAAGGGCCGCAAGTCTGGCCTTTTGTTCGGGATACCAACGGGCCAGACCGTCAGGCCCGGCCTGACCCAGCGTCCTCAGGCCGCGCGCCGTGGCATCGCTGTGCCATTCGGCGGCGTTGAGCCAGGCCATCAGACGCCATACCCAGGGCTCGGCTGCATCCGGAGACAGGGCCAGCGCGTCCAGCGGACGGTCGCCGTCGACCGCCTCCCACCCCAGCAATGCGATCACGCCATCCCGGTAAACGGCAGGCAGAACAGCGACGTCTTCCGGTTGCGGTGGATCACCGGCATAAACGCGCGCAAGGGCAGCGGCGTGCGGCGGCAGTTCTGACAAGTCACCCGCCATGGCCGATGGCACGAAAGAGCGGTCCTCTGCGGCAAGCTCTGCGCCGGGTTCCAGCAGCATCAGGGCAAGGTAGACAGACTCAAGCCGCGCCCGGTCGGACGGCAGGTCGGGATCGGCGTCTGCGCGGAAATGGGCAAGCGACAAGGTCTGCAACCTTGCCAGTTCCGCGGCCTTCGCGGGGTCATGCCGAACCATCTGCAGGATCTGGAGCCGCAGCTCGCTTCGAGGGCGCAGGAGGCCATCCGTTTCCCGTTCCACCAGCCAAGTCAGATTTGCAAGGCTCACCCAAAGGGTCTGCAAAAGTTGTGGTGTCTCGACCGGAATGCCCAGTGCGGGCGCCAGCGCATCACGCAGCAACGCCGGTGTGACCAGTCGCAGGACAAAACCCGGAAAGACCAGCTTTCGCAAGGCGGGTTCCGGGATCCGGTCCACGATGCGCCTTAGCAAAGCGAACGAAATGTCATCGGGATCGCCGGCAGTGCCATGCACATCCATGCCGTCCTCAAGCAGACCGGCATGACGCATCGCCAGCGCGGCGGCATGCGGCGGCAGATCGAAAAACTCGCCCACCAGCGCAGCCTTTACCAGTCTGCGGTCCTCGTCAGGCAGATCCTCGCCCGGCTTCAGCAGATTGAGCGCATGGTAAACCGCTTCCAGCCGGGCGCGTCCGGGTGGAAGATCAGGATCGGTGCCCGCGCGGAAATAGGCCACCGCCAGTTGGTGCAACCGCTCAACCACAGGTGCCACCGCAGCATCGCGGCGCATCAGGGGAAGCATGTCCTGGCGCAGATCGCTGCGATGTCGGGCGAGCCCTTCCGTCTCGCGTTCAACCAACCAGACATGGTCGTCCACCAGTCGTCTCCAGAGCGCCTTTGCGTCATCCGGATGCTTGAAGCGGATGCCAACGGCCGGGGCGATCACATCACGGATCAAGCCGGGTGTGACCAACCGCAGGGCAAGGCCGGGATAGGCTAGTTTTCGGAGGGGGTCGTCCGCGCCGGTTCCGACATGATTGAGGATCCGCTTGTAGATAATCCCCTGTGTCAGCGTCGCGTCGCCAGCCCCACCCTCGGCCAGAACACTGACCGGCGCGTCGGGATGCTCGGCCAGATAGCGGCCACCAAGTCGCAGGGCAAGCGGAGTGCCGTCCACGATCTGAGCTGCATCCTTTGCGCGCTTTGCATCGACACCCATCAGCGTCAGAAGCTGTTCGCCCTCGTCCATGTTCAACGGCGGGACGACATATGTGTGCAGAGCACCAAGGATCTCTGCCGCCGCCTCTGCGGCACGCCCGGCAACAATGGCTCGGATACCGGTCAGACCGATCTCGTGTTGCGCGAACGAGACCCATTCGCGCACCGCCATCAGCGCCGTGGTGCCCTGCGCCGCAACCACTTCCAGGGTGTCGAACACGATCAAAACGGGGGTTTGAGCAAGCCCTGCATTTTCCACGACCCCGCGCAAAATGTAGGCCGCTTCCGAACTGGATCGCATGCTGGCTTCAAAGCCGGACTGCGATATATGACTTTCACCGCCGCTGCGCTGAAATGTCTCACGCAAAACCGAACGGATCCGCGATAGCTCCTCCGCCTTGTCCGGAAGGAAAATCGCAAGCTGCCTAGTCAGATCAAGTGTGATGCCCGGCCCAGTGGGGTCAAGGGACGGGCGGTCAAAATCAAACGAAAACACCGGCACCGGCGGGATGCGGTCAGCGAAAGTGCGTGCCGCATGTGCGAGGATCGCCGATTTTCCGATACCGCCGGGACCACTTATGACAAGGATGCGGCCGGCCATCGTCGGGTCATCGAGGAGACTGCCGATTGCCTCCATGGCCTCAGTGCGGCCGACAAAACCGGCGGCCACCAATGCCGTCCGGCTGCGCTGCCGGTCGCGCCTTGTCCGTTCCGTGCGCGCAGCACGCGCATCGGGCAGCGGCGCCATGCCGGCGGGCAGGGTCAACCCTTCCATCCAACCCAGCGCCGTGATGATTGCGGCCAGTTTCGGTTCGGACAGCCGCCGCAGATCCGGTCGCCAACCGCGCAGCAGGGCCCGGAGCGCGGGCCCTTCGGCATCTGTCCTGTCATAGCGCACGCGCCCAAGAAGTGAGGGCAGCCCCGCTGGGTGCTGCATCAGTTCGGCAAGGGATGCCCTGCGGCGATCGGCGTTCAGCCAGCGCAAGCGCCGCGCGGCACCCGGCGCCGGGTCGCTAAAGGCGGCCAGCGACTGACGCACTCCGGGGCGGTCATCCTTGTCGACGAACGCCGTGATCCGGTAAAGATCAAACGGCCCGGAGACCGCCGCCCGGTAGGTCGCCTCGGTCACCAGCGCCATGTCCGTTATCGCGACCTGCGCGCCGGGGATCACGATGCCATAGGTCATCTGCAGGTTTGCCAACTGGCGCTGAAGGGATGACGTGCGGTCTATCATGGCAGCTCTGACACGTAGGGCGCCACAATTTTTGCCACGAAATCGAGTTTGTCCAGCGGTACGATCTGGGGAAGAAAATTCCACAGGGGCAGGAAATTTGTCAGCACACGCGCGACCACTGCAGCATCGGTGATCGTTGCAAGCTGGGAGTCAAAGGCGGCCTTGATCGCATCCGGCGTGATCTGCGGCAAGTCAATCCGCCCGAAATGCGCCGCAGCGCCGGGTGGCGGGGTGGCACCATATCCCAGCAGCACGATCCGGAACCAGGGCCGGACCGCGACACTTTCATAGAGCAGGTCAAGGAAATCGCGCAGCCCGTTGCCATCGGCAAGGGGTAGCCGCAAATCGTCAAGCACCAGCCACACCATGCGTCCGTCCCGCAATATCTCCAGCTGGTCCAGAACAGCGGGAACGAAAACCCGTCGCAGCCATGCTTCCAGCGTCGTGTCAGGATCGGGTGTGTCGTCCAGAGCAAGTGTCGCGGCAGCGCCCGCGGCCGTCAGCATGCCACGGGCGAATTCTTGCGGACTGTGATTGCGAAATTGTCCGGCGGACAATCGAACGATCCGGTGCTGGTCGCGCGGCAAAAGCGCCTCGATCAAATCGGCCGTAAAGCTCATGCCGGTTTTCCGCTCGGCAGTGGGGGATACCGCCAGAATTTGCGGCCCACTGCCGTCCACGCTGGCGCGGATCCAGTCCTGCGTCTCTTCGCGTCCGGCAACAACCCGCAACTCACCACCGCGCAGCGTCATCTTCGACAGATAGCGCAGCGGCGCGGGGTTGATAGGTATGCCGGCCAGCACCGCCGCAGGAACGGAAATCGACAGGGCAGTGTTGCGGTGCGGATTCGAATTGAGAACTTCGCCGCTGTGCAGCCCGACGACCTTGAATTCGATCGAGAAACAGGGCGCACCAGAACTGCCGCCCTCGGCGTTCACGCTGTGCGTGAAGAAATGTGTCGCGCGGTCGGGTTTGTCGACATTACCTTCGGCATGGCACATCGGCCGCGCGTCGGGATGCTGGACGATCAGCAGGGGGTCGGCGGGAAACGGATCCTGATCGGCAAGCTCAAGCCCGCCGGGCTGCAACAGAGGCGCCCTTTCAAGCCGGATCAGGGCGTAATCCGCAACCGGCGCGTTCGCGACATTGCCGGCACCGATCTCAGGTGCGCTGCGCGCCACCAGCCAGTCCTTTGCAACAGCAAACCGGCGTGGTTTATTGCGCCGCCTCCGCCCCCCCACAATATCCACCTTGTCGTCGAACAAGACCTCGATCCGGTCGGCGGCATCCGGTTCGGCGGCCCCGCCTGCGCCGACCAGCGGCGCATTACCTGGCATCGGTGGCGTCATCACATGGCCCGCCGTCATCACAATATCCGGGCGCACCAGAAAGCCGGTGCCGCGATGCGCGCCGTCGACCAGAATGCGACAGACAAAATCCGCGACACGGATCAGACCGTTGGCCTCCAGCAGCGTGTCGCGAAAGGGCGACAGCGGGTTGATGCGGGCCTGCGCCGCGACAAGACCCGGCTCCGCGGTCTGGCGCGCCGCCTCGGCTACGAAGGCGCGGGTGACGATGCGATCCGCCAGACATTGCGCACAAAGATCGCCCAGCCAGTTGTCGGCACGGGCAATGGCAAAGCCACGGCCGATCGCATCTGCCGTCAGAATGTCAGACCGCACGAAGGCATCAAAATTCTTAATCTCTTCACGGCTGCCCGACTGGGCGCGCGTGAAGGTTTCCGCAAACTGATCCGAACTGACGCTGACCGCACGGGCCAGTTGCATATCCGCTTCGGTCATGGAAAGTCACCGCTGATCCGGGTGATGGCATGCGCGAAATTCTCGATCTGCTGGCTGCCGCCAAAATGCAGACCGATCACGTCCCAGGTGCCATCCAGTGCCACGATGCACGAGCCGGAATTACCCCCAAGTGTCGAGCTGTCGTGCCCGAACGACCGCGACGGAACACTGTCTTGCGCCAAGCCGCCCAGCCCGGTCGAAACGAGGCCCGGCGCAAACCGCTTGACACCAAAGACCCCCCGAAAGAGGCGGAAAAGCATATTGTCCGCAACCTCGCCGCGTGCCGGCATCGCGGGAAAGCCGAACGCCGCAAGGCGCGTGCCCTGTGCCACGGGGTTCCCTTCGGTTGAAAGCGGCAATCCCTCGGGCAGGTCACCCAAGCCGTTGGACTTCAGCGCGATGACCGCAAGGTCAAGGCGCGACAGATCCACCGTGCCGCCGATCACCTCGGGCCCGGAAAACAGTACGCGGTCGGGCACGAAGATCCGCCTGCTGTCTACCGGGCGGTCATGTTCGCCCCGGAAATCGATAGTGCAGCCGGGGCGCACGATCCATTCGCCCTCACGCGAGCAATCGGCAATCGCCTGCAGCACATGGCGGTTGGTTGCGATGACCCCGCGGGCAATTGCGAAACCCGTTCCGATGGCGCGCTGGCTGCCCTGATCTTCCAGCGTCATACGGCCGGTCCCTTTGGCAATGGTGCGCAGCATTTCACCCGCGCCTTGCACATCCGCCTGCCATTCTCCAAGCGTCGGTTCAGTCGGATCAACACGGTCATCCTGAATCAGCACCGCCGGGCGCGAGCCATCTGACAGGACGATCGCCTCAAGCGCCACCTGCATGTGCGGCGGCAGATCATCCGCGCCCGCCTTCAGCGCAGCAAATCCGTCGCGTGCCGCATCGAGAAGCCCAGCGGCGGGATCATCCGCGCCAGCCTCGGGCGCGGTCCGTCTGACCAGATCCGACAGCGCATCCAGCGAGCGTTCAATCCGCGCGCTTCCCAGATCATCTTCGCTGCCCGCGCTTTCCAATCCTGATCCGGGACCGGACCCGGCCAGTCGGTGGTGCAGGAACGCGGATGCAGTCATTCGCGGGCAACCGCAAAGGCCAGAGATTCCGGCATTTCAGGCATGCCCTCAAAGCGAAGGCGGTAAAGCCCCGCCTCGGTGATCATGTCAAGGACCAGCTTCATGGAGGAAACCTCGGTGCCCGAATAGCTGATCTCTTTCGTCTGTGCGATGCTTTCGACCTTGGCGATGTCGTCAGTCCGCTCCACGATCAGGGTGCCCTTGATGTCGGCCACGGTGCTCAGCCCGGTCGCGCTGGCCTTTGACTGAATGGTAAGGTGCAGTTCGGGACGGTCGCCCTCGACAAAGACCGGACTGTTCAGCGAGCCGGCAAGGAACGGCTGGTCAACATCCGATGCCTCAAGTGCGGCACCCGCATCGCCCCCCAACAGCCGGAAGAACACCTTGCGAAACGGCGTGCCCTTGAACACGGTCGCATGCTCATTGGTCACGATCTGGCGTTGACCCTTCGCGGGCAAGGCGCTGTAAAGCGGCACGGTGCCATCGCCGCCATCGTCGGTCCGGGTCATCACGGATTGGCCGTGGTTGACCGGCTGATTGTCCCGCCACACCACATTGATCCGGGTCACGGTCTTGTGGCCGGTGCCACCAAAATAGAAGTACCGCACGCCGTCCGGAGGAAGTCCAGTCAGTGCACCATATTGCGCCCTTGCCTTGGCGACCAGCACCGGGTCCATTCCAAGAGCCGTGGCCGTTGCATCGTCGTATGGGTCAAGCGTCGCCAGATCGCCGCTGTTTGCCGCCCAGATCGCGGCCTCGCCCGGCGGCGGTATCAATTGATAGCCGGAGGGATACTTCCGGTTCGCGGCAAGCGTGCGGAAATCGGCCTTGCTGATGCCCGACGAGCTGTCCAGCCCGAGGATCCGGCCAATCGCCAGCGGCGCGCCAAGATGCGGCGTGCCAAGCGTCGCCAGAAGCCGGATCTTGGGAAACCATGGCCGATTGGCAAACGTGCCCGACTCCAGCAGCAGGCGCGCGACAAGCCCGCCCATCGAATGGCTGATCAACGAAAATTCCGTCGCCCCGTTGTCGTGCTGTTTTTGCAGAACATCCGCAAGACGCCGTGCCGTCTCAAAATTGTCGAGCCGCCAATCGTAGCCGAAGTCAACACGATGCGTTGCGCCCGTACCGGTCTTGAAGCCCAGCGTGTCCAACTGGTCCTGCAGGGCGTTGTAAAACCCGAAACAGGCAACCGAGTCGATGATGTCGCCTATCACCAGATCTGAGCTTTGAAGTTTGTCGATGCGCTTGTAGCCGAATGCAACTTCGGTCGCCTTTGGTGGCCACACTTCCTCGGCCCTGCCACCGTTGGCGGCGGCTGGGAGGACAAGTCGAGTACCCATGATGCCCGGAATCAAGATGGCGACATGCATTCAGTCTCTCCCCTTGCTTAACGTGGTGAAAGGTGGATGAAAATGTCGATTCTCGCAAGTGGCACGGTGAGCACGGGTATTTCAGTTCAACCTAAGGGCTACACTCCTTTTCGGCGACACTTATGCTTAGGGTCAGGACTCGTTCTTGTTTCATAGCCAGAACAAGACGGATGCACCGAGGGCGACAGCGGAGAGAAAGACCTTTGGACACCTGTCGTATCGGGTTGCGACGTGTCGCCAATCCTTCAAGCGTCCGAACACGATCTCGATCCTGTTGCGGCGTTTGTAGCGGCGCTTGTCGTGCTTGACGGGTTTGCCGCGCAACTTCCGGCCCGGGATGCAGGGCCTTATCCCCTTGCATTTCAACGCATCCCTGAACCAGTCGGCATCATAACCCCGGTCGGCCAGCAGCCACTCCGCCCTTGGCGGACTGCCCAGCAGGGCCGCCGCGCCGGTGTAATCGCTGACCTGACCTGCCGTCATGAAGAAGCGGATCGGCCGTCCCTCGGCATCCGTAACCGCATGCAGCTTGGTGTTCATGCCACGCTTCGTGCGCCCGATCAGACGGCCCCTTTGGTCGTCAGACCCTCCTTTTTCGACCGCAGGCTGGTCGCCGTGCGGTGCGCCTTCAAGTAGGTCGCGTCGATCATCACCGTCTTTGGCACCACCGCCTCTGACGCCAGACCTTCCATCATCCGAGCGAAGATGCCCTTGTCGCCCCATCGCTTCCAGCGATTGTAGAGCGTCTTCGATGGACCATATTCCCCGGGCGCATCGCACCACCGCAAGCCATTGCGATTGATGAACATTATGCCGCTCAACACGCGCCGGTCATCGACCCTCGGCTTGCCATGGCTCTTTGGGAAGAACGGTTCCAGACGCATCATCTGCGCGTCCGTCAGCCAGAAAAGGTTGTTCATTGATCGGTCTCCTTGCGGAGCCTAAATCATGCCAAAAGTGAAAGATCAGTGGGTCCTGACCCTAGGGTTCATGTCCTGTATCGTGCCCACCCAGCCGCGCCGCATTTTATCTGACGCAAGCCAAGAAGTTCGCGGAAACAGGTTACGCCAAACAGAATTAACGCTTCTCCCACGTCAGCGCGGGTCGGACTATCATATTATCTTCAAGTTGCTCCAGCGTAAGGAGCGGCGGCTTGTCGGGCACGGCGGGCTTGGAGCGAAGCAGCCAGAATATCACCCGTATTCCACAGAACCTAACCAAGTGAATAAGTGGCGCGGCCATCTTAAGGATCGCCTGTTTCAAGACTATTGCCAAAATCGCCACCAGAACGACGAACTTAACGAGACGGTTGCTGGTGCCGGTCATGACTGCTCCTCTGTCCTTTCCGCATCTGGCATCAGCAACATCCGCAACCTGGCCGATGCGCGCAGATCGGGAATGACGACGCCTCCATGCTGGAACACAAGACGCCCGACATCGCACAACCCGCTGCGCGAGAGATACCGCGCCACAAGCGGCTTTGCCGGCGGGGACACAAACACGGCACCAGACCAATCAGCGGAATCCGTCCCGGGCCTTTTGTCCGCCCATCCCGACACCCGCAGCATAACAGACAGATCCGACGGATCAAGCGGCCGTCCTTGCGCAACCGCCCTGCCCAGTATGGCCAGACAAGTCAGCGGCCCTTCGGCAGACAGCGGCCCGGTGGCGCATCTGCCGGTGGCAGCAAGCCAGTCCAGCAAAGATGCAATCTGCGCTGCCAGCCGGTCTTCCGGACCGATCAGCACCCGAATGTGCCGAACTTCCTTCACCAGGGCTTCGAGTTCTTGTGTTGAAGGGGCGTCGGCAAGAATATGGTGTTCCAGCCCCTGAAAATAGAGATCAGCGAACACCGAACTGAAGCCTTCTGTGCGGCGCGGACCCATTAGCCATTCCACATAGGCACCGCGTTCGTGCAACGATAGGTCACGGAAGGTGCGCGCCCTGTCCTGCGGCACCCACACCACAGGGTCGTATGGAGCAAGCGCAAACGGCAGTCCGGACGGGTAACGCTCCGATGTTGCCCTGTCGCCGGAATAAACCCAATGCAAGTCCGCCTCGCCGCCTTGGGGATTCCAACGCAAGGGTTCGGCCGTATCAGGCGGCCTTTTCTTTGTTGTTGCTGTGGGAGTCTTGTAAATTTCCTCCAGTTTCGGATTGCAGGGCAGTCCATGAAGTTCTTCCTTGAACCCCCCATGCTTCTTCAACGATCCGGCAAGCTGATGCGCCAATCGGGCGAAGGGCAAGCCACGATCTTGCGGCTGCAAGGTCAACGTCAACGCCCTGGCGCCTAACCCGGTGTGGCTGACCTCAACACGAAGACGACTTTGCGGATCAAGACCGCAGGCCACGGCAAGATGCGCAAGTTGCACCGCCCGCGCCAACGCCGTCAGTACGCCGGATGCCTCTGGTGCTGTCGCTGTAGGCCTGCATTCGAGATGGGCTCTCTTGGCCCGCTTGTCCGGCTTATCCCAGAAGAGATCATCTAGAAGGTGCCCCATTGACCCGATCTCGCGGAATTCCAGCACCCAATCGCCGCCTGTCGTCCGGTCAAGCACCGCCTCGGCCGCAGAGGGCAGATGCAGCACCGCAATCTGGCGCAGGATCAGATCGGCAAAGGAGGGGACGCCGGGCGCAAGGTGTCGCTGCGCGGCACGCCGGGCGGCATGGGCAGCGATCTGATCGCCGCGCGCCGCCTCTATTGTCACCGGCTGCAAAAGAGCGGTCCCACTTGATATGCCTGCAACTGACAAAGGCCAATGTGGCGGCGTCTTTGGCAGCAGGGCATCGGTTTCAGCCTCCCAGAAGGCCTGAAGCCGATTACGAAGCGCAGGAACAGCCGTCGGCATAACAAAGGCCTGCCCGGTCGGACGTTCACTCAACCCTGCGGGTAGCAGGTCTACCGGAACGGCCATCGCCCAGACCGGTCCAAACGGATGATAGCCCTCAGGAACAGCCTCATCGGCCCGACGGAACATGAGAGGCCCCGAGGCTTCGATCGTTCTGGTCATCGGTAGGGCGGTGTTGTTCATCCGCCGCCCCTTGTCAGCAAAAGTGCCAACTGTGCGGCAGACAGGAAGCCCGTTCCCTCGCCGCCAATCTGCCGCTGCCAATCTGCGATCGCGGCGCGACTGCGCGGCCCAATAATGCCGTCCGTTTCAATCGGGCGCGACAATGCCCGCTCAAGGGCGCCCTGCACAGCAGCCGGATCAAAAGACGGCTCATCCGCCTCGGAAGTTGCCGACGCGGGTGAGCCCAGCGGAGGCGGGGCCGGAACCGGTGGGGAAGCAGTATCCGGCTGGCGTGCCGGAACCGAGTGGACCGCTCCAGAACTCCCGGCAGGCGGTCGCGGAGCGGCCGCCGCATCAGGCGATTGCTCTGGGGGAGCAGCAGATTTCGCCGGGGCGCTTGGGGGCGGGTCTCTTGCGGGCGGGGCGTTCGCGGGCGGAGCAGACTGCGGCACCGCGCCGGTCGAGGCCAGATAACTGATCGCGGGCGCGAGGCTGATTGAAATCAAGCGCTTGTCATCAATGACAAACATCGCATCCCCCGTCGCCGTCGTTGCAAGACCCCTCAGATCCGCAACCTCCGGCCCGCCCCCCACGACGGCATCCCTCTGCCCATCCGACAGCACCACGCTGCCGGGAACCAGCCCGACTTGTAGCAGGCTGATGCGGCGGCTGCCCAGAGACACGCTGCGGCTGTGGTCAGACACATCGTGGCGGCTGCTCCACAAGCGGCTTTGTGCGGCATTGTTGCAATCGACGAGCGCTTGCATCCGCCCATCCGCGCCGCCAATCAGTGCGTGCAACCATCCCGGCCCACCGGCATTCAGCCGAAGGATACTGGTGCCTTCGGGCAACTGCGCACTGAACTCGGGCAGCGCCTGACACGACAGGTCCTCTGCCGCAAGCGCCCTGCCTTCCCCCGAAAGCTCGACGGGTCCGGTGCGGGCAAGCCAGACTGGCTTTCCAGAACCCGTCCGTGTCAGAACGCCTGAGCCATCCAGAGCATAAATGCCGCGCGTGACCCCTTTTGACGGATCGAGCACCAGAACGCCCAGCCCGCCCGGCACCAGTAACGACCCGTCGTCCGCAACAATCGGCGGCCCGGACAATACCACATCCGAGAATCGCCCCGCCACCAGGGCGCGCTCCAGCAATACGCCGTTCAGGCTGGAGCCGGCCGCGTGCGGCTGTCCGCCCTCATTCCACCATTGCCAAAGTCTGTCGCGCCCCCGGTCATCCCGGCAGGCGCTTGCGGCTTCCAGTGCTGCACCCTGCGCCCAGAACTGCGCCCGGCCATCGTCGGTGGTCAGGCAAAGACCAGCCTCGCCCGACCGCCGCGACAGGTCTTGTGCAAGGCCCGTCACAGTGCGGGGCGGGACAGGGGCGGCAGGTCGCAGGGTCTTGCGCAAGGCGGCATCTGCAACCGGGGCGCGCCACCAGCCGCTGTCAGTCAGCATCTCGATCTGACCGCCAAAGGGCGCGGCGATTTCTTGCAGGGTGTCAAAGTCAAAGCGCCCCGCACCCAGCCGGGCAGGCTCGTTACGGAAAGTGAATGCCACTGATTGCGGCAAGCCGTCCACGCCATACCCTGCACTGGCAGACCACAGATCCGTCACGGCAACGAGATCACGTGTGCTCCCGGCTGCGGTTGCAGTCTGGAATGTCCCACGGTCTCGGGTGCCATCAGTCACCCCCTCCATCCAGCTGCCATTCCGGCAATACAGCCGCAATGGCGCGCCCGTGGTGGCAGGCAGGCCATGGCTACGCCCGTCAAGCGCCTCGGCCTGCAGCATATCACAGCGCGCGAGCGTTTCTGCCGCATCCCCCGCCATTACCAGCACCGTCGCCGCATCCAGAGTACCGCCTTTAGCATCGACAACACCGGCATCCGTGACAAACTGCAGGCCGCCGCGCCAGGCCAGCGCTTTGGGCTGGTCCAGTGTCATCCTCCCGCCCGACCACGGGGTCTCGCGCCAGTCACCCGCCAGCGACAGATGATCGGTGACCACCGCGCCCGCCTCTAGCCCATAGCGCAATTTGCCGCTTTCCTGCACCACGCGCCCCGAACGCCGGTCTGCTAATGCTGCGGCTTCGGCTCCTGAAATTGGTACAAAGCCGCTGCCGTCGAACCGCACCGCACCGCCCGGCAGAACGGCATAAAGACCGGCCCGCAACTGCGACCCGCCATCCAGCCGCGCGTCAACTGCCTGACAATACAGCGCGCTCACTTGCGGCAGTTCAAACTGGCGGTTCCCGATTCTGAGGACGGAGCTTGCGTACCAAAGCTCGGTCACAACACCGGCACATTCCATCCGGTCCGACAGCAGGTCATGCGGCATCTGCAAGCCCATTGGCATGTTCAGCGGTCTTTGCAGTCCGTCAACAAGATAGGCCCAGCGCACCGCATCAGTCGTCTTCGAGACATGCCAGAAGTCATCCTGCGCGACAAAACGGCTCTGAAGGCTGGCAGCGGCTGCGCAGGGCTGCGGCAGATCGGCCAAAGTCGGAAGGGAGGCGCATGCGCCTGTGTCAAACTCTATCTCGATCCGGCCCGGGTTGGTGTCCGGTCGCCCCGCGGCACGGACGCCGGCTGCGATTGCCTTTCCCGATTGCTGCGGGACCCGGATCGGCCCGTTGGCGTAGCCCCCACCGCTTGGCGACAGCACCCTCATCCCCAGCCGTGTGCCAACCAGCAACGATCCTGCACCGGTATCGGCATGCAATGCCGTCACCTCGTCAAACGGCATTGCGCCCGCGCGTCCCCAGTCAAAGGGCAAACGGGCCGGAAGATCACTCCCGATCGTCCTAACCTCGACAGTCAGGCGGGGTGCGGGGGCGAAATCAACAGCGATCCCGTCAATATCGGCCGCATGGCGCGATTGCCAGAGACGTTCGTCCTGTGCGGCATTGCGCCAGGCGCCTGCATCCCAAACCTGTCCAGCCCCGGAATAAAGCACAGACTTTCCCGCCTTGCCGCGGCGCGAATCCAGCGGCAAACTCGCGGGCGCGGCGGCGCTCAGCGGCAAAGCGCCCTGCAAACCGGCAAGGTCCCGTGCAGCATGGGTGCCCGCCCTTGTCACCGCCACGACAACCTCCGGCGTCGCAGCAAAGCCAAGCAGTTGGTCGGCATCGAAATCCAGCCCTTGTCGGGACAGGCGCCAGGCATCGGCGGCTGTGATGACCACCGCCCCTTTCCGCAATGCCCAGTGCCTGCCGTTTTCCGAGGCCAGTTCCGCATCCTGAAACGGAACGCCACTGGGCGTCCAACCCGTTCGGGGGTCTGTAAGACGCAGCCACCCCGCCCCGGTGTCCGCAAGAACCGCCCCCCCCTCGGCCAAGATGCGCCTTGTACCAAGAGCCGCCGCTACGCCGCTCGCCAGATTGTCAAGCGGAACAAGCCCGGCTGGCGTCAGGAAATAGGCGGCGTTGGCGGCTTGGGCGACGCCAAGGCGGTTATCATGGACAAAACCCCGGTCGGCCGCATCATCAACTGTCCGCCCTCCGATCGGGATCGTGACCACAACCCTGCCCGCAATAAGATCGACGGCGAAGTCCAGCCCCCCGACGCTGAATCGCCGAAGCGATTGCACGGGCGATACCGCCCCGTCACTGGCGACGACCTGCGCCTGCGGTCCGAAAAAAGCACCCTGATCAATGCCCTGCGGCAAGTTTTGCGGCAGCAATGCGACAGGCCAGATCCGGTTTCCTTGTTGGTGCCACAGCCCGGAGCCCATGATCCAGGCAATATCACCACCCGGCAATCGCTGTGCCCGCGCCTCTTGTGCCGGTAGAAATTTCCCGCCGATCAGCGCCATAGCCAAAGGCAAATCGACAGTTTGTGCGCCCCCCGAGAGGCGGATCTGGCGGCTGTCGCGCTGCCAGGACAGCCAACCGGTGTCGAATGCAGGCAATGACGTGCGCGGTATCAGCGAAAGCTGCTTTTCGGACTCACCGCCGCGCACGAGCCCCTGTATGATCTCCGGCGGATTAAGCCACGACTGGCCATCAATCATGAGAAATCCGCCAGTCGGTCGGTCGGTGCGCAGCTTGTCCAGGGTTCTAGCCTGTTGCGCCTCGGTTTCCCGCGCGATGCCCGTGCCAGAGGTCGCCAGTGTCACGTCCCGCAGGTTGGTCAGTAACTGGAGTGAGCCTGCAGGATCCCGCACGATGTCCATCAGGACCTCATCCTGCTGAAGACGCAGCGGCAGGCGGGTTTGCTGTGCGCAAGGCGCCAAGACAGGAGGCGGAACAACGCGCGGCAGATGCGGTCCGATCGCCTCAGGTGGCGGCGGGGCGGGCAACGGGGCCGGGGTCTCACATCGCCCGACAAAGCGAAGCGACAGACGACCATCAGCGGCAACCTCGGTCCATTGCTGCGGCGCGCCATCGGTGCCATAGGGAACCGGCAGTACGATTCTCGCATCGGCAGCAAAGGCAAGCAGGGGATCAGATGCAACATCTCCGCGCCGGGCCACGACCCCGCCCGAGATCAAGGCAAACACCTGTCCTGCCGAGGTGAACTGCACATCTCTGATCTGGTCATCTGTCAGCCCGGCGGGCAGGTCAGTAGCGAGGATCGCCCCGTCCCGGAGCCCGAAGACCCGATCCCCCGCCAATGCGGCAAAGTATGAACCGGCTGTGCGGATGAACTGGACATCGTCGGCCAAACGAGCAGCTTTGCCGTCTTTAATACTCCACAAAGTGCGACCCGGACCTTCCCAGTAAAGCAACCCCGATCCGTTCCTCAGCAGACGCCCACTGTCGTTGATCACCGGCCCCTGCACGCGGGTGATCGGCCGCGACGCAGTGTCCAGTCGCCAGATGTCGGTTGCCGTTAGAAGGACTCGTTGGTCTCTATCAAAGGCCTGCACATCGCCTTCAGACAAAGCCATAGGCGGCCCGGTCAGCAGGTCACATGCGGGCTCACTTCCGGTCACAAAGGCGCAGTTCCAGCTGTTCATGGCACGGTCAATGCGCAGGATCTTGACTCCGCTTCCTTCGGCAACGATGGCATGGGCGCGGTCATCGCCGGGGACGTAACGCGAAGCGGCCCGGTCCAAAGTGAAGTCTCCACGCAGATCCGGGGCAATCCGGTAAATTCCCCGCGGGGCGGCAACATCACCATCCACAAGCACCAGATCGCTGCTCAAGTCAGCCCCGATGCTCCAACCGATCTGCGCGGCAGGAAGGGCGATCTCAAGATTAGGCATCTCCGCATCCTGAGGATAGAGCAACAGCTGGCGATCCGACAGAACTGCGATCCGGTCCGCAAATTCGGCCAGATCAAGCACATCATCCGGGGCGATTGAAATCTGCGGCAAAACAGGGCGGCGCAACGGCGAAAAGCTGATCGTGTCGCCCGTCAGATCGGACTCTGCCCCCATTGGCGCGCCGGTGCCATCCCAAAGAGTAATTGAAACTTTAGCGCTATCCGGCACCAGATCAACCTGCGACACCTGTGAAGGCGCGCCCTGGAAGCGCCATTCGCTCCATTGCCGCTTGGCAAAATCGTATCGCCAAAGCGCCTCCGGGGTCAGCGCCAGAAGTCCGTCACCCTGCGGATAGGCGCGCATCACCTCATCCATCTGCGGACCAGCGCCGGGGGCAGAGGCCTCGGGCACGAACTGCCCGTCCCGCCAGCGCAACAGGCTGCCATTTGCGGCAAGAACCAGACCTTCGGGGGCGCCGTCGACCAGACTTGCCTGCACACCGCTGGCAGACGCGGACCAGTCAATCGAGACGCCGGTCGTCTCACAACTGTCAATCAGCGGAATGCTCGCAATCGGGACTGAGGCCAGACCGTCCGGATCCAGCCGCACCAGGTGCGCACCAAGCTTCAACAACCGACTTTCGGGCGCAAGCCCGGACACCGAGGCCCCGAGCCAGCGATGCAACTCCGGCTCATAGATGCCCGTCCCCGCCGTGGTGCGCACCAGCAACCGGCCTGGGTTCAGTTGCACCACATCGCGCATCTCGCCCGTCGGTGCAGACTGGCCCAGAAACCGGCAGCCGCCGGGGCCTGCAACAAACAGGGACGAGCCAGTTTGCCCCATCGCCACAGGACCGGACGCTCCTAGCCAGCCGTCCAAGAAAGCCGGACCGCCATAGTATTCCTTTTCGCCCAGATAAAGCCCCGCTGAATTGGTCCAGAGCGGGACCCCGTTTTCAACGGACAATATCTCAGCCGCGCGGCCCGGCTTTTGCCAAAGCTGATCAAAGCGACGCTCGGCTGGCAGATAGCTTTGCACCTGACCACCGCCCGCCAGATAAAGCGCCGATCCCGCCACCATGGCATCTTCAAGCGCTTCGGATCCGAATGCGGCCTTTTGCGGCCCACCTGCCACGGCCTGCCAGACGGACTCGCGCAATTCATGCACTATCCCGCCATCATTAAGGCTGAACAAGTGATCAGAGCCAAACGACAGATCGGTCAGTCGGGTGCCCTGTGGCGGGCCAATCGGGCCGATCCAGCCCCGTGCGCCTGGACGATAAGCCCAAAGCACCGACCCGTTAGTAAAGATAAATTGTGCCCCATCGGTGGTGATACTGACCGGCGTGAAACTGCCCGGCAGTGGGTCTCCTGCCAGCGCGGTGAAGCTGCCGTCACCCGACATGCGCAGCACCTGCCCGTCGGTGCCGACCAGTTCCAGAATGCTGCCGTTTCTGCGGGCCTGAACGACGGAGAATCCGGCGCTGCCATTCGCCTTTGCACTGATCCGCTTGGCCGGGAAGTCACCTTCAACCGTGACCGTCCAGATGCTGCCATCGCGGCGCGACACCAGCCAGATCTGCCCAGCACCTGTTGGCACAAGGATGGCATCGGCCAAAGGCAAGGGCGGCATCTGCTGCGCCGGGATAAAGCTGTAGCGCCGCGATTGTGTGTCGTGGATCAACGCGCCCTGCTGTCCAAGGGCGACAAGCATCTGGTTCAGCGCGAGTGCGGTGGTAAACCGCACATCGGGCGGCACGCCACTGTCCACAGGTGCCAGAACCGTGGCCTCGGGAGCGGTCAGCGACAGGACACGGCCCTTGCGATCAAGCCCGAACAACTCGCGCCCGTCGCCGGGCAGGATCTGTACCAATGGCGCGTCCAGCGTGACCTCGGCGCTGATGCGCCCTTGTTCTAGGGTGATGACCCGGTCCGGTAGCGAGACATGAAACCGTTCGCCATCGGCACCCGCGAACCAGGTGGTCGGCTCCTGAGGATCGACAAGTACCCATTTCCGGGTCACCGCCTCATAGCGATGGACGCCGGCGGAGCCGATCGCCAGCAGGTCCGTGCCCTGCATAACCACATGCTTCAACCCGCTGTCATTCAGATCAGGGTGCGCCTCGGTTTCCTGCATCAGCGGGGACACGCCACCGCTGCTTGAAACTTTTAATAGCGACAGACAGCCCGCAACGCCAGTGTCGCAGGCGCCACGGCGCAGCACCAGAAGATCAGAACTGCCCATGCCAGGAGCGAGATCAAGGATCTCACCCTCGGTTCCCGGCACGACGCCGGTTGCCCATTGTGCGCGGCCCCCAGCCGCAGCCACCCGGTAAAGCCCGGTAGGACTGCCGAGCCAAAAGGCGCCTTTATGGAACAGCGGGCCTTGGGTCACTCCTGCAAGGGGGGGGCCGGTCTGCCAGCTGCCATCGCGCTGATCAAACAGGCCCAGCCCCTTGTCGCCTGCATCTGCCAGCACCAGACTTCCATCTTCCGAAACGGCCCAGCCCCGCAGATCGGCCTGCTCTACCGGCCTGCCATCGGAACCCAGAAACGCCATGTCACCCAGCACCATCTTCCAAGCGCCGTTCGCGCGCGCGGCCAGACCACCTTTGGAGGTCAACGCATAGGCGGTTTCGCTTTGCCCCTCAGCACAGACCCCCTTGGTACAATCGACTGAAAGCAGGGCAAGATCGCCACTGAGCGCCGCGCTTCGCGGCAGGGCTTCCGTGTCAAAAAGCTGTCCGCCAGTGTCAAAAACATCGATCGATCCATCCTGGTGGCCGATCAGCAGATCGTCACCTAGCGCAATCAGATCGACCATGGGCGACGGATTATCGCGGTAATCGGTCAGGATCCGGCGGTCTTCGATACCGGCAACCACCGGGGGGTCAAGATGGCCCGAGACATCCAGCCATGACGCCGCCAGCCAAGCGCCTGCCATCGCAACTAGGGCCAACATCAACAGAACCGCCCCCAGGCCAGGATCGATCCGTTGACGTGGACCCGACAGCATCAGCGCAGCATCGGCATCGGTTTGATCCTTGCGCATCGCCGACTGCCGGATGTCAATCAGCGAAGTCATGACAAGGCCCCCTCCCGGCCGATCGCCGCCAATTCACCCATCGGGCGCTGCCTGGCCACGCCCGGCAAAAGTGCCGCCAGCCACGTCGCGTTGCCTTCGGCCCCGTGGTGCCGCACGATCCCGGCCTCGGCCCGGGCTGCCCAGAATTCAAAGCCGATCAACCGCTCAGCCTCGGGCATTGTGCCTTGAGCGGTGACGATGTCATGACGCAACCGTGCCCATTCGCCGAACCATGCCTGTACCAGATCCGCACGGACCAGCGCCTCGCCCCGCGCCATGGCCAGCGTCGCCAACGCCAAATCAGACGCAGTGCTGCGTGGGCTTCGCAGCATTTCGAACAGTGGTTCGGGCCGGGCCGGTTCGATGAAAAGCAGTTCCGCTATGCGTATGCCATCTGCCTCGGGCCAGATGCGGCGAAGCCGCGCGCGCAGTTGCGCCACATAATTTGCATCGGCGAAAAGACCGATCAGCATCAGACCTTCGGCACAGCGGACCTGACGCACTGGATCCGTTGCACGCAGATAGGCCAATTGTGTGACCAGTTGCGCCGCCCTTGCCGGCTTTGCCTTGCCTCCGGTTTCAGCCGCAGCGCGAAGGGCAGTTTCTGCGGCCACAAGCTCGCTTTCCAGCACGGCAACTAGCAGGCCTTCATAATTGCGCCGCCAGCCCAGCCGCTGTTGAGCGGCCAGAACCATCGAGGATAGCGGGCTGCGCAGCGACTGGCGCAAGACCGCCACCTGCATCGCTCGCAGCGGCTGACCCAGCCCAAGGAACTCGGCCAGCACACAGCCTGCAAGCCCCAGCAAAGGCACCCACCAGATCAGCGACCAGATCCCCGACCGCGTCCATACCGTCGACCAGACCGGCAACCAGACCTGGTCATGCAGCGCGTAAAGATACCAACCCAACCCGCCTTTTGACAAAGCCCGTGTCGCCACAGCCAGAACCGGCAGCGCTATGGCAGCTAGAACCAGAATTACCATCAACCGCCGCGTCCACCAGGGTCTTGCCCGGATAGGAGCCGGCGCATGGATCGCTCTGAGGGTCGAGCGGGCGCTCCGTCTCATCGGACGCCTCTTAGGGGTGCGAGCGGCGGCGTCAGCGCCGGATTGGCAGAGGACGCGGGCGGCGGCGCAGGGAGTGGCGCGAGCGGCGCCGGATTGGCAGATGGCACGGGGGGTGGCGCGATGGCCGGCTGCGTTGTCGGCGCCGGATTGGCAGAGGGCGCGGCAGTTGGCGCGGGCACCGGAGCGGGGGTTTGCGCGGGGGGTGTGGGCGGCGGAAGCCGCGTCTGGATCTGTTCGGCCAGCCAATCCCAGTTTCTGACCATCCAAACCACAGCCATCATGATGCAAAAGCTCAGAATGAAGTTGCCGATCCAGAACCGGTTGACCCGCCAGAACTTCCGCAGCGACAGCCAGCCGATGCGACGGCGCAAACGATGGCGCGCGGGGGCGACCTGCCGCAGAAAGGCCCGGCGCAGATCAGAAAACTCCATGGCGAACACAGATGCGCCGAAAGGTCTCGCGCGGCGGATGCCTTGCAGTACATGCATGGAGGCGGCGGTTTGGGCCTGCAGGTGTCGCGCCTCTTTCATAAGGCTCGGCAGCGCATCAAGTGCGTCCTGCCCACGGGTCACCTCATCAGTGAGCGCTTGTGCTCCCGGCCTGTTCATTCGCGGGTAACCTCCGCCGCAAGATGCTCCATCCGGTCTCGAAGCGCGGCGATCTCGATGCGGGTATCCTTAAGCAGTCTCTGGCTGGTTTCGAATTCGGCCTGATATTGCGCGACAAAGGTCACGCGACCAGCGGCCAGTCCCGGCAAATCTGCCGCCATGTCGGCCAATGTTGCGTCAAATCCGCCAACCGCAGCCCCCAGCCCGTTCAGCGACTGCGTCACTTCGGCCAGTCTGCCATGCGAAAGATCAACGAACCGTCGAGCATTTTCGATCAGAAGACGGGTCTGCGCCACTTCTTGCGCCACGGCGGCAACCATTTCGTCCATACAGCCGAGCAGATCTTCCTGCGCCTGTGCCCAACCGCTGCGCAATGTGTCAACTTCGGCCTGCATGGCCTTGCGCATTTCCTGCGCCAACTGTCCGGCATAAAGCGTCTCAGCAAGCTCGCGCAGGTCTGCGGGATCGGCGGTGCGCGGAGAGCTGGCAAGAATGTGATCATTGATCCAGCGCAAGCTGATCTTCAGCGGTGCAAAGCGGGCAAGGTCCACAAGTTCGACCCCGATCTCGTCGCGGCCCCCTGTCAGGGTACGAAAGACAAAGGCAGGTTCGGCGCCCTCGGCGTCAAGCACGGCAGACCCGTCGGCAAACAAACGTCCGAGAACCAGCTGCAAGGTGCCTTTGACCGAAGAGCCGAAGCTGTCGATGTAGGGCAGGATACGGTCACCCTGCGGCACGAAAACCCTCGGCTCATCGGGGTTGCCGTCTCGGGCATCCTCGGCGTGGGGATCAAGCCAGAACGCGATCGGATGATCTTCGGTAATGGCGCGCCAATAGAATTCGGGCAGGACGCCGTCGAACTGCACGGTTTCGGGATCGTAAAGCACGAAATGTGCCGGCTCGGCTTGGCCTGCAGCATGAGTGGCAGCATATTGCAAACCGGCATTTTCGCGCAGCGCACGCGGCATCTTGCGCAGCCCGTCAACCAGCGCCGGCAACTGTGCGTCGCTGAAGCGAAGCAATCGCAACTGTGGTCGGCCAAGTGCCTGAATCAAGGCTATACGGGCCTCGCGCTCTTCGATCTCGCCGCGCAGTCGTTCGATGTCTTCGTCGCTGCGCGAAATGGCCCCGACGGGCGCAAGGCTGATGCGATACCCCAGCGGAAAGGCTCGGTCGTTAAGGCGGGTGTTCAGATCGCGCTGCGCCTGCGGCTCGGGGTGCAACGCCAGCACCGACAGACGCAGGGCCGGTCCAAAATCGTCGGGCCGGTGCGGCGGGTCGATGCCGATGCCAAATATGGCGGCATCGTGAAGCGGTTCCGCGGGCACGGGCGCGCCCGTGTGCGTGGAGACCGGGTCGGGTGGCAAAATCACGGCAAGCCCTGCCCCGTCCCGCGCTGTCACCAGATGCACCTCGGCGCCGGGCGCGAGCAACCGGCCCGCGACCAGACCGTTCATTACGCCGGACAGGGTCTCGCGCATGTCTTCGGCAAAGGTGACGCCTTCGGGCAGCCATACCGGCATTGCGGCCACAGAATGCCGCGCCAAGAGGGTGACACCCGGCGGCAGACCGCTGGCCCGCAGCCCAGAAAGCGTTGCACCGCGGGCGGGATCGTCACACAGATCGAGCAGCGTGACGCCCCGCCCGCCGATCATGAAACGTGCATCCCGGCTGCGTCGGACCAGCGTGGCAAACGCTGCAGGTGCCGTATCCACCGCAGTCAGTATGGCACGCAAGGGGCCACCCTCCTGCACGTCCGGCACATTCGGTGTGTGTGGCACCAGCTGTTGTCGAACCCAGATCAGTACACCTTCAAGCAGCGCGGGTTCAGCCTCAATGTCACGCGACTGGGCGGGCAGATTTTCCAATTCGGCTCTGCGACGACCGGCAGCCTCGAATGCTTCGGCAAGAACGCCGTGCAGCGTTTGCAGATCGGCACCGCCATCAGGCAGCGGGCACAGCACAACCAGATTGCCCTCGTCATCCAGCCGCAGGCGCAAGTCCTGCGCCTTGGCGAAACCGAAATGCGGAGCTAGCCAGGCAAGGAAAGGCGCCACTGCCCGCGCCCGCAGGCGTGGCAGGACCCAGACATCACGCTTGAGAGACATCAAGCGCCTCCAGCGTCACATCCATGATCCACAAGACCAAACCGCCGATGAACCCGGCCAGCGTGACTGCACCCTCATCCGCGCCGGGCGTGGGGGGCGCCATTTCGACGGGCTCACGCCCTTCGGCAAGGGCCAGTAGGACCTCGGGGCTACCCGCACCGCGCGGGATCCAGGTCAGGCAGGCCTTGTGGCAACGGCCCAGATCACGATCCACGGACGCAGACAAACGGGCGCGAATCTCGGCCCAATCAGGGGTCTGGCGGCCCTGATGTGGCTGGCTGACAAGCAGAAAGCGGCGCCCATAATCCTGCACGAGCCGTTGCACATCGCCTCGTTGCGTCCGCGCCAGCGGCAACAACCCCGCGCGCAACCGGCTGACAATCGCGTCACCCTCGGGCACCGTTGCCGCCGTGCGCGCCAGCGCCGCATGCGCGGGGTAAAGTCCGGACCGCATCAGCATGTCAGCCCGCGCTTTGCCCGCGATCCGCAAGGCCGGAAATCGCTCGATCCCGGGCAGGTCCAGATTGCATCCCAGATCAAGCGCCGCGCCCGGTCCTGACCAGACAAGATCGGAGTTCGCAAGCCCCATCTGGAAGAGGACGACCCTCAGCCGGATCGCGGCATCCGCCCATGCGGCCTGCACGAGGGTTCCCATGCCATCCGTGGGTGCCGCCTGATGCAGCGTCACCGCCAACAAGTCCCGGCGAGGATCGCGCCGGGGCGGGCGATGGCGCACTAGTATGCCCTCATGCAGCAGCTTGTTGGCGAAAAGGGCGCGCGGCAGGATCAATTCGCTCATCAGGGCGTCGGGCAGATCGTCAAGCTGCCGCGATTGCAGGATGCCCGCAACACCACCCTCTTTGGGGCGGATCCCGGCTCTGCGATGGGCCGAGATCTGCCGCGCCTTGCGCTGTTTCTTTTCGCGCCGCAGATGGTCTTCGAACTCTGGCGGATGCAGAAAGACCAAGGCCGCAATAGCGGGATCAATCTCATCAGGTAAGGCATCAGCCGCAAGATGCGCGCGTGCTCGGGCATGGCGGAGGGCGGCCGCCTTCATATCCAACGCCGCATGGGCCC
Source organism: Rhodobacterales bacterium (assembly GCA_038207585.1). Classification (GTDB taxonomy): domain Bacteria; phylum Pseudomonadota; class Alphaproteobacteria; order Rhodobacterales; family Rhodobacteraceae; genus JBBQZP01. The sequence goes on along the minus strand of JBBQZP010000027.1, from coordinate 29,847 downwards.
AGAAGGGCAGGCCCATGACCTGTGGATCGCGCAGGGCGGCATCAACGTGCTGCGCGATCCGTTCCTCGGCCGAAACCAACGCAGGCGCATCGCCTTCACCGGTTCCGGCAAGCGCAAGTACACCTGCCCGCATTGCGGCGTGCCGCAAGACCGGCTCGGCCACCACAATCAGAAAACGGTCCATTGCGCCTTTCAGCAACTGCTGGCTGGCGACCGCACCCGAGGTGCCCAGCGCCTGTGCCATGCGTGCGAAGGCTCGCCCCCAGACCGGATCAAGCAATGGCTGCGGCACGCTGAGAATACGCGCCAGCGCCGTGGCCAGTGCGGCGGGAAGTGGCACATGCCGTTCGGCAAAAGAGATACGCAAATGGGCTGCGACCGGGTCTTCCGGGCTCTGATCTTCACCAATAATGACCTGCATCCCGGTCATACCAGCAGCAATTCCTGACGCAGTTTTTCGATCGTGCCTGGATCGGACTGGTCCAAACCGTAGTCCAGCAACACCATCAGATCGCGCGGCTGAATTTCGGCCGTTGACTGGTCCTGCGCGCGCGCGCGAAGCAAGGACTGAGCCAGAACGATCGCCGAAAACTTGACCAGTCGGCGGTTCGACATCGCGGATAGCTCCTTGGCCCTGACCGAAGCCACCAGAGCCGCAAGTTGCGCCACAACGATGCTGGACTGCTCAATCGCCAGTTTGCCTTGCGTGGTCAGGGTGTCAATACTGGTGCGGCAATCCTCCAGCGACGCCGGAAGATCCGCGAATTTCTTGCCCGAGGTCGTTCCATGATCGTGGGTTTCCGTCCAGGCCGCTTGCAGAAGGCGGGCAAGGGATTCATGCCCGGCCGGGGCGTTTTCCATCCGGCAGCGCAGCAAAAAACGGTCATAGACAGCGCCAAGTCCATCTTCCCGGGGTGGGTGGTTGGTCGCTGCAAAAAGCATCTTCATTGGCGCGTCGATTACCTTGCCCCGGTCATGAAACTTGCGCTCGTTCATGAACGTGAGAAGCGCATTGAGGATCGCGGACGAGGCATTGAACACCTCGTCCAGAAACACCACGTCGGCGCGCTGCATCTGACCATGGACCATGCGTTCCAGCGTCGGTTCCGGTCCTTGCAGCTTGGCAAGGTCGAAATAGCCGAACAATTCGGAGGGTTCGGTGAACTGGGTCAGCAGATACTCGAAATACTGTTCGGGCTTGTCATAAGCCGGTCCCGTCGCACGCGCCTGATCACGGTCGCGCGGGTCATGGTCCAGCACCCCGATCAGGCTGCAAAATGCCCGGATTAACCGGGATTTCGCGGTGCCCGGCGGGCCGATCATCACCATCGCTTCGCCGCTCATCGCCGAAAGCATCATGCAGCGGACGGCAGCGTCCATGCCGTAGAACCTTCCGACCAGCTCATTTTCCAGTTGCAGCACCCGATCCAGCAACGAACGGTTCTGTTCGTAAATCAGGTTGACGGTTTCTTTGGTGAACATGTCTGTGGTTTCCGTCAGGGTTCGAGGACAAGAAAATTGAGCCAGCCGAGCGGCACTGTCCGGGCTTCGGTAGGGTCCGGGATGGGATCGCCGCTTTGCCAGGATACCCAACGAAGCGTAGTAAGGCTTTCGGGCACGGACCACTCCGCACTGTCGGCCATTCGGCGCAACAGCCACTGATCCCACGGCATCAGCGGGTCTGCCGGCCCGTAAAGCGCGCTGACGGCAGCCCGCAAGCGTTGTTGCCCCTGCGCTGACAAATTGTCCAGCTGCGATGAATGCGATGTGATCAGCAACGCCAGCCCGGCCACTGAAAACAGCGGTTGCGGGGGCGGGCCGGGGTAAAACAGCACCCGCTCACTCAGAAAGTCGCCACAGGCCGTTGCCAGCTGATGCCGCAGTGCACCCTCGCCCAGCGCCACGCGCAAAAGCTGCGGCAAAAGAGTGTCTGCCCCGACCCCCGATTGCGGCGTTGCAATCGCCGCGATACGCGAAGGATTTTCTATCAGCTGTTGCACAAAAGCGTTGTGGGGAAGCTGCCCTTCGCGCCAATCGGCGAGCCCGTAACCGGCCAGCGGGTCTGTCTCGGCCGTTTGCCCAAATACCGCATCGAACGCGTCCGCTGCCATCGCGACCGGGGCGCCATCGCGTAAAAGCGAGGCAAGATTTCTGCGGGCAGCCTCTTGGAGCACGTACAGAAAGGCGCGGTCTATCTGAAACGATTCAGACACAGGCGCAGAAATCTGCGCAGCCCGGTTGGGACGGAAAATCTTGGGAAGGAAAGACCTCAAAGCCGACCTATCTCACGTGCCCAGACTGCCGCGGCCAAAAGCATGAGCGCGACTACCAGAAAGAATGGATGAATCGGAGTGATCCGCGCAACCTCCGGAGAAGCGTAAAAGCCGATCTCTCCTTGTGCAAGGTCATTGCCTTGTGTCGACATGTTTATTTCTGAAATGAGTGCACGGTTCACCCCGAAATCAAAGGCCTCCCTTCCTCCACCTTGCGCTGAAACGCCTTCCGGGACAGTGATCGGAATGCGCTGCACATCATTTCCCTGCTGCAGGGCCAGCAACAACCGTTGCCGGCCCGAAACTGCCGGCAAACGGAATGTGCCGGTATGGGCGCCAAGTCGCGGATCGAATTGCAAAGGCAGCGACCGGCCCGAACCGTTCGGGTCCAGCAGGCTGGCCGACATCATTCCGGGTGTAGATTGACCCTGCAATTCCGTGACATTCAGCCGATATACCCCAGCGCTGTCGGTCAGCCGAATCAGATAGCGGTCCTGATCGGACCATCCAAGCAGCATCCCCAGCATCCGTTCGGTCGCCTGAAGCCCCTGATCGCCCCAGTCCACACCCATCGGCCCCAGAAATGCCCCGGTGACCACGCCGCTTCGGCGGACATCGCGGCGCCAAACAAACAGCGGGTCGGGGGGAGGGTCGGAATGGACCAGACCGATGCGTGCATCGACCCTTGCATAGGAGATGGCCAGCCCCTCAACATCCACCCCGGCATCGGGTAACAGGTCTTGCTCGGCGACCTGCGGGCGAAAGCTGCCGGGGCGGAAATATTCCTCGCGCTCATCAGGCTCGAAATAGCGCAGGCGGATGTTGCGCCCGTCGCCGCCTTCGCCGATCAGCAGCTCTTCCCCCCAGTTGGCAACATTTGTCGGAAAACGATCATTCGAAACGGAAATTGCAGTTGTGAAACAGCGTGGCGCAGTTGCGGGCGGCGCGAAATCCGCATCCGAGATAAAGAAGAACGCGCAGTAGTTCGAGGCAAAGCGGGCAGAGTCCGTGATCGTGCTGTCGGGCGCCGTTCCGCCTCCAGCAGAAAGCCCCGCGGTGAACCAGCGCGCTGCGGCAACTGTCGCAGCCGAGGCCGGAGCCTGCGCAAAGCTGCGCACCCCGCCATCGGCAAAGGGCAGGATCGTCACGCTGTCCTGCGGGCGCAACTGGTCAAGAATCGCGTTGATCGCACTTTGTGCAGAGCCCAGCCGCATCCCCTGCATCGATCCCGAGACATCGACCATGATCACGATGTCGCGCGGCGGTGGCTCCTGGACGTACAGTCGCGGGTCGCTGTCCACCGGCAGAATCGGGCTAAGGACCGTGCCATTCCAGTCCGAGATGACCTGCTCCTGGTCTACAGTCCCGCGCAGCGGCCCGTTGATCACAAGAAGCCCGGTGCCACCTGCCGCAGCCAACAACCGCGCCGGATAATCTGCGGGAAACACCACGGGCGAAAGCCCATCAACCACCACCAGGTCAAAGCTGGCAGGGTCTAGCGGGTGGTCGGGATCGGCCCGCTCGATTTGCCAGCGCGCGGCAGGAAGCGAATCGGCCCACAGCGCCGGGCCAAAGACCAGAACCCGCGCCGGGCCACGCACCAGCGTAAAAAGCGTCCGGCCCTGGCGGCCCGCATCGGTATCGAATTGCAGCGTGATTCCCTGTAAGCCGCGCTGGCGAAGGATGGTTTCCAGCCGGAATGCCCGAAGTTGATCGGCGTCGGGCACCGATTGGGGGCTTTTCGGTCCGTCCACGCTCGAAAGCACCAGTGTCCCGCCGCCAAGCACGGTGCCGCGCAGCACGACAAGCTGGCCCAGATCATGCTCTGGCCCGACATCGGCGGCGATCAGCCCGGCCATCGGTGCCGCAGACCCGGCGCCCAGCGTGTGGATCTCGATCCCTGCCGCGCGGAACTGTGCCAAGAGATCCGCGTCCGGCGCGTCTGCAGTCTGCCCGTCGGTCACCAAAACCAGTATCCTGCGCCCCGGCAAATCCGCCAGTCGCCCCAATGCTGCAAGCATCCCTGCGCCCAGATTGCTTGCACCCTCGGGTGCGGTGGGCCGATAGGGGCGCACAGCGCCGGGAAGGTTTGCAAGCCGCGTCTCTGCCCCTTCACGGCCTGCCGCGAGACCAAACCCGAAAATCTCGCCACGCCAAGCATCGCCCTCCTGCAGAGACATCTCTGTGACAAAGCCGTCGATCCGGTCGGCCGCTTGGGAAACCGCAGAGCGGGCTATCGCAGGGTCGCGCCAGAAACTTTCGGACCGATCGATCAGCACCACCATATGCCCGCCTGCTATAGAGGGCTCGGGCGACTGCCGAAGAACCGGACGATCCAGCGCAATTGCCAGCATCAACGCCGCAAGGCTGAACAGGACCGGTACGGCGAACTTGGCCCCACGCGACGAACCGGCACGCAGGCACAAGGCGGCTGAAGCAGAAATAGTCAGGGCAAGCGCGATCTCGCCCCATAGAGCGGCAGGAGAGCCCATACAGTCAAAAGTGCCGCCCAGAACGCGAGCCACAGATGTGCAGATCATAGAATCCTCTCGGCCCGGCGGGCAAGCCGCAGCATGCGTTCAGCCAGAATCAGCGCAAGGGCTGCAAGTACCGCCCACGGCCAGACCGGCATCGCCTCTTCTGCCGCGGAGGTTTTCGAAAACACGGTCAGATCGGCCGGTACGGCGGCGGGGCGCGCAGTCAGGCTTTCGCGCCAGGCGTCCGAGACCTCGATCTCGTCGGTGGTGACCCAGCGCAGCGGTTGCGGCTCGGGTGGCAGGGTCAGCAGGTCGGCCAGTCCGGCAAAGAACAGCGCCAGCGAAAGACTGCGCTGCGGATCAGGCAGATCAAGTCGAGGCTGCGGCAGGATCAGACCGAACGGCTGAGCGCGGCGAGCGATGATGGTCCCGCCCTGATCGTCTGTCAGCACGGGCACGAATCCGGGTGGCAAAACGCCGGGCATGGGTAAGGGCAGAACAGGCTCCAACGCGTCAAAGTTAAGCGCCGCGAAAAGAACCGCATCATCTCGGAACGGACCGATGGCGCGGCCGGACAAACCGGCCTCAAACCCCGGATAGGTGATCAGGATCGGGCGCGACAGATCATCGGGGGCGACCCTGTCATTCTGCGTCACAAGCGGCGCATCAGGCCCGCCCGCTTCAAGCGCGGCAGGCCGCGCCAACGTGTCCAGCCGCCATTCGGCAAGTGCCCCCGTCGGGCGATCCAGCCGGGCCAGCACGACATCGTCGCCCGCATAGCCATCCCCGCCCAAAAGGCTGGCCCGATAGTCGCCCGCGCCGATATAGGTGGCCAGTGCCGACCAGCGGCCTTCGGCATCTGGATCTGGAATAACGTTCAGGTCCTGCAGCCCGCCCGGCCCCTCAAGCCGCAGGCGTGCTGGGGGGATTTGCCCGGAAGACACACCTTCGATACGGATCTCGGAACTGGTTTGGCCAAACGCGGCGGGACGGAAATCCAGACTGCGCAACCCGCTGTTTCCAAGCGGTGCGCCGATCTGGTCCCAGCCCCATGGCGGGCCATCCGCAGGCGCCCCGCCGGGCTGTGCAATATCTGTTAGGACCAGCACATGCGTCAGCGCGCATTCGCCTTGAGGGCGGGCGGCCGCCGCAACCAGAAGTGCCGGGTCGCCCCCCTGCGGCAACGGTGCGAGCGTCTCTGCCTGAGGTGAACTGCCCGGCTGCATCAGCTGCGCCGCGCCTATGGCTCCCGCCACTCCGATCACCTCGACGCATTGACCGACCGCCCCAGCGTTGCCCAACGCCACAAGAGCAGCTTCCAGTCTGGCAAAGGCACGGGCGAAACGGGTTTCGCCGCCATCCGCCGCCGACATCGAATGGCTACGGTCAAAGATCACCCGCAAGCCCAGATGATCGGGTCGTGTCGCCTGATAGCTCCGCTCTGCGTCGAACAGCGTCCACAGACACAGTGCCGCAGCAGCAAGCAAGCAGCCCAGCGTCAGTGGATCGCGCGGAATGGTAAGGGCAATCCGTGACCAGCCTCCAGGTGCCGGTGGCAAGGCCGGAACGAAGCGCACGAATGACACGGCGATGTGCGGCGGGCGCGGCTTTTGCATGTGCCACAACAGGACCGCCGCAGCCGCCAAAACCACCGGAACCGCCGTCCAGATCATCCCCTCCCTCCCAGATTCAAACCCGCATGCATCGGCAATCTGGGGAAGCTTTGTGCAAAATGGGTTTTCAGACGTTCCAGCGCCACGGCGGCGACGCATGTCTCCGCCTCAGGCCAGATAACCGGCTCCTGCGGCCAGTCCAGTCCTCCGGCATGCAGCGCGTGGCGCAGCTCTTGAAGATGATCCGCGATGGCATGCGTCGCCGTCAGCATCACAGTCTCGTCGAAGAGGTGCATCTCGTTGCCCGGCTCCTGCCCCGGAAGCGACAGATGGAACTTCTGCGCCGCCCGCAACAGGCCGATCTCATGTCTGACCGAGTCGAGCTGCAGCACCGACAGCGATCGTTGCCGCCGCTGGGCCAACTGGGCAAAACGGGGCATCTGCCGCTCTGGGTCGTCAAAGAGCATGTCCGACACGAGGACGACCGCCCCCGCCGGGCGCAGTTTTTGCAGGATCCGGTCGCAATTGGCAAAGCCGTCGGAAGCTTCGGACCGTTGGCGCCACAGCGTCTCGCACCAAATGCGAGCACGCGCCTTTGCCCCGGCCCCGCGCAGAGTCACAACTGTCTCACCCGGACCGGCACACAGCTTCGCCAGAAAAACCTCATGGCCCTTGTCCAGCGCCAGAGCAACCAATGCCCGAGCCGCCCAAAGCGCGTAAAGCAGCCGCGGCATCGCCTCGGGCAACGCCATGGCGGGCCTGTTGTCCAGAACGATCGCCAACGCGAGCCGCTCTTCGGCCTCAAAGCTGCGCAACAGAAGATCTTCGCGCCGGGACTGGCGTAGGGAGGCGCGCCAGTCCACATTCCGTATATCGTCGCCGCGCTGCCACGCCCGGTAGTCGCGGAACTTCAGACTATGGCCTTGTCGGCGGCGCAGATGCGCGCCCGTACCGAGGGTCGGCGCATCCCGCCGCCAATGCAGGACCAAGCGGTCCAGCATTGCCGGCGACAAAGGCGGGTCGGTGATGGCAATTTCAGATGTCATTTGAAAGCTATAGCCTGACAGTCATGCGGGCGCGGTCAAGCGCCGCCGAGAAATCCGCAGGATAATTTCCACTGCGCGGACCGTCGGGGGCGGTCGCAGTGGCCAACGCACGAATAAAGACATCCAACGCCTTCGCCTCGGAGCCCGGCGTCGCGCTGTCGCTGTAATCATGGGCGATGTGCAATCGATGTCGCAGCACGGGCACCACGGTTTCGGCCAGCGCACGCGGACCGTGGGCCACGGTTTCCGTGGCAGCCCGATCCGGATCAACCAGCACCACTGCCGACCAGCCCGTCACCGCCCGCGCCAGCGCCATGGCCGCGCGCGGTCCCAGCGGATAGACCACTTTCCTGCCGACCAGTTCGGTCAGTTGCCTGGCCCGCTGGGGCGAGATGTCGCGCACCTGGTCGAACTTCTGATTGCTGGCCTGCACGATGTTGTTGATATGGTCGGCGACCTGCGGCAGCAAGGGCACCGACATCACAGCTTCAGAGATGTCATGCAGCCGCTGCAGCGCGGCAGCCATCACCACAGGGTCATCCGGTCGCTCGTCTTCGCGGGTCGGCGGTCTGTCGGCCTTCAGGGACTTGGCGATGATCTTTCCGATCACATCGGCACCTGGAATCTCCATGCCGATCTTGAACATGAAACGATCCGACTGCGCCTCGGGCAGCGCATTGGTGCCGTCTTGATCAATCGGGTTCTGCGTCGCCATCACCATGAATGGCGTGCGGTAGGGGTGCCTACGATCCTCTTTCCAGTGGCGAAGCTGATGGGTGCGGCCAAGAACGGTCACCTGATATTCGGCCATCGCTTCCAGCATGGCCGATTGCGTTCTGGCAGTGGCGCGGTTGATCTCATCCGCCAGAAGCAGGTTGCAAAACACCGGGCCCGGCTTGAACTCCAGCCGGCCCGAGCCGTCATCAGCGGGCATCAGGGTGCCCGTAATGTCGGCGGGCATCAGATCGGGGGTGAACTGTATCCGCCCGACCGCCGCCCTGCCCAGCCTCAGCGCGCCGGAAAGAGCCCGCACCAGTGCGGTCTTGCCCAGCCCCGGATTACCCTCCAGCAGCACATGGCCACCGGTCAACAACGCCACCACCAATGCGTTGACCGTGTCGGACATTCCATGCATCCCCGAAGCCTGAACAATACCGGGGATCTCGCGAAGATGCGCCACATGGGCGGCTTCAAGGAAGGAAGAGTCCAAGTCTGCATTCATATCAATTCACCAGTTCTTTGATCCATGCCGGCAACACCTGGCGTGGCGGGGTTGGGTTCGCGGATGCGGGAAGGGTTGCATCGGTGTCGGGTGAAATCGCCATGGTCACGGCATCCGGCACCTCTCCGCCTTCAGCAAAAAGCTGGGCTGCACTGCCTGCAGCAATGTCCGGCGCAACTGTGCCTTCGGGCGCGCTTGCGGCAAGCCCGGCACCGGCCGCGTCAAGCGGCGGCTTTTGAGAGGGCTCTGGACGTGCCGATGGCATGCCGCCGTCAATCGGTTCATCAGTCGTTATTGCAGCAAGCCCAGCTGCCTCGTCCGGGGTAACATCCACCGGGTCGGCCCCGCTCACATCGGGTTCCGCGCCAGAGGCGGTAATTGCCTGCGGTGCGTTTCCGGGGGCAGTTGCCTGCCCTGCAGTGCCCTCGCTCTCTGCTGCCCCTGCGGCTGCCTCGGCAGGGACACCGGGCGTCGTTCCGTCGGCCGCCCCGGCACTAGCGGAGCCGCCTGTTCCCGCAGCAGTTCCACCCGTGTCGCCCGTTGCAACCTGATCCCCCGCGTCATAGCTTTTCGCGCCATTTGGCGCTGTGTCGGCGCCTTCGCCAGCATTGGTGGACGATCCCGCACCGTCCTGATCCGCGTCTTTGTCGGACGGGGGGGACGATGCGTCCTTGCTGGCTGTTTCACCTGAAGCCATGCCGACGCCACCTTCGCCACCATCCGTCCCGTCGCCGTTTGCATTAGCGGGCCTGTCCGCGCCGTCCTGCCCGCCCTTCTTACCGTCTTGTGAAGCTGCTTGCGCCTCATCTTGTGGCTCGTTTTGTGCAGCGTCCTGTTTCGCGTCGTCTGCTACGTCCCCAGCCTGCGCGCCCGTGTCGCCGCCCTGCCCGTTCCGAGCCGCACCACCAGAAGACTCCGCGGGCGAGCCCGTTTCAGTACCCGGTGTCTGTCCAATCTCATTGCCATTTTGAGGAGTACCCAGCGCGCCTTCGCCCGACTGTCCCTCACTCTTCCCGACTTGACCCGCAGATGATTCACCCTGGGAGCCTTCGGTTCCGTGCGCCGCATCAGATCCACCCTTATCTGACGACCCGCCGTCGCTGCTGGCACCCTGTCCGGCGGCACTGTCGTCAGATGGCCCGCGACCCTGCGCCGCCGGGCCTGCGCCTGCCTCGTCTAAAGGGGCTTGCCCGGCTTGGTCGGAGGATGGCGGTTCGGGCTTGTCGTCATGCTGCGAGGATTGCTCTTCAGATTTCGATTGCAGGCCAGACCGGTCAGACCCGGCAAACAGCCGGTCCCACACCGCCTGAGGGAGAAGAACCATCAGCACGATCGACAGCACGCCCGCCCCCAGTGCCACCGACACAAGAACCCGCCACCCCCTGAGCCGCAATCGAACTTCGTCCATAAGTGATTTGCGCAAGCCGGACACGGCCACCACGACCGAGCCGGGCGCATATTGCGCCATTATCAGAGTTTGCGCAGAGTTTGGCGCCTCCGGATGCAGCGCAGCCGCACGCCTAAGCGCCGCGAACCTTCCGGCAAGGTGCCATCCAGTCTCATAACGTTGCCACAGATCACCGGTGTCGATCTGCTCGAGCAGTAATCTGTCCGGGACAATCGCATCCAGAAACCAGCCGGCATCCGAGCCGCGCGCAAACATGCCCGAAAGTGCAAGGACCACAGGGACCAGCAAAGCTGCGGTCACAGCACCGATGACCATCTGACCGGGGAACGCCGTCGCAAGGGCCGCCAAAGGCACCATCACGGTTGCAATGACACCCCACGCCCGGGCCTGTATGCCCCACCATGCGAATTTTTTCAGCCGGTCCAACCTGACCGCGGTAGTTTCCTTGGGCCGATGCAACACCATAGCCCGCTCATGCAGTAACGCCACCTGCCGCATGGTTATGGCAAGCATTGCACAAAGCATGGCCGCAACAATCCAAAGCACCATGGCGCTGGATCCAGCCTGCCAAATTATGCTGCCAAGAAACGCGCAAACAAAAGCAACGAGCGTACCACACAGACAGACACGGAAAATTCTCATTTTTCGCGACAGCATCTCTTCCCTTTGCAGATCAGGAATCTCACATCCCGACGTTCGCGAAAACCCTTAATCTGTATGGCCATAGCCCTTTAGTTCAGACGCTCCCCGCGGTTTTAAAACAATCTAGGATCAGTGGCTGGAAGTCCAACAGAAAGCCTAGGCCGGGTTGACGAGAGGACGAAAAAAGGTGCTTTGTTCGTGACTCAACGTGGTATCCGCAGTGGCAGCCAGCTTGGCACAAGACAAGATGTCGGATGACAATTGTACGTTTCGTGAACGCTTCATGCTGAGAATCCACGCCTCGGATTAAAGAAAACCCATGAAACCATGCCGATTTCTGGATAGTTTTTCACTCGCACTGACGGATTCGTCCTAGTGTTCGCCACCTGACACAAGATACCCAATGACGGCTTGGAGCCCATTGTCCATGATGCTGCACTTCGCACGATTGTCCGGTCTTCAAGGCGCGGCTAAAAACGTGCCAAAACCAACGCTGGTTTTGCCAAGCGTTTGTGTCCCAAGATTTCCCAACGATCTTGGCGAGCAGGCGAACAGTGACCAAAACGACCGTTTTTGGCACTGGTTCCAAAAGCAGACGTCCATCTGGTCGAAGCCAACGTCAGCTTTGTCCGCATAGCTGCCACCTGGAGCTTCGTCCCAGCAACCGAGGGCGAACCATAGGCAGACCGGGAACCCTATGTCAGGTGGGGAACACTAGCGAGACCATCCTAAGAATTAGGCAAGTGGTCATCTGTCTGTCGTCAGTTCCGGCGCTAGATTCCGGCGAGCTTGTAGGGCCGGATCCTGGATGTACCGAACGAAGGCTGGATCGGTCCCGGTGAGTTTTAGAGGATCGACAGCATCGAAATTCGCGCCTGTCATTGGGCAGCGGGCGCTAAAAGTGTCAATCGGCACGCAAACCTGACCCCCTTTCGGCGCCCAAAATTGACCCCCCATGCGACATCGAGATCAGGGCCTGAGCCGACGGAACTAATCACAGAGTGGAGGCGGGTCAGGCCCTGATCGGGTCAGGCGCGGTGTTTGAAGCGCCAGGACTCGTTTCCGGTCTCGACGATTTCGCAATGATGGGTCAGGCGGTCGAGCAGCGCGGCGGTCATCTTGGCGTCGCCAAAGACGGTGGGCCATTCTCCAAAGGCGAGGTTTGTGGTGACGATGTCCGAGCCCCCGAAGCTCCTCGAGGAACCCTACGTCGATGCGCGCCATGGTCATATCGCAGAAGCTCTTGCGCGCCCCATCAACGACATTGAGGATCACATCGAGCGCCATGTCTGCAGTGCCGACATTTTCCGCCCTCAGCTTTGACGTCCAGCATGTCGCCGGTCTCGGCAATGGAGGTGATCAGCAGGTGGCATATCCTGGCGTTGTAGTGACCGCTCCACTCCGCCTTATGCTGGCGGCTACGTCAGGTTCGCCCCTTTCTTCCCATCTTTCGGATCAGGTCCATTTGCCGTTCGATGGTGACGGGTAAGTACGAGTTGATCGTGGTTGCCATATTTTCATGCCCCAAGTTCATTGACCATGCTTTGAACTCTTCCGCTGTTTTGGTCATTTCGCTGCCCAGATGGGTCAGCGTCTTGCGAAACGAGTGCGGCGTGTATTGCGGCATCTGTACTGCAGCAAAGGCCCCGCGAATGATCATGTTTAGCTTGGACGAATTGGCATAACCCACCCTGTCCAGTCCAGAATTCGTAAAGCCATGGCCAGAAATCGCCTCAACTCGCGCCTTTGGAAACAGCGCATCCTCGGGTCCGAACAGCTTCACCTCACGCAGAAACGTGAAATAGGCGGTGAAATATTCCCGATAGTCCGGATCGACAGGAAAGAACTGGCACATGATCGTTTTCGCGGCCTTGGTTTTCACCTCGCGCGCGTCTTGGAACACATGCCCAAGACCAACATTCACATGCTTGAGTTTGAGCGATGCCACCGCCCCATCCCGCGCCCCGGTCAGCATGAAAAACGCAAAGAGCGCCTTGTCGCGCTTGTGAAACTCAGTTTCGAACGGCATGGCGTGAAAGGCATGTGCGGCCTGTTGCATCGACGGATAGGGAATGTCGCGCTGCGCATGCGCCACTCGCCTCGCCTTGCGTGTGTTGTTGAAATATTCCACGTCCGCATAGGTCAGCACCCGCCTGAACCCGGCGCGACTGACCAGCCAGTGAAAGAACCCTTTGACCAACCGCAAGATCGCATCGACAGTTGAAATGCCCAAAGGTTTCCTGGTCTTGGCGTGTCTTTGCCGGTCTAGAAAATCCTTGAAGTCCACCGCTTGATGGCGATGGAATTTTTTAAACGGCTTAAAGGTGGTGCTTTCTTCAAACCGTTTGATCGCGGCCATGGTCTTGTCAATCGACGTTGTATCTTGACCTTTTGCGTGACGCAAATAAGTGGAATAGTCGAACTTGGCCCGCTCATTTTCTTCAACGAACTTTGTCATCAAAGTATCCTTTTCTTGAGCCGTATTTTGCTCTTTTGCCGCAACATTACTGGTCAACTCATTTGGCTGAAGGAAGTTATCCCGACTAAAATGCCACGAAATTATCCATATCGACGACATGACCATGCAGACGCACCAGCGCCGCCGTGATGGCTTCCTGCATGTTGCGCGGCATAACCGTGCCCACCGCAAAGACTGCGCCCGATGTCGGTTGATATTGAACTTGGAGTGAGGTTTCGACTTCTGCGTTTTCGCGTGGCTTGCCGTTCAGTCCCGCTCGACCGGATACACCATCATCAGCCAGCTTTGAAGGGTCGTCCCGTCCTCCGCTGGTTCCGGCGTCCAGTCCGGGCTCAGACCCGCCTTGAGTTGTTCCGGCATCATCGGCCACTCCTGACCGTTGATCCCGCAAGCCTCCATCAGCCGGTCGCTGTTGTCTACCATCAGATCCGGTATTTCCGCCAGCGTTTTGGGTGTCAGCTTTTCCTCCTGCCACAGGACTTCCTGCAGTGACCGCAGGCTTTCCTCCGGGTCCGACACCTTGATTATCCACGCTATCTGATTGGACAGGGCGTCCTTGTAGCCCTGACGGGTCAGCGTTTGGTTCGGTCGGATCAGAACCGTCCCCGCTGACCGGACGCTTTCCTCTGGGGTCCAGGCTTGCTTGTCCATCGAGGCGGTCCTTCATTTGTGCCCACTCGGAATATACCACGGGGGCCTCGGCCATAGGAAGCGCCTTGGACGAACGGCCCCGGCCCTCAATCACAATGACATCCACCGGCCAGCTTGCGCCCTGCCGTGCAAAGAGATGACCTTCAACAGTGAAATGCTCGTTCAAATTCCATGTATCGTAATGGCAATTGAATGACTTCCGGCTGAGATCACTGCGATACTCGTGCAGTCGCGTTGCGTCATTGAGTTGCCGCTCGATCTTGACCTCGAGCGTCGTCTCGATTTCACGACGGACCACATCCCTCATGATGCGATTTTCAAATTCGCGTGCCACCAACTCGATCGTAGCTCCTGAATACGGTCTGTCCCGCGTAGTTTTTTCACCGAATATTGGCATCACATTGCTCTCCTTGAAGTTCGTCTTTTCGCCCTTTCGCCGCAACATTTCCCGGTGATTCATTGGGCTGGTGGAAGTTATGGTTCACGCAAGGTTTAACAGGTTCTCTTAGGGTCATTTTCCACTGCGCGTGGCGATGGTCAGTACGGACGCCAATTCGGCGCAAAGTTTCGAACTGACGAATTTGCCACACGGTCGTTGGCAGATCTCGCAAAGGGCCTCCAGCCTTCCTCTTGTCGCGGTGTAGGGTACGTAGTCTGCCATCCCGCCATAGGCCCGCCTTGGCGCGCTACAGGCCATGCAAAGGAACTGATTTCGTTCCAAGCGGCGTTCGCGTTTGTCTGACCGGTTGGCAAGGAATTCCTTGAGAGCAAAGCCCAAGATCAAATGCGGCTTCTGGCTTACCAACACTGGCAACCCAGATTGCCGCCACAGCCGTACCGTTTGCATAGATACCCCAAGCAAATCGGCCGCCTGTTGGTAGGTATACTGCGAATTGATCTTGACCTTGCGCGGCGATACGCGCTTGGCCATTAGTTGCGCGCCCCCTTGGTCGGATCGACGCGACTGGCCTCGGCCCATGCATTCAAATCAGCGCCGCGATAGACGATCTTGCGGCCGAGCCGATAGTATGCGGGGCCCATGCCTTTGTGACGCCATTGGGCGAGCTTTTCGCGGTCACCGAGCAGATCAAGTTCGGTGTCGCCAAGTACGTAGATGCGATTGTTTTCGAAGAGGCCGGTCATCGTACAAATTCCTTGCGTTACCTTGAATGGCAACGACTGAATGCGCGCTAGCCTATGTCGAAAGGCAGTCCCCGATCTTCGAAACGGGGACCCCAAAGTATTGATTCAAAACAAAACTTGATCTGCTCTACGGGTGAAACGTAAGGTGCCTTGGTGCCCTTTGGGCAGAAGTGGCTAAGACCGCGACGATAACTCTCGGCGAGGAAGAGGACATGTTCACCTTGATTCGGGTGTTCATCGCAGTAGTCCATGGCCATGCCCAAATGCACGACGCCACGATACGTTTTCCAAATAGTGCGCAGAGTATCTACATCCTTGGCGCCACTAACGTTATTCTTCCGGGCTTGGTCACTGACTTGAGCCAATATACCGTTGGTGGTTTGCACACCGTTGAGTCGTTTGTCCTGAATTGAGTGCCAGATCAGCTTTCCGATATGTTCCGCGACATTTAGTTTCCGTTCATTGCGCTCTTCATACCGCCTTTGAGTCTCTGAAAACTCATAGCTGGCCTCATGCCGCTCGCCCATCGTCTGCGCAATCCATTGGACAAACGCAGCGTTTTGCGGCTCAGCCGTCCAGCTACTACCCAACTTTTCTCCCAGAGTCTGCAGTCGCAGCGCCACCACTTCATGCTTTGCGTTGCAAATTGCTTTCGTCCGCTGTTCGACTGTGGTTTCACTTAGGGCAAGCCGAATGAGGTCAATCGACAAGAGCTCAGGCTCATTGATGGATACTCTTAACATTGTTGCTCAGCGTAGCCGCGATTTGGCGCAACAAATTGGGACCATCGCTCCATCAGCGCCCGCCGCCTTTCCAGCAAATCTGACCGCGCGTATGCCCGTTCAACATCCGATCCGACCTTGTGCGCTAAGCTCATTTCCGCAACCTCGCGCGACGCATTTTCTGACTCAGACGCCCAATCGCGGAATGTGGACCTGAACCCATGCACGGTTACGCCTTCCACCTGCATCCGGCGTAACAACATCAACATAGCCATGTTCGACAACGGCTTGTGCCGCTTTTGCCCCTCAAACACATACTCCGAATGCATCGCCCTTAACGGTTCGATGATAGCCAACATTTCATCCGTCAATGGCACTCGATGTAAAATGCCCGTCTTCATACGGATTTCGGGGCAGATCCACAGCCGCGCTTGAAGATCGACTTCACCCCATTGCATGCCCAGAACCTCACCCGTGCGTGATCCTGTCAAGCAAGTAAACATCAGCGCCTTTGCTGCCATCGCATCACGTGCTTTCAATTCTGCATAGAACGCTGGCACATCCTGCCAGAGCATCGCCTTATGGTGCTTCGACTTGGCCTTTACCTTTGGTAGAACTTGGGCTTCTAAGATCGCAGTTACAGGATTTTCGCCGGAACGATAGCCTTTGGACTTGGCCACGTCCAAAACCGCCTTGATCCGTTGAGACAACCGCCGCGCCGTTTCATGCTTGTCTGTCCAAATAGGTGCAAGGCACATCAGAACCTCCGGCTGTCCGATGCTGTCAATCGGCATGCGCCCGATCTTGGGAAAGGCATAGTCGCGCAGCGAATTGATCCACTGCGCGCCATGTTTGGCATTTTTCCAAGTTGGCATGCGGTCAAGGTGAACCTGCCCCGCGACTTCTTCAAAGCATGGTATTTCCCGCTTGGTATTGAAGCGCGGATTCAATCCCTGCTTGGCCATCCGTCGATATTCCAGCGCCCGATCCCGCGCTTGGTTCAGCGTGACCACATCCGCGCCACCCAAACCGAAGTCCGTCCGAAGGGGCGCACCAGTGGCATTCCTTTGCCCCTTGACCACCACCCGCACAATCCAACGCCGCGCACCGGATGGATCAACGACCAGGTACAGCCCGCCACCGTCGCCATGCCGCCCAGCAGCAAGGTTCTCTACCAGTTTCTTGGTCAGCCTTCCGGAAAGCGCCATGTGAATACCACATTAAATACCACTCAAGGAAAGCATACTGGCGCAATCGAAAGAAATCCAGCGTCATGTGAACTGCTGGGAATTGACTGTTATCAATAGATAAAATGCACTCAACGCGGTCGTGGCCAACTTGGTGATATGGTGATGTGGCGGAGGAGGTGGGATTCGAACCCACGGTAGACTTTCACCTACGTCGGTTTTCAAGACCGGTGCATTAAACCGCTCTGCCACTCCTCCGCTGAGCGTCGCATAACCGGGGACGGGCGATTCTGAAAGGGGGTTTGCCGGTGGCGGACCGGGCCGGGATGGGCGTGCCGAATTTCGCCCAAAGCCGCCAGCACTCTTTCCACTTCGGCTAACCAAGGGTATGATACCGTGCGGCGCAGGACTGTGTCGAAAAAAAGCGCCGCCTGCTTGGGGGGCGGATCGGGGCAAGCACGCCAAAGAATGCGTGCAATGATCGGGGGCAGGACATGACACAGGCAGTGATCCGGGCGGTAATTCTTGCGGGAATTGCTGTCGTTGGCCTTGCGGGCTGCGAAACCGGAACCGGGCCGTTCGCGCCCAAACCTGCACCGGGGGGTGAGCCGCTGGTGGATGCGACAGTTACGGCTCCAACGGGGGCCGAAGCCAAGCCACAAACCTCGACCCGGTTCGTTGACCGCGATGTCGAAGCGCCGGAGGTGTTTCAGGTCACTGATCAGGCGCTTTGGGACGGCCGCCCATCGCTGGGTGGCGTCTGGGTTGCGTCCCCCGATGCGAAAGACCCCGAACGGGTGATCCTGCGCAACCCCGCAAACGGCAAGTTCGTGATCGGCGCGCTGTTCCGGCGCGAGCGTGACAATCCGGGGCCGAAACTACAGATCTCGTCGGATGCTGCCGCAGCACTGGGGCTTCTGGCAGGGCAACCTGGCAAACTGAACGTGACCGCCCTGCGCCGCGAAGAGGCTGCCGCGCCGGAGCCCGAAAAGCCCATTCTGGATTCCACGGAAAGCGTGCAGACCGCGACGCTTGATCCCATCGCCGCCGCCGGGGCCGCCATCGACAATGCCGATCCCGCCAGCAAGACCGCGACCAAGCCCACCGCGCCCGCAGCCCCGGTCATCACATCGGGTGGCGTGGCGATCCCGCCATCGGCGGCAGGCTCTGGCGTCGCTCCGGCAGCGGTTGTCACCACCACGACGACCGCCGCCTCCGCCGCAAAGCCCGCCTCTGGCAGCACCCGCTTCCAGATCGGCATCTTCAGTGTCGAGGAAAACGCCAACCGAGCCGCAGCCAGCCTGAAAAAGGCCGGGGTCAGCGCCGATGTCAAAGCCGAAGAAACGCAGGGAAAGAAGTTCTGGAGCGTGACGGCAAGCGGCACCGGCGACAAGGCGGCGCTTTTGAAAAAAATCAAGGCACAAGGCTTTACCGACGCCTATGCCCTACGCTGAAACCGGAGGTCCGATGTATCCTCGTTTGTTCGCCATCCTGACGCTTCTGCTGGCCCTGCCTGTCCTCGCCCTGCCCGCGCGGGCGTTCGAGACGAAGGCCACCGCCGCCTGGGTCTTTGATGTTACCACCCACACGGTGCTGATGGACAAGAACGGCGAAGAGCCGGTGCCGCCCGCGTCAATGTCGAAGCTGATGACGATCAACATGCTGTTCGAGGCGTTGCGCGACGGGCGTGTGACGATGGACACGGTGTTTCCGGTATCGTCGCGCGCCAAGGCGATGACGGGGTCGACCATGTTCCTGAACGAACAGGATCGCCCGACCGTGGAAGAACTGATCCATGGGGTGATCATCAACTCGGGCAATGATGCCTGCGTGGTGGTGGCCGAGGGGCTTGCCGGAACCGAGGACGCGTTTGCCGAACAGATGACCCTTCGCGCCAAGGCGCTGGGGATGGAGCAATCCACTTTCGCCAATGCCTCGGGCTGGCCCGACCCCAATCATCGCATGAGCATGCGCGATCTGGGCATTATTGCCGACCGCCTGATCGAGGAATTCCCCGAGCATTACCCGGTCTTTGCGATGACGGAATTCGATTACAAGGACCGCGCGCCGGGCAACCGCTTCAACCGCAACCCCTTGCTCAAGCTCAATATCGGTGCGGATGGGTTGAAAACCGGCCACACCACCGAGGCGGGCTATGGCCTTGTCGGGTCGGCCCAGCAGGGCGACCGGCGGATCGTGTTCGCCATCACCGGCATGGCCAGCGAGAAAGACCGCGCCGAAGAGGCCGAGCGGATCGTGAACTGGGCCTTCCGTCAGTTTTCGCTGAAAACGCTGGTCAAATCCGGTTACCGTGTTGCCGAGGCCCAGGTGTATCTGGGGGAAGCGTCCGTTGTGGGCCTGACCACTACCGAAGACATGCGGCATCTGGTGCCCGCGCAGGCGCAGGAACAGATGACCGCCGAAATCGTCTATACCGGGCCGATCACGGCGCCTGTGACCAAGGGCCAGCAGATTGCGCAGCTTGTCATTCACATCCCCGACCTACCCGATGCGCAGGTGCCGCTGGTGGCCGACGCCGATGTGGGCAAGGCCGGGTTTCTCAAACGACTGACCACGGCGACCAGAGTGTTGATCCGCGATTTCTGGCCCACCGAGGCCGCCGCCACCTGAATGGCGGGCCGGTTCATCAGTTTTGAGGGCATCGACGGGTCGGGCAAAAGCACGCAAGTGCGGGCATTGGCGCAACATCTGCGCGCCCTGGGCCACACCGTGACGCTGACCCGCGAACCCGGCGGCAGTCCGGGGGCAGAAGATATCCGCCGCCTGGTGCTGGAGGGTGACCCCGACCGCTGGTCTGCGGAAACCGAGATCCTGCTTTTTACCGCCGCCCGCCGCGACCATCTGGAAAAGACAATCCGCCCGGCTTTGGCGCGCGGCGAGGTGGTGATCACCGATCGTTTCGCAGATTCCACCCGCATGTATCAGGGCATCTCGCGCGGTGATCTGGGGGCTGTTGTCGATCAATTGCACGCCCTGATGATCGGGGTAGAGCCGGATCTGACGATCCTGATCGACATTGACCCCGCCTTGGGTCATGGCCGTGCCGTTGCCCGCAAGGGGCTGGAACAACGGTTCGAGGATATGGGACTGGCTCTGCAAACAGCAATGCGGGCAGGCTTTCTGGCACTTGCCGCCGCCCATCCCGCGCGGTTTTGTATCATCGACGGGGGTCGCGACGCGGATGCCGTGACCGCCGATGTCACCCGCGCCGTCACCGACCATCTGGCGCGCTGATGGCTGCCGCCCCCGCCGACCTTCCCGAACCCGACCGCATCGAGGGTGCCCCCCACCCGCGTGAGACGCTTGCGCTGATCGGGCACACCGCCGCACAGGCCGAGTTTTTGCAGAACTTCAACGCGGGCCGGTTGCACCATGGCTGGCTGATCACCGGGCCGCGCGGCATCGGCAAGGCAACGCTGGCGTGGAAGCTGGCGCGCTTCTTGCTCGCCACACCCGAGGATGACGGCGGCATGTTCGCGCCCCCGCCCCCCGATACGCTGGACCTGCCCGCCGATCACCCGGTCGTGCGCCGCACGATGGCTTTGTCCGAAGGGCGGCTTTTCCTGCTGCGCCGGGGGCCAAATACCACCGGATCGGCGCTGTCAGCCGAAATTCGCGTCGACGAGATGCGCAAGATGAAATCGTTTTTCACGATGAGCGCTGCCGACGGTGGCCGCCGCGCGGCAATCATCGACTCCGCCGATGAAATGGGGCCAGAGGCCGCGAACGCTTTGCTCAAACTGCTGGAGGAACCCCCGGCAGGTGTCACGATTTTTCTGATCAGCCACCAGCCCTTTCGCCTTCTGCCCACGATCCGGTCGCGCTGCCGCGAGTTGCGGCTGGGGGCACTTTCGCCCGACGATATGGCTTTGGCGCTGGCCAACGCTGGAACCACCATCGAAAATCCGGGCGCGATGGCGGAGCTTTCAGGCGGGTCAGTCGGTGAGGCATTGCGCATCGACACGCTGGAAGGGCTTGGCCTTTACGCGCAGATCATCGCGCTCTTCGCCACCCTGCCCCGGCTGGACCGGACCCGCGCGCTTGCTCTGGCCGAGCTTGGTGCCGGGCGCGGTGCGGAAGCGCGGTTTGATCTGATCCTGATGTTGCTTGATCTGTTTCTGGCACGTCTTGCCCGCGCCGGAACGCTTGGCCACGCGCCCCCCGAAGCGGTCAAGGGTGAGGCCGCCTTGATCGCCCGCCTGTCGCCCGACCCAGATACCGCCCGCGCATGGGCCGAGTTGGCGCAAACCTTGGGCCTGCGGGCGCGGCGCGGGCGGGCGGTCAACCTTGACCCTGCCGCGCTTCTGTTGGATATGGTCCTGAAGATGGATGAGATGGCGGGCGCGCGTCCCCAAAGGTGATCCGATGCCCGCCCCCGTGAACCCTGCCCCCACAATCGTTGCCCCCACCATTGTTGACAGCCATTGCCATCTGGATTTCCCGGATTTCGACGGCGAATTGCCTGCATTGATCGACCGCGCCACGCAGGCGGGCGTGGCGCGGATGGTCACGATCTGCACCCGGTTGAAACACGAACCCCAAGTCCGTGCGATTGCCGAAACTTTCGCGCCCGTGTTCTATGCCGCTGGCACCCATCCGATGAGCGCTGCCGAAGAACCTCTGGCAACGGTTGCCGAACTGGTCGCCTTGGCCAAACACCCGAAATTCGTGGGCATTGGCGAGACGGGACTTGATTACCATTACACCGCCGAAAGCAAACCGGTGCAGCAAACCAGCCTGCGCATCCATATCGAGGCGGCGCAGGAAACCGGGCTGCCGCTGATCATCCATTCGCGCGATGCCGACGATGATATGGCGCGGATTCTGGCGCAAGGCTTTGCCGCCAAACCCTATTCTTGTGTGATGCACTGTTTCTCATCCAGCGAAGCACTGGCCCGCGCGGCGCTTGAGATGGGGTTCTATCTGTCGATGTCGGGCATCGCGGCATTCCCCAAAAGCGGCGATCTGCGCGCGATCTTTGCGACGGCCCCCTTGGGCCGCATCCTGCTGGAAACCGACAGCCCCTATCTTGCCCCGCCGCCGCACCGGGGCCGCCGGAATGAGCCCGCCTACACCGCCTTTACCGCCGCCAAAGGGGCCGAGGTGTTCGGGATCAGCGTGACCGATTTCGCCGCCGCCACCACCGCGAATTTCAACCGCCTGTTCACCAAGGCAGCCCTATGACCGCCCTTATGCGCTATACCATTCTGGGCTGCGGCTCATCGGGCGGCGTGCCACGTCTGGGCGGCGACTGGGGCGATTGCGACCCCTCCAACCCGAAAAACCGCCGCCGACGCTGTTCGATGCTGGTCGAGCGGATCACGGATCAGGGCACGACCCGCATCCTGATCGACACGTCGCCCGACATGCGCGACCAACTGCTGGATGCAGGTGTGGGCACGCTGGATGCGGTGGTCTACACCCATAATCACGCCGACCACATGCATGGCATCGACGATCTGCGCCAGATCGTGTTCAACCTGCGCCACCGCCTGCCCGTCTGGGCCGACGGTCCCACGCAAGAGGCGCTTTTGTCGCGCTTTGGCTATGCCTTCGTGCAGCCCGATGACTCGCCCTATCCCGCCATTCTGGACCTGCACACGATCAAGGGGCCGTTCACCATAAGCGGCGCGGGGGGCGATGTGACGTTGCACCCCTTTACCGTCGATCATGGCTCGATAGAGGCGCTGGGATTTCGCATCAACAACGTGGCTTATCTACCTGATGTCATTGAAATTCCACCCGAAAGTTGGGCCATGCTGGACGGCCTGGATGTCTGGGTGCTGGACGCCCTGCGCCGCAAGCCGCATCCGACGCACGCGCATCTGGCTCTGTCGCTGGAATGGATCGGGCGCGCAAACCCTGACCGTGCGGTGCTGACGAACATGCACAATGATCTGGACTACGAAACGCTTCTGGCCGAACTTCCCCCCCACATCCGCCCCGCCTTTGACGGTATGGTGATCGAGGTTAAAGACGTCGGATGACCGCCCTTCTGAACGTCATTCTGCCGGTGTTTCTGGTTATCGGGTTCGGTTACGCCGCCGCGCGCGCGGGGCTTTTTGCCGAAAGTGCTGTGGACGGGCTGATGCGATTTGCGCAGAATTTCGCGGTGCCATGCCTGTTGTTCAAATCCATCGCGACGCTGGATCTGACGGCCGCCTACGACCTGCGGCTGTTTGCCAGCTTTTACGCGGGCGCTCTGACCGGCTTTGCGGCGGGCTATTTCGGCGCGCGGCATCTTTTCGGGCGGTCAGCTGTGGATGCGGTGGCGATCGGCTTTGCCTGCATGTTTTCAAATTCGCTTCTGTTGGGGCTGCCGATCACCGAACGGGCTTATGGTGAAGGGGCGCTGGCCGGGAATTACGCGATCATCTCGATCCACTCGCCGCTTTTGTATGGCATCGGCATCACGCTGATGGAGGTGGCGCGCAGCCGGGGCACCGGGCTTGCCACATCGGCGCTGGCGCTGCAGGTGCTGCGCGCGATCTTCACGCAGCCGCTGGTGATCGGTATTTTGTGCGGTTTTGCGGTCAATCTTTCGGGGTTGGCGCTGCCCGGTGCGGTCTGGGCGGCGGTTGACATGATGGTGCGGGCGGCGATTCCGGCGGCGTTGTTCGGGTTGGGCGGGGTGCTGATGCGCTATCGCCCTGAAGGCGATATGAAAGCGATTACAATGGTTTGCGTGGTGACGTTGATCCTGCATCCGGCCATCACCTACGGCCTTGGCCGCGCGTTCGGGCTGGATACAGCACAGATGCGGTCGGCGGTGGTGACCGCATCCATGGCACCGGGGGTCAACGCCTATCTCTTTGCCAACATGTATGGGGCGGCGCGGCGTGTGGCCGCATCATCGGTGCTGCTGGCCACGGCGGCGTCAATCTTTACCGTTTGGGGCTGGCTGCATATCCTGCCCTAAGGCGCTATTGGCTGCCATCGGGCAAGGGGGCCAGCACGGCGCGCAGACCGGCACTTTCCGCCTCGGACATGCGGGTCAGCATAACGCGGGTCGTCCACGATCCGTAAAGCTTGCCATCCTCGCCCCAATATGACCAATCCGAAATCTGATCCGGCCCGAAATTGACCGGATCGCCGATGGCCGCCTGAAACAGGACCGGCGCATTGGCGTAAAACCCCAGCATGTCGTTGCCATGCAGCCGCGCCAGTGTGACCCAGATATGTTCGCGCCCGCCATCGGCAAGCGGCACCGCCACCTTGACCAGATAATCGCCAGTCGAAAGATCAGCCTTGCCCGCGCGCACTATGAATTCCGGCAAAGCGGTGCGCGCCTTGACGATAGCCGCGTTCATTTCGGGATCATCGGCGTCGAAATTCAGCACGCTGTTCATGTCGGCGTGCGCAACTGCGGGCATGATCAGGCCAGACAGAAGCGCCATCACAAACAGCACGGAAAGGCACAGCCCCGCGCGGTCCGCCCTGCACCCGCGGGGCAGAATTGCGGCGTTGCAGGCTTTGGTCTTGCTGTGTGGTGGCACCCGTATCTCCCGTCGCCGGTCAGGTTTTCCCGCCCGTTTTCCGCGACCCAATAGACCGGAACAGGCTCCATTACGCAAGGCGCTTGGCCGGAAAGATGCAAAAGCGCGGGTTGCCGGTGCATTTGCCGCACCGCATGGCGCACGGCATGGCGCACGGCATGGCGCACGGCATGGCGCGACAGAACGGTAGCAAAGTCGAGCCATAGGCGCGCCATCGTTTGCGCACCGCTCAGATCAGCGAAAGGGGCCGGCATCCACGCCAGAAGCGCGTTTTGCACAGGCCCCTGCAGGCTGGCAAGGGCAATCGGCCCGTAATAGAAGGTTTCGATCACAGCCCCGGCCGCAATGATCAGCGCATGGCGGGGCATCAGCAAATGATGATAGCTGCCCCCCGGCATCCCCTCGTAAGCCGGGTTCCGGGCAAGCCCACCTCGACCATATGCCGGGCCGGAGCCAGCCCAAGCGTGCCACCCGGCGTGCGCAGTGCAAAGCAATGCTGGGGCGAAGCCCTCAGCACCTCGCGGTTGCCCAGAACGCCCGGTGCCACAAAAACCGGAGCCAGATCGGGCCGCAGGGCAAGCCCCGCGCGGTCCAGCACCTGCGCCCCCCGCCAGATCACCGGACATGCCGCACCGTCCGCCGTGAGGACAAGATCACCCGCAGCGATATTCTCCACACGGCATTCGCCTTGGCTGGTCAGAATGGCGGTGCCCGATGCGAAACAGGGCATGCCCTTCCGTTGTGCCTCGGCCTTGCCGTCGACCGCAGCCGGGGCCACGCCCTGCAGAACCACCTCGTCGCCGCCGGGAAAGGTCAAGATGCATTACCGAACCCGCCATCATTGACCGCAATGTGGGCCCAGCGCAGCTTGCCGCCCTGGGCGTCTTTCAGTTCGCTGACGTCAAGCTGGTCGGTGGTCAGCCCGTCCGCGAGCGTGATGTTGAAATCTGTGACCATATCGCGCCCGCCGCACAGCGTCAGGATGACCACATCCGCGCCCCACCCGGAGGTGATGACATCTGCCCTATCGCCGCCGTTTGGGATGGCGTTGCCTGCGCCGCCGTCCAGCATATCGGCGCCCGAACCGCCGATCAGGATGACATGCCCGCCGCCGCCTGCAAGCTGAACGGCGATGGACGAGGCGGCGGCGTTCAGCGTGTCGTCGCCCCACCTGTCGGTCAGCGTGCCATCGCCACCGTTGGCAACGATGTTGATGCCTCCGGTTTCGGCAGTTCCGTTGACGTTGCCGGCATACTCGGTGTCGTAAATCGCCTCGATCCCCGTGAAATCGCCGTAGCCAGCGGCTTCGATACACCGGCAACTGCCCGTCCGGGGCCAGATCAGGGGACGTTCACCCCCTGCGCGCTGATGTAGTTTGAAAAGGCTATCGCATCGAAATCGGATCCTGTTTCGCCCCCGTCGATGAAATCATATTCGTGGTCGTCGGTGACTAGAAAGACCTCAGACCCCGATCCGCCATAAAACGAATCCGTGCCAATACCGCCGCTGCGCACATCGTTGTCATCGCCGCCGAAAACCTGAATGTTCCCCGCGCCACCGATGATGCTATCATTGCCGGTGCCGCCGTAGACGGTGTCGTTGCCTGAGCCGGCATTGACCGTATCGTTGCCATCGCCGCCGGAAAGGTCGTCGTAGGTATCGTCGCCGCCGTAAAGCAGATCGTTGTCACTGCCGCCGGAAAGCTGGTCATGTCCGGCGCCGCTATAGATCGTAACGTTCCCGGCATCGCCAAAGTGACGGTCGGACTCGGTGCCGCCGTCGATCAGATCGGCGTCGTTGCCACCATCGATGCTATCGTTCTCGGTGCCGCCCCACTGGGTGGCCGGGCTGCACCCATGGGCGGCGCTCTGTCGTGCATACCGTATCCCGTACAACCGACCAAATCCTGCCCCAACGGTAGTACCAAAAATGATCAAGCCCGATCCGCTAACCCGGACTGATCGCGGGCAAAGAATACCCGCTCTGTGTCAGAGTTACCCGGCGCGACCTAAATCACCGTTAAATTTGGGGTTTTCTTAAAACTGTCGGTATTTCGACCAGCATGCTGTTCTGTGCGTGGGCACGACAGCATGATAAACCGTCAGGTGGTGCGGATGAAAGGACTCGAACCTTCACGGGAGTTACCCCACAGCGACCTCAACGCTGCGCGTCTACCAATTCCACCACATCCGCACGATCTGACGTTGGTCGCGCGGTATTTAGCGGGTGTCAGGCGCGAAGGGAAGTGGATTTTTTGCGCAAATTGCCCCGTTTGCACGACGTGCATGCAAAGGGGGCAGTCGCTGGTTCAGATGCCGCGTCGTTATTCGAACAACTTGGTCGCGGTCGACAGGATCGACCCGAATATCGGCGTCGGCGGCACCGCCGGGCGGCCCGGTGCGGGCGCTGCCGTCGTGTCAGTCTGCGCAATGGTCGAGGGCGCATCTACCACGATCGAGGGCAGCGGTGCCGCATCCGGTGACGTTGCGAACACCGGCAGAGCCGTGGTCGTGCCTGCATCGCCGCGCCCGTTGATTGCGAAGGCCGCCTTGCGGATCACATCGCCCCGGTCGGGCAGACCCGGCGCAAAGACGCGCTGGCCTGCGGCGTTCGCCTCAAGGCCCATCTCGTACCAGGCCATCGAAAGATCGGGGCGTTTGGTCGCACCAAAACCCTGGCTCAGATGGTGGCCCAGAAGTTCGCCATAGGCTTTTTCGCCCAGCGCCGTCAGCAGCAGGGCCGACCCCACGGCCACATCCATCTGATCGGTGGTGTAACCCACACCCAGACAGATTTTGGCGGTTGCCGCCAGTTGCGCCGGGGCCATTCCGCTGGACAGCACGAAACCCGATACGCCCTGCAACACCTCGTCGCGGGTTTTCACCGACATCGAGGCGACGTAATCGGCCAGCACCGGCCCGAAAGCCTTGCACTGTTCGGTGATCTGCACCGGGGTAAAGCCCGGCACGGCGGCGGCCAGTTCCTCGCCTGCGGTCATCGCATAGGTGCGAGCAAGGCAGAACTGCTCGCTCAGCGCAAAATTCGCATCAACCATGTTGGCGGCGGTGATGTAGCCGCCGTTGGTGTTGGTCATCAGGCTGACCTTGTTGCACTGCGAGGCAAGCGACACCTGTGACGCCCCGTTGCCGATGAACGACGGCAGGGCCGAAAGCGCAGGCTCTGCCACGGGTTCGGGTGCTGCAGCCAGAATCGGCAATGTGGCTGCCGGTTCAACAACAGGCGGCGCAAGCGGCACGATTGCGGCAACAACGGGCACCTGCGGCACGACACCGGGTTGCTGCGGCTGGATCACACCCGCCATCTCGTCCCGCTGCGTCAGAAGCAGGCCGCGCACGCCCATCGGATGCGTGGTAATAGTCTGCGCGATCACCGGCCCGCCCGCCAGCGCGCGGGAATAGGATGTCACAAGGATCGTGCGTTCATACTCGGTCAGCTGGCCCGTCGGCGCATAGCCCAGCGTTGCCTGATACTGCGAGATGGCGCTGCGCGAGCGCGGCCCGATGGACCCGTCCGGTGTGCCCACGGGAAAGTTGAAATAATTCAGAGCGGTCTGCACTTCGCGGTTCTGTTCACGCTGCGCCGAGGACATCGACGGTGTGGCGCGCTGCGGTTTGGCCTGCCGGTACACCGTGCGCGGCTTTTGCGCGCGTTTGCGGTTGCCTTCGTTCACGATGGCACCGCCGATGATGCCGCCGATGATGCCGCCCACAATCGCGTCACCATCTGCCATTGCGCGTTCAACAGGGGCGGTAAGCATGACCGCAATCATGGCGGACATCGCCAGTTTGTTCCGCTTCATATCGACACCTCTTTAATGTCTGAAATCTATTGGCTAGAAACTAACACGGCTTTCCGCTTTGTGACGAGTAGTATTTTGCTGTCTTGACAGGCCGAAATCAGGGAAATCATGGTCGAATTCACGCATCTTCCCGGCTTTTCGCCCTATGCGGAAACGGTTGCCGCGATGGAGGCCCGCGTCGCCGCGATTTCGGCAGGCACGGAACCCGAAGCAATCTGGCTGCTGGAGCATCCGCCGCTTTACACCGCAGGCACGTCCGCCAAACCCGCCGATCTGACCCAGCCCGACCGCTTTGCCGTGCATGCAGCGGGGCGTGGTGGTCAATACACCTACCACGGGCCGGGACAGCGGGTTGTCTATGTGATGCTTGATGTCGGCAAGCGCGGCCGCGATGTGCGCTGTTTCGTGCGCGATCTTGAGGCATGGGTGATAGCCACTCTGGCCGAGTTCAATGTAACGGGCGAAATACGGCCCGGCCGGGTTGGCGTCTGGGTTGCACGTCCCGACCGCCCCGGCCCCGACGGCCAACCCGCCGAGGACAAGATTGCCGCCATCGGCATCAAGCTGCGCCGCTGGATCAGCTTTCATGGCATCTCGATCAACGTTGAACCCGATCTTTCACACTTCGACGGGATCGTTCCCTGCGGCATCAAAGAACACGGCGTCACCAGCCTTGTTGATCTGGGTCTGCCCGTTGGCATGACAGACCTTGACGCCGCCCTGATCCGCAGCTTTCCCGGCATATTTCCCGGCTGACACCCTGAACGGCTGCGACAAACTGTCATGCGCGGCCCCGGATGGCGACAAAGCCTTGGTTTTTTTGCGGGGTGCGTCAAAGTCAGACATTGCCGTTGTCCGCAGGGGACACTAGAACGACACCAAATCGTCGGGGCACCTGCTGCACCGGCCTATCAATATCTGAACGAGGGGGCTCCCATGGCCGACGCCGCAATCCACGGGCACGATCACGATCAGCGGGGGTTCTTCACCCGTTGGTTCATGTCGACCAACCACAAGGACATCGGGCTTCTTTACCTGTTCACAGGTGGTTTTGTCGGCCTGATCGCCGTGATCTTCACCGTGTACATGCGGTTGGAACTGATGCACCCCGGCGTGCAGTACATGTGCGAGGAAGGCCTGCGCTTCATGGCCGACGCCTCGCGCCCTTGCACCCCTGCGGGCCATGTCTGGAACGTGACCGTCACCGCGCACGGCATCCTGATGATGTTCTTTGTCGTGATCCCCGCGCTTTTCGGCGGATTTGGCAACTATTTCATGCCCTTGCAGATCGGCGCGCCCGACATGGCGTTCCCGCGTCTGAACAACCTTTCGTACTGGATGTATGTCGCGGGCACGTCGCTTGCCATCGCCTCGGTCTTCTCGCCGGGTGGTGAAGGCGGGGTCGGGTCGGGCGTGGGCTGGGTGCTTTATCCGCCGCTGTCCACCGGTGAGGCCGGCTATTCGATGGACCTTGCGATTTTCGCGGTCCACCTGTCGGGCGCATCGTCGATCCTTGGTGCGATCAACATGATCACCACCTTCCTGAACATGCGCGCGCCTGGCATGACCATGCACAAGGTGCCGCTCTTTGCCTGGTCGATCTTCATCACCGCCTGGCTGATCCTTCTGGCGCTGCCGGTTCTGGCC
>JBBQZP010000026.1:0-65842 GCA_038207585.1 Rhodobacterales bacterium | reverse complement strand
TCGGTCAGAAAACCGATTTCACTGGCGCGGATCTGGCGGCTGTCTTTGTTCAATTCCGCCCAGACCGCGCGGGCGATATGGGGCAAGGTAATTGTGCCGCCTTCGGTGGCCAGAACGGCCGCATAGGTCGCCGCATTCTGGATAGACCCGCCCGAAAGCCGCACGGCCGCGCCAAGGCGTTCCAGATCAACCGACGCGCACAACGGCGCGCGGGGCGGCAGCAGAACCTGCCACAGCCGCGCGCGCGACGCCGCATCGGGGGCGGGGAAATCGACCACCAGTTGAAACCGGCGCAGGAAGGCGCTGTCGACATTGGCGCGCAGGTTCGTGGTCAGGATCACCGGACCTGCGTGCTGTTCCAGCCGGGCCAGCATGTGGCTGACCTCAAGGTTTGCATAGCGGTCGCGGGCATCCGTCACCTCGCCGCGTTTGCCCAGAAGCCCGTCGGCCTCATCAATCTGCAAAATGGCGCGGCGGCCTTCGAGGGCCGACAGAAGCGCGTTCAGATTGGCCTCGGTTTCGCCAACGTATTTCGACATGATGCGGCCAAGATCAAGGCTGTAAAGCGCCCAGGCCTCGCCGGTGCGTGCATGAAGTTCGCCCGCTATAACACCAGCCGCAAAGGATTTTCCGGTGCCGGACGGGCCTGAGAACAACGCCAGCGGGCCATGGACCCGCCTGGCACCCCAGCGTTCGGTCAGGGCTTGCGCGCCCGTCACCCAAGCCGTGAAATCGCGCAATTGCTGCAAGGTGGCGGGGGGCAGCACCAGGTCGTCCCAAGCGCCGCGCCGGTCTGAAAGCGTAGCACCCGGCGGCGGCGCAAGTTCCGCATCGCGGCCCAGCATCGCCTGTATCAGGCGCGGCGCGGGGCGGATGATCTGTGCCGGTGTGGCCCCTTCGACCTTCAGCAAACCCAGTGCACATAGCGGAGCCGTGGGGCGCAGACGGTCGATCATCATCGCAATTTGACCGCCGCCGTCCAGCATCAGCAATTCCTCGATCAGCGCCAACCCCGGCCAGCACTGCCCCAGATGCGGTTGCAACGATTGCAAGCGCGGCCCAAGGCCCGGACGCGCCACCGGGGCCAAAGCCAGCGCCAGAAGATCGACATCCAGCCGCGTCAGCCCCTCCAGCGCCTCACGCGGGGCGAGGGTCAGGAGGCTCGCCCACCCGCCGCCGCCGCGTGAGGTTTCCACCGCCTGACTAAGCGCGGTGAAACGGGTGGAATACTCGTCGCCCAACACCTGCCCGGTGCGCACCGCCTCGGCCAGCGTGACCATTGCGGCGATGCGGTCGAACTCGGCGTCCAGAAATGCCGCGTCGGTCTGGTGCGGGGGCGGGTGCGCGGTCATGTCATGCCCCCACCGTCAGGGTCAGCACATTGCCAGCTGGCGCCCCCGGCAAAGGCGTGCCATTGCCGCGGGCAGGCGTCGCGGTGATCACGGCGGTATCGCCGATCGCGGCGTTGGTCAGCGCCAGTTGCACGCGGGCTGCCGCGTCATCAACCCGCTGCGCGGCAATCACAAACGCCTGCGGGGCCTGCTGATCGGCACCACCGCCCAAAGCGCGGCTCCACGTCACGACCAAAGCCGCGCGCTGGCCCAGCGGCCCCGAAAGCGCCACGCTGACCGTCGCCGTGCCCGCAGCCACCGCCGCCTGCGACGACAGCCCGCCCGCGATCGCGAACAGTTGCACCGGCATCCAGTTTGCAGGCGGCGGATCGCCGGGATTGGCCCCCGCCAGCGGTATCCCCGTTGCCTCGGCCCCGAAGGCTACCGTGCCGTCGGCTGCAAGCGCGGGCACCGATGAGGGCTGCACGTCGATGATCGCCGACAACACCGGCCCGGTGGGCGGGCGCTGGCTTAAGGGCTCGATCGGGATCACCGCCAGTTCATAGGCAACCGAAAGGCGGTAGGCCAACTCGCCGCCTTGGGTTGTCCAGATGTGGTTCATCTCCTCCATCGTGGGGGCCTGCATAACGGCCTCCATCCGGTAGATCACCGGGTTGCTGCGGCGGAAATCATCGGCGGGGGCACCGCCGGGGGCGGCACCGGGCAGCGCCAGAGGGATGGTCGGCACCGAATGAAGCACCGCGATCGCGCGGCCCAGCACCCGCAGATCGGTATCGGGATCGGGGTCGCCCTGCGTGGCGGGAAAGCAGGTCAAAAGCACATGCGCGCGCAGAAACAGTGCATCCTGAAACCCTGCCTCGGCGTGAAAGCCCGAAGGCGAAAGGCGGTAAACAAAGATGTTGAGCACGCTTTTGTCCGAAGCCTTCGCCGCCTCGGCCGCCTTTTGGGGCGCATCAAGGGTGATGATCACGTCTTCATCAAACTGCGTGTCAAGGTAATCGGCAAAGCCTTGCAGCGCGATGGACAGCGACGATACCTGCAAAACCATGGCCTAGAACCCCCCGATATAGCGGCGGCGCAACGCGCGGGTCAGGCTGGAGGCAAGGTCGGGCGTGGCGGCTTGGGGCGTGTCGTGAAAGGTCACGGCAACCTCTTCGATAACCACGCGGGCGCGGTCGGTTTGTGCTTGCGCGGACGCCGGTCGAGCGGGCGCGGGCTGCCAGTCCGGGCCAGATTGTCGGTCGGGCGCGGATTGCCAGTCGGTGGCGGGGGCAGCCTGCCAGTCGGACAGACCGGAGGCTGGGGGTGCATCGAAAGTCTGCGACGGGGCTGTGATCGTGGGAGCCGTCGTGGAAACCGCTGCCGCCTCGCGCCGCAGGGCAAGTGCGGGGGCCGGGTCCTGGGGCATCTCGTCGGGTTTGATGCTGTCATCGGCGGTCAGGTGATCCGCATCGGGGGCCATGCGGCGGGCGGGAGTTGCCATACGCCGCAAGGGTTGGACCGGGTCATCCTCGGCATCTGCTGGCGCACGGCGCATTGGCTGAGCCGGGTCGTCTTCGGCATCTGAGGCGGTCTGGTCGGGCGCGCGGTGCAGTGCCATCGCCTGTTCGGGTTCCTGCTGCAAAGCCCGGCGCAGGGGCTTTAGATCGTCCTCCGGCGCTTTGGCGGGTGGTTTTTGCGGGTCCTTCGGGTCGTCTTCAACCGCCCGGCGCAGGGGTTGAGCGGGGGCGTCTTCGGGTTCCTGCACCGCCGCGCGCGACAAGCGGGGCGCTTCACGCCGCAGCGGTTGCGCGGTGTCGTCCAGCGGTTTTTCCGGGTCAGTTGCTTCGGGCGCGGCCATCCGGGCCGCGATCTGACCCTTGGGCCGGGCCAGCGGGGCCGAGGCTCCTGGCAGGGCTGCGCGGGCGATGGTGCGGGCAAATAGGCTCATCCGCGTGCCCTTTGCCCTTCGATGATCAACCCGGCATAGGCTCGCCTGCGGCGCGAGGGCAGGGCGAGGATTGCGTCCTCGGCCCAGCCATAGGCCCGCGCGATCAGATGGGTGTCGCGCAAAACGTCGCCCGACCGGGGCAGCGCGAAGGCAAGGGGGTCAATCGCGGCCTCGGTCGCAGCACCGCAATCGGGGCAGGTGGCACTGATGCGGTCGGCGATGTCGGGGGCTACAGCGTCAAGGGCCGCGTCGATGGCCAGCAGATCGGCCTCGGCAAACGACGCCGCATCCTGCGCCGCGGTATCCGCCAGCCCCAGAAGTGCGACCAGATCGCGGCGCGCATCGGGCCCGGTGCCCTGCGCCAAGGCTTCTTCATGGCCGCCGCCCGGCACCTCGAACCAGCGCGGCCCGAGCGAGGTTTCCACCTCGGCCAGCGGAAAGCCGTCGCCCGCCGCCCCGCGCGGCATCTCGGCCAGCCGCAGGTTGAAATCGTAGACCGCACCGCAGGCATCACAATTCGCCGAAAACCAGCCGGTTTCACGGCCTGTCAGCACAGCCGCCTGCGTCAGAAGCCAGGCCCTTGTTCCGCTTGCCAGATTGCGCACAAGGTCGGGGGTTGTGGGGGTTCCGCCCAGTGCGTCATACACCGCAGCAATCACCGCACTGACCCGTGCGGGGCGCGAAAGATGCGCCCCCTCCGCATCGGCCCCCGCTACTTCTGCCAGCGCCAGTTCCACCGCCCCGGTCAGGGGGCGGGGCACGGGCGCGGGCCAAATCAGATCAAGCGTGGCGGGCGCGCGCATGTCAGGCCTCGGCGGGTTCGGCGACGGCCAGATCGCGCACGAAGCCTTCATAGGCCATCGTCAGCGTCTGGATGCCCACAGCGTTCATCGAATTCGCGTCGAATTCCGGCAAGGCCTGATATTCCGTCACCCAGGCGCGGCGCAATTTGTACGAAATCGCGGGCACGCCCTGCAGGTTCAGCACGTTGATCACCACGTCGCGGCGGAATTTCACCAGACTCATGCCCGCGTCACCGTCCGACACGTTGTTGACCGAATTCGCCCATTCCTCGAACACCGGATCGTGCGAAAGCCCCTGTTCCAGCGTGACGTTTTCAAACTTCGTCCCGCCGGGCATGGAGCGTTGATGCGACGGATCCCCGGCAGAGCGCCAGTTCACCACCTCGGTCGTCTTTTTCAGCGCGCCCATCTTGGACAGGCCCGCCACGGATTTCCCCGCAATCACCACCTGAAATTTGAAGGTGCGGTAAGGGTCGAAACGATGCGCATTGGCTGGAAACATCGGTGCAGGCATTTGTGTAATCTCCTGTCTTCAAAATGGGTTGAGGGGCGATTTTCAGGCGGTTTGCCCGACGATCTGCTGAATTTCGACCACCACGAATTCGGCGGGCTTCAGGGGCGCAAACCCCACCACCACCCGAACGATGCCGCCGTCGATGTCGCCCTGCGTCATGGTCGATCCAAGGCCGCAGCGCACGAAATACGCATCCGACGCCTTTTCACCCTGAAACGCGCCGGCGCGGTGCAGCCCGTTCATGAAATCACCGACCGAGGCGCGCAAAGCGCCCCAAAGCTTGTGGTCGTTGGGTTCAAACACCACCGCCTGCAACGCGCGATACAGGCTCTCGCCGATCATGCTTTGCGTGCGCCGGACTGACACATAGCGAAACTGCGGCTTGGCTTTGGTCGCCAGCGTGCGCGCGCCCCAGATGACCGTCGGCCCGATGATGGCGCGCAGGCAGTTGACGCCCCATTCGTTCAGATTGTCCTGCAGATCGTTCCCGATCAGGATCGTCGGCCCAAGTGTTCCGCGCACCGTCGCCTCCAGCCCCGCCGGGGCCTTCCACACGCCGCGCGTGCCGTCGATGCGCGCCCACATCCCCGCCGCCACACCTGCCGCGCCGATCTTGAACGACTTCGGCAGCGTGGGGGCCGTATCGGCATCGTAATAGGGATTCGCAACCGTGACCTGCGGATAATAAAACACCGCATAGGGCGAAGTCGGCAGCGCCGCCGCCTGCACATCCACGGCCGAGACCAGAACCGCGGCCGGATCAGGATCAAGGATCACCAGCCTGTTCTGCATGAATTCGGCATGGGTGATCGCGCTGTCATAGATCGTGGCGGCAGTCGTTCCGGTGGCGTAGACCTGCCCCGGCAAAAGCATGATCGACACCGTGCGATAATCGCGCAGCCGGTCAAAGGCGGCGGTATAATCAGCGGCATTGGGCGCCGCACTGTCGACCCCGCCCGACATCAGCGCGACCCGGGGCAGGGCATTGCCGCCGCCCGCATCGGTAACCTCGGCGGTCACAAGGGCAGAGGTCTGGCCGATCTTTTGCGCGATTTCGGCGTTTGTTCCGCTAAGCCCGGCGATCACCTCCAGCACTGTCTCGAACGTGGCGCTTTGCAGCGGCACGCTGGCGGCCTGGGTGCGCTGGATGCCAAGGCGCAGGGTGAATTCACCGGCCAGCCCGCCCGCCTCCAGCCGGGCCATCATCCCGTTGGACCACACGCCTGATGAGGCGGCGGTCAGCGCCAGCCGCTTGCTGACGGCGTTCGAGGTGAACTCGATCCCGACCTGAGCGGCCACGGCGGGCACCGCAGGCACGGCCGGAATTGCCGGGATGGCGGGGTTGCCTCCCGCTGCAGGCACCGCAGGCACGGCAGGCACCGCAGGAATGGCAGGCACGGCGGGGGTGTTCAGCGTGGCGGCGGTGCCTTCAGTGTTCGCGACCGGCACGATATAGGCTTTGGTGCCGCCATTGGCGAAATAAAGGTTGACCGCATGGCCCATCGGATCAGGGTTTGCGCTATCGTTCTTGATGCCGCCCGGCCCGCCGCCCAAGGGCCCAAAGGCCGCCGCATACTGGCCCGCGTTGGTCACAAAGACCGGCTTGCCCGCAGCCGCTGTGACGCGTGCCCCGCGTCGTGTGTGGCCGACAAAGGCGGTTTCAGAGGTTGACGCCGCCTCGATCGCCAACGCGTTGGAGGGGACATGTTCGATATAGACGCCGGGGTGTTGATACATGGCAATGGCTCCCTTGCCGGGCTGAAGTGTCACCGGGCCAAAGCCTCGGCAGTGCAATGATCAGCGGATCGTCCCGGCGGGGCGTTCAGGCAGCGTCAGCGTGGCAACCGGATGCGGGATGCACCCGGCGGCATCACATGAGAATTGATCCGCACAAAGCGGCGACGGGGCGGTTTAGGTTGGGAAGGTCTATGCCGAAAATGTCGGACATGCGGGGCCCCGTATCAAAGGCAGACGTTGGAAAAACTCGCGTCGGAAAATCAGCTTCAAGTTGTATAACGTTGAACCGGTCGGACGATTCGGGCAAGTGCGAATTTCCTTACCCAGCGGGATCAGCCAGTACTGGCCGATGCGCAAGGTTTTTGCGGCGCTACATCACAGCGCCCATCTGCCACGGCACGAATTCCGCGCCGCCAAAGCCAAGCGCTTCGGATTTGGTTTCAAAACCGCTTGCAACCTTAAGAAAAAGCTCGAAAATCTCGGCCCCTTTGGCAGCAAGGCTGACGTCGCCGCTGATCATGTCGCCGCAGTTGATATCCATATCCTCGGCCATGCGGTCATACATTTCGGTGTTGGTCGCCAGCTTGATACATGGCGTGGGCTTATAGCCCGACACCGACCCGCGCCCCGTGGTAAAGGCGATCAGGTTCGCGCCAGAGGCGATCTGGCCGGTGACCGAGCAGGGGTCGTAACCGGGGCTGTCCATGAACACGAACCCGCGTTCGGTGATGGGTTCGGCGAATTTGTAGACCTGCGTCAGGGGGGCGGTGCCACCCTTGGCGACAGCCCCCAATGATTTCTCAAGGATCGTCGTAAGGCCACCCTTCTTGTTGCCGGGCGAGGGGTTGTTGTCCATCTCGCCACCGTTGCGGGCGGTGTAATCCTCCCACCAGCGGATGCGTTCGACGATCTTTTCGCCCACTTCGCGGCTGACAGCGCGGCGGGTCAGAAGATGCTCTGCCCCGTAGATTTCCGAGGTTTCCGACAGGATCGTGGTCCCCCCCGCCGCGACCAGCATATCGGATGCAACTCCCAACGCGGGGTTTGCGGTGATGCCCGAATAGCCATCAGACCCACCGCATTGCATGCCGACCATCAGATGCTCCAACCCCGCCGGGGTCCGCGTCGCGTGGTTCGCCACCTCGGCCATCTCGCGCAGGACCGACAGGCCCTTGTCGATGGTCTTGCGGGTGCCGCCGGTTTGCTGAATGGTCATGTAGCGGAAATTGCCGTCCTTGCGCATCCGCCCGGCACCGATCAGATCGGGGATCTGCATCACCTCGCACCCCAGCCCCACCAGAAGAATACCGCCGAAATTGGGGTTGCGGGCATAGCCCTGCAAGGTGCGGAACAGCGTCGCATAGCCCTCGTCCGTGCCCGACATCCCGCAGCCCGAGCCGTGCACGATGGGCACCACGCCGTCGACATTGGGAAATTCGGCCAGCCAGTCCGACCGCTCTGCCGCCTCGGCGATAAATCGCGCGACCGAACCCGAGCAGTTCACCGATGTGAGAATTCCGAGATAATTCCGCGTGCCCACCGAGCCGTCCGCCCGCGCGTACCCCATGAAATGCCGTGCGGTGTTGGGCCTGACCAGCGGCACCATATCGAGGCCAAAGCCGTAATCCTGATCATGTTCGCCCATGCCAAGGTTATGCACATGCACATGGTCGCCCGCCGCAATCGCCCCGGTTGCCGCGCCGATGATCTGGCCGTAGCGGATGACCTGCGCGCCTGGTGCTATCGCCGCCACCGCAACCTTGTGGCCGCGCGGCACGGGTTGGTGCAGGGTGACCCCATCCACCATCGCGCCCGCTGCAAGATCAGTCAGCGCGATCATTACGTTATCTGCGGCATTCAGCCGGATTGCCCGCGCGCCTGACATGTCCATTCCACCCTTCGGATCGGTCCTTGGGGCGGCGGGTTGACAGACCGGCGGCCCCAGCTAACATGTTAGTATGTTACAAGCGGATGCGCCCCTTCTGCAAGCACAAAGCCCGCCGCGCGCCACCCTGCGTGGCCTCGAAAATTACACGGGATCATTGGCACAGCGGGTTTATCTGGCGCTGAAGGACGCGATCCTGAATCTGACTTACCGCCCCGGCGAGATCATGCGCAAACCTGCGATCTGCGCCGAACTTGGCGTCTCGCGCAGCCCCGTGGCCGAGGCGGTGGCCCGGTTGGCGGTGGAAGGGCTGGTCGATGTGATCCCGCAGGCGGGAACATTCGTTGCGCGCTTTTCGATCGAGGAAATCCGCGAGGGCGCGTTCCTGCGCGAGGCGCTGGAGGTGGCCGCCGCCGAGGCTGTGGCGCCCGTCATCACCGAAGACCAATTGACCGAACTGCGCCGGAACCTGCGCGTGCAAGAGGCGCTGATCGACGATGGCGATGTCGCAGGTTTTTACCAGATGGACGCGCAGATGCACGGGCTGATCCTTTCGTTCACCGGGTTTCGCAGGCTGGGCACACTGGCCGATACGGCGTGGGTTCATGTGAATCGTGCGCGACAATTGATCTTGCCGCAGCCGGGCCGGGTGCGCGATACGCTGGCTGAACATCACGCCATGTTGGCGGCGTTCGAGGCTCGCGATCCGACTGCCGCCCGCGATGCAACCCGTATGCATCTGCGCCAGTTGCTGTCATTTCTGGAGCCGCTGGCCCATACTCGCCCCGATCTCTTCCAGCCCTGAAAGGCCACCATGACCCGCCCGAACCGCCCGCGCTATGCCGCCCGCCTGAATGCGTTCAAGATCGGGCTGCCTGGCAAACCCACTGTTGCCGACATGATCGCGCGGGCGGGGCAGGTGGGCGGTCTTGATGCCGCCGATCTGAACTTTCCCGATCATTTCGAGCATCACGCGGCGGCAGAGCTTTCCGACTTGCTGGCAGCGCAGGGCATGGCGCTGAACGGCCTTGCGATGCGGTACTACACCAATCCCGGTTTTCGCCTTGGTGCCTTTACCAACCCTGACCGAGGTGTGCGCCGCGATGCGATTGATGTGACCAAACGCGGCCTTGATGCGCTGGCCGAGATGGGCGGGCAGGTGATGACGCTGTGGCTGGGGCAGGACGGAGTCGACTACAGCTTTCAGGGCGATTATGCCCGCATGTGGGATGATACGGTGGCCGCCATTGCCGAGGTCGCCGACCACAACCCCGCCCTTGATATCGCGGTGGAATACAAACCGAACGAGCCCCGCGCCTATGCGCTGATGCCCGATGCCGCGTCGAACCTGCTGGCGTTGGCGCAGGTGAACCGCGCGAATACCGGCATCACGCTGGATTTCGCGCATGTGCTTTACGCGGGCGAGATTCCGGCGCAGGCGGCGGCAATGGTGGCGCGACATTCGCGCATACTGGGCGTGCATCTGAATGATGGCTACGGGCTGCGCGACGACGGTCTTATGGTCGGCTCGGTTCATCCGGTGCAGACGGTGGAATTGTTCGTGGAACTGGCGCGTGTGGGCTATGACGGGGTGATCTATTTTGACACTTTCCCCGATCATGGCGGGCTTGATCCGGTGGCGGAAGCGGGCATGAACATCCGCATGACCGAGCGGTTGCGCGGGGTTGCGGCGGGGCTGGTGGGCCACGCGGGGCTGGCGGATGCGATTGCCCGGCAAGATGCGACAGCAAGCCTGCGGATCGTGGCCGATGCGCTTTACAGGCCGTAGAACGCGGCCGCCGTGCCGCCAAAGATGCGGGTTTTTGCTGCGGCGGGCAGGTGGGCGGTCAGGGTTTGCGCGGCGTTGAGCCAGCCTTCGTAGCTGGCGAGCAAAAGGCAGACCGGCCAATCCGACCCCCAAATGATGCGCTCTGGTCCGAAGGCCGCAAGGATGTGGTTTGAGTAAGGGGCGCAGATCCTTTACCACCCAATCGGCGCGGGACTCCGTCACCAAAGCCGAGAATTTGCAGAAAGCCCCTGTATCGGCCAGCCGCGACATGCCATCGGCCCAGTCGTCAAAACCGTCGGGGTTCACATGGATTTGCGGTTTCATGCAATGGTCGATCACCATATGCATATCGGGATAGCGGCTGCCCAGCGTTAGGAATTTCAGCAGATGCCGGGGAAAGCCCAAGGCGTCAAACGTCACCCCAAAGTCGCAGACCGCGCGAAAACCCCATTGTACGGCATCGCCAGCATCCAGTCGTCACCTAGAATATCCTGAATCATCGGCCGAACGCCGCAAAACTTCGGGTGATAGCAAATCCGGGGCAAATTGCTGAAGATTTTGCGGGCTATCGAGATCGACCCAGCCCACAACCCCCGCCACAAAGGGCGTCGCATCGGCCAGACCCAACATGTATTCAGTTTCCTGCATGGACGCCGCCGCCTGCACCATAACCGTCCGCTTCACCCCTTTTGCCGCCGGCACGGGCGCCAGATCACCGGGCAGATAATCGCGGTCCGGCACCGCATTACCCTTGGGCATCCAGGTGTAGATACCGCGCGCAGGCCGCCAGAAATGCTGATGCGCATTGATCATCATGTCCTAAACCGGCGCGTCGGCGCGCATCAGGCCGGTCGCCTTCAGATCGTCCCAAAGGGCTGCCGGAACCTGCGCCGTTGCGGCCACCAGATTGGCGTCAACCTCGGCCACGCCTTGCCCGCCGGGAATGACCGACACAACCGCCGGATGGCGCAGGCAGAACTGGAACGCGGCATCGACCATGCGCACGCCGTGGCGGGTGCAGACGATCTCAATCTCTGCCACGCGGTCCAGCACCCATTGCGGGGCTAGATCATAGTTGTAAAACGCCCCCGGTTTCGCACCCGTGGCCAGCACACCCGAGTTATAGGGGCCGCCGATCACCACCCCCACGCCGCGCTTTTGTGCCATAGGCAGGAACGACTCCAGCGCCTCCTGCTCCAGCAGGGTATAGCGCCCGGCCAGTAGGAACAGATCGAAATCGCCATGCTCCAACATCCACTGGCAGGGTTGCCATTCGTTCACGCCTGCCCCGAACGCGGTGATCACCCCCTGATCGCGCAGTTCCACCAAAGCGCGATAGCCGCCCGCCATCAGCTCATTTAGCTTGGCTTGCAGGGCGGCATCAGTCTTGTGGTTGAACACATCCAGATCATGCGCGAACAGAATGTCGATCCGGTCCAATCCCAGCCGTTCCAGCGAAAACTCGACCGACCGCATGACGCCGTCATAGGTGTAATCGTAGACTTCCTTGCGGTCCGGCACGTCAAAGAACTTGCCGATGCAATCACGCTCCTCTCCCGCACCCGGCAGGCGCAGCAATCGCCCGATCTTGGATGACAGCACATAATCGTCGCGCGGTTTGTCACGCAAAAAGCGGTTCAGCCGGGTTTCCGACAGGCCCAGCCCATACAGCGGCGCGGTGTCGAAATAGCGTACGCCCTGATCCCATGCCGCCTGCAGCACCGCCTGCGCGTCATCGTCTGATATCGCGCGGTAAAGGTTGCCGATGGGGGCCGCGCCAAAGCCCAGTTCGGTAAAGGTCAGCCCGCCATTGCCCAACCTGTCCCAGTGGCGCGTTTTCAGTGTCATCGGCTCTCCTTTCGGATCAGACCAGCGGTGGCAGGTCGATCACGCCTTTTTTCAGAATGAAACAGCCATAAGGCCCGGAATCCGAAGTGCGGATGATGGCGAAGGCCTGCCGCGCGGCCTGATAAAACGCAAAGCGTTCAACCGCCTGCATCG
The DNA here is from genome assembly GCA_038207585.1 of Rhodobacterales bacterium. Taxonomy (GTDB): domain Bacteria; phylum Pseudomonadota; class Alphaproteobacteria; order Rhodobacterales; family Rhodobacteraceae; genus JBBQZP01. Next base: position 53,831 of record JBBQZP010000026.1, on the reverse strand, counting down.
GCACCGCGCGCCCCTCGGCGTCATCAATCACCGCCTGCATCCGCCCGAACACCGGCATGTCGGCGGCAGGATCGCCCACCACCTGCATCCGCGTGACGGGTGCATCCACAAACGTATCCAGCGGCATCAGCGACAGCACCGCGCGTGCCGCCGTGGGAATGTCGCAGCCCGCCATGTCGATCAGGCGGCCATAGGTGGTATCGGCGGCGATGCTGGCGGCGGGGTGATTCACATCGCAGATCACCAGATCGTCGCCATGCCCCATCAGCATCAGCACCTGCACCACTTCGGCCGACAACCGTTGATCCATGCCTTTCAGCATTACTTGACGGCCCCGGCGGCCATGCCCTTGATGATGAACCGCTCCAGCACGATGCCGATCACGATCAGGGGCAGGATGGCTGCGAAAGACAGCGCGGCCATGCTCCACCAGCTTATACCCTGCGATCCGGTCTGGCTGGCCACCATCACCGGCAACGTGTTGGCATGGGTCGAGGTCAGCAGGGCGGCAAAGAAATACTCGTTCCACGTCAGGACCAGCGACAATATCAGCGCCGCCACCATGCCGGGCAAAGCGATGGGCAGAACGATGGTGAAAAACGCGCCCCAGATTGACAGCCCGTCAACCAAAGCCGCCTCTTCCAACTCGGTCGGGATGCCGGAAAACTGATCGCGCATGATCCAGATCACGATGGGCAGCACGGTGAGCGTATAAAGCAGGATCAGCCCGATGCGGCTGTCCAAAAGCCCCAGCGCTTTGTAAAGCACAAGGAAGGGCAGGGCCAGAACGACAGGTGGCAGGATCAACTGGCTTAGGAAAAAGAACGAGATATCCGAATTGCGCATATATCCGAAGCGGTAGGAAAACCGCGACAGCCCGTAGGCCGCAAGGCTGCCCAGTATCACCGCCAGAAGTGACGCGCTGACCGAGATGATCGCCGAATTGGTGAACCGCAGCATGAATTCATCGCGCACCGTCGATTGCGCGCCGATGGTGTCGGGCGACAAGCCAAGGCTTTTCCAGCCGATCCATTTGGGCGTGAAATCCCACCATGGCACCATATGGCCCTTCATCACATCCGGCGCCATCTTGAAGCTGGTGGTGATCGTCCAATAGATCGGGAACAGGCAGATCACGGCCCAGAGGATCAGCGCGCCATAGATCGCCACGCGCCCGGCCCACCATTTTGCCGATGGGGCGCGATCATGGGCGCTGTCATGGAAAATCTGCGCTGTCATCAGTATTTCGGCCTCATCCAGCGGTCAGCGACCTTCATCAGGATGGTCATCGCGATAACGATGATAACAAGGTAAACCATCGCCAGCATCGTGCCGTAGCCGACGTTCGACCGCTCACGATATTCTCGGAAGATGAAACTCGTCACGCTGTCGGTGGCTCCGCCCGGCCCGCCGGAGGTGACGGTGATGATGATATCGGCCAGCTTCAGCTTGAAGATGATCCGGATCAGAACGGCGGTGATGCTGACCGGCAGCATCAGGGGAAACGTCACCTCCCAGAACCCGCGCCAGCCGTTGGCACCATCGACCTTTACGGCCTCTTGCAGCTCTTTCGGGATCGCCTGCAAACCGGCAAGAATCATGATCATCATGAAGGGAATGAACGTCCAGGCATCCATCAGCATGATCGACGCTTTCGCGACCGTGGCCGAACCAAAGAACGACGGGCTGTCCCAGCCCAACAGCCGCGCAAGGCTGGCCAGCGGACCAAAGCGGATCTCCATCATCGACTTGCCGATCATCCAGCTTACCGCGACGGGCGACAGCATCAGCGGCATCAGGAACGCCACGCGAAAGAACTTGCGCGCCCGGATCTGCGAATTCAGCATCAGCGCCAGCCCGAAGGCCACCGCGTATTCCACAAAGATGGCGGCGCAATACCAGACCATGTTCGTAAGCGCGTTCCAGTAGAACGGGTCGTGCCACATCTGCACAAGGTTGCCGACCCCGTTGAACGTGCGGCCCGTGGGCGACGAAAGATTCCAGTCGGAAAAGGCGATCACCAGTCCGAACAGCAGCGGAAACACCACCATCGAGATCACGAACAAAACGGCGGGCAGGATGAACAGCGTGCGCTTGCCCTGCTCGCCCCGCGTCAGCACCTGTCCCCAGCAAAAGGCCGTGGCCCACAGCACATAGGCATAAAGCGTGGGCCGCCAGGTGGTGAAACCGATGTCGAGATACCCGTTCTGATCCAGCGTCTGCAGCGCCGCAACCAATGCAAGCACCCCTGCAGCACCCCACATGACCGCCCGCCCAAGCGACACGCGCTGCGGCGAAAGGTTGTCCGAGGTGACAACGTGAAGAAGATCGCCTTGGTCGGACAAGATACTGCTTTCATTTATAGTTCAGCAGAGGTCGGGCCGGCGGGGGATGCCCCGCCGGCCCGCAACGTCACATCCCCAGCGACGCCTTGTAAAGCGCGATCTGGCTGTCACGACCGATCTGGTCGGTGATCTTTTCCCAGGCGGCGGCAATCGCATCGGCGGTTTCCTGTGCCGATTTGTATTGGCCCGCATAGCCCTTGGCCAATTCATCCTCGGCAACCGAATAGTATTGGAAGATGCCGGGGATGCGTGGTTCGATGGCAGCGTTGGGGTGGTTGTAGCTGTCAAGGTTGGAGCCCAGATAATCCTCGACAAAGGCGCGGTCATAGCCCGCCGCTTCCCATTCGTCATACTGGAACTGGCTGTTCCGGTAGGGCTGGAAGCCCGACGGATAGGCCGCCATCCACAGCGACAGATCCTTGCCGCCCAGATGGGCCGCCGCCGACCATGCGGCCTTGCGGCGCTTTTCATCCGCCGACACGCGGTTGGTGACGTAAACGCCCCAGCCCAGATACGCCATGTTGGGCGCAAAGTTCGGGGTTTCCGGCGTTTCCCATTCCGAGGTTTTGGAGTTGTAGACCTTGTCAGACCCCGGGTTGATGGAAAAGCCCACCACATCGCCCACGACCGAGCTGTCGGACGTGCGGGCGTTCGATCCCACATCGCCCCACCAGCAGACCATCGACCCCGTGCCTGCAAGGAATTGCTGGAACGCGGTTGTGCCCGGATCGGCGTTGATCTGATCGGGGGGCAGGTCAGGCATCGTGTCCATCACGTCCTGAATGGCCTGCACAAACGCCGGGTTGTTGACGCGCGGCTTCATCGTATCGGCATCAAACAGCCATGCCGGATCGTCCGGATGCTTGGCATAGGCGGTTGCCCGGTCTTCAAGGAAATAGAAGCCGAACCCGCCCCAGCCTTTCAACGGATCAAGGAACCCGTACGCATCGCCGCCCGAAAGCGGGTCTTTCTGGCCCTTCACGGCCTTTGATACCGCCTGAACCTGCTGCCATGTGGTCGGCACTTCGGCCCCGCCAATAGCACCCTCACCGAAGTAATCCTTGCGATAGGCCATCGTGTGGCAATCGCCGTCGATGGTGACGCGGTAGGTCTTGCCATCCCATGTGCCAACGGGCGCTTTGAGGTAGGACACATAATCGTCCATGTCGATCTGGGTTTTCACCCACTCCGGCATCTCGTCCAAGAGGCCGCGCCCGGCGGTGTCACCCTCAAACGGGGCGCCCATCTCGATGATGTCGAAATCGACGGTGCCGGTGGCGATGGCCTGTTGCAGACGCGGGTTGTAATCGGCCTGGGCCAGGTCGATCCAGCTGATCTTGGCGCCGGTATATGCCTCCCAGCTTTTCAGAAAGCCGCGGAACAGAAAGTTGTGCTGGTTCTGGTTGTTGAGGCCCAGAAAGGTCAGCTCGACCCCGGCAAATTCGCCTTCGGCGACACTAGCCTTGGTCGCCCCCAGACACATCTCACCGACCTTCTGCCAGTCGGCATCGGTGGGCGAACCCGCGCCCACACCCGGAATGGCAAGGATGGCCGCGCGCACATTGTCTTGCGCAAACGCAGCAGAGGGGGTCAGCCCCAGCCGCCCCGCCGCCGCAAGACCAGCCACACTGGCCGCGCCCTGCAACAGATTGCGCCGGGTCAGGCCCGCGCGCTTGGCATAATCGTAAATCTCCGTTTTCATCAACAACCTCCCTAAGGTGTTTCGCGTGATGCGCGAGTTTATCCGGGGGGAATCCTTGCCCTTTGCGGGTCTTTCAGCAGAACAGATGTCCCCAAAAGTCAGGCCCGACGGGGCCGGTCACACACCGAACCTTTTCAGCCTTGCCTGCACCTGTCAAGCATCTAACATGTTAGTATGTTCAGGTGGTGGACAGGTGCATTTGCCTGCGCTACGACTTGATTTCAGGGCGGACAAGGGGGGACCATGGCCGAGGTAACGATCCGCGATCTGCAAAAATCCTATGGCGCTTTGCAGGTTGTCCACGGCGTCAACGTCGATATCGCGGATGGGCAATTCGTCGTGCTGGTCGGCCCGTCGGGGTGCGGCAAATCTACCCTTTTGCGGATGATCGCGGGGCTGGAGGCGGTGACTTCAGGCACCATTTCCATCGGCCCGCGTGTGGTCAACAACCTGCCGCCCGCCGAGCGGGATATCGCGATGGTGTTCCAGAATTACGCGCTTTATCCGCACAAGACCGTCGCCGCAAACATGGGCTTTGCGCTGAAAATGGCGCGGATGCCCAAGGCGGAAATTGACGACCGGGTGAACCGCGCCGCCGAAATTCTGGGCCTGACGCCCTATCTTGGCCGCTTTCCGCGCGAACTTTCCGGCGGCCAGCGTCAGCGCGTCGCAATGGGCCGCGCCATCGTGCGCAAGCCGCAGGTGTTCTTGTTCGACGAGCCGCTGTCGAACCTTGACGCGAAACTCCGCGTTCAGATGCGGAGCGAGATTCGCGAATTGCATCAACGCCTTGGCACCACAACCGTTTACGTCACCCATGACCAGATCGAGGCGATGACGATGGCCGACCAGATCGTCGTCATGCGCGACGGACGCATCGCTCAGGTCGGCGCGCCCTTGGAATTGTATGACCGCCCGGCGAATGCGTTTGTGGCGGGCTTCATCGGCTCGCCCTCGATGAACCTGATCGACGGAGTGCTGCGCAAGACAGATGCCGGGCTGGTCGTTGATGCAGACGGTGTCTTGTTGCCCGCGCCCGACCTTCCCGGCGCGAATGACGGGCGGCGCGTGACCTACGGCATCCGCCCCGAACATCTGGCGCTGACGGACAGCGGTATCGCCGCACAGGTGGTGGTGGTCGAACCCACCGGGTCTGAAACCCATGTCATGCTGCGGTTCGGCGCGCGCGAACTGGTCGCGGTGTTCCGTGAGCGCCACGATTTCCGCCCCGGTCAGGCGGTGCATCTGACCCCCGAGCCGGGCCTCGTGCATCTGTTTGATGGTGAAACCGGCGACAGGATCGGATGATGAAAACGGTTCTTTGCTTTGGTGATAGCAACACCCACGGCACGCCGCCCGTAACCGCGCTGGGCCAGATAGCGCGCTATCCGCGCGATGTGCGCTGGCCGGGGGTGATGGCCGCGAACCTGCCCGACTGGCAGGTGATTGAAGAGGGGCTTCCGGGCCGCACCACCGTGCATGATGACCCGATCGAGGGTGCGCATCGCAACGGGCTGACGGTGCTGCCAGCCCTGCTGGAATCGCACCGCCCGCTGGATGTGGTTCTGATCATGCTGGGCACGAATGATCTGAAATTCCGCTTTTCGCTGGGCGCGTTCGACATCGCGGCGGGGGTCGAACGGCTGGCGCTGACCATACGCGCCTCGACCGCCGGGCCGGGTGGCAGCGCCCCTGCGGTGATGCTGGTTGCACCGCCGCCGATTGAGGAAACCGGGGTGCTGGACCAGATGTTCGCGGGCGGGGCGGCCAAATCGCGCGCGCTTGGACCGGCGATTGCTGCCGTCGCCGCACGCATGGGACTGCCGTTCGTCGATGCGGGCGCGTTGATCGCGGTGTCGCCGGTGGACGGTATTCATTACGAGCCGGCGGCGCACCACAGTCTTGGGCTTGCCATCGCCAACGCAATGCAGACACATTTTCAATAGGGGGGCGCCATGCTCAAAGGGATCGACAACCGGCTGAACGCCGAGGTGCTGGGCACGCTGCGCGCGATGGGCCACGGCGACACGCTGGTGGTCTGCGACACCAACTTTCCGGCCGATTCCATTGCGCGCCAAACCATAACCAGGTCGCTTTTGCGGATGGACAATCTGACCTGCGCGCAGGCCACACAAGCGGTTCTGTCGGTGCTGCCGCTGGATACGTTCGTCGATGATTTTGCAGGCCGAATGGAAGTGGTGGGCGATGCGGCGCGCGTCGAACCCGTTCAGGCCGAAGTGCAGGCCGAGATTGACCGTGCCGAGGGCCGCCCGCGCCCGATGATCAGCATCGAGCGGTTCGATTTCTACGAACGCGCCAAGGATGCCTATGCCGTGATCCAGACCGGCGAGCGGCGGTTCTATGGCTGCTTTATCTTTCGCAAGGGCGTGATCGCCCCGGACGCATGACATGAACAAAGCATCAAAACCCATTGTGATCCTTGGCATATTCGTGGCCGACACCGCCTACCGGGCCGCGCGTCAGCCGAAAATGGGCGAGACGATTCTGGGTACATCCTTCGTGCTTGGTCCGGGCGGAAAAGGGTCAAACCAGGCGGTGGCGGCGGCAATGGCGGGCGGCGAAGTGCATTTCATCACCCGGCTGGGCGTCGATGCCTTTGCCGATATTGCGCGGGCGACGTGGGCGCGCGCCGGGGTCCATCCGCAGGTGACCGATGATCCCGAAAGCTATACCGGGGCCGCCTATATCTTTATCGAGAACGGCACGGGGAACAATGCAATCATCGTGGCCCCCGGTGCCGCAGGGCGGGTTTCGGTGGCCGATGTAGAGGCCAAGGCCGATCTGATCCGCTCTGCCGCCGTGTTCGTCACGCAACTGGAGCAACCCATTCCGGCGGCCCACCGCGCGCTGGAAATTGCCCGCGCGGCGGGGGTGAAAACCATCCTCAACCCGGCCCCGGCGGCGGAACTGACCGATGCTATGCTGGCGCTCTGCGACTATGTCACCCCCAACGAATCCGAGGCCGAGGCGCTGACCGGTGTTCCCGTGGTGACGCTTGCCGATGCCGAACGCGCGGCGGATGCCTTGCTTGCGCGGGGCGTGGGGGCCGCGATCATCACGCTGGGCGACAAGGGCGCTTACTACCGCGACGCGCAGCAAAGCTTCCATGTGCCGGTGATCAGCGCGGGCCCGGTTGCCGAAACCACGGGTGCCGGCGATGCGTTCAACGGCGGCTTTGCGGTGGCCCTGTCCGAGGGGCAATCGGTGCGCGACGCCGTGCGCTTTGGCTGTGCCACGGCGGGCATTTCCGTGACCCGCCCCGGCACCGCGCCCGCTATGCCCACACGGGCCGAAATAGACGCTCTGCTGGCGCGCACCTGAGGGGGCCAGAATGGACTGGATGAAGGTAAAGCGGGTGCTCGTCACCGCCGCGCGTCAGCCCATCGGGCGCACGGCGCAGCCCGAAGAAATTGCGGCGCTGCTCATCTATCTGGCCAGTGCCGAATCAAGCTACACCACCGGCGTTGCTCATATGATCGACGGCGGCTGGACCAATACCTGAAAGGACATCTTATGAAACTGCTGCGCCACGGTCCCCTTGGGGCGGAAAAGCCCGGAATGATGGCCGAAGACGGCACCATCCGTGATCTGACGGGCATCGTACCCGACATTGCGGGGGCGGTTCTGTCGGACGACGGGCTGGCTGCGATCCGGGCGGTTGATCCATCGCATTTGCCGCGCGTCGCCCCCGGCACCCGGCTGGGTGCCTGTGTCGGCGGCACCGGAAAGTTCATCTGCATCGGTCTGAATTACTCCGATCATGCCGCCGAAACCGGGGCCAAAGTGCCGCCCGAGCCGATCATTTTCATGAAAGCCACCTCTGCCATCTGCGGCCCGAACGACCCGATCATCATTCCGCGCGGTTCTGTGAAAACCGACTGGGAGGTGGAGTTGGCCGTGATCATCGGCACTCGCGCGAAATATGTGACCGAGGCCGACGCGCTGGCCCATGTGGCGGGCTATGCCGTGGCCAATGACGTCAGCGAACGCGGCTTCCAGACCGAACGCGCGGGCCAGTGGACCAAGGGCAAAAGCTGCGACAACTTCGGTCAGATCGGCCCGTGGCTGGTGACGCGGGATGAAGTCGCCGACCCGCAGGCGTTGGACATGTGGCTGACCGTTGGCGGGCAAAAGATGCAGAACGGATCGACCCGCACCATGGTTTACGGCGTGGCGCATCTGGTCAGCTACCTGAGCCAGTTCATGACGCTGCATCCGGGTGACGTGATCTCGACCGGCACGCCGCCGGGCGTGGGGTTGGGGATGAAGCCGCAACGGTTCCTGAAGGCCGGCGAGGTAGTGGAACTTGGCATCGCGGGGCTGGGCCAGCAGCGGCAGGATGTGATCGCCGACCCGGCATGAGCGCGGGGTTGAGGGCGAGGAGCCTCCGGCGGGGATACTTTTGAACAGAAAAAAGGGGCGGCGGCGGATGGTCGTCCGCCCTTCTTGTTTGTGGGGGGCGGGGTGTGCGCAGGTCAGGTGCGGCGCAGGATGTAGATATCCATTATCCAGCCATGTGCAGCGCGGGCGGCGGCGCGGATAGCTATGATGCGCGGGCCGGCTTCGGCAAGGGGGCCTGCATCGGTGATCTGCTGCGGCATCCCGGCATAGGCGGCCCATTCGATGCGGATGCCATCGGGCGGCAGGATCTGAAACGAACACTCGCCGTCCAGCATGACCACGCAGGTATCGACGCCGGGCGGGAAGCCTGTCTCGCGCAGGCGGCGGCCGGTGGTCACGGTAAACGGCGCGCCAATGTCGTTCAGCGCGGTTGCATGGGCGGCGGTCAGCGCCTGCATCGAGGTGATGCCGGGGATCACGGTGATTTTTGGTGCGGGGGCAAGGCGCGCTGCAATGCGCAGCGTGCTGTCGTAAAGCGACGGATCGCCCCAGACCAGAAGGGCGACCTTGCGGGCCGTTGAATGAGCGGCGATGGTCTGCGCCCAGACGCCGGCTATGGCATAGTGCCAGTGGTTCACGCGGGCGTTGTAATCGCGGATCGCCTCATCCCGCACCGGAAGCTCAAAAGCGGCAATCGTCGTTGCGGGGTTGGTCACCACATCCGCCACGATTGTGCGGCGCAGATCGGCAAGGTCGGCCTTGGCAGCCCCTTTGTCGGGGATCAGGATCAGATCGGCGGCGTTCAGTGCGCGGACCGCCTGCAGCGTCAGATGATCGGGGTTGCCGGTGCCTATGCCGACAAGGGTCAGGTCGAACATATATGGGTCCGCATCAAAGAGGGGGCGTTGGTTTCCCATAACGCCCCCCCTTCGTGCCTGCCAGACAAAACCGCGTTAAACGGTGCTGCGGCTCGACCAGAACCACCCGGCCAGCCCGCCCAGCACAGCCCAGACGGCAAGGCCCACACCCAGGACCCGCGCGGCAAAGGCTGCGGCCACCTCGGGCGGGGCAGCACCCCAATAGGTATCAAGCTCGGGTGCTCCGATGACATGCGGTGCCGCCAGCAGGACCACCGCGACCACTATCGCCGCCAGCCCGCGGCCGTAACCCAGAAGGGCAAGGCCCGTGCCGGTTGCCAGCACCGTGCCCAGCCACCAGATCTGGCGCAAATGCAATTCGGCGGCAATCGTGCCGGGCAGTTCCGGGGCCAGCCCCATCGCCGGGGCGAGCTGAAAGCTGGCAAAGCCAGCGATACCCCACAAGATACCCTCACGCAGGCCCACCCGCAGGCCGAATTGTTCGGCCAAGGCAAACCCCGCCACCAGCAACAAGGCATAGGCCACATAGACCAGCGCCGAGAACAGCACGGTCAGCGCGTTCCGGGTCAGCGTGGTCGGCTCTGCCGAATGGCCCGCGCCATGGTCATGTGCCGCAGGCTTTGCGTTTGACGCAGGCTCACCTTCGGTCACGGCCCCCGGATCAGGGGCGGCGTGGTCATGCCCCGTCATGGCGGATGGTTTCATGGCGGGCGCGTCCTGAAAGTGAACGCGCGCGCCGGATTCGTAATCCTCGCCCAGCAGAATCAAATTCTGGATCAACGAAAAATGCAGCAGGGCCGCAAACAGCCCCGCCGCAAAGCCAGCGAACAAAGCGCTGGCCAGCATGCGCTGGATCATGGGGTCAAAGGGTCAGTGGCAGGGAAAGCCGGTCGCGTGGCGCACGTCATGGGCAGCGTCATGCAGCGTAGCCGATTGCGCATGGCCTGCCATGAACAAAACGCCACTGCCCAACAGGGCCACGAACAGCACCGACGCGAATGCGGTGGCTCTTGATGCAGGAACGGCGGTTGCCGAAGCGTTGGTCTTCATTGTTTTCTCTCCTTACCGTCACACCCGACGGCCCGTTGTTTCACCACGCACGGCCGGTCTCCTGACTCGCGGGTCAAAGCCTGCCTTCCGCCTTCCCATCCCCGACGGGGACAGTGGCACTTTGGAAGGCCGCTCGCCGCATACAGTCGCGGGGGCGGTTGGGGCATTGGGCGCCTGCATCGGTCCGCCCGTTCCCCATTCCCGTTTCAGTCCGGACGCTTTGCGCCGATCGGACACCATGCCGTTGCATCTGGCATCAGGCGCGGGCGGGGGTCAATGGCGATTGCGCCGGTTTGCGGGCTTTCTGCGACAGGTGGGGGGCATCTAGCCCGGAATCCGCGCCAGAGCCTTGGTCCGCAGCGCGCCAAGCGGGCGGGCATCGGCAAACGTGCCATCTTTTGAGGCCGCGTAAAGCCGCGCAAAGGTGATCAGGTCGGGCAGATCAGCGGGCGTCAGATCGCCAAACAGATAGGCCGTCTTGCCCGGCGCGCGCAGGCCAAGGGTTGATCCGCGCGCGCAGCCCGACATGCAGTCGGTGGTGGCGATTTCTGCTTCGATGCCAGCCGTTTGCAGGGCAAGGCTGAGGGTTTCGCGAAAGCCGCCCTGACCCAGCGCGCAGCCGGTGCACAGCGTGATCCTCACAGCATGTCCTCGGCCAGCGGGCCGTACAGGATGATCGCGGGGGCGCTGCCGGTGTCCTGCGCCAGCTTGGCCGCAAGGCTGGCCATCGTGTGCCGCTCCAGCCGCTGATCGGGTGTGGACACGGCCTCGGCCAGAAGCGCTGGCGTGTCGGCAGGCAAGCCCGCCGCAAACAGCCGCGCAGCAAGGTCGGGGAAGGTGCGTTTGCCCATGTAGACGACTGTGGTCGCGTGGGGGTCGGCCAGGGCGGCCATGTTTACATCTCCGGGCAACGCGCCGGTCACATCGGCCCCGGTGATAAACTGCACGCGCCGCGCAGCCAGCCTGCGGGTCAGCGGAATGCCCGCAGCCGCAGCGGCGGCTGACGCGGTGGTGACGCCTGGAATGATCTCGAACGGTATTCCGGCTGCCGCCAAAGCGGTGGTTTCCTCCTCCAGCCGCCCGAAAATGCCCGCATCACCGGATTTCAGGCGCACGACCTTGGCCCCCGTCAGCGCATAATCCACCAGCAACCGGCTGACGTGATCTTGCTTGGGGCTGGGCCGTCCGGCGCGTTTACCGACGCCCACAAGGTCTGCGCCGGGCCGCGCATGGGCCAGAATTGGCCCCGCCGACAGATCATCGAACAGCACCGCATCGGCCTTTTGCAAACGGTCCACCGCCTTGAGCGTCAACAACTCCGGGTCGCCGGGGCCAGACGACACGAAGGACACAAAGCCGGTCATGCGTCCGCCCCGATCAGATGGAAAAAGCTGCCCGTCGCATGGCCGCGCCGCGATCCGGTTTCGGCAACCGCATCGCCATTGGCGTCGGTCACATCGGCAAGGGGCGCGTCGGGTTGGGCGGTGATGGTGGAATAGTGAAACTCGTGCCCGCGCAGACGTGCGCCCATCGGAAACCCCGACATCGGGGCTGCCAGCGTGGCGCGGCGGTAGCCAAGGTGCATCTTTCGCGTTTGATAGCTTGTCTCCAACCCCACAAGCCCCGCCATCCGGTGCCGCACACCCGCCGCGTCAACCAACCCGGCACCCATCGCCATATAGCCCCCACATTCGCCATGCACCGGGCGGGTTTGCGCAAACCGCTGCAACCCGGTGCGGAAGCCTTCGGCGGCAGCGATCTGGCCTGCGTGCAGTTCAGGATAACCGCCGGGCAGCCAGCAGCAATCGGCGCTGGCGTCGGGCGCCTCATCGGCAAGCGGGGAAAACGGCAGAACCTCGGCCCCTGCCGTGCGCCAATCGGCCAGCAGATGCGGATAGGTGAACGAAAAAGCGGCATCCTGTGCCAGTGCGATACGCTGTCCGGGGGGCGGGGTGCGCGGGGCATTGCCCGCAGGGCGCGCGGTAGGCCGGGCCGCGGCGCGCAGCGCATCAAGATCAAGATGCTCAGCTATGAAAGCGCCCGCTTTGGCAAGAAACGCCACAAGATCATCGGTTTCCGCCGCCTGCACCAGCCCCAGATGCCGCTCGGGCAAGGCGATTCCGGCATTGCGCGGCAACGCACCGAAAACGCGAATACCCGCCGCCTCCATGCCCGCGCGCACCATGCTGTCGTGCCGGGCACTTGCCACCCGGTTCAGCACCACCCCCGCCACCCGCACATCCGGTCGCAGCGTCGCAAAGCCATGTGCCACCGCTGCCGCCGATTGCGCCTGACCCGACACATCCAGGACCAGAACCACCGGCCAGCCCATCAGCGCGGCCAGATCAGCGCTGGAGCCTGACCCCGCAAGACCGGGACGCGACACGCCGTCGAACAGCCCCATCGCACCTTCGGCGATGATCAGTTCCGCGTCGGTTTGCGCCAGCGCTCCGATCCGCGCCGGGTTCATCGCCCAGGTATCCAGATTGAATGACGCCCGCCCCGCCGCCGCGCCGTGAAACGCGGGGTCGATGTAGTCGGGGCCTGCCTTGAACGGCTGCACAGACACCCCGCGTGCCCGGAACGCGGCCAAAAGCCCCAGCGTCACAGTGGTTTTCCCGGTGCCCGATGCGGGGGCGGATATGATCAGGCCGGGGGCGTTCATGTGGCGTCTGGAAAGCGGGGGGCGGTGCCGACCGGGCGATAACGGCGGTCATAATCGCCCGCGTAAAGGCGGCTTTCGTCGAAATCATCCGTCGCGAGTGACCGGCCCACAAGGATCAGTGCGGTCCGCTCCATTTCCGCGGAAAGGCTCGATTGCAACGTGGCAAGGGTCGCGCGCACCACGCGTTGATCGGGCCATGTCGCGCGCCACACCACCGCCACCGGGCAGTCGTCGCCATAAAAGGGCGACAGCTCTTTCACAACATTTTCAAGCACATGCACTGAAAGATGTATCGCCAGAACAGCGCCTGTGCGGGCGAAATTCGCCAGCGTCTCACCCTCTGGCATGGCGGACGCCCGCCCCGAGGTGCGCGTCAGGATCACCGATTGCGCGACCCCCGGCAGCGTCAGTTCGGCCCCCAGAACCGCCGCCGCCGCCGCAAAGGACGGCACGCCGGGCGTTACGTCATAGGGGATGCCCCGTGCCCGCAGGCGGCGCAACTGCTCGCCCATCGCCGACCAGACCGACAGATCGCCGGAATGCAGCCGCGCCACATCAAGGCCCGCTGCGTGCGCCGCCGCAATCTCGTCAATGATCGCGTCCAGCGACAGCGGCGCTGTGTTCACGATCCGGCACCCCGGCGGGCAATGCGCCAGCAACGCCTCGGGCACCAGTGAACCTGCGTAAAGGCACACCGGCGCGGCGGCGATCAGATCGCGCCCCCGGATCGTGATCAGATCGGCAGCACCCGGCCCCGCGCCTATGAAATGAACTGTCATCCGTTCCCCTCTGCTACAGCCACGGTCACGCGGCCATCGGGCGATTTTTGCACCGGCACCACGATGCGCGCACCTGCCCCCGCCGCAATCAGCGCCGACGCCTCGGCCACACTGCGCCCGCCATAGCGTGCGGGGGAATGGGGCGAAAGGGCGACGTGTGCAAATGCGATGGCGGCGGGGGCAACGGCAGCAAGGCGCAGACCCGCACCTTGTGCAAAAGCGGTCAGCGCCGGATGATCGGCCTTGTCTGCTGCCGTGGCCAGCGCCTGTGCGCCCCCCACCGCCGCGAGGGCCTGCGCAAAGGACGAAAGCTGCGCATTTGCCCGCAAACCAAAACCCGCAACCCTCATCGCAGCACACTCCACTGCACGACGGGGCGCGAGGCTTGCCAGCCGCGCATCCGGCCCAGAGGGGTGGCTTCGGCGATGTCAAAGCGCATCAGAGTGCCGCCCTTTTGCGCGTGCCAATCGGCCAGCAGCGCCTCGGTTTCCAGCGTGACCCCGTTCATCACCAGCCGCGCGCCGGTGGGAAGCGCGGCCCAGACCGCCGTCAGCATGTTGTCCGACCCGCCGCCGCCAATGAACACGGCCTGAGGCGCGGGCAGGGTGGGCAGGTGGTCGGTGGACGGGCCTTCCAGCACCGAAAGCCGGTGCTCCACCCCGAACCGCGCGGCGTTTTCGCGGATGTTCGCGGCCCGATCGGCCCGCAGTTCCACGGCAAAGGCGCGCCCCCCGGCAAGGCACCATTCGACCGAGATCGACCCCGACCCCGCCCCCAGATCCCACAGCACGGCGCCCTTGCGCGGGGCCAGCGCCGATAGCGTCAGTGCGCGGACGGTGCGTTTGGTAATCTGGCCGTCATGGGCAAAAAGATCATCCGGCAGACCGCACGAACGGGGCAATCCCGGCGCACCTGCGGCATGGATCGCCACCGCGACCGGGACCACTATATCCTTGAAATCACAGGCATCCGCGCGCGTTTCCCGCACCCGTTCGCGCGGCCCGCCCAATGCTTCAAGCGCCGTCAGATCAGACGCGCCGAACCCCTGCGCCACCAGCCAGCCCGCCAGTTCCGCCGCCGCCGCCCCGTCGCGCAGGGTGCAGATTATCCGCGCGCTGGGGGCCAGCACAGGCACCAGCCGTGCCAAGGGGGCAGCGTGCAGGCCCAGACACAGCACTTCCTCCAGCCGCCAGCCCAGCCGATTAGCGGCCAGCGAAAACACCGAAGGCGCGGGGTGCGACACCCATTCGCCAGCCGAAAGCCCCGCCATCAGAGAACCGCCCGCGCCAAACCAGAACGGATCGCCCGAGGCCAGAACCGCAACCCTGCGCCCACGCGCGGCCAGAACCGGGGCCACCGAAAACGGCACTGGCCATGCCCGCCCGCGTGCCCCCACACTGGCCAATTCCAGATGACGCGGCCCGCCAAAGACGATTTCCGCCGCCGCGAGCGCATCACGGCTTGCGGCGGGCAGGCCCGCCAGTCCATCTTCGCCGATACCGATGAGGGAAAGCCAGGGGTCAGACATGCGCGTGCTTTTGCTGGGCGGCACGACCGAAGCCGGGGCGATGGCGCAGGCTTTGGCCGAAACGGGCGTGGACGCCGTCTATTCCTATGCCGGGCGCACCGATGCACCGGTGGCCCAACCGCTGTTGGTGCGGGTGGGCGGCTTTGGCGGGGTGTCGGGGCTGATGGCCTATCTGCGCGCCGAAAATATCACCCATGTGGTCGATGCAACCCATCCCTTCGCCGCACAGATGAGCCGGAATGCCGCTGCTGCCCGCGCGCAGACCGGCGTGCCGCTGCTGGCGCTGGAGCGTGCTGCCTGGCAAGCCGAGGCGGGCGACCGCTGGACCCGCGTGTGCGATATCGCAGGGGCCGTTGCCGCCTTGCCACAGGCACCGGCGCGGGTGTTTCTGGCGATTGGTCGTCAGCACATCGCCGCATTTGCCGCCCGCCCGCAGCACCAGTATCTGCTGCGGCTGGTGGACCCGTTGGCGGAGCTGCCGTTGCAGGATGCCGTCGCGGTGATCGACCGGGGGCCGTTTGATGTGGCGGGCGATTCGGCCTTGCTGCAACACCACCGCATCACCCATATCGTCGCTAAGAACGCAGGCGGAACGGGGGCGGTGGCCAAGATCATCGCGGCGCGGGCCTTGGGTCTGCCGGTTGTGATGATCGACCGGCCCGAATTGCCCGAACGGGCCAGTGTGAACAGCGTAAGTGCCGTAATGGACTGGCTTTTTCATGCCGACCTCGGGGTGTAGACATATGGCCCGACGCGCCGCGTGGCCGAATTTCCAACCAGAACGACGGTGCGCATATCGGCCAACTCGGGCGTGGCCTCTGCCAGCGTGACGGTGCGCAAAGCCTCATCCTTGGTGCTGACAGCGCGGGCAAAGGTGATCAGACGGTTGGGCCCGCAGGTGTCGCGCAGCACTTCAAGAATGCGGGCAAACTGATGCGGGCGGCTGGCCGAGCGCGGATTGTAGAACGCCATTGCGAAATCCGCCTCTGCCGCCAGCCGCACACGTTTTTCAACCAGATCAAATGGTTTGAGGTTATCGCTCAGATTGATCGCGCAGAAATCATGGCCCAGGGGTGCGCCGGCCCGCGCGGCCGCCGCCAGCATCGCGGTGATACCGGGCAGAACAGTAATCGGCACGCTCGCATGTTCGGGGGCCGCCTCCAGCGCCTCGAACACGGCACTTGCCATTGCGAACACGCCGGGGTCGCCAGATGACACAACGACAACCCGCTTTCCTTGCGCAGCCAGCTGCAAAGCATGCGTGGCGCGGTCCAGTTCCACCCGGTTGTCGGACGCGTGCAGCGTTAAGCCATCACGCGAAGGTATGCGCGCAACATACGGAATATATCCGATAATATCGGTGGCCAGCGCCAATGCAGCGCTCACCTCGGGTGTCACTTGGGCATCCGCGCCCGGCCCCAGCCCTGCAATCACGACCGAACCCGTCATTCCGGCACCTCGGGGCGGCGACCGTGGCCATGGACCAGAACAATCGCGAAATAGGGGCAATCCGCGCAATCGACCTCGGCCAGCCGCACCACACGCTCGCCCGGCATCGTTCCGCGTTCCACCAGCCAGGCATCCTGCAGCCGACCCGCAGACTCCAAAGCGCGGCGGACCTTGGGCAGGTTGCGCCCGGTTTTCATGATGACCAGCGCATCCGCCGCGCGCATTTGCGTGACCAGTTCCGCCTCGGGCAGGGTGCCCATCAGCACGCCCAGCACATCATCGCCCCAGGTGATCGGCTCGCCCGTGGCATGCCAGCAGCCCGCCATTCCGGTGATGCCGGGAATGACCTGCACCTCGACCCGCGCGCGCAGGCGGGTGTAGAGGTGCATGAAACTGCCATAGAAAAACGGATCACCCTCGCACAGCACCACCACTTCACCGGGCAAGGCAGCCAACCGGTCGGCCCAAAGGTCATAGAAGCGTGCCAGCGCGTCGATATAGGCGGGGCTGTCAAAGGGAAGCTCGGTCGTGACGGGGTATTCCATTGCAAGTTCAACGACATCGGCGCGCAACATGCCGTCCACAATGCGCCGGGCCTGACCCGCGCGGCCTTCCTTGCGGAAATAGGCGATCTGGCCAGCCGCCCGGATCGCGCGGTCGGATTTCACCGACATCAGGTCGGGGTCGCCGGGGCCAAGGCCCGCACAGATGATCTTTGCCATGCGCTATTCCTTCCGGCTGGCCAGCGCGTTGACCGCCGCCACCGTCATCGCCGACCCGCCCAGACGCCCCTCGACCACCACCGACAAAAGCCCCGGTGTCGCTGCCAGAGCGGCCTTCGATTCCGCCGCCCCGATGAACCCCACCGGGCAGCCGATGATCGCCGCCGGGCGCGGGCAGGCGGGGTCTTCCAGCATGTTCAAGAGGTGGAACAGCGCCGTCGGCGCATTGCCGATGGCCACAACCGCTCCCGCCAGATGCGGCCGCCACAACTCGACCGCCGCTGCCGAGCGTGTGTTGCCCATCGCCCGCGCCAGCTCCGGCACGGCCGGGTCTTGCAGCGTGCAGATAACCACATTCTGCGCAGGCAGGCGGGGCCGGGTGATGCCTTCGCTGACCATGCGCACATCGCAAAGCACCGGCGCGCCCGCCTCCAAAGCCGCACGCGCCGCGATGGCCATGCCGGGGGTGAAACGCAGATGCCGCTCCAGCCCGACCATGCCTGCGGCGTGGATCATCCGAACGGCGACGACCTCTTCTTCTGCAGTGAAGCGGCCAAGATCGGCCTCGGCCCGGATCGTGGCGAACGAGTTGACGTAGATCGTGGCGCCATCGGTTTCATAGAGGTGCGGCATCGGGCGCTCCGAACAGGGTTGCGGCGGATTTCAGAAGGGCGGGCGCGGTCAGAACGGGGTCGGTCGCCAAGGCTGCGGTGGTATCGCGGGCAAAGCTGAAACCGGCAGGACGTGCTGTCAGCACAAGGTCGGCGGGTGCGGGATGCGCACAACCCTTGGCGCAGCCTGACACATGCAGAACGCGGCCGTCGGGCACCGCGCGGGCAAGGCTGCGGGCGAATGCGCGGGTGTCTTGCAAGGCCTGCGGACACCCCGGCGCACCGGTGCAGGCCACAACGCGCAGGCGCGGATCGTCGGGGTCGGTGATCACATCGGGCCGGGCGGGGGGGCCGCCCAGCCCTTCAATCAGCAGCATCCGCCACGGGGTTGTGCGCAAATTGCCAAGCGCGGAAAGGGCGCGCAGGGTTCCCGCACTGATCTGGCCGAATTCCAGCGCCACAAGGCTGCCCGCATCGGTGGCTTGGGGCTGCGGTGCAAAGGCTGCGGCGCCGGTCATCTTAACAGACGCGCCCGGGGGCAGATGGCCCGCCGCAAGATGTGCCGCCATCCGGCCACGCCCGCCGCTCGCCCCGCCCGAGGCAAGAAACCACCGCGCCAGCGCCAAGGCCCCAGCGACCGGATCATCGGTCAGCACGCCCTTGCCAGACCCATCGGCGCGCACAAGGATGCCGCCCGCGCACCGCTCCAACCGGATATCGGCCGAGGCCGCGCGCAATACGGGCCGCAGCCCGGTATCCACCGCAAAGCCGAACTTGCCGGGCAGGTCCAAGGGCGCCGAGGTCAGCGCATCAGCCAGCTTTTGCGCCAGCGCCGGCGTGCCGTCGCCCGCCCGGTGAAACGGCGTGACAAGGATGTTGCGCGCGGCCTCGGCCTCGGGCGATGGGTCCACCAGACCCAGCTTGCGCAACCCATCGGTCAGCGCAGAAAGGCCAGCCTCGTGCACGCCGCGCAGTTGAAGATTGGCGCGGGACGACAGATCAAGCCAGCCGTTGCCGTGGGCCTGTGCCAAGTCGGCGACCCCCGCCGCCTGCACTTGGGTCAGCCGTCCGGCGGGCGGTTTGATGCGCACCACCCAGCCATCGCCCGACAGCATCGGGCGCAGCGCACCGGGGCACCAGCCCTTGATTTCAGGGATAGTGGCTAGTGGTGCAGTCATTCGCCCGCCCCTATCGTCGCGGCGATGGAGTTGCGCCGGGTGATCCACAGCCCAGCATCCCGAAGCGCGTTGAACCGGTCGCGCAGTGCCGCCAAGGCACCGGGATTCTCGCGTGCCATGAAGGCCACCAGATCGTCGCGGCCCAGTGTGGCGTCGTGGTAAAGGTCGATCAGATGCGCGGGCACATCGCGGGTCAGATGCGCAAAGGCCGCCAGATGATCCATCGTGGCGGCCAGTTCGGCAGCGCCGCGAAAACCGTGGCGCATCATTCCATTGGCCCAATCGGGGTTGGCGGCACGGGCGCGCACGGTTCGGGCAATCTCCTCGGTCAGAGTGCGGGCGCGGGGGGTGTCGGGGTTGGTGGCATCAAGGTGATAAAGCGCCGGGGCGGTGCCGCCAAGGCGGGCCACAGCGGCGGCAAACCCGCCTTCATGGGCCGCGTAATCTGACGCCAGCAGCACATCGGTTTCCAGCAGATCCTGCACATGCGCAAAGCCGTCTGCGGCCAGAACCCGCGCCTCAAGCCCCGCGCGATCCTGCACCGCATCGCCATTGGCCGCTATTGCCCACGCGCTGCCCGCAAGCCACGCCTCGCCCGCAGCGGTGCGGCCCGCGTCGGAATAATCCTCCAGCGCGACGGTCATGCCCATTCCGTAAAGCCCGGGTTTGGGGCCAAAGATGCGGTGGGTCTGTGTGGTATAGGGGTTATCCTCGGGCGCCTCGTCCCGCGCGGCCAGCGCCGCTGCCCCGGTTTCAAACACGCCCGCCAGCCCCGGAAAGACGTCGCGAAACAGTCCCGACACCCGCAAGGTCACGTCGATGCGGGGGCGGCGTAGCAGAGCCAGCGGCACCACCTCCACCCCCGACACGCGGTCTGAGCCTTCATCCCAGCGCGGCGCAAGGCCCGCCAGATGCAGCGCCATGCCGAATTCCTCGCCCGCCGTGCGCATTGTGGCCGACCCCCACAAGTCGATGACAAGGCCGCGCGGCCAATCCCCGTGATCCTGCAAATGGCGGCGCAGCAGTTCTTCGGCGAGTTTCACGCCCTGCGTATGGGCCGCGCGCGATGGCACGGCGCGGGGATCGACCGAATAAAGATTGCGCCCGGTTGGCAGCACATCGGCGCGGCCCCGGTAGGGCGAGCCTGCCGGGCCAGCGGCTACCCGCCGTCCGTTCAGCGCCGCAAGCAATCCAACCGTTTCGCCCGTGCCGTTACCAAAGACATGCAGCCCGTCACCATACTGGCTTTCCTTGATGTCGCAGACAAAGCGGTCAATCCGGGTGATCGCCTCGGCGGGGCTGGCGTCGGCGGGTAGGGCCAGATCATCCTCGACCCCCGCACTTTGCGCCTCATCCCGGATGGCCGCGATCAGCCGGTCGCGGCGCGCGGGGTCCAGCCCGTCAGCGGTGGAATATTCATCCAGCAGCCGTTCCAGCCGGTGCATTGCGGGCGGCACGGCGCTGGCGACCATCGGCGGCGGCAGATGGCCCAGCGTGACCGCACCGATGCGGCGTTTGGCCTGCGCCGCCTCGCCCGGATCATTGACGATGAAGGGATAGATCACCGGCATTGCACTGGTCAGAACCTCGGGCCAGCAGGCATCCGACAGGGCGACCGATTTGCCCGGCAGCCATTCCAGCGTGCCATGCGCGCCGATATGGACCAGCGCCTGCATGCCTGCCGCGCGCAGCCACAGATAAAAGGCAACATAGGCGTGGCGCGGCGTGCGGGTCAGATCGTGGTAGTGATCGTCGCGCTGTGTGACGTCGCCGCGTTCCGGTTGCAGGGCGATCAGCGCATTGCCGCGCGCGATGGCTTTGAAACGGAACGCCTGCCCGTCGCAATCGGGATCATCGGGCGCAGCACCCCATGCGGCGGTCAG
Source organism: Rhodobacterales bacterium (assembly GCA_038207585.1). Classification (GTDB taxonomy): domain Bacteria; phylum Pseudomonadota; class Alphaproteobacteria; order Rhodobacterales; family Rhodobacteraceae; genus JBBQZP01. Next base: position 32,679 of record JBBQZP010000026.1, on the reverse strand, counting down.
ATCATCGCGCAAGGTCTGGGGCAGGGTGGCAAGGGCGGCTTCATAGTCAGCCAGCGGCCACGACAGCGTGTCGTGCAACAGGGCGGTGCCAAGCGTCGCGCCTGCCTCGGTCGTGTAGCCATCGGCGCGCAGGGCCGCCAGAATCCCTTCGGCCGACGCCAGTGCATCCAGCCCCACCGCATGGGCAAGGTTGTGCGCCTTGCCGGGGTAGGTGGACAGGATCAGCGCAATCTGGCGGTTGCCAACCGGGGTCGCCCCAAGTCTGTGCCACGCCGCCACACGGTCCACCACGGCGCGGATGCGGCCTGCATCGGCGCGATGCGCAAACCGCGAGAATTGCAGATCGGGGTCGCGTTTGCCGGGCGATTTGAAACTGGCGATGCCTGCGAAGATGCGCCCGTCAACCTCGGGCAGGACCACATGCATGGCAAGATCGGCGGGCGACAGGCCCCTGTCGGAACCCGCCCAATCCTTGCGGCGCGCGGTCGACAGCGCCACCTGAAACACCGGGCAGCCGGTATCGTCCAGCGGAGTCGTGCCATCCGCGCCCTTGCCGGAAAAGGCGGTCGCATTGATGATGGCAACCGGCGCCAGATGCGCCAGCGCCGCGCGCAGGAACGCACCCGCCCCGGCAGCTTTCAGCGAGGGCGCGAACAGCCCCACCGCCTGAAACCCGCGCGTGCCAAGTTCCGCCAGCAAAGCATCAATCGTCGCCGTATCGGCAGCGGTGACGTAGGAGCGGTAGAACGTCACCGCGACCACCGGCCCGGTGACCTTGGGTGCAGAAACCACCCCCCGCGCGGGATCGTAATAGCCACAGTCCGGCACCGATTTGTCACCCGCCACCGGCCCCGCGTAAAGCCCCGCCGCAAGGGCCAGTTGCGCCAGCGCCGCTTGCGCCGCAACCGCTCCCCCGGCATCACACAGCGCCGACAACCGGCGCAGGGTCGACACGGGCAGCGTTGACAGCGCGTCCAGTCGCGCATCCTCGCGCCCGTCGGCAGGCAGCACTGCCAAGGCTATTCCGCGACGCCGTGCGATGTCCTGCACCTGTGCAAGGCCATAGGGCCAATAGCTTTCGCCGCCGATCAGCCGGATCAGAATCCCCTTGGCATGGGCCAGCACGCCTTCGACATAAGTATCGACAGACAAAGGATGTTTCAGCGCCACAAGGTTTGCCAGCCGGGTTTCGGGCAGACTTGCCCGCCCGCGCTGCCAGCCCGCCGCAAACGCGCCAAGGTCACTGTCGGAAAACGAAAGCACCACCAGATCGGCGGGCGTCTGCCCCAGATCGAACGGTGCCTCGGTTTCCTCCAGCCCGTGGCTTTCGCGGAAGACGACATGCATGGATCAGGCCCCCAGAACCCGGCGGATCGCGGCCTCGTCGATGTGGTGATGCTCGGCGATGACCACCAGATGCGTGCCGCGCGGGCTGTCGCCCCAAGGTCGGTCATACTGCGCCCGAACCCGCGCACCCACCGCCTGCACCAGCATCCGCATCGGCTTGCCGGTCACGGCGACATAGCCCTTGACGCGCAGGATGTGCTGCTCGGCCGCCAGTTGCCGGATCGCGTCCTGAAGCGCGTCGGGGTCAGTGACCTCGCCCATGTCGATCACCACGGTGTTGAAATCGTCATGCTCGTGGTCATCCTCGCCGTCGTGGTGGCTGGGGCGGGCGGCGATGTCATCTTCGGCGGCGGCGTTCAGGCCAAGGATCAGGCGCGGGTCGATGACACCTTCGGTCATCGCGATCATCGGCAGGATGCGCGGGCTTTCCGCCGCAATCACCGCACGCGCGGCGGCAAGCCCCGCCTCGCCCGCAAGATCGGCTTTGGACAGAAGAATGATATCGGCGCAGGATATCTGATCCTCGAACACCTCGGACAGGGGTGTTTCATGGTCAATCGACGGGTCCGCCGCGCGCTGGGCATCTACCGCTGCCACATCGGGGGCAAAGCGGCCTGCCGCCACGGCCTCGGCATCGGCCAAAGTTACCACGCCATCAACGGTGATACGGCTGCGGATCGCGGGCCAGTCAAAGGCCTTCAGAAGCGGCTTGGGCAAGGCCAGACCCGAGGTTTCGATCAGGATATGGTCGGGGCGCACGGGCAGCGCCATCAGCGCCTCGATCGTGGGAATGAAATCGTCGGCAACGGTGCAGCAGATGCAGCCGTTGGCAAGCTCGACGATATTTTCCACCGGACAATTCTCATCGGCGCAGGATTTCAGGATATCACCGTCCACCCCCAACGTGCCGAATTCATTGACCAGAACCGCCAGACGTTTGCCTTGCGGGTTCTGCATCAGATGCCGGATCAGCGTGGTCTTGCCCGACCCGAGAAAGCCGGTGATCACGGTGACGGGGATTTTATCAAGGGCGGTCATGTGGCCTCCAGAGGGGGGATGAGGGGGGGCGGGATGCGGGCGATGGATTGTTTGCGAAACACCTCGGGGCGCGTGCGCCAGGGCACAATGCCGTCGGCTGAGGCGGCGTAAAGGACGGCGCCTTCGGCAATGGCAGGCGCGTGCAGGACCGGGTCCAGATTGCCGTAGACATAGGACCACTTGCCGGGGGCCGACAGCGCCACGGCACAACCGTTGGCGCAGGCCGACAGACATTCAACCGGCACCAACGTCACACCCTCGGGCGGCACGGCCGACAGCGCCGCGAACATCACGGCACCGGGGCGAGGGGCGTCGGGGTCCATCCCTTCGCGCTTGCAGGTGGTGCAGATGTGCAGTGTCGCGCCCATGTCCATTCCCTTGGCAAAAGGATGCGCGCCCAAGGGCCGGGGCCATATGCCCAGGCCGCCCGGTCGCGGAACACCCCGTCCGCCCGTAAAACCCGTGCTCTGGCAGGTCTCCCGGCTTGCGGAGCGGGTTTCCCCCCGGCACCCGCCTTCCCAACCAGGTGGTCAGTGGCTGGACGCCTCTCCGGTCACGGTCGCGGGGGCGGCTGCGCTTGCGGCATTGTGACCCAAGGGGTCGTAAACCGTGTCGCATTCCCTCTTCGCCTGTCATAGACACAGGCACCAGTGCGTGCCCACCTGAGGCCGCAGGGGGGGTATTGTCAAGGCGGAGGACCGGCGGATGACGGATGGAAACGACACCGGCGCAGGCGATGTGGCGAATACCGACGCCCGGCATGCGGTCAAGATGGCCAAGAAGAAAGCCGCGCGCGACAAGATCATGGCAACGAAGGCGGGCGAGAAGGGCCTGATCATCGTGCATACCGGGGCGGGCAAGGGCAAATCCTCGTCCGGGTTCGGGATGATCCTGCGCTGCATCGCGCATCAGATGCCCTGCGCCGTGGTCCAGTTCATCAAGGGCGCGTGGGATACCGGCGAGCGCCGCATGATCGAGGGGCATTTTGCGGAATTGTGCCAGTTTCACGCGATGGGCGAGGGCTTCACCTGGGAAACGCAAGACCGCGCGCGCGATATTCAGATGGCCGAAGCCGGCTGGGCCAAGGCGAAAGAGTTGATCCTGAACCCAGAGATCAAGCTGGTGCTGCTGGATGAGATCAACATAGCACTCCGCTATGATTATCTGGATGTGGCGGAAGTCGTGCGCTTTTTGACCGAGAAAAAGCCGCCCCTCACGCATGTGGTTCTGACCGGGCGCAACGCCAAGGAGGCACTGATCGAGGCCGCTGATCTGGTGACGGAAATGACGTTGATCAAGCATCCGTTCCGGTCGGGCATCAAGGCGCAAAAGGGGGTGGAATTCTGAAACGTCCGCGCCCGCACCCGATATCGCATGAGTATTTTTGCAAAAATGAAGCCCCTTTGATTTCATTTTTGCCCAAATACTCATCTGTCTTTTTCGCAGCAAGGCTGTGCTGGTTATGAGCGCGTTGATGATCCAGGGTGCCGGGTCGAACGTCGGCAAATCGCTGCTGGTTGCGGGCCTGTGCCGGGCGGCGGTGCGGCGGGGGCTGTCGGTGGCGCCCTTCAAGCCGCAGAACATGTCGAACAACGCGGCCGTCACGGTCGACGGCGGCGAGATCGGGCGCGCGCAGGCGTTGCAGGCGCTGGCCTGCGGGCTTGATGCTGTGGTCGACATGAACCCGGTCCTGCTTAAACCCGAATCCGAGACAGGCGCGCAGGTGATCGTGCAGGGGCGGCGGGTGGCGACGGTCAGGGCGCGCGATTATGCGGCGCTTAAACCCTCGCTCATGGCACCGGTGCTGGAAAGCTTCACGCGCCTGCGCGCTGCATATGATCTGGTGATTGTCGAGGGCGCGGGCAGCCCGGCAGAGGTGAACCTGCGGGCGGGCGACATTGCCAACATGGGCTTTGCGCGGGCGGCGAACGTGCCTGTGGTGCTGGTCGGCGATATCGACCGCGGCGGGGTGATTGCGCAGATGGTGGGCACTCAGGCCGTGCTGGAGGCGGGTGACGCAGCGATGATCCGGGGGTTCATCATCAACAAGTTTCGCGGCGATGTGCGATTGTTTGATGATGGCTACCAGTTGATCGGGGCGCGGACCGGCTGGCCCGGCTTTGGCGTGGTGCCCTATTTTGACGGTGCGAGCCGCCTGCCTGCCGAAGATGCACTTGATTTGCCGCCTGCGCGGGGGGCGGGGGTGTATCGGATCGCCTGTCTGGCCCTTTCACGCATCGCGAATTTCGATGATCTGGACCCGCTGGCGCAGGAAACGGGCGTCACGCTGAGCATGATCCGCGCGGGGCAGGCGGTGCCGGGAAATACCGATCTGATCATCATTCCCGGCAGCAAATCGACGCGGGGCGATCTGGCGTATCTGCGCGCGCAGGGCTGGGATGTCGACATCGCCGCACACGTCCGGCGCGGGGGGGCGGTTCTGGGGATTTGTGGCGGATATCAGATGCTGGGCCGGGTCGTGCGCGATCCGGATGGCATTGAAGGGGCGGCGGGCGAGACGGCGGGGTTGGGGCTTCTTGATCTGGAAACGGTGATGACGCCGGATAAACGCCTGACCCGGACGCAGGCGGTCCATGCGGCCAGCGGCACCGCAATGCAGGGCTACGAGATCCACATCGGTCAGACCGACGGCCCCGCCCGCACGCGGCCCTTTGCCCTTGTGGACGGGCGGCCCGAGGGCGCGGTGAGTGCCGATGGCCGGGTCATGGGCAGTTATCTGCATGGCATGTTTGCGGGCGACGCCTTTCGCGCGGCCTATCTTGCGGGGCTCGGCGTGACCCCGGGCGGGTTGGTGTATGGTGCGGGGGTCGAGGCGACGCTGGACGCTTTGGCCGACCATCTGGAGATGCATCTGGATGTGGCGGGTTTGCTGGCGCTGGCGAAAGGCTAGCGTTCAGTCGTTGTCGCTGGCCTGCGCGCCGGCCCCTTGGCGTGAGGCGTCGGTGGCGGGCACGGTGGTGTGCCGCGCCAGCGCCTCAAGCCCGGCAAGGGTTTTGGCGCGATGCGGGGCAGCGCTGTCGGCGCGATGGCGCGCGGTGTCGCAGGCATAGGGTGCAGGCTCAGGGCCGCAGACCGCAGATGCGATAGGCGGGCCAGATCTTCGAAGGGTGCGCCCAAGGCGTCAATCAAAAGGGATATTTCGCCACAGCGAAGCGCCAACGCCGTGTCGCCAGCTTTGACGCAGGCGGCGAGAAACGGGATCACAAGGATCGGCTGGTGAACCGTCGCGGTTGTCAGCGGTGCAGCACAGGGGCCATCTGCGGCGCTTGCCCGATCAGACAGGGCCGCTCCCAAGGCGATGGGGCAAAGCTGCGCGCCGGATGCGGCCCAATGGACCGGCGCGGGAATTGGGGAAAGAGTGGGCCAGCCATCCGCGTTCTGCGTCAGATGGTCTAATAGCTCCGCCGCAGCGTCAATTCCCCGCGCGGCCAGCCAACCAGCCGCAAAACCCGCTTCCTCGGCCAGCCCCCATTCCATTCCCGCCCCGCGTGCGGCCTTCAGACACAAAGCCTCGACCTCGGCCCGCGACAGGGCGATGTCGGTCACGCGTTGCTCAGATCATCGGGGAAGGGCTCGCCCTGAAACAGGCTGATGCGCACCCATTTGTCAGACCGGGGGTCGAAATGGCTGGCGCCGAAAAACGCGAGTTTGCAGCGCATGAGGTCAATGGGCAGCATGGTTTCGGCGATCAGATTGTCGCGCACCTCGGCATAGGGGTGGCGCCGGGCGATCTGCACCCGGCGCAGCATCAGGCGGTGTTCGGGGTGCCTTAAAGCGAATTCCGCAACGCTGGTTTCGCCCGTATATGCGACAAGCGCCGCGTCCAGATCGGCGGCCATGCGGGCGATGCCCAGCGGTTGTTCGCGGTCGGCCCCAGGTTCCGTTTGGCGCGCGCCCAGACGGGGTTCCAGCTTTTCTTCCGACACATACCAGAACCGCGCCTGCGCGTCGGGCAGGGTGAAATCCACCCGCAAGGCCCAGTCGTAATGCTGCGCCAGTGCCGCGCGGGTGGCGTCTACGGTCGCAGCCCCGTTCAGGCGGAACTGCGCCGCCTCATCCGCGCCCAAGCAGCAGGTCAGGCCATCAACCAGATCGCCGTGCGGCTCCAGCATCACAGAGGCCAGCGCCTCTTGCCCCTCAACCGTCAGGGCGCTTTCGGCCCAGAGCCAGAGGCGGTTCCAGGGCAGGGAAGCGGTGCCGGGCCATTGGGTCAAATGCCCGGCCACGCGGGCCAGATCGGCGCGCAGATCGGTGAGCTTCCCTTTCTGGATCGGGTGGTCAGACCGCCAACGGTGTGCATTATCCGTCGCCGCAGTCAGGGCGGTGTGCAGGGCCTGCACGGCTTCGCCTGTGGCTTCGGGGAGGGCGCGCACCCGCGCCAAAGCCTCCTCTCGCACGGCCATCCAGTTGTTCAGAAGTACCGGGTGGCGCACCAGAAAGGGCGCCATGCCAAGGCCCGTGGAATTGCCGACACCCAGCCTGCGGCGCAGGGTCCGGTCCAGCGGCACAGCCTTTGCGCCGCCTTTAGTGGCCGCCAGATGATCGACCAGATCCACGGTAAAGGCGCGGATCAGCCAGACGGTCAGCATCTCGGCCTGAAAGGGCGTGGAAAGCTCATCCCGGTCGGCAATCACCGCGCGGTCCGCTGCCCCGAACTTGCCCGCGCCGTAAACGGCGGTGGTGCGCATCAGATAGCCGACCTCGTCCAGTGATTGCGGGGTGGGTTGGGTGCCCTTGGCCAGCGTATTTACGACATGCCGGAACAGTCGCACCGAACGATTCGCACGGGCAAGGGTCAGTTCGCGGGGCGACACGCGGCCCGCCTCTTGCAAGGGCACGTTGGCGGCAAGGCGGGCAAGATCGGCGGCGTCCGGTTCGCCATCGAACAGCGCAAAGGTCGCATCCCACGCCGTGGCGATCACCCGGTCAGAGCGCTGGTCGTCGGGCAGATCATGGGCAAAGGCGACAAGGCTGTAGGTCCGTGCGGGGCCTTTGGCGCGGTAAACGGCGCGGCCGACGCCGTTTGCATCAACCTGCCACAGCGGGCGGTCGATCTGCCAGCCCTCGGATTTGATCCGCCGGAGCAAGACGCGCAGGAACGACAATCTCGACGGGTGCGCGCTGCCCATCCGCGCCAGTCGCATGACCACATCGGCGGGGCGGCGAAAGGCGGAAACGTCGGGGTAGTCGGGGGCAGGGTGGGTCATGTGGCGGGGCCGAAACTTGCGGCAAAGAAGCGCTGCCAGTTGCCGCCCATGATGGCGGCGATCTCAGATTTGGTCATCCCGGTTTGCGCAAGGCCGTGGGCGATGGTTCCGAAATCGCGGTTATCGCCGAACCACGCCGGCATCGGCGGAAAGCCGGGGGCTGCCGCAGTTCCCTCGCCGAAATCCACCTGTTTGGTCCAGCGGCCCACGCGCATCCACTCCACCACGCTGTCGGGGTGATCCTGACAAAGATCGCTGCCGATGCCAATGTGTTCGATGCCGATCAGATCGGCGGTGCGCGCAACGGCCGTGCAGAAATCGGCCAGGGTGCAGGCACTGCCGCCCCGCAGGTGATGCGGATAAAGCGAAAACCCCAGCATCCCGCCCCGCGCGGCCAAGGCCCGCAGCACGGTGTCGGATTTGTTGCGTCTGGCCGCGTGCCAGCTTGCCGGGTTCGCGTGCGTGATGGCTATGGGGCGCGCGGAATGGGCGATGGTATCAAGGGTCGATCGTTCCGCCGAATGGCTCATGTCGACGACCATGCCCACGCGGTTCATCTCGGCCACGACCGCGCGGCCCATGCGGGTCAGGCCGTGGTCTTCGGCCTCATAGCAGCCCGTGGCCAGAAGGGACTGGTTGTTGTAGCTCAGCTGCATGAAGCGCAGGCCAAGCTGGTGCAGGATCTGCACAAGGCCGATGTCGTCTTCAATACAGCTTGGGTTCTGGGCGCCAAAAAAGATCGCGGTGCGTTTGGTGGCACGGGCAACGTCGATATCAGCGGCGGTGAAGCCCTGAAAGATCAGGTCGGGGTAGGTTTCGAACCAGCGGTTCCAGCGGGCGATATTGGCAGCGCTTTCGCGAAACGTCTCGTGATAGGTAATCGTCACATGCACCGCATCGACACCCCCCGCGCGCATCTGGCGGAAGATTTTTTCCGACCAGTTCGCGTATTGCAACCCGTCGATCAGCGGGCTCATCGAGGGGCCATGTCAAAACATGAAATAGGCCGTGCGAAATTGCGCAGGCACGCATGCCGGGCGTCCGGTCCGATCCAGTGCAACGCGGCGCTGTGGTTTTGCGCGCAACACGGCGCGGGTCTTTTGGCGATGACCGGACAGACCGGTTGCGACATGGCGGTTCCTCTGACTGTGCTTCAGTGAACCCTTTTGCGGGACCGCAATCAACCGACATCTTTTTGGCAAATTGTCCGAAGACTAGGCTTTCAGCCAATCCTTGAAGGCGGCATCATGATCGGGATGCCAGCGGGACAGGGGTGGGCGATTTTCGGCGATGTCACCCGCCGCCCACAGGATGCGCTTGGCATCCAGAGCGCGGTCCACATCATTGTCGGGGCACAGGATGTAGAACTCATCCCGGCTCAGCGCGTCAAACAGGAACGCCACGGTTTCGTCGGGCGTCTTGGCCCCGGCGGGCTTTTCGGTGCGGCCATTCGCGGTCAGCGGGGTAAAGACAAACCCGGGGATGAACAGCCGCGCTTCGACGCGGCAGCCGGGCAGGCCCCGCAGATGGTGCTGAAGCGCCTCGGTAAAGACCTTTACCCCGGCTTTGGCAATGTTGTAGGCCGGATCGCCCGGCGGCGTGGTGATGCCCTGTTTCGATCCGGTGTTCAGGATCAGACCCGGCTGGCCGCCTGATATCATGCCGGGGGCAAAGATCTGGCTGCCCCGGATGATGCCGTGCAGGTTGACGTCGAGAATATGGCCCCAGTTGCCTTGCGTGTCAAAGATATCGCTGCCCGGTTGGATGCCTGCGTTGTTCATCAGCACATTGACCGGGCCGAAGGCATCGGCCACCTGCGCAGCCAATTGCCGCAGCGCGCCTTCGTCGGATACGTCGGTGGGCACGGCAATCACTTCGGCCCCGGTTTCGCGCACGGCGTCCGTTGCAAGATCCAGCCGCGCGCCGGGCAGATCGGCCAGACAGACCCGCAACCCAAGCCGCGCGAGGTGCTGCGCCGCAGCAAGGCCAAGACCCGAGGCAGCACCCGTGACAACAGCAGTGCCGCCCTTGAAAAGCGCCGGATGCATCGCAGTCTCCCTGATCATTGCTGCTGACATGATCGCACCGCGCTGCCCGACATGAAACCCCAAAACCAAACCGCGAGGCTGTGAAGGCCGCACACGGACGGACCGCGAGGTGTCAGGACGGTGGTGGTAGGCCCGGAGGTAATGCGCATCGCGCATTAAATCAATCGGTTGGATTGGCGAACGTCAATTCTGATACCATTGGTATCATTGGGAAAAAGGAATGCTTGGCGAACCTTGTTCCGTCGCCCGAAAACGAAAACCCCGGCGCGCTGGCTGGCGCAACCGGGGCCGAAGTCATTACATATTCGTTCAAGACTGAACATTACCGCAAGCGCTCCATTGCAGCAATGGCGTTGTGTCACGCGATAGCCGATTGTCATCCTTCCGACGCCTGCGAAATCATGGGTGCAGCGCTTGCTGACCTGCGCGCACCAATGCCTTCGGTGCCATTTTTGAACCAGATGGAGGAGGCGCGGGTTTGGGCTATGTATGCCGACCGTGCCCAACTCAAAGCGTTTTGCGCCGCCACGTTTGAAGCGATGGCTTCCGTCGACCGGAAAGCCTTCCTTCGCTATGCGGGAAGGGCGGCAGCATGAACATTCAGCGAATTCCTTTGACTACCGCTGACGCTTTTGTGTTGGACCATCTGAAAAAACATGCCCGTGTAGATTGGTCAGATGATGACGCCGAACTCTGCAGGTTTGCTCAATCTGCGGTAAGCGAGGCTGAAAAGTACGGCGATGTTGCCTTCCTGAATCAGACCGTCCGAATCACGTTCGACGCTTGGCCGCGCACAACTTGGTTGCAACTGCCTGTCGCGCCACTTTTCGACCCGCTCTCTGTGGAAATCACGGCGGACAATGTTGCGTTCGAGGGGTTCGCGGTCACAACCGGATTGCGTCCTGCGGTTCGATTGACTGACGCAAAGCCCTGCGGCGTGATCGTGATCGAATACGTTGCAGGATTTGGCCCGACTGCGGCTGATGTTCCACCTGATCTGGCGGCCGCTATCAATGACCAGGTCGCGTCTCATTATGATGTGCGCGGGGCCAGCGACAGAAAGACTGAACGCCTATCTCCTCACTTTGTCAGGGTCTGCGCTCGGTATCGCAGGGTGGCGCTATGAGGTCGGACCAGTCTTACACGGGCGACATAGAGGTTGATCATCTGTTGTTCAGGTGGGGCCGTGTTGTCGCGGATGCCAGAGGATGGGCACGCGGCTTCGCCCTTTCGATCCAGCGTGACCGCAAGAAACCGGGTTGGTCTCCTTCTGCGAAACAGTTGGCGGTCATGCAGCGCATGGTGGCCGAACTGCCCATGTCAGGGGTCGAGGATGACCCTGAACTCATTGAGAGGGATTGAATGAAGAATGCCCGCCGTTGGCGCGGCGGGCGGGTTGTGCGGGAGGGTTCAGACAGTGGCCGCGCAACTTCACGAGCATACCACGGGGCCGGATCAAATGCAAAGGGCAGTCCTAACGACCGAAGCCCGATCCGCTGCACAGCGTTCGAAGTGCAGGAAGTAGCGGTCAACTCACTGGCGAGGACGCGCGCACAGTGAGGCCCTAAGCGGCGGCCCGGCTCCGGCCAATAGGCAAGACCGTGCGGGCATAGGGACAGCCGCAGCACATTGCTGTGGGCTGTCTTCCTATGCCCGTCACAACAACCCTCACCATCCAATAGGGTGAGGAACTTAAGAGAAGATCGACGATGAAACGAAGAGATGAGGGAACGACGATGATCAGAGCGCGCGACACGCATCAGCATGGCGACCTGTTCGGTATTGGTCCCAATGCCGCCGTTTCTGAGCCTGATAGAGACCGGCGTTGTGAGTTTTCTCCTCTCGCTCACGAAGGGAAAATTGGGCCGGAAAATATCCATCAACCATCGGAAATTGCTATACAATTTCTGCAGGGTTTGAAAATTCCAGAGGGTCCGAACGCAGGCCAGTTGATGAATTTGGCACCGTTTCAACGGCAATTCATTGAGGGGGCGTTGGGCGAGGGGATCACGGCGGCGATTTTGTCGATCGGGCGCGGCAACGCCAAAACTGCACTGTCTGCGGGGCTTGCGCTAGGTGGGCTGGTTGGCGTCTGGGACCGCCAGCCGCGCCGGGAAATCCTGATCGCCGCCAGGTCGCGCGATCAGGCCCGTATTGGCTGGAATTTTGCAGCACAATTCGCGGCATCCCTTCCATTGGAGATTCAGCGCAGGCTGATCTTCCGTCGCGCCCCCCGCCTTGAGATAGAGTATGAGGGTGACGGAGGCGGTCACGTCCTGCGGGTCATTGCCGCTGATGGCCGGTCTGCGCTGGGGTCTGCCCCGACGATGTGCCTTCTAGATGAACGCGGCCATTGGGAAGCCGAAAAGGGCGATGCTCTGGAATCGGCCCTTCTGTCGGGTCTGGGCAAGCGCGGAGGACGGGCCCTTATCATCAGCACATCGGCGGCGGATGACATACACCCGTTCAGCAAATGGCTGGATGACGATCTGCCGAATACTTACTGCCAGGAACATCGGCCGGCACCCGGTTTGCCCGCTGATGACCGCGAGTCACTGATGATCGCAAACCCCGGCGCCATGCACGGAATCGGGTCCAGCATTGAATGGCTTGAAGCGCAGGCGAGGCGGGCAATAGCACGCGGCGGCGCAAGCCTGACCTCGTTCCGGCTTTACAACCGGAATGAACGGATCAGCGGCGAAACCCGCGATCATCTTGTGACAGTCGACGAATGGATGGCTTGCGAAACGGCAGACTTGCCCCCGCGCCAAGGTCGGGTTGTGATTGGGATCGACCTTGGCGGGTCTGCCAGCATGACAGCCGCGGCGTTCTATTGGCCGGAAAGCGGTCGGCTGGAATGCAAGGGCACGTTTCCTTCGCGTCCTTCGCTTCTGGATCGCGGGCAAGCCGATGCGGTGAATGATCGGTATTGCCAGATGCAGGATAGGGGCGAATTGGCGCTTTTGGGCGACATGACTGTGCCTGTTGCACCGTGGTTGATCGAGGTTATGGCGCATGTGCAGGGCGAAATGATCGCCTCAATTACAATGGACCGCTACAAGCAAAGCGAACTTGGTGAGGCGTTGGACAAGGCGGGTATTCGCGCGCCCCTGATCTGGCGCGGGCAGGGTTTCCGCGATGGCGGCGAGGATTGTGAGCGGTTCCGCAGGGCGGTTTTTGACGGAAAAGTGCAGGTCAAGCCGTCGCTGCTGCTGCGGTCTGCCATTGCCGATGCGGTCGTGCTGCGCGACCCGGCCAACAATCTGAAATTGACCAAGGCGCGGTCGAACGGGCGGATTGATGCGGTGGCCGCATCGGTGCTGGCCGTGGCAGAGGGCGCGCGGATCACCGGGCGGGTGACCCGCAAGGCAAAGGTGCATTTCGCATGATCGAGGGTAATCTTGACACCAATCTGCATTTTCAGCGGGCGGAAATCGTCTGATGGGGGTGCGCAAGGAACATATTCGACATTCGCAGGTCGTCACGCGCACGAAGCGCTGGAAGGTGCTGCGGATGGAAATCCTTGAGCGTGACGGCTTCCGCTGCAAGCACTGTGACTGCGGCGGGCGGCTTGAGGTCGACCACATCAAGCCGGTTCGGACGCACCCGGACCTGTCCTACACCCCAGAAAATCTGCAGGCGCTTTGCCCGTCCTGCCACACCAAAAAGACCAGAATCGAATGCGGGCACCGCCCCGTGACCGATGCCCGCCGCGACTGGCGGGACTCTGTGACCTCGCTTGAGAGGGCCACGCATAAATCCAAACTGAGCATGACAGGAGAACCAAATGCTTGATTCGATGACTATCACCCGGCGTCAGTCGGAAATCCGCCAAGCCCTTGCCGGTCTGGCGGGCAAGCCGACCCCGACCGAAGATGAAATCCGGTCGATGACCGACATGGATGCGGAATATCGCACCAATGAAACCCGGTTCCGCGCAGCCTTGATTGCCGAAGATACCGAACGCCGCGAGGCGGGCGAGGAACTGGAAACCCGTTCCGGCCGCGAATGGTCGGAAATGGTTGCCGGGTTTGAGATGCGCCAGGTCGCGCTGGCGCTGGACGAGGGCCGCACGCTTGACGGGCGCACGGCGGAAATCGTGTCTGAGCTGCGCGCGAAAGGCGGTTTCCGGGGCGTGCCCGTGCCGTGGCAGGCGCTGGAAGTCCGCGCGGGCGAAACCGTGGCGGGTGGCACGCCGAACCCGATCACCACGCGCCCGATCATTGACAGGCTTTTTCCGGGATCTGTTGCCGCGCGCATGGGCGTGCAGATGATCGACATCGGCACGGGTGCGACCGAATGGCCGGTTGTCACCTCTGCCGTGACGGCGGGCTGGGCATCGGGTGAAACTGGTGCGGTGGCAAGCCCGACCGCCTATGCGACCACGGATAAGGCGATGAAGCCCGATTACAATCTGGGCGTCCAGATGAAGCTGACCCGCAAGGCGATGAAGCAAAGCGGCGATGCGCTGGAAGCAGCAATCCGGCGCGACATGCAGGGCGCGATGGCGACCGAAATGGACAAGGCAGTGTTTCTGGGGACGGGTGCGAGCGGGCAACCGCTGGGCATCATCCCCGGCGCTGCGACCTATGGCATCACCGTGACGGCGGTAGGGGCGGCTGCAAGCTGGGCCGTGTTCCGTGCGGCAATCATCCGGTTCATGACCGGCAACGCCGCGACCAGCCCGAGCGATTGCAAGGTGCTGATCCGGCCTGAGGTCTACGCCGCACTGGACGCGCTGCAAGCCGCCGATGCTGCCCCGATCTGGGAATGGGATCGCCTGCTGGCGGCAGTGGGTGCGCAGAATGTGGCGATGACCACGAACGCGCTTGCCGCCCCGACTGGCTCGCCCTTGGCCTGCACGGCGCTTCTGACCACGGCGGCGGGTGGCACACCCCCGGCCTTCATGGGCGCATGGGGTGCGATTGACATGATCCGCGACCCGTTCAGCGATGCGGCATCGGGTGGCCTGCGGCTGACGGCGCTTGCCACGCTTGACGTGACGGTGCCGCGCGGCGTCCAGTTGGAGATTCTGACCGGGGTTCGCGTCTGATGCTGCTGGGCGGCGCAATCGGCGCGCTTGAAATTCGGGCGGCGCAAGATGGATCGCGCCGCCTCAAGGGTACGTTCCCCTATGAAAAACGCGCGGTCTTGTCTGACGGTGGCAAGACCGGGCGACCCAGAAAAGAGAAGTTTCGCCGAAAGGCGTTTGCCTATCGGATCGAAAAGCCCGACGAAGAAATTCACCTTCTGATTGGGCATGACTACAATCGCCCGCTTGCCAGTCGAGGGGCGGGCACATTCTTCGTGTCAGACACGCCTGAGGCCGTCATCTTTGAAGCGATCATACTGCCCGAGTTGCAACGTGCCCCCTACGTTCAAGACTTTTTCGCGGGTTTTGCAGTAGGGCTGATTGTTGGAATATCGCCGGGGTTCCAAATTCCGCCCCAGCGGATTGACCCGAACGCAGAAGAAACAACCGAAGAAGACCCGAGCGAGGGTAGGGCGCTGATCAGAACGATCAATTCCGCCCTTCTCTACGAATTTTCTTTGGTGACTGTGCCAGCCTACAAAGAAACGACAGTCGAGGAACGGGCAGCCGTATTTTCCGACCCTGTGACCGGTCTGCACCGCGCCTTGCAAAGATGGAGGGTTTGATTTGTTCGGATGGTTGAAACGGCGGGCAGAACCCGCGACTGAGCGCCGGTCAAGCGGTGCGGGATACACTGCGGCGGTCATGGCGGCGCGTGAGGGATATATCACCGGCCTGTCAGGGGTGGCGGAACTGACTGGCACCGTGCAATCCTGTGTGAGCCTCTGGGAAGGCGCGTTCGCGCTTGCCGATGTGGCTGGCACTGATCTTCTGACCCGGCGGCACATGGCGCTTATGGCGCGTGCGCTGGCGTTGCGAGGGGAGTCGATCTTTCTGATCACGGATGACGGGCTTGTGCCGTGCAGTGATTGGGACCTATCGACCCGAAACGGAATGCCACGCGCTTACCGGGTTCAAATCAGCGAGGCGGGTGGGGGACGCGCTGAAACGGCACTGGCGGCAGAGGTTCTGCACGTTGTCATCGGTTCCGACCCGATCACGCCTTGGGCAGGAACCGCACCCCTGCGGCGCGCGCCGCTGACCGCAAGCCTGTTGCAAGAGGTCGAGGCGGCATTGCGCGACGTCTATCGCGATTCACCTTTGGGCAGTCTCATCGTGCCATTGCCGGATTCGGACGCGGGCGACATGGACGCGATGCGCGCGGCGTTCCGGGGCCGTCGCGGATCAACCGTTATTGTCGAGGGTGTGGCACATGCCACGGCGGCTGGGATGCACCCGAATGTCGGGAAATCGCCTGACCAGTTGTCGCCCGACCTGTCAAAGTCGATGACCGCCGAAACCCTGAATGCGGCGCGCAATTCGGTGGCAATGGCGTTCGGGGTTCTGCCCGGTTTACTGAATCCCAGCACCACCGGCCCGATGGTCCGAGAAGCGCAGCGGCATTTGGCCGGATGGGTGCTGGAACCTATCGGGCAGGTGCTGGCAGATGAGGCATCGGCCAAGCTGGGAACGCGCATCACAATCGACCTAGGGCGACCCCTGCAAGCCTTTGATGCAGGTGGTCGGGCGCGGGCGCTTGGTGCGCTGATCGAGGCCATCGGTCGCGGCAAGGAACTTGGGCTTTCGCCCGATGAAATGTCGCAAGCCCTGTCGGCGGTGAATTGGGGCGGCGGTAGCGACAACGCCTAAACGGATGGGCTGAATGCGCCTTGCGGACGCTCTTCGCAAAGCATTCCGATTAGTCGGTGAGTGCGAAAACCCCGACAGCGCGCGGCCTGCTATTCCTTGATGTGGGCGCGGCGCGGATTAGGGCCGGGGCGTCGGGATGACGTTCCGGCCTATGCTTTTTGCAAGCGCACGCCGGGGCCACTTCCGTTTTCAGGGATAAACTCAATTCCCGCGTTCTCAAGAGCAAGTTGCAAAGCGGCAATGGTCCGCTGGTAGGGTTGCCGTCCCTCTCTCTCAAAACTTGCGATAGTTCGTTTTGCTACGTCCGACACTTCTGCCAAGCGGTCTTGAGACATTCCCACAAGGGCGCGTGCGGCACGGCATTGAGATGGAGTCATATTTTTACCTTGCACTAATAGTGCAACGTGCGCTAGAAGTGCAGCGTTGCACGTTTAGTGTAATTCAATGAAGGGTGACTGACAATGACCGAACATGCCAGCCGAGCGCGCGGAATTGCCCTTGCGCAGAAGCCGCACTCTGAGATGAATCCTTACCACATGGCAGTCTATCTTGAGTCTCTGGTGAAAGCTGCAGGGGCAATCGCCGACTATCATCCCGAACTTGAGGGAAAGGACGATTCTGGCCTCTGTGGCTTGCTGACTGTGATCGAGGAACGAGTGAAGGCGCTGTCGTTGGAACTGGACGCTTGGGCGTTCCACGATGGCTGGGACGCACTTAAGAAAGCTATGCTTCGCGACTCTAAGCTTGGCTTGGATGCCTAACTGATCCTGTCACTATTTTACATCTAATGTGTATCTTGACACGCTAAATGTAGACGTGTATCGATACACAATGTGAGGGTGACTTATGCAATTAGAACTTGAAGTTTTCACGCCAAGCGAAGCCGAAACGATCACAGGCGTGAGTCAGGCAACCGTGCGAAACTGGCGGCGTGCCGGTTACTTGCCGCGCCACCAAGGACATGCTCGGTACGACTTTCGAGATGTTGCGGGTCTTTTTGTTATGCGCATCCTTGTTGCTCGCGGAATCAATGTGAAAACGGCCAAAGAGTTTGCAGGTCAAACCGTTGCGTCGATACTGCAAAGCGCCGCTTGGAGCGGGAAAGCCTTTTCGGCTTGTGCCTATGCTGCCGCGAAAGATGAGCATGGCGAGACACGAAATTCGCGGGCTGAAATTGCCAGTGACTATGAAGTTGAACCGGAAGTTGTTTCTGAAGCTCTGAGCATGGACCTTTTGATACGCCATTCTGAACAGCAATTCGGTTTTTCTGGCGTCCGAAAGCCAGGTTGGTTGGTGATCTGGGCGGATGATGGCATTGAGTTTCTATACGATGATGCCGAAGATGCCTTTTTTGGAAATATAGACTTTACGAAGGCTTACGTCCAAGGCCCTATTATCATTTTCAGTTTGGACGCCCTTGCCCAAATGGTTATGGATCGTTTGCCTCGACCTGCTATCCGACTTACCGGCGAGGAATGAGGATGGCAAACCGTCGCGCCGCCTTTGTTCAATCTGATCTGACTAAGGTGCTAAAAGCCTTCAAGGACGCTGGCTTGCCCACGCCGAAGATCGTGATCGAACCGCAGCGACTCACTGTTTCGCCGATGACCGATCCAAACGGAATATCTACCCTGAACCCTTGGGATGAATGATGAAACAGAAGCGCCAGTTTCCAGGAGCATCGCCCTACACTGACCGCCACGGGCAACACCGCTGGCGGTATCGGAAGGGCGGGTTTTCGCGTGAATTGGGCACCGCCTACGGATCACCCGAGTTTGTCCAGCGGTATGAAGCGGCGTTGCTTGAACATCGGACGGGCAAGAAGGCAGGGGCAGGCGCTGCCACTACCATCCCCGGTTCGGTCAATGATCTGGTGGCCTCATGGTATCAGTCGCCAGAGTGGAGCGGCTTGGCTGATCTGACGAAGAAGACCTATCGCGGCCTTGTGGAGCCGTTCCGCCAAAAGCATGGCGACAAGCCTGTGAACCGTCTTGAACGCAAGCACGTCATGCGCTTCCTTGCCGAAAAATCAGAAGCCCCGTCCGCCGCGAACAACCTTCGCAAGCGGCTGGGGCAGTTGCTGGACCATGCCATTGCCTTGGACTGGATCAAGGCAAACCCGGCGCGGCTGACCAAAGCCTATAAGATCACGGGCGAAGGTTTTCACGCTTGGGATGAAGGCGAGATAGCCAGATTCTTTGAAGTGCATGAACCCGGCACCGTGGCGCACCGCGCTGTGACGCTGATGCTTTACACGGGCGCTGCGCGCGTCGATGCAGTCAAGCTGGGGCCGATGAACATGAAGGGCGGGCGGCTGGAATATCGTCGCCAGAAGACCGCCAAGACAAACGGCGTTCTTGTCAGCATCCCGATTCACCCCGATCTGGCGGACGTGCTAGCAAACTGTCCGCCGGATCGTCCCTTTCTTGCCACCGCCTACGGAAAGAGCCGTTCGCCCGATGGCCTTGGTAACCTGATGCGGGAATGGTGCGACAAGGCGGGCTTGCCCGAGTGTTCCGCACACGGTTTGCGGAAGGCTTGCGCGCGCCGCTTGGCGGAAGCCGGGGCAACCGCGCATGAAATTATGGCTGTCACAGGTCACAAAACCTTGGCCGAAGTGCAGCGATACACCGAAACAGCGATGCGCGAAGGTCTGGCCGATTCAGCCCATGCGAAGCTGCTTTCCCGGCCAAATCGGGAACGGACCGTGGTGAACCTTCCCCAAAGGTTCGCCAAAAATTCCCCTAACGACTTGAAAGCGAAAGGAAAATAGATGGGGTTTGGTAGGCCCGGAGGGACTCGAACCCCCAACCAAGGCGTTATGAGCGCCCTGCTCTAACCAGTTGAGCTACAGGCCCGACAGGGGCGGGCTTAATCGGGGGCGCGGCGCGCGTCAAGCGGGGTGGGGGCGTTGCGCGGGGCGGGCTTATCCTTTATGCGGCGCCAAGGGCGGCAGGGCATGCTGCGAAACGGGTGCGGGGGCTGCGATGACGACAGGCAAGAACGGGCTGACCTATGCCGCAGCGGGCGTCGATATCGACGCGGGCAATGCGCTGGTGGAGCGGATCAAACCCGCCGCCAAACGCACCGGCCGGGCGGGCACGATGTCGGGTCTGGGCGGCTTTGGCGCGCTGTTCGATCTGAAGGCCGCAGGTTATACCGACCCCATTCTGGTCGCGGCAACGGATGGCGTGGGCACCAAGCTGCGCATTGCGATTGATACCGGCCATGTCGATACGATCGGCGTTGATCTGGTGGCGATGTGCGTCAACGATCTGGTGTGCCAAGGGGCAGAGCCGTTGTTTTTCCTTGATTATTTTGCAACAGGCAAGCTGAATGTGGATGAGGCTACGCGTATCATCACCGGCATCGCGGCGGGTTGCGAGGCCAGCGGCTGCGCGCTGATCGGCGGCGAGACGGCGGAAATGCCGGGCATGTATCACAAGGGTGATTTCGATCTGGCGGGCTTTGCCGTCGGCGCGATGGAGCGTGGCGCAGACCTTCCGTCGGGTGTGGCCGAGGGCGACGTGCTGCTGGGCCTTGAGTCCGACGGGGTACATTCGAACGGCTACAGTTTCGTGCGTAAGGTGGTGGAATTGTCGGGCTTGGGCTGGGACTCGAAAGCCCCTTTTGCCGATGGGCCCTTGGGCGAGGCTTTACTGACGCCAACCCGGCTTTACGTCAAATCCGCTTTGGCCGCTGTGCGCGCAGGCGGTGTTCACGCGCTGGCGCATATCACCGGCGGGGGCCTTACCGAAAATCCACCGCGCGTGATCCCTGAAGGGCTGGCCTGCGCCATTGATCTGGACGCATGGGCGCTGCCGCCGGTGTTTCGCTGGTTGGCCACGACGGCGGGCATGGCCGAGGCGGAGCTTTTGAAAACCTTTAATTGCGGCATCGGGATGATGCTGGTCGTGGCGTCTGACCGGGCGGATGCGATTATGGCGTTGCTGGAAGATGCGGGCGAGACGGTGGTGCGCATGGGTCATGTGACCAAGGGTCAGGGGGTCGTCTACAC
Source organism: Rhodobacterales bacterium (assembly GCA_038207585.1). GTDB lineage: Bacteria > Pseudomonadota > Alphaproteobacteria > Rhodobacterales > Rhodobacteraceae > JBBQZP01. Next base: position 12,258 of record JBBQZP010000026.1, on the reverse strand, counting down.
AGGCCGTCTGCTGTGAAGCGCGTCGCGCTGCTGATTTCGGGCGGCGGGTCGAACATGGCAGCACTGGTGCGCGATATGACCGGCGGTCATCCGGCCCGTGCGGTGCTGGTTGCGTCGAACGATCCTGCGGCGGGGGGGCTGGCGCTTGCGTCAGCGCTTGGCGTGCCGACCACTGCAGTGGATCACCGCGCCTATCCGACGCGTGAGGCGTTCGAGGCAGCATTGCTGCGCCCCATCCTTGCCGTCCAACCCGATATTATCTGTCTTGCTGGCTTCATGCGCATCCTTACCCCGGATTTCGTGCAGAAGTTTGCGGGCCGGATGCTGAACATCCACCCCTCGCTTTTGCCGAAATATCCCGGCCTGCACACCCATGCGCGCGCGCTCGCGGCGGGGGATGCCGAGGCCGGGTGCAGTGTGCATCTGGTCATACCCGATCTGGACGCAGGCCCGATCCTGGGTCAGGCACGGCTGACCATCGCGCCGGATGATACCGAAGCCTCGCTTGCTGCGCGCGTCCTGCAGCTTGAACATCGGCTTTATCCGGCGGTCCTGCGCCGCTATGCGCTGGGCCGGACCGACGGCCGCGTCGATCTGGTCTGACCGGGCAAAACCGGCATCCGTCGGCGGCGGGGCCGTTTGTGCCTTGGGTTGAGCGGCCCGCCCGCCCGGCCCAGCTCGGGGAACAACGCCAGCACTTCTGCCCGCGCTTCAGGGCCGAACGCGCCGGTTGTCACCGCACTTGGTATCAGGCTTTCGGCCAGCAGACCGCCAGCATAGACGATTTGGTGGGCGTCAAACAACAGATGCACATAGGTCACGCGGTCGCGTTCGATCTGGCGGATCGAGCGGTCGTTGATTAGATGATGGGCTGTGGCCAGAACCTCGCGCGTGCCGAACAGAATTTCGGCCATCTCGTCGCGCAACAGGATACGGTGCTGCGGCGAAAGCCACACCTCATCATTGCGGCCAAGCGCGAACGGGGCAATCCGGATCGGCGCGAACATGCCCTTGCCCGGAACACTGCGCTGCCCGACCCATCGCAGGATCTGCGTGCCGTGATCATAGGTGATGACCCGGTCGCCTGCGGCCAGCGATTCCACCGGGCGAGGGCCGTCCGGGGTTGAAATCATCGTGCCAGCGACAAAACAGGGCACCACCGGCGGTTCGGACGGGAATGCCTTGAACGGCAGGCGCTCCACACGGGGCGGGTTTGCGCCGGGGCCGTATTGCAGCGTGCCGGGCACAATCGGATCGGTCTGGAACACCACATTCGCGGGGTTTGTGAAGATCTCATGCGTGCCCGATGACGCGCGACCTTGAAATTGGTCATGCTGTGGGTTCAGGTTTGTAAAGATCGCCCCCGCAGGCGGATCGGCCGCGGGCCAGGCGTAAATATCGACGAACTGGCCGTTGTTGAAAAACGGGTCATTCGGGTTTTCCTGCCGCACCACGATGCGGAAAATCTGCGATGGCAGACCAAGCGGCTGCACCCCCGTAAGGGTGACCGCCATATCGTCGCCATTGCCGCCACTGGTAAGATTTGAATAGGTGGCAATCTGGTCACCACGCAGGAACAGCTCAACAACCATTCTGGCCTCCTCCGAAGTATCAACCCCGAGTTGTAGCCCCCTTTTCAAGTTTTGGTTCAGTTTTTCCGATCTGTCAACAATTACCCAGCGGAAACCGCCGTGGCGTCGGGCTTTCCTTTTCGGATGCTGCATCCTATAGCGGTAGGGCGGGATAACCCCGCGCCAGCCCGGACACGTCAGCCCGGATCAGCGGAGCGAAGATGCGCACGATCACCACAACTCAAGACCTTGCCGACTTCTGCGCCGCCGCCAAAGCCGCCCCCTACGTCACCATCGACACTGAATTCCTGCGCGAGCGGACCTATTGGTCCAAGCTGTGCCTGATCCAGATGGCCTTGCCCGCGCCCGATGGCGAAGGCGTGCTGATCGACCCGATCGAGGGTGCGGATATGTCGCTGGAGCCGCTTTATGACCTGTTCCGGCACACAGCGACCGTCAAGGTGTTCCACGCTGCCCGGCAGGATCTTGAGATTTTCTTTGTCGAAGGCAATGCGTTTCCCGATCCGTTGTTTGACACGCAAGTTGCCGCGATGGTTTGCGGCTACGGCGAACAGGTCGGATATGAGACGCTGGTCAAAAAGATTGCCAAGGAAAATCTGGACAAGTCCTCGCGCTTTACCGACTGGTCGCGCCGCCCTCTGACCGAGGCGCAAAGCGTTTACGCGCTGGCCGATGTGACGCATCTGCGGGTGGTTTACGAAAGCCTTGCCGCGCAGATTGCCAAAAGCGGTCGTCAGCACTGGGTCGAGGAAGAACTGGCCATCCTGACCGACCCCGCGACCTATACCATCCACCCCGATGAGGCGTGGCAGCGGATCAAGACGCGCACCAACTCGGGGCGGTTTCTGGCGGTGGTCAAGGAACTGGCGCGTTTTCGCGAAAATTATGCGCAATCGAACAACGTGCCGCGCAGCCGGGTGATGAAGGACGACGCCTTGCTTGAACTGGCCTCGACCCGGCCCGTGACGGTGGATGATCTGGGCCGATCACGGCTTTTGCTTCGCGAAGGGCGGCGCGGCGATATTGCCGACGGGATACTGGCGGCGGTGAAGGCGGGGCAAGATATGCGGGCCGAAGATATGCCCAAGCCAGACCTCAGCCGGGATCAGTTGCAGGTCAACCCGGCGCTGGCCGATTTGCTCCGCGTGCTCTTGAAAGCCAAATCCGAAAGTCTTGGGGTGGCGGCCAAGCTGATCGCCTCGGCGTCGGACCTTGATCTGATCGCCGCAGGGCAGCGCGATCTACCCACACTGAAAGGCTGGCGGGCCGAGGCGTTCGGGCAGGATGCGATCCGGCTGTGCAAAGGCGAGATTGCGTTGTCGGCCAAGGGCAGCGAAGTGCGGGTCGTCACCCTTTAACGGCGGCTCGACAGCGCGTTCCCGGCCCCCTGCACAACAATCTGGCGGATCGATTCCAACTGGCGGTTGGTCACAAACGCGCCCACCGTCACCTCACGCGAGAACTGGTTCACGACCGGGTTCGGCTGAAACGGCGGCGCGATGCGGAATTCGTAAACCTGCACGCCGTTTTCATCCAACTCCAGCGGCACCAGCGCGCCGTTCCAATAACCTTGGGTCGGCGGCAGACCCTTGGCGCGCACGATGGCTCCGCCCTGCACCGCGTCGATGTTCAGCGTCAGCACCTGCGCCACCAAGGGGCGCGGATCGACAGGCCTGCCCGCATCCACCGCCACGGTTTCGATCGGTTGCGCGCGGCCAAACCAGTTGAACGGATTGAGGCGCGAGTCGCGGATGCGGCCACAACTTGTCAGCACCAGCATTACCGATAGCAAGATCACCAGCGGTCTGAACATGCACTTCCCCCAATATGTTGCCCCTTGGGTAGCCGATCAGCCGCGCTTTGAAAAGCGCCTCTGCGGGTCGGGGTGGACGTTTTGCGCCCATTGTCCTACCTCAACCCCACGCCACCGGAGAAATTGATGACCCCCGCCTTCGAAGACATCGCCGAGACGTTCGAATTTCTGGACGATTGGGAAGACCGCTATCGCCATGTGATCGACCTTGGGAAGGCCATGCCTGCGCTGCCCGAAGCGTTCCGAGTGCCCGCGACACGCGTCGACGGCTGCGCCAGTCAGGTCTGGATCAGGCCGGTCGTCACCGGGCAGGGGCCGGATGCGGTGTTTGATTTCGAGGGCGAAAGCGATGCGATGATCGTGCGCGGCCTCGTGGCCATTCTGCACGCGCTTTATTCCGGGCTAAGCGTGGCCGAGGTGGGCCGGGTTGACGCGCCGGCCGCTTTGGCGCGGTTGGGGCTGAACGAACATCTGTCGGCGCAAAGATCAAACGGCGTGCGCGCGATGGTGGAGCGTATCCGCAAAGTGGCTGCGGAGGTGTCCGGGACGGCGGGCTAGACCCTTTCCACCGTGATCCGGTCGGTGTAAAACGCCATATGTCCGGCGATTTCGTTGACTGCGTCGTGCGGCGTCTCATAGGACCAGACCGCATTGGCCAGCGTGCCGCCCGGCGCTGTCACTGAATAATAGCTGGCAACGCCCTTGTGCGGGCAGGTGGTTTCGCGCGCGGTCTTGTCCATCAGTGCCAGCGCCATATCGTCGCGCGGGATGTAGATGACGGGTGACATGCCGCCTTCGGTCAGTTCCAGCGCCCGCGTCGTCTCGCCGATCACGGCGCCATTCGCGCGCACGACATAAGTGCCGGGGGCTTTGCGGATGGTGATATGGGCCATGATACGCTCCTGCGATGGGGTTCGCGGCACCCTAATCCGCGGCACCCGCGCGGCGCAATGCTAAAGCGGGGCGCAAGCTGCCTCAAGCCAGTCCTTTGCTGTGTCCGACACGCGCGGCAGGGCCAGATCGCGGGTCGTTGCGTGATAGGCATCAAGCCATGCACGCTCGCCGCTTGATAGCCAGTCGGCGTGGATCAGACGGCGGTCAAAGGGCACGAAGGCGAGTGTTTCAAAGGAATATTGCTGGCGGGCATCGCCGCCGGGCAGGGTCGGTGCGTCCTGCACCACAATCAGGTTTTCCAGCCGGATGCCAAACGCCCCCTCACGGTAATAGCCGGGCTCGTTCGACAGGATCATCCCCGCCTCCAGCGGCACTTCGCCCAGGCGGCTTAGGCGCTGCGGCCCTTCATGCACCGACAGGAACGCGCCGACCCCGTGCCCGGTGCCGTGATCGTAATCCTGCCCCGCAAGCCACAGGTTATAGCGCGCAAGCCCGTCCAGATCGCGGCCCGCAAGTCCGCGCGGAAAGCGCACGCGCGAAACGGCGATCAGGCCCTGCAACACGCGGGTATAGGCCGCGCGGGCATCATCACCGGGGTCGCCGATAGCGATTGTGCGGGTGATGTCGGTGGTGCCGTCGACATATTGCGCGCCGCTGTCGATCAGCAGCAGTTCATTCGCGCGGACGGGTCGGTTGGTGTCTTCGGTCACGCGGTAATGCATGATCGCGCCGTTCGGCCCCGCGCCGCAAATGGTATCAAAGCTGAGGTCATGCAGCATGTTCGTCGCGCGCCTGAAGCCTTCGAGCGCGCTGACCACGGCAATCTCGGTCAGTTTGCCCTTTGGCGCTTCGGCATCCAGCCATGCCAGAAATTCCACCATCGCCGCACCGTCGCGTGCATGGGCTTCACGGATGCCGGTCAGTTCAGCCTCGGTCTTGCGGGCTTTTGGCAGGCGGCAGGGATCGTCGCCCTTGGCGGTTTCCACCCCGGCCTCCTGCAATTCGTGCTGAACGGCCAGAGGGGCGGTCGCGGGGTCCACCCGCACCGGGCCGGGCAAGGTGTGCAGGGCGGGAACAAACGCCTTTTCGGGGCGCAGGCTGACCTGCGGGCCAAGATGAGCGCGCAGGGCGTCATCAAACTTGGCGGGGTCGGCGAACAGCGTCAGGCGCGCGTCATCATGCACGATCGCAAAGCCGTGCAGGATGGGAATACGCGCCACGTCCGAGCCGCGGATGTTCAAAAGCCAGCAGATGCTGTCGGGCAGCGTCAGCACCGCCGCCGTCTGCCCTGCGCGGCGCAGGGTTTCGGCCAGCTTCGCACGCTTGTCGGCACTGGAGGCACCCGTCAGCGCATCAGGCTGGGCAAAGGCTTTGCCGTGCGGCGGGGCGGGTTGATCCGGCCAGATCGAATCAACAAAATTCCTGCACTGGCGAAGGGTTACACCGCTGCCTTCAAGTGCTGTCTCAAGTTTTGCAATCTCGTCGCTGGTATGCAGCCAGGGATCAAACCCGACGACGCCTGCTGCCAGATGGTCGCGCAGCCAGTCGCCCGGTTTCACCTCGGGCCATGCGACCGGAGTATAGGCGGATTGGCTGACCTGCGATTTGATCTGTGTGCGGTAACGCCCGTCAACAAAGATACCGGCAATGTCGGGCAGCACGATGCAGAACCCGGCTGATCCGGTAAACCCCGTAAGCCAAGCCAGACGTTCATCACGGTCGGCGACATATTCGCCCTGATGCGCATCGGCGCGCGGCACGATAAAGCCTGCCAACCCGTCCGCTGCCAAAGCCGCGCGCAATGCCGCCAGCCGGGCAGGGCCCTGCGCCGGGTCGGCCTTGGCGTCAAAGCTCTGGAACATCAACCGGCCTTCCGCATCCCCAGCGTCCGCGCGCGTTTGCGCGGATCGCTGTCGAAAAGCCCTGCAAGCTGTTCGGTCATCGCGCCTGCCAGTTGTTCGACATCGGTGATGGTGACGGCGCGCTGGTAATAGCGGGTCACATCATGGCCGATGCCGATGGCGATCAGTTCGACCTGACGGCGCTTTTCGACCATCGCAATCACATCGCGCAGGTGCTTTTCAAGGTAGCTGGCCGGGTTGACCGACAGCGTGGAATCATCCACCGGTGCGCCGTCGGAAATCACCATCAGGATCTTGCGCGCCTCGCGCCGGGCGGCCATGCGCCGGTGCGCCCATTCCAGCGCCTCACCGTCGATGTTTTCTTTCAGAAGGCCCTCTTTCATCATCAGGCCCAGATTATTGCGTGACCTGCGCCACGGCGCATCCGCCGATTTATAGATGATGTGGCGCAGATCGTTCAGCCGCCCCGGTTGCGCCGCCCGCCCGCCTGCCAGCCATTGCTCGCGGCTTTGCCCGCCCTTCCAGGCGCGGGTGGTAAAGCCCAGAATCTCGACTTTGACCGAACAGCGTTCCAGCGTGCGGGCCAGAACATCGGCGCAGATCGCGGCGATGGAAATCGGCCGTCCCCGCATCGAGCCCGAGTTGTCCAGAAGCAACGTCACGCAAGTGTCGCGGAATTCGGTGTCTTTTTCGACCTTGAAGGACAGGGGCGTGGTCGGGTTCGCAACAACCCGCGCCAGACGGCCCGCATCCAGCGTGCCTTCCTCCAGATCGAATTCCCAACTGCGGTTCTGCTGGGCTTGCAGGCGGCGTTGCAGCTTGTTGGCAAGGCGCGACACGGCCCCTTTCAAGGGTTCAAGCTGTTGGTCGAGGTAAGCGCGCAGGCGCTCCAACTCAGCGGGTTCGGCAAGGTCTTCGGCCTTGATTTCCTCATCAAAAGCCGTTGTGAACACCGTATAATTCGGATCGGCGTCGGAATAGGCGGCGGGCGGCGGGGGTTCCAGCGGGGCCTCGCCTTCGGGCAGTTCGGCCTCGTCGCCCTGTTCCATGTCGGCACTGTCGTCTTCCGACACCTGCGCCTGTGCCGCATCTTGCTGTTCTTCCTGGCTTTGTTCGGGCGTGCCTTCGGCGTCTTCGCCCTCATCCTCGTCATTGCCGGTGCTGTCGGGCTGATCCTGATCTTCCTCGGCGTCGTCGCCTGCGGGGTCCTGGTCATCCAGATCGGGGTCGTCGCCCAACTGATCACCGTAGCCAAGATCGGCGATGACCTTGCGGGTCAGACGCGCAAAGGCCGCCTGATCGCCCAGCACATGATCAAGGTTTTCCAGACTGCCCGCTGCCTGATCCTCGATGAAACCGCGCCACAGGTTCATCACGTTGTCCGCGCCCTTGGGCAGATCGCGGCCTGTTGCCAGATGCCGCACCAGATAGCCCGCCGCCGTGGCAAGCGGTGCATCGGACGCCTGCGTGATCTGGGCATAGCCCTTGCGGTCGGCCTCATACCCGATCTTGGCGTCGATGTTTCCGGCGGTGCCCGGCATGGTGCGGATGCCCACGGCCTCGCAGCGCGCGGTTTCCATCGCATCGTAAATCTCACGTGCCAGCGCACCGGTGGGGGCATAGCGCGCCTCGGTCGCATCATTGTGGTGCCGGCGGCGCAGCGCGAAGGCATCGGCGGTGCCACGGGCCAGCATCACCTCGTCGCGCGTCATGCGGCGGCTGACCTGCGGCAGGCGCATGCCATCCTTGGTCATCCCCGAGGGGTCGACCGAATAGGTCACAGCCATATCCGGATCATCGGCTAGCGTCTTGGTCGCTTCGGCCAGAGCCTTTTTGAACGGATCGGCGGGGTTGTCAGACGTTTTGTTCATGGGATCAGGTAAACCACCGGATTAAACGGTCGGCAAGGGGTGCCGCGCTATTGCGACAGCGAGCGCCAGATTTTCCCGTCTGACCGCATCGCGGTGACGGTTTCGCCGACCAGTTGCACCAGATCGGGGCGTTTGCGGTAGATGCCTGCCAGTTCCGCGTGGCGCATGTGCTGCATGATTTCATGCTTGGCCTCGCGGACCGCGCACAGAAGCACCATCCAGCCAAAGGCTGCCACCAGACTGGCCCCGAGTGCCATCGCCACAGCGCCAAAGGCAAACCCTGACGCAACGATCTTGAGCCCCGCGTATTCCGCGTTCTTCTCGATCGTCGTAGCGATGTGGATCGCGGCTTCGGCTTCGATATCGTCTTCGGTCATGGGGCGGGCTCCTGGGCGAGATCGTTACAGGTTTGCAGCAGCCGATCATGCACGTCGCGGCTCTGTGCGTCACCGCCAAAAATGAACGCATCAAGCATAAAGGCCATGACCTTGCGTTCCTGCGTGATGAAGGCATCGACCTCGGCGGCGTTTCCACCGTTCAGCGCAACCGCGAGGTCGCGCGATGTTTGCGCCAGTTTCAGATCGGCGGTGTCACGGTCCAGATAGGGAGAGGCGCGAGCATAGTCATCGCGCCCCAGCCAGAACGCCGCACATTGCGCGGCGGGGTATCGGGCCGCACGGTCCAACGCAAGCGCGGGGGATGCCAACGCAAGCAGCAACAGCGCCGCCCGTTTCACTTCATCGCCATGCTCGCCGCCGATTCCGGCAGTTCCTCGGCAAAGCAGCGCTGGTAGAATTCGGCCACGGTCTGGCGTTCCAGCTCGTCACATTTGTTCAGGAACGTCAGGCGGAAGGCATAGCCCACGTTGCGGAAAATCTCGGCGTTCTGCGCCCAGGTGATCACGGTGCGGGGCGACATCACGGTGGACAGATCGCCGTTCATAAAAGCGGTGCGGGTCAGATCGGCGACCGTGACCATCTGGGAGATTTGCTTGCGGCCTTTTTCGGTGTTGTAATGCGGGTTCTTCGACAGAACGATCGCGGTTTCGGCATCGTGGCTGAGGTAATTCAGGGTTGCCACAAGGCTCCACCGGTCCATCTGCGCCTGGTTGATCTGCTGCACACCGTGGTAAAGCCCGGTGGTATCGCCCAGACCTACGGTGTTTGACGTCGCGAACAGGCGGAAATAGGGGTGCGGGGTGATGATCTCGTTCTGGTCCAGCAGGGTCAGCTTGCCGTCATGCTCCAGCACGCGCTGGATCACGAACATCACATCGGCGCGGCCCGCGTCGTATTCATCGAACACGATGGCCACGGGGTTGCGTAAGGCCCAAGGCAGAATGCCTTCGTGAAATTCCGTCACCTGCTTGCCGTCGCGCAGCTTGATCGCATCCTTGCCGATCAGGTCGATCCGGGAGATGTGGCTATCCAGGTTCACCCGCACCGCAGGCCAGTTCAGCCGCGCCGCGACCTGTTCGATATGGGTCGATTTTCCGGTGCCGTGATAGCCCTGAATCATCACACGTCGATTGTAGGCAAAGCCTGCAAGGATGGCCAAAGTGGTATCGGGGTCGAACTTGTAGGTGGAGTCGATGTCGGGCACCCGGTCGGTGCGCGCGGCAAAGCCCTTGATCTTCATATCGCTGTCAATCCCGAACACCTCGCGCACCGAGATTTCTTCGCTGGGTTTCAGGTTCTCATCCGACATCGGTCCGCCATGTGGTTCGGGCACCGACATGCGGTGCAAAGGGCATTTCATCGTTTCATGGAACATAACGCGGGGGGGTGCAAGGGGAAGGGCATCTGCACATCCTTTGGACGAGGTATGCGCAGGCTTTGCGTAGGACGGGTGCGAGTGCAAGGGTCGGTAAGGCACGAGGCAAAAGATGCATAAAACGGAACGGTCGGTGATTGCGGGATGCGTGGCCTTAAGCGGCCTAGCGGTTGCGATCTGTATTTATCCGATGGGTGACAGAAGTGTGGCGCTGTTGTTCGCGGTGCTTCTCGGGGCCGGGACAGCGGGTAGTGTCGCCGCTCCGCTCTTTGCCAACCGAGGGTGGGAAGGGCTTTTATTGCCTTTGTCGGCGCTGTCTGTGTGACGGCGTTGGACGCATCAATGGCGGGCTTGGCACTTTCGTTGATAGCGGGTGCCCCACCGTTTGCGGCAGCAGTCATGGCGCCGATTTGGGTCTTTTTCCTGATTGCAACGAACCCGTTCGCCCTGGCCGTCTGGGAAGCCACTCTCGGCGTTGCACATCTCGCGTCCGTTCTGATGCAATTGTCCGGCCCGCCTGCGCGCCCATGACCCATTGCAAAGCCTGCCGCCCCGCGCCACCTTTGGTGCGTAACCAGAGTGTGCGCCATGACCACCCCCACCACCGACCTGATCCTGTTCGATGGCACCTGTGTTTTTTGTTCCGCCTTCGCCCGGCTGGTCGCGCGCCATGACACCGCGCGACGCTTCCGCTTTGTCACCGCCCATTCGCCCATGGGGCAGGCGCTTTATGCCACCCACGGGCTGGACGGCCGCGCGATGGAGACGAATATCGTCATCGTGGACGGCACGCCCCATATCAAGCTGCGCGCCTTTACCGCCGCGATGCGGGCGATGGGCTGGCCATGGGCGGCGTTCGGCGTGCTGAACCTGATCCCCCGGCCTGTGGCGGACTGGCTTTACGACCGCCTCGCCCGCAACCGCTACCGGCTTGGGCGGCAGGCCTGCCCGGTGCCGTCGGCGGCGCTCAAGGCGCGGTTGATTGAGTAACCGGGTTCTGGTCATCGGCGGTGCGGGCGTGTTTGGCGCGAACCTGTGCCGCGCTCTGGCCGCCGAAGCCGGGGTGATTGTCGCAGGCCGCGACCTTGGCCGCGCGCAGGACTTGGCCGCCAGCATCGGTGCAACGGCGGTCCGGCTTGACCGCGACGCCCCCGATTTTGCAGCGGCTCTGTCGGCGCTGGCACCCCGTGTCGTGGTCGATGCGGCAGGCCCATTCCAAGGCTACGGCGATGATCCCTACCGGGTGGCAAAGGCCGCGATAGCAGCGGGCGCGGATTATCTTGACCTTTCGGATGATGCAGAGTTCACGGCGGGCATCGCCACATTGGATACTGAGGCCAAAGCAAAAGGCCACGTCGTGCTGTCCGGCGTCAGTTCAGTGCCGGCCCTGTCGGCGGCAGCCGTGCGCGATCTTTCCCAAGGTTTGACCGATATCCACCTGATTGAAAGCGTGATCCTGCCCGGCAACCGCGCCCCGCGTGGGCTTTCCGTGATCCGCGCGATCCTTGCGCAGGCTGGGCGACCCTTGAACATCTGGCAAGCCGGGCAGGCCAAACCGCGCCCCGGCTGGTCCGGCCTTGCCCGCATCACCCTGTCACCAGATGTCAAAAACCGCTGGTCCAGCCTGATCGGCGCGCCCGACCTCACCCTGTTCCCGGCCCGCTTCAATGCCCGCAACGTCCGCTTTCGTGCGGGGTTGGAGCTTTCGATCATGCACCTTGGCCTCTGGGCGATGGCGCTTCCCGTACGCTGGGGCATGGCGCGCACCATCACGCCGCTCGCCCGCCCGCTCCATTGGGCCGCCTGCCGCCTGCTGCCGTTCGGCACCGACTGCGGCGGGATGCGGGTCCGTGTCGCGGGTGTTGGCCCCGACGGCCCGGTGCAGCGTGACTGGACACTGGTCGCGGGGGCGGGCGACGGTCCGCAGATCCCTGCGATCCCATCCACAGTGCTGACCCGCGCTTTGATCGCCGGCACCATCCCCTGCGGCGCTCGCCCCTGCCTCGACGATTTGCTGCTCGCCGATGCCTGCGCCGCAATGGCCCCCTTTGCCATCACCACCCAACGCAATGACACCCCGCTGCAACCGGTCTTTGCCGCCATTCTTGCGACCGATTACCCGAACCTGCCCGACGCGCTCAAGGATCTGCATCTGGTGCTGGACAATCGCCGCTTTCAGGGCCGCGCGACCATCACGCGTGGCGCGTCCCCCCTGTCGCGCCTCGCCGGATGGTTGATGCGCTTTCCACCCGCCAGCCCCGATACCCCGGTCGAGGTTACCATGACCCGCCACGCTACCACAGAAACCTGGGTCCGCGATTTCGGCGGCCATCGCTTCCGCTCGCATCTCTCACGCGCAAAGGGCGGACTGCGCGAACGCTTCGGCGTCCTCAGCTTCGACATCGACCTGATGCTCAGAGGCAAAGCACTGCACTACCCCGTCACGAAAGGCC
>JBBQZP010000025.1:0-66181 GCA_038207585.1 Rhodobacterales bacterium | reverse complement strand
GGGGTCGCGGTTTCTTTATGACAGCTTCGATGCGGCCTCGGCGCGGATCGAGGCGAACGAGCGGGTGGCGGATGAGCGCTGGGCGGGGCTGGAATACCGGCTTGGCCAGATCGAGACGACGCTGGAGCGGCTGGAAAAGCGCATCTGGGTCGGGGTGTGCGGGGTGGCGGTGTTCCTTTTGTCAAAGGGTGCCGAAGCGCTTTTGAATGCTGCAATGAAATGAGGGCATGATGCTGGATCAGGGTTATGGCGGGCTTGAACGGAAATATCAGGCACTGGATGCGGCGGGGCCTGCGTTCACGGTGACAGAGGGCCGCGTGGTCGAGGGCTATGCGTCGGTCTTTGGCAAGCGTGATCAGAGCGGCGATGTGGTGCAGGCGGGGGCTTACGGTGTGTCGCTGAAGGCGCTTCGGGCTGCGGGGCGGCGGGTCAAGATGCTGTGGCAGCATGACCCCGCGCAGCCCATCGGCGTGTGGGACGAGGTGCGCGAGGATGCGACCGGGCTTTACGTCAAGGGCCGCATCCTTTCGGAGGTGGAAAAGGGCCGCGAGGCGGTGGCGCTTTTGGCCGCCGGAGCCATCGACGGGCTTTCCATCGGTTACCGCACCAAGCGGGCAGAACGTGACGGCAAGGGGCAGCGTCTTTTGTCGGAGCTGGAGCTGTGGGAGGTGTCATTGGTGACATTTCCCATGCTTCCCGAAGCGCGGGTTTCGGCCAAGGGCGATGACCTTGCCGAGACGTGGCGCAGTATGGCGCAGATCTTTGAGGATGCGCGCCGAGACCTGGCCGGACGTTAGGCGGCCTTTCACGACCAACCTGAGGAAGATGAGATGACCGAGAAAAAGGCTCGGGTCGGGGAAGCTATGTCCCAGACCCTTGATCCGGGTGCGGAAGTGAAATCCGCCATGACCGGGTTTCTGAAAGAATTCAATGGCTTTCAGAGTGAGATGAAATCTGCGTTGCAACAACAGGAAGAGCGACTGACCATGCTGGATCGTAAAACCATGACCTACGGACGCCCCCCGCTTTCGGCCAATGCCGAAGGGGATGCGCCCCACAAGAAAGCCTTCGACGCGTATTTGCGTTCGGGCGATGACGACGGCCTGCGTGGTCTTGTGCTGGAAGGCAAGGCGCTGTCAACGGCCGTGGCGGCCGACGGTGGCTATCTGATCGACCCAAAGACCGCTGACACGATCCGTTCGATGCTGTCGTCGACAGCTTCGGTCCGGGCGATTGCGAATGTCGTGAATGTCGAGGCGACGTCGTTCGACGTGTTGATCGACCGTTCGGATGTGGGGTCAGGCTGGGCGACGGAAACCGCCGCCACAACCGAGACCTCGACCCCTGCGATCGAGCGTATTTCGATCCGCCTGCATCAGCTGTCGGCGATGCCCAAGGCCAGCCAGCGCCTGCTGGACGACAGCGCCTTTGACGTGGAAGGCTGGCTTGCCGGCAAGATCGCCGAGCGTTTTGTGCGAGCGGAATCGGCGGCATTCGTGAATGGTGACGGAATCGACTAGCCCAAGGGTTTCCTGCTGCCCAACAAGGTGGCGAATGCGACCTGGACCTGGGGCAATATCGGCTATGTGCCGACAGGCGCTGCGGCTGATTTTGCCACCGCAAATGCCGTCGATAGTATTGTCAACCTCGTTTATTCGCTGGCCGCAGATTACCGCGCCAATGCGACCTTCGTGATGAACTCCAAAACCGCTGGAGCCGTGCGCAAGATGAAGGATGCGGATGGCCGCTTCATGTGGTCGGACGGTCTGGCAATGGCGGAGCCGTCGCGTCTGATGGGCTATCCGGTTCTGATCTGCGAGGACATGCCGGACATTGCCGCGAACGCCTATGCGATTGCCTTTGGCGATTTCAAAACTGGCTACACCATCGCCGAACGCCCGGATGTGCGGGTGCTGCGTGATCCGTTCTCGGCCAAACCGCACGTGCTTTTCTATGCCCTGAAGCGCGTCGGCGGTGATGTGAGCGACTTTGCGGCGATCAAGCTTTTGAAGTTCGCGGTGTCCTAAGGGGCATTGCGGAAGCCCGGCCCTATCGGGGCCGGGTTCGGGCGCGCGCCGAGAAAACCGCGCCGTCTAGCTGCTTCCCCTCCGTCCGAGCGGTGCGGGGCGCGCGTCCAGCCTATTCAAGGATACCGGAGCGAAAAGATGATGTTGATGGAACAGACACAAGTGCCGGTGGCGGCCCTTCCGGTTCAGGCGATGAAAGATCATTTGCGGCTGGGCACCGGCTTTGCGGATGACGGATTGCAGGACGGATTGGTCGAAAGCTATCTGCGGGCGGCGATTGCCGCGATTGAGGGGCGGATCGGCAAGGCGCTGATTGCGCGCAGCTTTTTGCTGACGCTGGAAGATTGGCGCACCGGTTCGGAACATGCATTGCCGCTGGCGCCGGTTGTTGCCGTGGCGTCGGTGACAGTGATTGACCAGACTGGTGCATCGTCGCTGGTGGATGCGGCTCGCTACCGTCTGATCAAGGACACGCACCGTCCGCGTCTGGTATCGACCGGCACGCTGTTGCCGGTGGTGCCCGAGGGCGGGCGGCTGGAGATCGTGTTCGAGGCAGGGTTTGGCGCGACCTGGGCGCTGGTGCCTGCCGATCTGGGGCAGGCGGTGTTTCTGCTCGCCGCCGAATATTACGAGACGCGGCATGATCTTGACGGGCGCGCCGGTGGTCTGCCGCACGCGGTGGTCACACTGATCGAACGCTGGCGCACGGTGCGCATTCTGGGCGGGGGTGGCGCATGAACGGGCCCGATCTGAACCGCCGACTGGTGCTGGAGGGGCGTCAGCGCGTGGCCGACGGGTCCGGGGGATACACCCAGACCTGGACACCGCGAGGGGTCCTGTGGGCCGAGGTCAAAGCCGGGGCAGGGCGTGAGGCGGCGGGCGTCGAGGTGACGCTGGCGACCGTGCCCTACCGCATCACGGTGCGGGGCGCGGCACAGGGCGCGCCGTCCCGCCCCTTGCCGGAACAGCGGTTTCGCGACGGTGCGCGGGTGTTTCACATCCTTGCCGTGACCGAGCGTGACCCCGGCGGGCAGTATCTGTTGTGCTTTGCACGCGAGGAGGTGCCGGTATGAGCTATGGCGTGGCAGCCGCATTGCAGGCGGCGGTGTATCAGCGCCTGACCGGGTTTCCGGCGCTTGCAGGGGTTCCGGTTTTTGACGCGGCCCCGCCGGGTGCTGGCACGGGAACGTTTGTTCTGATCGGTCCGGAAGAAGCGATTGATGCGTCTGACAAGACCGGCAAAGGCGCCGAACACCGCCTGCAGATCAGCGTGATCAGCGATGCGTCGGGGTTCCTTGCGGCCAAGGCTGTGGCCGTCGCGGTATCTGATGCGTTGGTGGATGCGGCATTGACCCCAAGCCGGGGTGTGCTGGTCAGTCTTGGTTTCACCAAGGCCGTTGCGCGCCGGCTGGACGAGGGCGGCACGCGGAGGATCGATCTGACATTCCGCGCTCGGGTGGACGACTGACTATTCATTTTCGAACAATTCGGCTGCGGTTCTGGTTTCCGTTGGCCTTGAAGCTTCACAAAACGGAGAAATGACATGGCTGTGCAAAGCGGTAAGGATCTGCTGATCAAGCTTGATCTGACGGGTGCCGGACAGTTCGAAACCATCGCGGGTCTGCGGGCCACGCGCATCAGTTTCAACGCCGAAACGGTGGATGTGACAAGCCTTGAAAGCATCGGCGGGTGGCGCGAGCTGCTGGCGGGGGCGGGGGTGCGGTCGGCCT
This sequence comes from Rhodobacterales bacterium, assembly GCA_038207585.1. GTDB lineage: Bacteria > Pseudomonadota > Alphaproteobacteria > Rhodobacterales > Rhodobacteraceae > JBBQZP01. The sequence continues at coordinate 62,424 of JBBQZP010000025.1, read as the reverse complement.
CGATCTCGGGGTCGGGGGTGTTTCGCGATGCCAACACCGATGAGCGCGCGCGGCAGATCTTCTTTGATGGCGAGGTGCCGGGTTTTCAGGTGGTGATCCCGGATTTCGGGGTCGTGCAGGGGCCGTTCCAGATTTCTGCCATTGAATACTCGGGCAGCCATAACGGCGAGGCGAGCTATGACATGACACTGGCGTCGGCGGGTGTTCTGACGTTCACGGCGATCTGATGGTGAACCCGTTCGCAGGTGAGGTGGCGCTGGTGCTGGACGGTCAGCGGCACGCAGCCAAGCTGACGCTGGGGGCCCTGGCCGAGCTGGAGGCGACGTTGCAAACCGGCACGCTGATCGAATTGGTCGAGCGGTTCGAGGCAGGGCGGTTTTCGACCCGCGATGTGCTGGCGCTGATTGTGGCCGGGTTGCGCGGCGGCGGTTGGGCGGGATCTGCCGCGGATCTGCGCACGGTAGAGATCGGCGGTGGCCCGGTCGAGGCGGCGCGGGCGGCGGCCGAATTGCTGGCCCGCGCCTTTGCCCTGCCGGGCGAGCCATGAGCGGGATCGACTGGCCCGGTCTGATGCGGGCCGGTCTGAACGGGCTGCATCTGACGCCGGACGCCTTCTGGCGGCTAAGCCCGGTGGAATTGCGGATCATGCTGGGGGCGGAAGCGGCGGTGCCGCCCCTGACACGCGTGCGGCTGGAGGAACTGGCCGCAGCGTTTCCCGATGTGAAAGGACAAGGCGATGGCGACGCTTGAAGAACTGCAGGATCAGGTGACGGCACTGGAGGCCACCTTGGGCAGCACGACCGATCTGGTCGGCGTCTTTGACACCGAACTGGGCCGGATGCGGGAAAGCCTTTTGTTCACCGGGCGCGAGGTCAACACGCTGTCGAATGGCATTGGCTACGGCTTGCGGAGGGCGTTTGATGGGTTGGTGTTTGACGGGCTGAAGCTTTCGGACGCGCTGAAAGGTGTGTCGCAGCGCATTGTCGATACGGTTTACGGCATTGCGGTGAAGCCGGTGCAAAATGCGTTGGGCGGGCTTTTGTCGCAGGGCATCAACTCGGCTTTAAGCGGGGTGTTGCCGTTTGCCAACGGGGCCGCGTTCAGTCAGGGGCGGGTGATGCCGTTTGCGAAAGGCGGCGTTGTGTCCAGCCCCACGAATTTCGCGATGCGCGGTGGCACCGGGTTGATGGGCGAGGCGGGGCCAGAGGCGATACTGCCGCTGGCACGCGGGGCTGACGGGAGGCTGGGCGTTCAGGCGGGCGGCGGGCGCGCGACGACGGTGGTGATGAACATCACCACGCCCGATGCGCAGAGTTTTCAACGCTCGCAGGCACAGATTGCGGCGCAGGCCTCGCGGGCCTTGGCGCGCGGACAGCGGAACCGGTGAGGAACGAGCATGGCATTTCACGAGATACGCTTTCCCGCGAACCTGAGCTTTGGGTCGGTCGGTGGACCCGAGCGGCGCACGGATATCGTGACGCTGACCAACGGCTTTGAGGAGCGCAATACGCCCTGGGCGCATTCACGCCGGCGGTATGATGCGGGTGTCGGACTGCGCAGTCTGGACGATGTGGAAAAGGTGATCGCGTTTTTCGAAGCGAGGCGCGGGCAGTTGCACGGGTTTCGCTGGAAGGACTGGTCGGATTACAAATCCTGCGCGCCTTCGAAAACTGTGGGGCCGGAAGATCAGCGGCTGGGCACGGGAAACGGCACCAAAAAGGTTTATGCCCTGATCAAGACCTATAAATCAGGGGCCAACAGCTATGCGCGCCCGATCGTCAAGCCGGTTGCAGGATCGGTGGTGGTCGCGGTGGCGGGCGACCCCAAGATCGAGACGCTGGAATATACGGTCGACAATGACGCGGGCCTGATCACGTTTTTTGATGCGCCTGATGTGGGCGTGGCGGTGACGGCGGGGTATGAATTCGACGTGCCGGTGCGGTTTGACACCGACACGATCCAGACCTCGGTCCAGTCGTTTCAGGCGGGCGATCTGCCGGCGGTGCCGATTGTGGAGGTGCGTATCTGATGGCGGGCGCACAGGATCTTTACGCGCATCTGCAAAGCGGGGCGACAAGCGTTTGCCGCGCATGGGCGGTGACGCGGGCGGACGGCGAATCCTTCGGGTTTACCGACCATGACCGCGATCTGAGTTTCGAGGGGTTCACCTTTCGCGCCGACAGCGGATTGACGGCGCGGGCGTTGCAGCAGGCGACGGGGCTTTCGGTTGATAACTCGGAGGCGGTGGGCGCGCTAAGTTCGGCATCGGTGACGGAAGCCGATATTCTGGCCGGGCGGTTTGACGGGGCCGAGGTGCGGGCATGGCTTGTGAACTGGGCCGATGTCAGTGAGCGGGTGCTGCAGTTTCGTGGCACCTTTGGTGAGATCACGCGGGCGGGCGGGGCGTTTCAGGCCGAACTACGAGGCCTGACCGAAGGGCTGAACCAGCCGCAGGGTCGGGTTTACCAGCGCACATGCTCGGCGGTGCTGGGTGACAAGGCGTGCAAGGTCGATCTGGGACAGCTTGGGTATTTTGCCGAAGTTGCGGCCGAAGATGTCGACGGGCGCCAGACGTTCCGGTTTGCCGAACTTGCAGGGTTTGACGATCGTTGGTTCGAGCGCGGGCGCCTTGTGGTGCTGAGCGGGGCCGCCACGGGTCTTGTCGGTGTGATCAAGAATGACCGTATCCGGACGGGCGGGCGTGACCTCGAATTGTGGCAATCCTTCGCGCTGGAGATCGCGGCGGGGGATATGCTACGGTTGGAGGCGGGGTGCGACAAGCGGGTGGAAACCTGCCGGTTGAAGTTTAACAACTTTCTGAACTTCCGGGGCTTTCCTCATATTCCGGGCGAGGATTGGCTGACCACGTTCCCGCGCAGTCAGGATGTGAACGACGGTGGGAGCCTTGGCCGATGACGCCGCATCAGGCGCGGATCGTGGCGGAAGCGCGGGGCTGGATCGGCACGCCCTATGTGCATCAGGCCTCGGCAAAGGGTGCGGGGACGGATTGTCTTGGGCTGCTGCGCGGCCTCTGGCGGGCGCTTTACGGCCCGGAGCCTGTGGCAGTGCCCGCCTATACGCGCGATTGGTCCGAACCTTCGGGGAATGAGGATTTGCTTGCCGCAGCCATGCGCTGGCTGGCGCCGGGGGCGGGGCAGGCGGGTGACGTCTTGCTGTTCCGGATGCGGGATGGGTCGGTGGCCAAGCACCTTGGCATCGCGGCAGAGATCGCGGCGGAACCGACGTTTGTGCATGCCTATACCGGGCACGGAGTGGTCGAAAGCCCGCTGTCGGACCCTTGGGCCCGGCGGATCGCGGCGCGCTTTGCCTTTCCGGAGCCGACTGAAATTCAGGGAGTTAAGTAAATGGCAACGCTATTGCTATCGGCTGTGGGTGCTGCTGCGGGTGCCGGTTTTGGCGGCACCGTTCTGGGGCTTTCTGGGGCCGTAATCGGGCGCGCGGTGGGGGCCACGCTGGGCCGGGTCATCGACCAGCGGTTGCTGGGGGCGGGGTCTGACGCGGTTGAGGTGGGACGGGTTGATCGCTTTCGACTGATGGGGGCAAGCGAAGGTGCTGCCGTTCCACAGGTGTTCGGACGGGTGCGGCTGGCGGGGCAGGTGATCTGGGCCACGCGGTTCGAGGAGACGACTGCCACGTCGGGTGGAGGCAAGGGGGCCCCGAAAGCGCCAAAGACAACGGAGTATTCCTATTCAGTGAGCCTTGCGATTGCGCTTTGCGAAGGCGGGATCACCAATATCGGTCGGATCTGGGCGGATGGCGTCGAAATCTCGCCCCGCGATCTGAACCTTCGGCTCTATCTTGGCGGCGAAGCGCAGACACCCGATCCGAAAATCGAGGCGGTGGAGGGGGTTGGGATGGCGCCGGCCTATCGCGAGATCGCCTATGTGGTGCTTGAGGATCTGGCGCTGGCGCAGTTCGGCAACCGCGTGCCGCAGTTTTCGTTCGAAGTTGTGCGGTATGCGCAGGGGCGTTTGGCCAATGCGATCAGCGATCTTTCCGGCACGGTTCGGGCGGTGGCGATGATCCCCGGAACGGGGGAGTACTCGCTGGCGACAACGCAGGTGCATTATAGCGAAGAGGAAGGCGTCAGCCGGTCGGCCAACGTCAATACGCCGAACGGGGTCACGGATTTTTCCGCTTCGGTCCGGCAGTTGCGCAATGAATTGCCGAATGTGGGTTCGGTCTCGATGGTGGTCAGTTGGTTTGGCAGCGACTCGCGGTGTGGGACGTGTCTGGTGCAGCCGAAGGTGGAGCAGGCTGATACCGAGGGCGAGGGCATGGCCTGGACGGCGGGCGGGATTTCGCGCGCGCAGGCGGGGCTGGTGCCTCGGGTTGAAGGGCGGTCGGTTTATGGTGGCACGCCGTCGGATGCTTCAGTCGTCGAGGCGATTTCCGATCTGAAAGCGCGCGGGCGTGAAGTGATGTTTTACCCGTTCATCCTGATGGAGCAACTGGCGGGGAATACTCTGCCGGACCCCTATTCGGATGCGACGGGTCAGGCGGTTCTGCCGTGGCGCGGGCGGATCACGCTGAGCAAGGCACCCGGGCAGGCCGGATCGCCGGATCGCACGGCGACGGCAGCCGCACAGGTGGCGCAGTTCTTTGGGAACGCGCAGCCGACGGACTTTTCCGTGTCAGGCACGACAGTGAACTATTCAGGGCCTGCCGAATGGCGCTATCGGCGGTTCATCCTGCACTATGCACATCTGTGTGCGGCGGCGGGCGGGGTGACAACATTCTGCATCGGGTCCGAAATGGTCGGGCTGATGCAGATCCGCGGTGCGGGCGATACGTTCCCGGCGGTGGTGGCGATGCGGACGTTGCTTGCGGAAGTGCGGGCCATTCTGGGGCCGCTGGTCAAGCTGACATATGCCGCCGACTGGTCGGAGTATTTCGGTTATCACACTGGAAATGATCTTTATTTCCACCTTGATCCGTTGTGGGCCGACCCGGAGTGCGATCTGATCGGGATCGACAATTACATGCCGCTTGCCGATTGGCGTGATGGCGAGGATCACGCCGATGCGGGTTGGGGGTCGATCTATAACCTTGATTATCTGAAAGCCAATGTCGCGGGTGGCGAGGGGTATGACTGGTATTACGACAGCCCCGAGGGTGAGGCTGCACAGCGCCGCAAACCGATTGAAGATGGCGCGTATGACGAGCCTTGGGTTTTCCGCTACAAGGATATCAAAAGCTGGTGGTCGAACCTGCATTTCAACCGGGCAAACGGTGTTCGGGCGGCGTTGCCAACGGGTTGGGTGCCGGGGTCAAAACCGATCTGGTTCACAGAATACGGCTGTGCGGCGATTGACAAGGGTGCAAACCAGCCCAACAAGTTTCTGGACCCGAAGTCGTCGGAATCCCTGTTGCCCAAGTATTCTAATGGGCGCCGCGATGATCTGATGCAGATGCAGTACATTCGCGCGATGTCGGAATACTGGGAAAGCGGGACGACCAACCCGCTGTCGCCGCTTTATGGCGGGCGGATGGTCAACCTGATGCATGCGCATCTCTGGGCCTGGGATGCGCGGCCGTTTCCGTATTTCCCCTCCAACCGCGAAATCTGGAGTGATGGCGATAACTATGCACGCGGCCACTGGTTGAACGGGCGGGCGACCAATCAGACGTTGGCTGCTGTTGTGGCCGAAATCTGTGAGCGGTCTGGGGTTACCGATATTGATGTCTCGGGCCTTTACGGCGTGGTGCGGGGGTTCTGGCAGGACAGCATCGGGTCGGCGCGGGGTGCGTTGCAGCCGTTGATGCTGGTTTACGGCTTTGATGCGATCGAACGCGACGGTGTTCTGGTCTTCCGCATGCGTGATGGGCGCAGCACCGGCGCGCTGGAGCAGGGCGAGTTTGCGGATGTATCTGATATCGACGGCGCGTTGGAAACCGGCCGCTCTGCCGAGGCGGAAACTGCGGGCCGGGTCCGGCTTGGATTCACCGAGGCCGAGGGCGATTACGAAAGCCGACAGGTAGAGGCAATCTTTCCGGACGAGGAGTCGCTGGGCGTTTCGCAATCGGACGTGCCATTGGTGCTGACCGTGGCCGAGGGGCGCGGAATTGTAGAGCGGTGGCTCGCGGAATCACGGGTGGCACGCGACCGGGCTCGGTTTGCGCTGCCACCTTCGAGATTGGTGTTCGGTGCCGGGGACGTGGTCACGATTGATGACGCGCGCTACCGGATCGACCGGGTCGAGCAGACGGATGCGCAACTTATCGAGGCGGTGCGGATCGAAACCGGAATTTACAGACCCTCTGATACCGCCGATGAACGTGTTTTGCTAAGGCCATTTGTGGCGCCGGTACCGACGATGCCGCTGTTTCTGGACCTGCCGTTGCTTACCGGTGATGAAGTGCCACACGCACCGCATCTGGCCATTTCCGCGCGGCCTTGGCCGGGTTCGGTCGGGCTGTGGGATGCGCTGGAGGATGCGGGATATACCTTCAACCGCAGCTACAACGCCCCCGCGACCGCAGGCCGCTCGCAATCGGTACTGACGGCGGCCCGGACCGGGCTTTACGACCGGGGTACGCCGCTGCGGGTGCGACTGATCAACGGGACATTTGCATCGGTCAGCGAAAAGGCCCTTTTGAACGGCGCGAATACGGTCGCGATTGGCGATGGGTCATCAGACAGGTGGGAAGTATTCCAGTTCCAGACCGCCACGCTGGTCGCGCCCCGGACTTGGGATCTGTCGATGCGATTGCGCGGACAGTTGGGCAGCGACGCGTTGATGCCTGTCGAATGGCCAATCGGCAGCCGGGTGGTGCTGATCGACGATGCGGTGCAGCAGTTTACCCTTGCGGCGTCGACCCGTGGAATTTCAAGGAATTACCGGGTTGGAGTCACATCGCGCGGCTATGATGATCCGGCGGCGGTTCACCGGGAGGAAGCGTTTCAGGGCATTGGCCTGCGCCCCTATCGACCGGTGCATCTGCGGGCGGACCGTCTGGCGAATGACAACTTTGCGATCAGTTGGATTCGCCGCACACGGATAGACGGCGATGGCTGGGATACGCCGGAAGTGCCCTTGGGCGAGGCAAGCGAGCGCTATATGTTGCGAATCTATCGCAACGGTGCGACCCGGCGTGAGGTGACGCTGAGCAATGATGCCTTTACCTACACCACGGCAATGCAGGCCGCCGATGGGGTCACGGCAGCGTTTCGGGCAGAGGTCGCGCAAATCTCGGAACGGTTCGGGCCGGGACCGTTTGCCGGGCTTGATCTTACGGTCTGAAGCACCAAGATGCGGACAGTTCTGATCGGTGATATCGTAGCGGCGGCGCGGGTACTTCTGGCCGCGCCGCCGCAGGACATGGACACCCATTTGGCGCTTATGTTTGACCGGGCCCATGTCGCGCACAAGGTTTCGAAACATCTTGGCCGCCCGCATTCGCAATGGGGCAATGGCAGCCTGATGGCGGTTGCACATCAGTTTCCGCAGCGGCGTGAACCCTTTGTGTCCGATCCTGCATATCTGGCGGCTCTGCATCAGGTAATCGGCGGTCTGATCGCATGGCGCAATAGATCAGCAAGCCGCCTCTATTGAAGCGGCATCAGACGTGCTACATCAGGGCAAAGCGCGGAGGTTCAGAAATGCCCGAAGTTAAGCAAAAGATGGCGGCCATCGACCCGGTCTGGCAGCGGGTCTGTGAAGAAGCGGTCGAGGCTATTCGTACCGAACCGCTGTTGGGCGGGCTTGTCCACTCCAGCCTGCTGCACCATCCCAGCATGGAGCGGGCGCTGGCTTACCGGTTCTCGATGAAGCTGGCCTCGCGCGAGATGAGCGAGCAGATCTTGCGGGAAATCGCGGATGAGGCGTATGCCTCGGACCCTGATCTGGGCCAGGCTGCACGCGCCGATCTGATGGCGGTGTATGATCGTGATCCCGCCTGCCACCGGTTTTTGCAACCGATCCTGTTCTTCAAGGGTTATCAGGCCGTTCAGGCTTACCGCATTGGCCATTGGCTATGGACCCAAGGCCGCATTGATCTTGCCTATTTCGTGCAGATGCGGGTGTCCGAAGCGTTCGGTGTCGATATTCATCCGGCGGCCAAGGTAGGCCGTGGCATAATGATCGACCATGCGCATTCCATCGTGATCGGCGAAACTGCGGTCGTTGGTGACAATGTGTCGATGTTGCATTCGGTCACGTTGGGCGGCACGGGCAAGGAAGATGGGGACCGTCACCCCAAAATCGGCAATGGCGTGCTGATCGGGGCGGGGGCCAAAGTTCTGGGGAATATCACCGTTGGCTATTGCAGCCGAATTGCGGCGGGGTCTGTGGTGCTGGAGGATATTCCCCCCTGCAAGACTGTTGCCGGCGTTCCCGCACGGATTGTGGGCGAGGCGGGTTGCGCGCAGCCTTCCGTCACGATGGATCAGTTTTTCGCAGGCTAATTCACATAAAGAAACGCCCGGAGTCTTTTTACTCCGGGCATTTTTTTGTGTTTCGCAGTCAGGCCAGCATACCCATCGGATTTTCCAGATTACCGACGATGGCTTTCAGGAAATCGGCGCCAAGTACCCCGTCGATCACCCGGTGATCGACAGAAAGTGTCATCGACATCACGGTCGCTACGCCGACCGATCCATCCGCCAGAACCACCGGCTTTTTAACGCCAGCCCCCACCGCAAGGATCGAACCGTGGGGCGGGTTGATCACGGCGTCGAAATTGTCGACCCCCATCATCCCCAGGTTCGAGATCGCGAAACTGCCGCCCTGATATTCCTGCGGCGCAAGTTTCCGGGTTTTCGCGCGCGCCGCCAGATCCTTCATCTCAGCCGACAGGGTCGACAAGGATTTCTGATCGGCGTCGCGCAGAACCGGCGTGAACAGCCCGCCTTCAATCGCCACGGCCACGGCCACATCAGACGGCTTTAGCCGCAGAATGCGGTCGCCTGCCCAGACGGCATTGGCATTCGGCACCGTCTGCAGCGCCAAGGCACAGGCCTTGATGATGAAATCATTCACCGAAAGCTTCACGCCCCGCGCTTCCAGTTGTTTGTTCAACTGCTCGCGGAACGCCATCAACGCATCCAGCCGGACATCGCGGCGCAGATAGAAATGCGGGATGGTTTGCTTGGCTTCTGTCAGACGCGCAGCAATGGTCTTGCGCATGCCGTCCAGTGCGATTTCCTCGTATTCCCGGTCGGCAAACATCTTTTTGACCGTATCGGAGGAAGCACCCGACGGCATGGCTGCCGCAACAGAGGGCGCGACCGCGGGCGCCGCTACCGGGGCTTCCGCACCGGGTTTTGCCCCTTCGACATCTGCCTTCACAATACGGCCATGCGGGCCGGAGCCTTTGACGGACCCCAGATCAAGCCCCTTTTCCTTGGCGATGCGCCGCGCAAGGGGCGAGGCGAAAACCCGCGCGCCGTCGGCCTTGGCCGGCACGGTGGCGTCGGGTTTGGCCGGTGCCGGTTCAGCTTTCGCCGGGGCCGTTTCGGCCTTTGCTGCGGGCTTTTCGGCCTTGGCCGCGGGGGCCACGCTGGCGTCTTCGCCGTCCTCCAGGATGATCGCGATGGGCGTGTTGACTTTGACCCCCGCCGTGCCCTCGGCGATCAGGATTTTCCCCATCACACCTTCGTCGATGGCTTCGAATTCCATCGTGGCCTTGTCGGTTTCAATCTCGGCCAGAATCTGGCCGGATTTCACCGCGTCGCCCTCTTTTACGAGCCATTTCGCCAGCGTGCCCTCTTCCATCGTGGGGGAAAGGGCGGGCATCAGAATTTCGGTTGCCATTGTGCGCCCTCCTTATCGGTAGCAGACGGATTTTACCGCCTCGATCACTTCTGCGGTGGTCAGAAGCGCGTGTTTTTCAAGGTTCGCGGCATAGGGCATCGGCACGTCTTTTCCGGTGCAGTTCAGTACCGGCGCGTCCAGATAATCGAACGCTTCGCGCATGATGACAGCACCGATATGGTTGCCGATGGCGCCGACGGGCCAGCCTTCCTCGACCGTGATGCAGCGGTTCGTTTTCTTGACCGATGCCAGAACCGTGCCGTAGTCTATTGGGCGCAGGGTGCGCAGGTCGATCACTTCGGCGCTGATGCCTTCGGCGGCCAGTTTGTCGGCGGCCTCCAGCGCGTAGGTCATGCCGATGCCGAAGCTGACGATGGTCACATCCGAGCCGGTCCGCCAGATCCGGGCCTTGCCAAACGGAATGGTGAAATCATCCAGCACCGGCACCTCAAACGATTTGCCGTACATGATCTCGTTTTCCAGAAAGATCACCGGGTTCGGATCTCGGATTGCCTGCTTCAGCAGCCCCTTCGCGTCCGCCGCCGAATAAGGCATCACGACCTTCAGGCCCGGCACCATCGCATACCACGCCGCGTAGTCCTGACTATGCTGCGCACCGACGCGGGCCGCAGCCCCGTTCGGGCCACGGAACACAATCGGGCAGCCCATCTGGCCGCCTGACATGTAAAGCGTCTTTGCCGCCGAATTTATAATCTGGTCAATGGCTTGCATGGCGAAGTTGAACGTCATGAACTCCACGATCGGGTTCAGCCCACCAAAAGCCGCGCCCACGGCGATACCGGCAAATCCGTGCTCGGTGATCGGAGTATCCACAACCCGCTTGGGGCCAAACTCATCAAGCAGACCTTGGCTGATCTTGTATGCGCCCTGATATTCGCCAACTTCTTCGCCCATCAGGAACACGCGGTCATTGCCGCGCATTTCCTCGGCCATCGCTTCGCGCAGCGCTTCACGCACGGTCATCGTCTTCATCGCCGTGCCTTCGGGCCAGTCGGGCGAGGCGTTGGATTTTGCTTCTGCCGGGGCTGCAACGGGCTTGCCGGGGTTTGTCGCTACCGGGGCTTGTGTATGATCAGCGGCTTTCGCTGGGGCCTTGGCTTCATCGGCTTTGGCGGTGGTAGGGGCGGCATCTGCGCTTTCGCCGTCTTCGACCATCACCGCAATCGGCGTGTTCACTTTCACGCCCGCCGTGCCCTCGGCCACCAGCAGTTTGCCAACGATGCCTTCATCGACGGCCTCAAACTCCATCGTGGCCTTGTCGGTTTCAATCTCGGCCAAAATTTGGCCGGATTTCACCACGTCGCCCTCTTTGACCAGCCATTTCGCCAAGGTGCCTTCTTCCATCGTCGGCGACAGGGCGGGCATCAGAATTTCGGTTGCCATGATGTCTCTCCCCTCAGGCGTAAATGTCGGTCCAAAGCTCGGAAAGGTCCGGCTCGGGGCTGTCTTTGGCGAACTCGGCGGATTCGTTGACGATGGCCTTGATCTCTTTGTCGATCGCCTTCAGATCGTCATCCGTGGCCTGACCGCCGGTCAAAAGCAGGTCGCGGACATGTTCGATTGCGTCCTTTTCGCTGCGCATCTTTTCCACCTCTTCGCGGGTCCGATACTTGGCCGGGTCCGACATCGAATGGCCCCGGTAGCGATAGGTCATCATTTCCAGAATATAGGGGCCTTCCCCGGCACGGCAGGCGGCAACCGCCTTTTCAGCGGCGGCTTTCACGGCCAGAACGTCCATGCCGTCCACCGCTTCGCCCTTGATCCCGTAAGCGGCACCACGTTCCCAAAGTGTCTTGGAATGGGTGGAGCGTTTGACCGATGTGCCCATCGCATACTGGTTGTTTTCAATCACGAAAACCACCGGCAAGTTCCACAACTCGGCCATGTTGTAGGCCTCGTACACTTGCCCCTGATTGGCGGCGCCATCGCCGAAATAGGCAAAACTCACGTTGTCATTGCCCAGATACTTGTCGGCAAACGCCAACCCCGCACCCAAGGGCACCTGCGCTGCCACAATCCCGTGGCCGCCATAAAAATGCTTCTCCTTGGAGAACATGTGCATCGAGCCGCCTTTGCCACGACTGTAGCCGCCCGACCGACCCGTCAGTTCGGCCATCACCCCTTTGGGGTCCATGCCGCAGGCCAGCATATGGCCGTGATCGCGGTAGGATGTGATGCGCTTGTCACCTTCCTTGGCGGCCGCTTCGATGCCGACCACGACCGCTTCCTGCCCGATATACAGGTGACAGAAACCACCGATCAGGCCCATGCCGTACAACTGCCCGGCCTTTTCCTCGAATCGCCGGATCAACAGCATTTCGCGGTAATACCCCAGCAATTCATCTTTGGAGATGTTTGATTTCTCAGGCGCTTTGTCAGCGGCTTTCTTTACGGCCATGGCGAAGTCCCCCCTCGGCGGCGAAATGGTTCAAGGCTAAACTATTTCGATCTGAACGGAAAAACAAGGCTGCAAAGGGTAGGTTGGTGCGAAGCTTAGCGAATGACGATCTCGTCGGCGCGGATATAGCCCAGAACGTCGCGCGCCTGTTCATCCAGAAGGTCGATGTCAAGATAGCCATCCGACAGGCGCTGCGTGCGGTTTTCCATCTCGGCCAGCGCCAGTTTCAGCGCGTCGCGCTCGGTGCGCAGGTCGGCGGCTTCGGATTTGATCTGCACCTGACGAAAGACGCCGTAATCGCCCTGAACGGCGGCAAAGGTGAAATATGACCCCACCGAGAATGCCCCGATCAACATCAGGATGCCGCCAAGGCTCAACCGCCGTTTTTCGCTGTCCATTCGCCCGCCTCTGGTGCGCCCTCTCGTTTCATGGAGGTGCCGACCACGATTATGGCACAAGCGAATCAGCTTGTGAATCCCGAAAGTGCTGGCGCGATCAAACTGTTGCGATCAGGTTGGTCAGTCGCGACCTTTATAGATATCAACCAGCTTGGCCAGCATCGCCAAAGCCTCGGCACGCGGCCGCTGGAAGCTGTTGCGACCGATGATCGACCCGTTGCCGCCGCCGTCACGAATGGCGCGCGCATCGTCATAGACCGAGCCTTCGCCCTTTTTGGCGCCGCCCGAAAAGACCACGATCCGGCGTCCGGCAAAGCTGGCTTCCATACAGTGACGCACGCGGGCGGCTTGGGTCTTGATGTCGATTTTCTCGGCTTCATAGACTTTTTTCGCCTCGCCCAGCATCAGATGGTCGGTCGACAACTTGATCTTGATGATATGCGCGCCCAGCAAAGCCGCGATTTGCGCGCCATAGGCCGCTACGTCAATCGCCGTCTCGCCGTCTTTGGAAATCGCCTCGCCGCGCGGGTAAGACCACACGACCGAAGCGATGCCCTTGGCCGCCGCCTCTTGCCGCATCGCGCTGATTTCCTCGAACATTTCCAGGGCCATATCGCTGCCGGGATAAATCGTGAAGCCAATCGCCGAACAGCCCAGACGCAGCGCATCGTCAACCGATGCCGTGATCGCCTGATTTTTCCCCGCCGTGTCCGACATCAGCGAATTGGCGCTGTTAGCCTTCAGGATCGTGGGAATTTGCCCGGCAAACGTATCGGCCCCCGCCTCTAGCATCCCCAAGGGGGCAGCATAGGCGTTCATGCCCGCGTCGATCGCAAGCTGATAGTGGTAATGCGGATCGTAAGCTGCTGGATTGGCGGCAAAGCTGCGGGCAGGTCCATGTTCAAACCCCTGATCGACGGGCAGAATGATCATCTTGCCGGAGCCGCCCAGCTTACCCTCCATCAGGATGCGGGCAAGGTTCGCCTTTACGCCGGGGAACTCACCTTCGTAATTGGCAAGGATCTTCTGAACAATTTTCGTCGTCCGCATCGGCAATCCCCCTGAAAACCTGTCGTTTCCATGGCTTTAGAAGCCGAAACGATGCCTCGCAAGGTTGGTTGCGCTAACGGTGCGAAAATCCTTCAGCCGCGCCGTTGCGACATCTGCCCGGCGATCCACGCCATGACCGACCGGGGTGCCAGCCGGGCCGAGAACGCCGAGACCTTGTTCATCGCACCCGGCACCACGCCGCGCCGCCCCTTTTCCATCGCCGTCCAGCCCGCCAAGGCCACACTTTCCGCCGTAGCCATAGGCAGTTTCTGCATCAGCGACTTGCTTTGTGCATTGGCTGACGCGAAAAACTGCGTCCCCGTGGCCCCCGGCGAAAGTGCAGTAACGCTTACGCCCGTGCCGCGCAATTCGGTGGCGGTGGCTTCCGACAGGCTCAGGAAATAAGCCTTTGAGGCATAGTAGACCGCCATATGCGGCCCCGGCATGAAGGCCGCGATGGACGCCACGTTCAGAATGCGCCCCTCGCGTTTGGCGACCATATGCGCCACGGCGCGCTTCATCAGGATCGTCGCCGCGATGATGTTGACGGCAATCGTATCCGCCTCGCGCGGCCAGCCCGCAGGGTCGGCAAACTCGCCGATATGGCCCAGCCCCGCGTTGTTCACGAAAATCGCGATCTGGCGGTTGGCGCTGGCCTTGAGCCACAGCGCCTCAACCGCCTCGGGGTCGGTCAGATCGGCGGGAATGACCTCGACCGCCACATTGTAAGCCCGCCGCAAGGATCGGGCGAGGTCTTCCAGCTTGTCTGCCTGACGCGCAGTCAGAATGACGTCGAACCCCGATTTCGCGGCCAGAGTCGCAAATTCGCGCCCCAACCCTTCGGACGCGCCGGTGACAAGTGCCCAAAGTCCCATGCTCTAGCCTTTCAATGCCGCGATGCCGGGCAGATCCTTGCCCTCCATCCATTCCAGAAACGCGCCGCCTGCGGTCGAGATAAAGGTAAAATCATCTGCCGCCCCGGCCTTGTTCAGCGCGGCCACGGTATCACCGCCCCCTGCCACCGAAATCAGCCCGCCGGCCTTTGTCAGTGCTGCAACCTGACGGGCCGCAGCATTGGTGGCGGCATCGAACGGCTCGATCTCGAATGCGCCAAGGGGGCCATTCCAGATCAGCGTTTTCGCCTGTGAGAAAACCTCTGCCAGGGCGGCTACGGTCGCTGGCCCCGCATCCAGGATCATCGCATCAGCGGGGCAGTTGCCCACTGCCACCACGTCCGAGGCGGCCCCCGCCTTGAACTCCCGCGCGACGACAACATCAATCGGCAGATGAATCGTGCAGCCTGCCGCCTTGGCCTTGGCCATGATCGCCACCGCCGTGGGGGCCATATCGCGTTCGGCCAGGGATTTGCCGACCTCGACCCCTTGCGCGACAAGAAAGGTGTTGGCCATGCCGCCGCCGATCACCAGATGATCGACCTTGCCGACCAGATTGCCCAGAAGCTCCAGCTTGGTCGACACTTTTGCACCGCCCACCACCGCCACCAAAGGGCGCGCAGGGTGGCCAAGAGCCGCCTCCAGCGCGCGTAACTCGGCCTCCATCAACCGACCGGCACAGCTTGGCATCAACAGGGCGACGCCGGTGGTCGACGCATGCGCACGGTGCGCGGCCGAAAACGCATCATTGCAGAACACATCGCCCAGAGTGGCGAGAAACACCGCCATTTCGGGGGCGTTCGCTTCTTCCATTGGGGAAAACCGGGTGTTCTCAACCAGAACGATGCTGCCGTTGGGCAGGGCATCAATCGCCCGGCGCTCCGGGCGTTCCATGAAAGTAACCTTTTGCCCAAGCGCCTTTTCCAGCGCTGGCTGTATATGGCGCAGGCTCATCGCCGGATCAGGCTTGCCCTTCGGTCGCCCGAAATGCGCCAGAAGCACAGGCTTGCCGCCCTTGACCAATATGTCGCGCACCGTGGGCACGATCTTCTCGATCCGGGTCGCGTCGGTGACAACCCCGCCTTCCATCGGCACGTTCACATCGACGCGCGTCAGCACGACCTTGCCTGCCAGATCCATATCGTCGAGTGTTTTCCAGCCCATCTCGCGTCCCCATTGCCGTTTCAACCTGTTTCCGCCGTTCCGCCCGCAAGGTCAACAGCGCGATCAGCTTTGCCCTTTCCCTTCGGCGCGCCTGCCATTAAGTTGCGCCCAAACAAAGGAGACCGACCCATGGCCGAGATCAAAGACCCCGAAAACACCATCATCGTGACGCTGAAAGACGGCGAAGTGGTGATCGAACTGCTGCCCGCCATCGCGCCCAAACATGCCGAGCGCATGAAGGCGCTGGCCCGTGCCAAAGCCTATGACAATGTGTGTTTCCACCGTGTCATCGACGGCTTCATGGCGCAGACCGGCGATGTCGAAAACGGCAATATGGAAGACAATTTCAACCTGCGCCGCGCGGGCACGGGGGGATCAAGCCATCCTGACCTGCCCGCCGAATTCTCAAAAATCCCGCATGCGCGGGGCAGCATCGGGGCGGCGCGGTCGTCGAGCCCGAATTCGGCCAACAGCCAGTTTTTCATCAACTTCAAGGACAACGATTTCCTGAATGGCCAGTATACCGTCTACGGTCAGGTCATCTCGGGGATGGAGCATGTCGACAAGATCGCCAAGGGCGAGCCGCCTGCGAACCCGGACCGCATGATCACCGTACGGGTGGCCGCCGATGTTCAGTAAAGCCCTGATCCTTGCCGCCGCCACGCTGATCGCGGCACCCGCATTCGCTGAAACCGATGGCCCCGGCCCGAACCTCAACATCGAAGTTGCAGGCAGCACGACCGGCACGATTGTCATCGACCTGTTGCCTGATGTGGCCCCCAAGCACGTCGCGCAGATTGTCGCACTGGCCAAACGCGGCGATTATGACGGGGTGATCTTCCACCGCGTGATCGACGGGTTCATGGCGCAGACGGGTGATGTGCAGTTTGGCAAGGCGGGATCGTCAGGTCAGCCCGGCACCGGCGGATCGGACTTGCCCGATATTCCGGCCGAGTTTTCGGACATCCCCTTCGCGCGCGGCGTTGTGGGCATGGCCCGGTCGCAAAGCCCGGACAGCGCCAACAGCCAGTTCTTCATCATGTTCGCGCCCGGTGATTTTCTGAACGGACAGTATACGGTGGTTGGCCGGGTGCTTTCGGGGATGGAGGTCGTGGATGCGATCAAGAAGGGCGAAGGCCAGAACGGCGAAGTGACCGACCCCGACCGGATGGAAAAGGTCACCGTGACCGAATGATCAAGCGGAGCGGGGGCCAGGCCCCCGCACGCCATTTTTGAAGGAATGGGGGCTTTGCCCCCAAACCCCCAGGATATTTCTGAACAGAAAAAGGGGGGCTGGGTTGTGAGCGTCAGCCCAGCGTCACAAGTGCGTGGCGTTTGCGGCCGGCGGTCAGTTTCATCGGCGCGGACAGATCGGCGGCACTGATACGTTGGCCCGCATCGGTAACGGCTGCATCGTTCAGACGCGCCCCCCCCTCGGCGATCAGGCGTTTGGCATCCTTGCCAGAGGCGGAAAGACCCGCCCGCACAAAAAGCTGTGCCACCGTGATGCCACCCGCCACTTCATCCGCGCCAAGCGTCAGGGTTGGAAGATCGTCACCGACGCCGCCTTTTTCAAACACCTCACGCGCGGTGGCTTCGGCGGCGGTTGCCGCATCGGGCCCGTGGCACAGACGCGTCACCTCATTGGCGAGCACGATTTTGGCGGCGTTGACCTCGGACCCGCCAAGGGCTGCCAGACGGTCACATTCATCCAGTGGCAGTTCAGTGAACAGTTTGAGGAACCGGCCCACGTCATCATCGGTCGTGTTGCGCCAGAACTGCCAGAATTCGTAAGGGCTTAGCATATCGGCGTTCAGCCAGACTGCCCCGCCCGCCGATTTGCCCATCTTGCGGCCGTCGCTGGTGGTCAGCAGGGGCGAGGTCAGCCCGTAAACCTCGCCGTCCATCACCCGGCGCGTCAGATCGACGCCGTTGACGATATTGCCCCATTGATCCGAACCGCCCATTTGGAGGACGCAGCCGTGGCGACGATGTAGTTCCAGAAAATCATAGGCTTGCAGGATCATGTAGTTGAATTCAAGAAAGCTCAGACTCTGCTCGCGGTCCAGCCGCGATTTCACAGAATCAAACGACAGCATACGGTTGATCGAGAAGTGCCGCCCGATGTCGCGCAGGAATTCGAGGTAGTTCAGATTGTCGAGCCATTCCGCGTTGTTGAGCATGATGGCATCGCTTGGCCCGTCACCATAGGTCAGATATTTGGCAAAGACCTGCTGCATGCCCTCAATGTTTGCGTCGATCTGTGATGCCGACAGCAAGGGCCGTTCATCCGCGCGAAACGACGGATCACCCACTTTGGTAGTGCCGCCGCCCATCAGCGTGATCGGCTTGCCACCGGTCTTTTGCAGCCAACGCAACATCATGATGTTCAAGAGATGACCGACATGCAGCGATTTCGCCGTGGCGTCATAGCCGATATACGTCGGCACAATGCCCTTGACGAAGGCGTCATCCAGGGCCTGATAATCCGTGCAATCGGCCAGAAAGCCACGGGTCATCATCACGGCCATGAAGTCGGATTTCGGGTGGTAGGTCATTGCGCGCCTGTAGGTTATGCTGTGCGGGCAGGGTATAGCCGGGGCAGGGGATAAGGGGAAGTCATGTTGAAAGGCGGTGCGGTCTGGGCTTTGGGGGCGATGTCGGGCACGTCGCTGGACGGGGTTGATGCGGCGATGCTGCTGACCGATGGGGTGCGGATTTTCGAATTCGGGCAGACAGCCTATCGCCCCTATACCGACGCCGAGCGTGCCGTTCTGCGGGCAGCACTTGGCCTTTGGCCCGGTGATGCGGGCGTTGATGCGGCGGCCGAGGTCGTGGAAACCGCCCATGCCGAGGTTTTGTCGCGCTTTTCCGGGGCCGAGATTGTGGGCTTTCATGGCCAGACGCTTGCCCATGCGCCGCGCGGGCGGGGCACGCATCAGGCGGGGTCGGGTCAGGTGATGGCCGATGTTCTGGGTCTGCCGGTGGTCTGGGATTTTCGCAGTTCGGACGTGGCTTTGGGCGGGCAGGGCGCGCCGCTGGCCCCGTTTTACCATTTCGCCTGTGCGCGGTTCATCGGGGCCGACGCGCCGCTGGCCTTTCTGAACATGGGCGGAGTCGGCAACCTGACTTGGGTCGATCCGCGCCATCACGCCCCCGAAGACCCCGGCGCCTGTCTGGCATTTGATACCGGCCCTGCCAATGCGCCGGTGAATGATCTGATGCAACGGCGATTGGGGTTGGTGCAGGATGAGGGCGGGGCTCTGGCCGCCTCAGGCACCGTGCATCAACGCATCATCGACGATTGGCTGAACCATCCGTATTTCTTCAAGATGCCGCCGAAGTCGTTGGACCGGAATGATTTTCACGCGCTGCTGGATCAGGTCTCCGGTCTGTCGGATGCCGATGCAGCCGCCACCCTGACAGCCGCCGCTGCCCATGCGGTAGCGGCGGGCACCCAGCATTTTCCCAGCCCTGCGGCGCGGATTCTGGTAACAGGTGGAGGGCGGCACAATGCCACTCTGATGGCGCATCTGGCGCGGCTTTTGCCCGGCGTTGAATGCATTGAGGCCGCCGGTCTGGACGGCGATATGCTGGAGGCGCAGGCGTTTGCCTACCTTGCCGTGCGCACCGCACGCGGCCTGCCGACATCAGCCCCCGGCACGACAGGGGTTGCGGCGGCAGTGGGCGGTGGAAAGATCAGCCGGCCCTGACCCGGCGCAGCATCGCCCCAGTGTAAATCACCAGTGCCGCCCAGATCATCGGAAAAGCGACCATCCGGGCCGGGCCGAATTCCTCGCCAAAGACGAACACCGCTGTCAGAAAGATCATCGTGGGTGCGATGTATTGCAGGATGCCGATGGTCGACAGCCGCAAGAGTTTCGCGCCATTGGCGTAGATCATCAGCGGCGCTGCCGTAACAAGGCCGCAGCCCAGCAGCAGCGCTGTATAAGTGCCATTCAGAAAATGCCCCGACCCAGTGCTTTCGGCCCAGATCACATAGCCCAGCGCAAAGGGCAAAAGGATCAGCACCTCCAGCGCGAACCCCTGATTGGGGCCGATGGGAAGCTGTTTCTTGGCCAGCGCGTAGAACCCCCAGCTTACCGTAAGTGCGAGCGCCACGACGGGCAGGCGCCCGGCCTCATACGTCAGGATGACCACGGCGCAGACCGCCAGCGCAATCGCCGCCATCTGCGCCCGGTTCAGCCGCTCGCCAAGGAACGTCGCCCCCACAAAGACGCTGAACAAGGGGTTGATGTAATATCCCAAAGCCGCATCCAACGTATGCCCGGACTGGATCGCCCAGACATAAATCCCCCAGTTGACCGAGATCAGCACCGCCGTCAGCGCGCCCATGGCCAGCATGCGGGGCGAGCGCAGCGCTTGATGCAGATCACCGGTGCGCCCCAGCCAGACCAGAACGGCCAGCGCAATCGGCACCGACCAAAGAATACGGTGCGCGATCACCTCGGCCGTGGGAAGTGCCGCCATCGACTTCATGTAGACCGGCAAAAACCCCCACATGACATAGGCGGTCAGCGCAAAGCCAAGGCCGCGCAGGCTGTCTTCGTTTTTGGGGGGCGTGTTCATGCGGTTTGACTAACCTGCGGTCCTGCGCTGTGCCACGCCAAACTTGTCACCCATACAAAGTCGGCGCCATGCCGTCTTTGGTCACGCGCCTAGGGGCAAGCCTTTCTCGACGCAGATAGTCTATTGCGCGCTTATCAACCGGCGCAGCAAATCCGGCGCAACAGAGGAAAGTGTCGAAATTTCAGCAACACTGTCTGGGCTTGATACGAGGTTGCGATTGATCCGGTTCTGCCGGAACGCCTCTACCCGCGCTGTGACTGGGACATAAATCCAGTCCCCTCGGTGCGCGGGTTTACGGTCAGCATTTCCGGAATTGATCGGCGACAGCCAGATGTCCGGAACGAGCGCATCGTAGAACGCCGCAGCATCAAGCAAGAAAATCGTCGTTTCCGGCCCAAGAGATTTGACAAAGCCGCTGTCCTTCGCCCTCAGCCCTTGCGGAAGAAAAAAGATGCGTCGATCCAACTGCGCACTCCAGCTTTCGATCGTGTGACCGTCAAGAAAGCTTTGCCTGCGCCCTTTCAAGAGCGGCAATTGATGGTTCAAACGCACCTGTCGCCCGTCCATGGCTATGTCAGGCGCGTTTTTGCGAAGAACAAGGAGTTCCGGATTCAATCCGGCAAGGTTCGAAAGCATCTGGGGTGACATTAGCCCGTGTGCCAATATCGACTCCGCGTTTGAGCGATATGTGCAGTGGGCGATTTGATCGCCCACCAGCCGCACGAATTCAGTGCGGTTCACTTCAACACGCTGCGGCCCGCATATTCCGCCACTTCGCCCAGCATTTCCTCGATCCGGATCAACTGGTTATACTTCGCCAGCCGGTCCGAGCGCGACAGCGAGCCGGTCTTGATCTGGCCGCAGTTGGTGGCGACGGCCAGATCGGCGATTGTGGCATCTTCCGTTTCGCCAGACCGGTGGCTCATCACGTTGGTATAGCGCGCGCGGTGCGCCATATCGACGGCCGCGAGGGTTTCGGTCAGCGTGCCGATCTGGTTGACCTTGACCAGCATGGAGTTGGCACAGCCCTTGGCAATGCCCTCGGCCAGACGGCGCGGGTTGGTCACGAACAGATCGTCACCGACAAGCTGGATCTTGTCGCCTAGACGGTCGGTCAAAAGCTTCCAACCCTCCCAGTCATCCTCCGAACAGCCGTCCTCGATGCTGATGATCGGGTAATCGGCGGCCAGCGAGGCAAGGAAATCCACGTTCTCGGCGATGCTCAGCGATTTGCCTTCGCCTTTCATCTCGTACTTGCCGCCCTTGAAATACTCGGTCGCGGCGCAATCGAGGGCAAGATAGATATCCTCGCCCGGACGGTAGCCCGCCTTTTCAATGGATTTCAGAATGAAATCAAGCGCGTCTCGGGCAGAACTAAGGTTGGGTGCAAAGCCACCCTCATCGCCGATGCCGGTGTTGTGGCCTGCGGCTGACAACTCTTTCTTCAGCGTGTGGAAGACCTCGGACCCCATCCGCACTGCCTCGCGGATGTTCTGGGCCGCCACCGGCATGATCATGAATTCCTGAATGTCGATCGGGTTGTCGGCATGTTCGCCGCCGTTGATGATGTTCATCATCGGCACCGGCAGGATATGCGCCGAGGTGCCGCCGACATAGCGATACAAGGGCTGCTCGGTATACATCGCGGCCGCCTTGGCGACCGCCAGCGACACGCCCAGAATTGCGTTGGCACCCAGACGCGACTTGTTCGGGGTGCCGTCCATCTCGATCATGGTTCGGTCGATGCCGACCTGTTCGGTCGCATCAAAGCCAACCAGTTCTTCGGCAATCTCGCCGTTCACCGCTGCCAAGGCCTCCAGGACGCCCTTTCCCATGTAGCGCGATTTGTCGCCATCGCGCCGCTCATTCGCCTCATGCGCGCCGGTGGACGCGCCCGAAGGCACGGCGGCGCGGCCCATGGCACCCGATTCCAGATGCACATCAACCTCGACCGTTGGGTTGCCCCGGCTGTCCAGAATTTCGCGGGCGTGAATGTCGATGATGGTGCTCATGGTGTCCTCCGGGGGAATGTTTGCGCTATCCTTACAGGGCGACGGCTTTCGTGGAAAGGGTGAGACGGCGCAACCGCCGTTCGCGCCACAGCGTATAAAGCCCCGATGCAATGATCAGCGCCGTGCCCAGCAGCGTCACAAGGTCGGGGCTTTCGTCAAAGATGAACACGCCGATGATCAGCGCGAAAACCATGCGCGAATAGCGGAAGGGGGTGACGGCGGAAATCTCGCCCACCCGCATTGCGGCCACGATGGCCCAGTAGGACGCGATACCGATGATGATGGCGCCCGCCAGACAAGCCGCCTGCCACGACGTCGGCATCGCCGCGTTGCCCTGCACCGCCAGCATGGCCGCCCCAAGCAGCCCCACCGCGCCAAACCCCCAGGCCGACACCTGCATCGAAGTGATGCGGGCAGGCACCCGCCGGGTCGCCAGATCGCGGACCGACAGCCCGATCACCGCCAGCACCGCCCAAAGCGATTTCGGTTCGAACGCAGCGAGGCCGGGGCGCAGGATCACGATCACGCCTGCGAACCCCACCAGAATGGCCGTCCACCGCCGCCAGCCGACCGCCTCGCCAAACACGACCGCAGCCCCGAACGTCACCGCCAGCGGCATCGCCTGTGCAATGGCCGACGCGCTGGACAGCGGCGTCTGGGTGATTGCGGTGACAAAACCGATGGTGCCCACCACCTCGCCCAGATTGCGCCAGATCATCGCGGGATGCACAGCGTCGCGGGTGATCACAGCGGCACCCTGCGCTTTTGCCACGGCAGCAAAGAACGGGCAGCCGACAAGGGCGATCATCAGCAGTATCTGCCCGGTGCCAAGGCCCCCGCCACCCCCGGCAGCCAGCTTGATGAACATATCCTCCAGCGCGAATCCCGCCATTGCGGCGACCATCAGAACAGCGCCGCGCAGATTATCCACAGCCTAACCCTTTGTTGTCGGAACGGCGTAAAGCTCCAGCCGGTGCCCGATCAGACGATAGCCAAGCCGCGCGGCAATCTTTTCTTGCAACGCCTCGATCTCGGGGTCGACAAATTCGATCACCTCGCCCGAATGCATGTCGATCAGGTGGTCGTGGTGGTCGCGCTCGGCATCCTCATAGCGCGCGCGCCCGTCGCCAAACTCCAGCCGGTCCAGAATTCCCGCTTCTTCAAACAGCTTGACCGTGCGGTAAACCGTGGCGATCGAGATTTTGGGGTCGATGGCACTGGCGCGGGTATACAACTCCTCGACATCAGGGTGATCGTCGGCCGCCCCGATGACGCGGGCGACAATGCGGCGCTGATCTGTCATGCGCAGGCCCTTGGCCTCGCAGCGCGCGATGATCGGATCAGACATGGGCACCTCCGGCAGTTCAGGCGGCGTTTACGGCATCAGGCGCGCAGGCTCCACCCTTTTTGCGGGCTGCCTTGACAGTTGCGGGCCGCCGACAGACGGTCGCGCGTCAAACGATGGGGGCGAATGTGCGCAAGGACAGGCTGGATGTCACGGGGTTTGCCATATTAATGGCGATCAGCCTTCTGCTTGCGGTCAATCAGGTGACGGTCAAAATTCTGGGGCAGGGGATGCAGCCAGCCTTTTCCGCCGGGGTCCGGTCTGCCATGGCGGCCGTTTTCGTCGGCGCATGGCTTCTGGCGCGGGGCAGGTCGCTGCGGCTTTTGCCCGGAACGGGGCGGGCCGCACTGATCATGGGCACGGTGTTCGCGCTGGAGTTTTTGTGCCTGTTTCTGGCGCTTGACCTCACCACAGTCAGCCGCACCTCGATCATCTTTTATTCGATGCCGGTCTGGTTTGCGCTGATGGCGCATCTGGGCCTGCCGGGCGAACGGTTGACCCCCATCCGCGTGCTGGGTCTGGTGCTGGCCTTTGCCGGCACCTGCTGGGCGCTTTTGAATCGCGGCAATGACGCCGGGGCCGCCAGTCTTGAAGGTGATCTTCTGGCCCTTCTGGGCGCGTTCTGCTGGGCGGGCACGGCCTTCATGGCGCGCGGGTCGGCTATGGTGCGTGCAGGGCCTGAGGCACAGTTGTTCTGGATGGTGCTGATCTCGGGCCCGATCCTGATTTGTGCATCGTTCCTGTTCGGTCCGCAGATCCGCGATCTGCAGGCGGTGCATCTGTGGATCCTGCTGTTTCAGGCGGCCGTAGTGGTGTCGGGCGGGTTTGTTGCCTGGCTCTGGATGCTGTCAGTCTATCCCGCCAGCACGGTGGCGACGTTTTCCTTTGTCACGCCGATCATGGGCATTTTGCTGGGTTGGGCGGTGATGGGCGAACAGGTAAGTTGGAGTGTGATCGGGGCGGCCACACTGGTGGCAGTGGGAATCATTCTGATCAACCGCAAGATATAGCGGTTTGCCTTTGGCATCTTTGCCACACCTGATTGACTTCGGGTCAGGGCCTGACGGCGCGCGCGCCCGCACGACTTCGCGCTTTCCCCCAACATTGGCATTTAAGACGCCACGGCAGGCGTTCGCCCCAAGTAGCGCCAAAAGTTGCGAAAATCGGGAAAGTGCTTTGCTTGATCCCCAGATTGTCCCCCGTTTCGTCCACAGCCAGAGGTAGAAATTGGATTCGTCCACAACCGCGCGGGCCGGGCGGGATCATGCCGGGTCAAGCAGAAAATTGTTTCCAAAACGTAATAATCTCGTTGATCGGCGATAAAAACTACGACAGTTTGTCCCAGTGATCGGGCTAACCACTACATGTAGTGATTGCCAAGAGGGTCAGACCGAAGAACCACCCGGAATGCTTTGCAGCGTTTTGGCCTTGTCTGCCGTTGCAGTCAGGGATGGAGAACTGTCGCCCGCACCAACGGTTACACAAGTGCAGCGGTTTCGGGCACAGGCCCGCCAAAAAAAACGGAGCGAGGGGCATCTGATGAAGATCGAGCGGAAATTCACCACGGCAGAGACGGGCGCATACGGTGCCATTCCTTTTGCAACCACCACATCCGAGATTCGCAACCCGGACGGCACGATCGTATTCCGCAATGAGGCGGTTGAGGTTCCCGAGGGCTGGAGCCAGGTTGCCTCCGACGTTTTGGCGCAGAAATATTTCCGCAAGGCGGGTGTTCCGGCGGTTCTGAAACAGGTCAAAGAAAAGGGCATGCCGGAATTTCTGTGGCGTTCGGTTCCTGATATCGCCGCTTTGGATAAAATGCCGCAGGATCAACGCTTTGTCGGCGAAACATCAGCCAAACAAGTGTTCGACCGCCTGGCCGGTGCCTGGTGCTATTGGGGCTGGAAGGGTGGCTATTTCACCACCGAATCCGATGCCCGCGCCTATTATGACGAGATGCGCTTCATGCTTGCCCGCCAGATGGCCGCGCCGAACTCGCCGCAATGGTTCAACACCGGCCTGCACTGGGCCTATGGCATCGACGGCCCCTCGCAGGGGCACTACTACGTCGATCACTTCACCAAGACGCTGACGAAATCCGACAGCGCCTATGAGCACCCGCAGCCGCACGCGTGTTTCATCCAGTCGGTCAAGGATGATCTGGTCGGCGATGGCGGCATCATGGACCTTTGGGTCCGCGAGGCGCGTCTGTTCAAATACGGCTCGGGCACCGGCACCAACTTCTCATCCCTGCGCGGCGAGGGCGAAAAGCTGTCGGGCGGCGGTAAGTCGTCGGGCCTGATGGGGTTCCTGAAAATCGGTGACCGCGCGGCGGGCGCGATCAAATCGGGCGGCACCACGCGGCGCGCGGCCAAGATGGTGATCTGCGACATGGATCACCCCGATATCGAGGCATTCATCAACTGGAAGGTCATCGAGGAGCAGAAAGTTGCCAGCCTTGTGGCCGGCTCCAAGATGCACGAAGCCAAGCTGAACGAGATTTTCGGCGCGATCCGCGGCTGGGATGGCTCCATCGTTGACGCCACAGATGCCACCAAGAACGACGCTTTGAAAGCCGCGATCCGGTCGGCAAAGCGCGTGATGATCCCCGAAACCTACATCAACCGCGTGCTGCAATATGCGCGTCAGGGCTTTTCCAGTATCGAATTCCCGACTTATGACACCGATTGGGATTCCGAGGCCTATATCTCGGTTTCGGGCCAGAACTCCAACAACTCGGTGCGGGTTACGGATGCCTTCCTTGATGCGGTGAAGGCCGATGCTGACTGGGCGCTGATCCGGCGCACCGATGGCAAGGTTGCAAAATCGATCAAGGCCAAAGATCTGTGGGATCAGGTCGGCCACGCCGCCTGGGCCTGTGCCGACCCCGGCATCCAGTTCCACGATACCGTCAACGCCTGGCACACCTGCCCGGAAGATGGCGCGATCCGGGGGTCAAACCCTTGTTCGGAATACATGTTCCTGGACGATACGGCCTGTAACCTGGCGTCAATGAACCTGCTGACGTTCTTTGCGGGCGGCAAGTTCGACGCCGAGGCCTATATCCACGCCACACGTCTGTGGACCGTGACGCTGGAAATTTCGGTGATGATGGCGCAGTTCCCGTCACAAGCCATTGCGCAGAATTCCTATGAATTCCGCACCTTGGGTCTGGGTTATGCCAACATCGGCGGTCTGTTGATGAACATGGGCCTTGGGTATGACAGCGTGGAAGGCCGCGCCCTGTGCGGTGCGCTGACCGCCCTGATGACCGGCGTTTCCTACGCCACCTCTGCCGAAATGGCGGGCGAATTGGGCGCGTTTGACGGCTTTGCCCGCAACCGTGACCACATGCTGCGCGTCATCCGCAACCACCGCGCGGCGGCCTATGCAAAGACGCAGTATGAGGGCGTGAACGTCAACCCCGTGCCGCTTGATCACGCGAACTGTCCCGACCAAGCCCTTGTCGCCCTTGCAAAATCCGCTTGGGACGAGGCGCTGACCCTGGGCGAGGCGCATGGTTTCCGTAACGCGCAAACCACCGTCATCGCCCCCACCGGCACCATCGGTCTGGTGATGGATTGCGACACCACGGGCATCGAGCCGGACTTCGCGCTGGTGAAGTTCAAGAAACTGGCGGGGGGCGGTTATTTCAAGATCATCAACCAGTCGGTTCCGGCCGCGCTTGAAAAACTGGGCTACGGCTCTGCTCAAGTCGCCGAAATCATCGCCCATGCGGTCGGTCACGGCTCCATCGGCAACTGCCCCGGCATCAACACCACGGCCCTTGTCGGCCACGGCTTTGGCGCGCGGGAACTGGAGAAGATCGAAGGCGCCTTGCCCTCGGCCTTCGACATCCGCTTTGTGTTCAACCAGTGGACGCTGGGGATGGATTTCTGCAAGGGCACGCTGGGTATTCCCGCCGAAAAACTGGCTGATCCGACGTTCGATCTGCTGCGCCACCTTGGCTTTACCAAAGCGCAGATTGATGCAGCCAATGACCATGTTTGCGGCACGATGACACTGGAAGGCGCACCCTTCCTGAAGGCCGAACACCTGAGCGTATTCGATTGCGCCAACCCCTGCGGCAAGACCGGCAAGCGCTATCTGTCGGTCGACAGCCACATCTACATGATGGCAGCGGCGCAATCCTTCATCTCGGGCGCGATCTCCAAGACGATCAACATGCCCAACACCGCCAGCATCGGCGAGACTTTGGCGGCTTACGAGTTGAGCCACAGCCTCGGCATCAAGGCAAACGCGCTTTACCGCGACGGATCGAAACTGTCGCAGCCTTTGGCCTCGGCCTTGGTGGAGGATGATGACGAGGCCGAAGACATCTTCGCCAACGGCACGAACCACGAAAAGGCAATCGTGCTGGCCGAAAAGATCATCGAAAAGGTGATCATCAAGGAAATCGTGCGCAGCAATCGCGAAAAACTGCCCGAGCGTCGCAAGGGCTATACCCAAAAGGCCATCGTCGGCGGGCACAAGGTTTACCTGCGCACCGGCGAATACAAGGACGGCACGCTGGGCGAGATTTTCATCGACATGCACAAGGAAGGTGCGGGCTTCCGCGCCATGATGAACAACTTTGCCATCGCGGTGTCGGTGGGCCTGCAATACGGCGTGCCGCTGGAAGAATTTGTTGAGGCGTTCACCTTCACCAAGTTCGAACCGGCTGGCATGGTGCAGGGCAACGAGACGATCAAGAACGCGACCTCGATCCTGGATTACATCTTCCGCGAACTGGCCGTGTCTTATCTGGATCGCACCGATCTTGCCCATGTCAAACCGCAGGGCGCCTCGTTCGACGATCTGGGCGGCGGCAGTGACGAGGGTAAGGCAAATGTCTCGGCCGTCAGCGACTCGGCGGCGTCCAAATCGCTGGAAGTGCTGCGCCAGATCAGTTCGACCGGGTATCTGCGCAAGCGGTTGCCGCAGGATCTGATCGTGCTGCAGGGCGGTATGGCGATGATGGGCAACACGGCTTTGGCCGATGCCGACCCGCTGACCGCGCTCAACATGCTGGTCCCCGATACGGCGCGGGCCTCGACGGCGCTGACCGGCGGCACCTTGTCGATGGACGCCCGCACCAAGGCCAAGATGCAGGGCTATGAAGGCGAGGCCTGCGGCGAATGCGGCAACTACACGCTGGTCAGGAATGGCACCTGCATGAAGTGCAACACCTGCGGCGGGACGAGCGGGTGTAGCTGATGAGAGAGTATTCGTTCAGAAGCGACCTACGGATAAACGATTGGGAGCGGGCGCAATTAAAAGAGTTTTGCTCATCGCTGGAGGGTGACATCGTTCAGCTTGCGAACTCATTTGGGCTTAAGGTTCTTGTAGAGGAACTCTTGCCTTATGAACGGGGGTTTCTTGAAAAAGCCCCAAGTTACGGGTCAGCCTCTGGCTGGGTTATCAAGCTAAATAAGAACGATAGAGCAGAGACGCAGCAGTTTACTGTAGGCCACGAAATTGGCCATTTTGTTCTACACAAGGCTCGTTTGGCTGATTTGGATGTGTTCGATGGGCGAATGAATCGAAGTACGATAACTGAGGCAGACCCGTTCGCATATCTTGAGAAACGGGATTCAATCATGGAGTCTGAGGCCAACAATTTCGCGACTTTACTTCTCATGCCCCCAAACTTGTTTAAGCCGGCATATCAACGACTCGCCGGAGATCGCGCAGCGCTCGCCAAATTGTTCTTTGTAGCGGAAACGGCCGTGGCACGGAGGATAGGAGAACTCGGTTTTAGCTAGCCGGATCGGTAGAGCGAAACCACAATGGCGAATGCGGCAACTACACGCTGGTCAGGAACGGCACCTGCATGAAGTGCAACACCTGCGGCGGGACGAGCGGGTGTAGCTGACCCCCCCCCGGTCTGCCGAAAAACTGGAGGCCCCGGATCACGTCCGGGGCTTCGTCATATCAGGGGTCAGCGGGTCGCCGGAAATGTCCCGCGCCAGATGCTCAGGAACCCCGCTCGTTTTGCGCGGTCCAGCCCCAGCAAAAGTGTCGGCGACAGAGCGACGGGGCGCAAGGACGCTGCATCGTCGGGGCCAAGGCCCATATCGTCGGTGCCGCCCTCTGGCAGCATCATCTGGGTCTGGGTCAGCGCCGCAATCCCGGCATCCGACAAAAGGAAGTCGATGAACGCGCCCGCATCCCCCGGATTGGCGGCCTGCCGGGGGATCATCGCGGCGCGGCTTAACACCAGCGTGTAATCCTGCGGCGCGACGATGGCGATGCGGCGGTCGTGGGAGGCGCGGGCAAGGGCGTAAGACCCCAGCACGTTATAGGCGATCAGATACCGCCCCTCGGCCACGCCGTCGATGATCTCCGCCGAACAGCAGGTGGCGACAGCACCCGACCGCCCGAACGCCTCGATCAGGCTGCCAAAGGTTGTGGCGGTTTGCGAATCCTGAAAGGCCAGAAGGTATCCAAGCCCCGACGCCTCGATATCATAAGTCGCGATGCGGCCTGCGAAACGGCTGCCCTCGGGGCGCAGCAGGTCGATCAGATCAAAGCGTGACCGGGGGGCATCGGCGGGGGCCACAAGATCGCGGTTGTAGACCATGACCACGGGTTCGCGGGTGACGCCGAAAATCTCATTCCGCCAGCGGGCAGCGGCGGGCAGGCGGGTTGTCAGGGCCGACACATGGGGCTGCGCGCAGCCGTCGTTCACCAGTTTCACCTGCTGATCCACCGACGAGTTAATCACAAGATCCGAGGCCGCAACCTCGCCCCGGCAGGCCGCCTCACCGCGCAGATAAAGGTCGTTTGACCCCCATTGCTCGTAGGTGATCCGGATATCGGGGCGGGTGGCGGAAAATGCCTGCAACGCAGGCGACAGGGCGTCCACATCGGTGGAGGACCGGATGATCAGGCCCCGCGCCGCATCTTCGCTTCCATAGGCGGCGACAGCTTCGGGTGTGGCCTGCGCAAAGGCCGCACCAGCCCAAAGCAGCAACAGGGGCAGGGTACGGATCACGGGCGCACCCGTGGTATCACCAGCGCCACCTCGAACGGGCCACCATCGGAAAACGCGATGCGCCCGTCATGCGCCAGGGCCACTTCCTGCACGATGGCCAACCCAAGCCCCGCACTGCTTGCCGACACGCCCGAGGCGCGGCGAAAGCGGGTCATGCCCGCACCCCGGTCGGCCAACGGAATTCCGGCACCGTGATCCTGCACGCCGATCAGCGCCTGATCGTCATGCACCGCCACCCGCACTGTTACCGGGGCCCCTCCGTGCCGTGCTGCGTTCGCCACAAGGTTCTTGACCGCCTCGGTCAGCGACAGCGCGTCGCCCATGCAGTGCACGGCATCCTCGGGCAGATCAAGCTGCAGGGCCGCCGGGTCTGCGTCCGCCACGCCTTCGCTTTCGTACACCGCGCGGATGGCCACTTCGCGCAGATCGACGACTTCGCGCGGCACGGAATCGGCGCGGTGGATGATCATCGCGTGGTTCAGCATCTGGTCGGTCAGCCGCCCCAGACTCACCGCGCGGGCATGAAGCCGCGCGACAATCGCCTTTTGCCGCGCGGGGTCGGTTTCGCCCGCCGCAAGATCGGCCTGCGCACGCAGCGCGGCAATGGGCGTGCGCAACTGGTGTGACGCATCGGCAATCAGGTTGCGCAGCGCCTCAACCTGCCGGTCAAGGCGTGCCATGAAGCCGTTGATGGAGGCCACCAGCCCGCCGATTTCGCGCGGGACCGCCACATCCAGCGGCGTCAGATCCTTTGGCGCGCGGGCGGCAAGGGCGCGTTCGACCTGCACAAGCGGGCTCAGCGCCGAGCGGATGGCGAACACCGCAAGTGCCGACATCAGCACCCCAGCCGCCACCGCCACCCACAATGCGCCGGTCGTTATTTCGCGCGCAAGGGCCGCCCTCGCAAGCAGCGTCTGGCCGACCACCACCCGCACCGATCCGCGAAAGGCGCGTTCCGAAAAGGGCCGGTCCACCACCGCCAGCCGCATTGCCGCACCATTCACCACCGCCCGCGCAAAGGGGCCGTCGCCAGCGGGGGCAAGGCCGGGATACCCGGTGATCAGACTGCCGCCGGGGCCGATCACGGCATAGGCGATGCGGTCATCAGGGGCCAGCGCCAGAAGCTGAAAGGCCGAGGCCGGAATATCCACCGCAATCGCGCCATCCCGCACCGTGATCGCCCCCGCGATCTGATCCGCCGCCCCGATCAGCAGCCGGTCATAGGCTGTCTGTGCCGCCTGCCGCCCGTATTGAAGTGCTGCGACCGTGACCGCCGCCCCGCCGACCGCCAGCACCAACGCCAGCGCGAACCCAACGCGGGTGGTCAAAGAGATGTGGCGTTGCACTCTAGCCGCCCTCGACCAGTTGATAGCCCAACCCGCGCAGGGTGCGGATCGCGGTGCGGCTGCCCTCCAACTTGCGGCGCAGGCGGGCGATGTAGAGTTCGACCGTATTCACGCCGACTTCCTCATCGGCAAAGGCGAACATGCGCTCGTGGATGCGGTCTTTTGCGATGACCCGGCCCCGGTGCGCCAGCAGAACCTCCAAAAGCGCAAACTCGCGCCGGGTCAGGGTGACGGGCGCGCCGGCCACGGTCAGCGACATGCCGGCGGGATCAAACTCAAGATCACCAAAGGTGATCAGGCCCGCGCGTTCGGGCACGGCGCGGCGGGCAAGGGCGCGCACGCGTGCCTGCAATTCGCGCAGATCAAAGGGCTTGACCAGATAATCATCCGCGCCGCCATCCAGCGCGCCGACCCGGTCCGCCACATCCGAAAGGGCGGTCAGCATCACCACAGGCGTCGCCCACCCCTCGGCGCGCAACGCGGCCAGCAGATCGGTGCTTTTGCCGTCGGGCAGGGTGATGTCGAAAATCGCCACGTCATAGCCCTGCACCGCAATGAAATCGCGCGCGTCGCGCAGCGTGCCAGCATGATCGACCGCATCGCCCCGGCGGGCAAAGCTGGTGACGATCGCTTCGGCGACGTCTTCGGTATCTTCCAGCAGCAACAGGCGCATCCGGTCCCCCCGCGCGCAGCATAGGCCCGCAGGCACCACCGGAACAAGAGCCGCAGGCGACAGCTTGGTGACAGGTTCACGCGCTAGTCTTCGCGCAACCCGCCGCTGGCCCTTTCGGGTCCGCAGGTGGGACCAAGACCAAGAAACGACCAAAACACATATCTCGGAGGAGACCCCCATGACACTGCTCACTTTGCGCGGCGCTGCCGCTGGCTTTGCGCTTGGCGCGGCCATGATCGCAGCCCCGGCTTTCGCCTTTGATCCCGAAGGCACCGAATGTATTTCGCCCGCGGCCCCCGGTGGCGGGTGGGATTTCACCTGCCGTCAGGTCGGAAAGGCGCTGCAGGATATGAAACTGGTGCCCGGCACCATGCAGGTGACGAACCTTGCCGGTGGCGGTGGCGGCGTGGCCTTTGCCGAGGTGGTGAACAAGCGCAATGACAACAACAATCTGATCGTCGCAGCATCAACCGCGACCGCAACCCGTTTGGCGCAGGGCGCGTTCCCCGGCAACACGCAGGATCAGGTCCGCTGGATAGGGTCGGTCGGTGCGGACTATGGCATCATTGCCGTGGCGGCATCGTCGGAAGTGAATACGCTTCCCGAACTGATGGACAAGATCAAGGCAGACCCGACCAGCGTTTCCATCGCGGGCGGTTCAGCTGTGGGCGGGTGGGATCACCTCAAGGTGCTGATCGCGGCCAATGCGGCGGGCATCGAAGATGTGCGCACCATCAAATATGTGGCCTTCGATGGCGGTGGTGAGGCGGTGACGCAGCTTCTGGCTGGGTCTGTACAGGCGTTTTCGGGCGATGCGTCCGAAGCCAAGGGCTTTGTCGACAGCGGCGACATCAAGGTGATCGCGGTGCTGGCACCCGAGCGTCTTGAAGGCGATTTCGCCAAATTCCCGACTGCCAAAGAGCAGGGCATTGATGCCGAAGGCGCCAACTGGCGCGGGTTCTACGCGCCCGGCGGCATGTCGGACGAGGCTTACGCCTATTGGGTCGATGCTTTGGCAAAGGTCTATGCCTCGGACGAATGGAAAGCGACGATGGCCGCCAACGGCATCGCCCCGCTGGACCTTTCCGGCGCTGAATTCCAGGCCTATGTGGCGGATTCGATCAAGCAGATCGAGACGATCTCCAAAGACATCGGCCTGATCCAGTAATCAGGTCCGGGGGCGGCGTCCGGGTCAGACCCAGCGCCGCCCCCTTCTTATCTTTTTCAGGAGAGCATCATGGGCGACCGTATTTTCGGCGGCATCGGTCTGGTCGTCGCGGCCTTCTTCATCTGGCAGGCGACACAGATTCAGCTGAGTTTCATCTCTGACCCGTTCGGTCCCAAGGTCTTTCCCTATATGATCGGCACCGTTCTGGCGCTTGCCAGCCTTGCCATCATGCTGCGCCCCGATGCAGCGCCCAAGTGGCCCGAGGCCGCACGGCTGGCCGAGATTGGCGTGGCGGCGGTGGTGCTGTTTGCCTATGCCTATGCGCTGCCCATCGCGGGCTTCATCATCGCCACAACGCTTGCGGCGGCGTATCTGTCGTGGCGGCTGGGGACGAAACCTGTGCAGGCCTTGCTGGCTGGCGTGGCCATTTCCATTGGCATCTATGTGGTCTTTCACCTGATCCTCGGGCTTAGTCTTGCCCGTGGACCGCTTGGCTTTTAGGGAGGCGCGGCGATGGACAGCTTTTATGCCCTGATGGGCGGGTTCGAGATTGCGCTGACATTCCAGAATCTGGGTCTGGCCTTTCTGGGATGCTTCCTTGGCACGATTATCGGCGCACTTCCGGGGCTTGGGCCATCGAACGGGGTGGCGATCCTGATTCCGCTGGCGTTCTCGCTTGGGCTTGATCC
Source organism: Rhodobacterales bacterium (assembly GCA_038207585.1). Taxonomy (GTDB): domain Bacteria; phylum Pseudomonadota; class Alphaproteobacteria; order Rhodobacterales; family Rhodobacteraceae; genus JBBQZP01. The sequence goes on along the minus strand of JBBQZP010000025.1, from coordinate 27,904 downwards.
GACGTCAGCGATGATCCTGTTGACCTCGGTGTATTACGGCGCGATGTATGGCGGGCGGATCTCGTCGATCCTGCTGAACATTCCCGGCGACGAGCCTGCGCTGATGACCACGCTGGATGGCTATCCGATGGCCAAACAGGGCCGCGCGGGCGAGGCGCTGGCGATTTCGGGCGTAGCCTCATTCGTGGGGTCGTTCTTTGCGACCTGTGGGCTGGTGTTTTTCGCGCCCTTGCTGGTGAAATTCGCGCTGCTGTTCCAGCCTGCCGATTATTTCGCGCTGTATGTGCTGGCCTTTGCCACGCTGGGCGGCGTGTCGTCGACCAATCAGGCGAAAGCGGCCTTTGCAGCGGCCCTTGGGCTTGGCATCGCGATGATCGGGGTGGACGGACAGACCGGGGTTCCGCGTTTTGCTTTCGGAGAGGTGCATCTATACGACGGGATCGACTTTCTGGTCGCCATCGTGGGCCTGTTCGCGCTGTCGGAAGTGTTCATCTTTCTGGAACATCGCGGCGATGGCTCGGGCGAGGGGAAAGAGGCGAAAATGACGATCGGCCGCATCACCCCTTCGTTCGAGATGCTGAAGTTCTGCACGCCGACGATGATCCGGTCGACCATTCTGGGCTTTCTGGCAGGCGTTCTGCCGGGGGCGGGGGCGTCGCTGGGGTCGTTCATGGCCTATTCAGCGGAAAAGGCTCTGGTCAACAAGAACGATACCTTCGGCAAGGGCGACCCGCGCGGGGTTGCTGCCCCCGAAGCAGGGAACAACTCGGCCGCGGGCGGCGCTTTGGTGCCGATGCTGGCGCTGGGTGTGCCGGGGTCGGGCACAACGGCGGTGCTGCTGGCCATGTTGCTGGCGCTCAACATCACGCCGGGGCCGCTTTTGTTCACCAAGAACCCCGATGTGGTCTGGGGGCTGACGGCGGCGCTGTTCATTGCCAACTTCATGCTTTTGTTCATGAACATACCGTTGGTCGGCCTGTTCGTGCGCGTGCTGCTGATCCCGCCGAAGTTCCTGATGCCGATTGTGGCGATGGTCAGTTTCGTCGGCATCTACGGCATTTCCGGTTCCACCTTCGATCTGATGGTCATGGTCGTCTTTGGCATCATGGGTTGGGGCCTGCGCAAGCTGGAGATACCCTTGGTTCCGGTGATCATGGGCATCCTGCTGGGCAACGCGATGGAGGCGAACCTGCGCCGCGCGATGACCATCGACAACGGCGACTGGACACAACTTTTCCACTCGCCCCTGTCGATCGGGCTCTGGACGGTGGCGGTAGTGGGTTTTGTCCTGCCGATCATCTTCGGCAAGGCCGTCAAGATGCGCATCCAGCGTGCCAAGGCGGAATCGGATGGTTTGAGTGACTGATAAAACGGGGGGCGTTACAGCGGTAAAACCGGCCCCCCCGCCGCCTCGGCATCCTGCGGATCATGGGTGATCAACAACACCGGCAGGCCCTGCGCTCGGGCATGGCTGAAGGTGAATTCGCGGATTTCTCCGCGCAGTTCGGCATCGAGTTTCGAAAACGGCTCATCCAGCAACAGCGCCTCGGGGCCTGCCAGCAAAGTGCGCATCAGGGCGGCGCGGGCGCGCTGACCGCCCGACAGCGTGGCGGGATCGCGGGGGCCAAAGCCCGCCATCCCGGCATCCTCCAGCGCCTGTTCTACAGCGGCCCGACGCGCTGTGCGGCCCCGGACCGATGCGCGCAGGCCAAACGCCAGATTGTCGCCGACCGACAGATGCGGGAACAACTGTGCCTCCTGAAACATCACCCCGATGCGCCGTGCCTCTGCCGGCAGGCGCGTCACATCGCGCCCGTTCAGCACGACGCGTCCGGCGGCAACAAAACCGGGCGAAAGATGCCCGCCCACGAAATCCAGAAGCGATGATTTGCCAATGCCTGACGGCCCCATGATCGTCACGATCTGGCCGGGCGGCACCGAAAGCGTCAGCCCTTCGAACAGTGGTGACGCGCCTTCTGGGCCAAGCGTCACGTCCAGCAGTTCAAGCCCCGTCATGATGCCACCCCCGCCAGCCCGCGCCGGTTGCGGAATATCCAGGCAGGCACCAGCATCGCCGCCGCGTAAGCCGCAATCGGCACCGCCGCCTGCACGACAGCATAGGTGCCGACGATGCGCCGGTCCGACCCCGATGCCAGCGTCACTGCCTCGGTTGTCAGCGTGGCCACCCGGCCTGCACCCAGAAACAGCGTCGGCAGATATTGCGCAACCGACACGCCGAACCCGACCGCCGCCGCCGCCAGCACCGGGCCCAGCAGAACCGGCAGCTTCACCGCAACCAGCCTGCGCCATGGCCCCGCACCCAAGGCGGCGGCTTGTGCCAGCATCCGGCGATCCAGCGCGCGCCACGGGTCCGACAGCGTGATCATCACATAGGGAAACACGAACAGAACCTGCGCCCAGATCACCGCCACCAGCCCCGGCATCAGCCCGGCGCGCAGGAAGGCCACGTTCAACCCATATAGAAACGCGATCTGCGGCAGCACCAGCGGCAGATAAATCAGCGCCTCGGCCCAGCGCGCACGCGACAGGCGGGCGCGGTCTTCGGCCTGCAGCCAGCCGATGGCAAGCGCCAGTGACAGGGTGGTGGTGCTGATGCCGATGATCAGTGTTGTCGCCAAAGCCTGCCCCCAGCCGCCCGCGGGGTGCATCCATTGCCGCAGCGACCACGCCTCGGGCAGGGCGTTGGGAAAGCTCCACCGCCAGGTCAGCGACCAGATGACCAGTGCGGCCAGCGACAGCGCACCCAGAACCGCCAGTGCCAGCGCGCCTGCCACGGCCACCCGCAGCCCCGGTTCTGACGTGGCGCCGCGCCCGCCGCGCCGCAGCCAGATGCGGCCCGTATAGGCAAGACCACGTTCTGCCCCCCACATTGCCGCCACCCCGAAAACCACAACGATGCCCTGCAGCAGCGCCGCCGCCGAGGCGGGCAGGATCATTTCGGCATCAGGGTCGGCAAACCAGCGCGTCACGGCGACGGCAAGTGTCGGCGGGTTCGACGGGCCAAGGATCATCGCCATATCCACGACCGACAGCGAGAATGAAAGCACCACCCACACCGGCAGCCGGATCAACGGCCAGACCTGCGGCGCAATGACCCAAAGCCACGCCACCCCGCGCCCGTATCCCATGGCCCGCGCCGCCGCGATCTGTGGGCGCACTGCGATCTGGCGCAGGGCCGCGAGTGTGACCAGCAGCAGGAACGGAAATTCCTTGATCACCAGCCCAAGGATCAGCGCGATCCCCCACGGGTCCTGCACCGTGGCGATGTCGGGCGGCGTTTGCCACCCGGTCGCCCAAGGGCTGAGCAGGCGCGCGATCCAGCCCGAGGGGGCAATGGCAAAGGCCAGCCCGATGGCAATGGCCGCGTGCGGAGCGGCCAGAAACGGGGCGAGCCAGCGGCCAAGCCGTTGCGCGCGGGTTTGCAGCGCAGCGGCGACGCACAGCGCCAGCGCGACAGACACCGCGGTCGCCGCAAACCCGGTCCACAGCGTCAGCCGCAGGCTGGTGCCAAAGCCCGGCAGGGCCACAAGCTTGCGCCAGGGCTCCAGCGACAGACGGTCTGCACCGATGGCGGGCAACAGCCCGAACGCCGCAATTCCCGTCTCCCACAGCCCGGCCGCGACGGGTAAAATGATCCCGGCAAGAACCACGACCAGCACAAGCAGGCGCAATCGTCGCCCCGGCAAGACCCGGGGGGTATAATCCGCAAGGGATGTCACTTGGTGTAGCGCTTTGCCCATTCGTCGGTCAGGCGCGTCATCCATGACCCGTGCGGCTCCAGCAGGGTTGCGCCCAGTTCGGTATTCGTGGGCAAAGCGGGCGAGGTCGGCAGGGCGGCAAACGCAGCCGCCTGTTCCGCGCTCAGCCTTGCCGGATCAAGAACCGCGTAACTGCCCAGCACGGTGATATCCTGTTGATGGGCCTGCGCCTCGGGGCTGATCAAGAAATCGGCGACCACCATCGCCCCGGCCCGGTTGGCCGCATTGTAGGGGATGGCGACAAAACTGATGTTGCCGATACTGCCACCGTCGGGCACGAAGACCCGGGCCGTTTCGGGCAGAAGGCCTGCATCAATCGCGGCGGCGGCGCTGGCGGGGTCAAAGGACATCGCCATGTCAACTTCGCCATCGTTCAGCATCTGCTGCTGGACCGACTGGTTTTCGGGAAGCGTCTCGCCACCGCGCCACATCGTCGGGCGCAGCGCATCATACCAATCCCACATCGGTGCGGTGGTGGCATCGAACGTGGCTTCGGTGACGGGTTGCTGCAGCACCGACACGTCAGGCGCAAGTTCGATCAGCGCCTGTTTCAGGAACGTCGCCCCCATGAAATTGCTGACGGCCGGATGCGTGAACCGCCCCGGATGCGCGATTGACCAATCCAGCAAAGCCTGCATGGAGCGCGGCGGTTCCGCAACCCGTGCGCTGTCATAGGTAAAGACGAATTTCGCCAGCCGCCACGGCACTTCATACCCGTCCACCGGAACGGTAAAATCGACCGAGGCCGCCGAACCGGGCGAAAGGTCCAGATATTTCGCATTCGGCAGGTCGGCCACAAACGGCCCGTGCAAAAGCCCCTGTTCCTTCATCGACAGGAAATTCGCGCCGTTGATCCAGATCATGTCGACCGACCCGCCGCTGTTTTGCCCGGCTGCCTTTTCGGCAATCACGCGGGTCACGGCCTCGGCGGTGTCGGTCAGCTTGACCTGAGCGACCTTCACGCCATAGCGCGCCTCGGTCTGCTGACCCACCCATTCGATATAGGCATTGGTGCGCGCGTCCCCGCCCCAGGCGTTCCAATAGACGGTCTGGCCTTTGGCTTTCGCAAGGGTTTCATCCCAGGTTTCGGAATGGGCGGGCAGGGCTGTTGCAAGGCCAAGGGCTAGGGCTGCGATCAGGCGCATGAAGTCTCCGGTTGTCAGGGGCGGGAAAAGGTGGGGGCAAAGCTTTGCCAACCCATGTAAAGGCGCAAAAGCGTGGTCAGGGCGCAAAGCGCGGCGAAGGTGTAGGCAAGCGTCGGGAACCATGCCGGAAACAGACACATCAGCGCGAATATGGTAATCGTCTCGAACCCTTCGGTCAGCCCGCCAAGGTAATAGATCCCCTTGGCCGGGTATTCGGCGGTGCGCAATCCGCGCCGCTCGGCAATTGTGGCAAAGGCCAGAAACGATGACCCGGTGCCAACAAAGGCGGTGATCAGCACGGCGGCGGGCAAGGCGTTTTGCGGCGCGGCAAGGGCAAAGCCCAAGGGCACCAACGCATAGAACAGGAAATCCAGTGCCACATCCAGAAACGCGCCCCGGTCGGTGGGGGTGGTCAGCCGCGCGACCGTTCCATCCAGCCCGTCGGCCACCCGGTTCAGCGCAATGAAAAACAGCGCCAGCCCGTAAAGCCCCGCCGCCAGCGCAGGCACGGCACAGACCCCGATTGCAAAACCCGCAAGGCTGATCCGGTCGGCCCCGATGCCCCGCGTTACGGCGGCGCGTGCCAGCGGCATCAGCGCGGATTTGACGGGTTCAAGCAGATAGCGGTCGATCATGCAGGCTCCTTCCCCCGGTCTGTGCGATCTGGCGGGGGTACACGCCTCGCTGCCCGATCGGGAGTCACATTGGCGTGTGACGGTCAGGGGTGCAACCGCCTAGAAGGTAATGCGCAATCCGGTGCTGCAGGGGGTATCCACCGCCGTTGCCACCACAATGACCACCCCGATGATCAGGCTTGAGTCGCGAAAGCCCATGCCCCGGATCATCCAGCGCAGTGCGAAAAGCCCGGCCAGTGGCAGGCCCAGCACCGCCGCCAGTGCGCCGCCCAGCACAAACCACAACGGCGGGCGCCATTTGCGCGTTATACGCTCTGGCATTTGCCCAACCGGACGCCCAAATCGTACACCGCATCCGGGTTTCCGGCGGCAAGAAGTTTGGCGCGCAGGTTGCGCAGATGGCTTTCGATGGTGCGATCAATGATTTCCGCCCCGGTGCCCCAGACCGCATCGCAAAGCTGCCCGCGCGTCGCCACATGATCAAGCGACCGTGTCGGGTGTGCCCGTTCGCGCCCGGCAAGCTGCACGTCGACGCCGCATACCCGATGCAAAGGCGAAAAGCCCCAATCGCGGGTAGGGCGGTCGCCCGGCACGGGAAAAACTGGGTCAAGGAGACCAAGTCACCAGCCATAAAGTGCCAAGCTGCGTGGCGGGTCGTGAAGGGTCAAGGGGTTCATTTCAGCGAGCCTTTCATGTTGGGATGCCGACCCTCTGATCGCGCGCAAGTATGCAGTCGTTTTTTCCGTGGCCGCCTTAAAGCCCGGGTCGGATCAGGAAAATCGCGGGCTGCACCTCTGGCCTTGGCGGGGCTTGCGCGATAAGTGCAGGCAAAGCGAAAGCGAGCCTGCCATGACCCAAGACCTTTCCACCTTATTGCCGATGCTGGCGCTGTTGCTGGGCATAGGGGCCTTTGCCGGGGTGATTGCGGGGCTTCTGGGTGTGGGCGGCGGCATCATTCTGGTGCCTGCGTTCTTTTATGCCTTTGAGCATCTGGGGTACGGCGGCCCGTATCTGATGCAGGTCTGCCTTGCGACATCGCTGGCAACAATCATGGTGACATCGGTGCGATCCATCATCGCGCATCATCGCAAGGGCGCGGTGGACTGGGCCGTGCTGCGCGGCTGGGGTGCGTTCATCGCGGTGGGGGCCGTGGCGGGGTTTCTGACGGCCTCATCGCTGAAATCGGCGACGTTGCAACTTATCTTTGGCGTGCTGGGGCTGATTGCGGGCGGCTATATGGCGTTTGGGCGGGCGGAATGGCGGCTGGGGTCGCAGATGCCAATCGGTGCAGCGCGGGCAGGGCTGGGCGCGGGGCTTGGGTTCTTTTCGGTGCTGATGGGCATTGGCGGTGGTACTTTCGGGGTGCCGATGCAGTCGCTGTTCGGTGTGGCCATCCATCGCGCGGTGGCGACGGCGGCGGGATTCGGGCTGATCATCTCGGTGCCCGCTGCGGTCGGTTTTGCGCTGTTACGGGTTGAGGGCGCGCCGCCCCTTACACTTGGCGCGGTGAATGTGCCGGCCTTTGTCGTGGTCATCTCGATGACGCTTTTGACGACACCTCTGGGGGTTCGGCTGGCGCACTGGATGGATGGCCGGATCCTGAAGCGCGCCTTTGCGGTGTTCATCCTGATTGTGGCGCTGAACATGCTGCGCAAGGTGGTCGGGTGGTGACGGCGCCAGGGGCAGAGACGGGTTGGCGGCGGATCGGGCCCGACGCCCGGATTGCCGCCTGGGCAAGGGCCGCGCGCCCCCTGGCCGAGGCGGCGGTGGAGGCCAGTGCCGAGCCGTGGCGCTGTGGCGGGACCTGATTCGTCGGGGTTGATGCCCTGACAAATGATGCGGCAGGGGGCGTTCCGGGCTGCGATTTCCCTTGGGACGCACTGCCGCTTGCGCGCGAACCTTTGCACCCGGCCCAACTTTCGGTGATCCGCCCCGGCTATCCGCAACGCGGAACCGAGGAGACGGAGGCCGCCGCCCGGTATCGACGGGACCACGACGCGGCCCATCTGGACGGACTGTTGCCCGAGGGCCCACAAAGGCGCCGCAGGATCGCCGAGCCGCATGGCTGGATTCTGGGGCTGGCGCTGAACGACGCGACTGCGGGTGCATCACCGCTGGTCGTCTGGGAGGAAAGTCACCGGATCATGCGGGCAGCGCTGATGGCTGCCTTGACGCCACATGATCCAGCGGACTGGGGCCGGGTTGATATCACCGATGCCTACACCGCCGCCCGGCGCGAGGTCTTTGCACGCTGTCGGCGCATCGCTGTGCCGACAGCGGTTGGCGAGGCGACGCTGCTGCACCGGTTGGTCGTGCACGGGGTGGCCCCTTGGGGCGTGGGGGCAAGGGCGCCGGAGCCGGGCCGGATCATCGCCTATTTCCGCCCGCAAATGGCATCGGTCAGCGACTGGCTGACGCAGCCCTGAGCGGGCGCTTGTCAAGCCTTGGCGGCTTTCCTCGCTTTATCCGCAGCGAGGACGGCGGTCAGCCGGATGAGCGGGTGGGGGGAGCGGACGGCAGTTGCCTTCGGCGAGGATATTTTCATCAAAATGAAACCCCGGCGGACGCAGCGGGGGTGCTGGCAGGCTCAGCCCTTCTGTCGTGCCATCCTGCCGCCGCGGCGTTTGGTCAGGCGGGGCTGGCGGGACGGCAGTTCGGCCATGATCGCCGTGCGTTCTTGCGGTGTCATGCGTGACCAGCCTGCGATCTCGTCGATGCTGCGCAGACAGCCGACGCAAATCCTTTCCTCGGGGTGGACGACGCATAATTTGACGCAGGGCGATTGCACTTCGTTGCGGCTCCAGACATCATCCATTGGTCGCCCCGTTTCGGATCATATGCACCATGCGGTCAAGCGCACCTTGCAGAATATAGCCTGCCGCAACGTGATCGATCACCTGTGAGCGACGTTTGCGCGACGTATCCGCCTCGATCAGTGCCCTTTCTGCCGCAACGGTGGACAGCCGTTCATCCCAGAAGCCGATCGGCAGCGGCGTCAGGCGGGCAAGGTTGCGGGCAAAGGCGCGGGTTGACTGGGCGCGCGGGCCTTCCGATCCGTCCATGTTGCGGGGCAGGCCAAGGATCAGGCCCTTGAGGTCGCGTGCTTTGATCAGGGCAAGAAGCTGGTTCGCATCCTCGGTGAATTTCGTTCGACGGATTGTCAGAAGCGGCGTGGCGATGGACCGGAAGATATCCGATACCGCAACACCCACCGTCTTTTCGCCCAGATCAAGGCCCGCAATGGCACCGTGCGGGGGAAGGCAGGTCGCGAAATCCTCCATGGCATCGAAAATCCCGTTCATTCGGACAGGCCGGCCGATATTGCCGCCTCATGCAAAAAGCTGAGGGCCGCACTCTGCCCGGCAAAGGTGGTTTTCGCCTCGGCGTAGATTTCGGCCGCACGGGCAGTGTTTCCCAGCACGCCGTAAGCCCGTATCAGTTGCGCCCATTTCTCCGGCGGGCCGCCCCTGGTTGCCAGTTCATCGTTCAGGCCTGCTACCATGTTTTCGATCATCGCGGTGCGGTCGGCCTCTGACATCTGCGCCGCGGCTGCCACATCGGCGGCGGCGGGTCCTTTGATCTCGGGCGGCAGGTCGTAGCGCACGCCTGCCAGTTGCGCCAGCGTGCCGATCTGATCTCGCAGGGGGGCAACCCAGGGGTCAGTCGTGGCCGAGCTTTCCAGAAGGCCGCGCCACAGGTTGAAGGCAAGATCCGGCCGCCCGATCTGGGCCAGCATCAGCCCGGAATAATACCGCGCCAATCCGTTCGTGCCGTCTGCCTTCAGGGCGGCGGTCAGTTCTGCCTCGGCCTGAGGCGAGACATAGCCGTTTGTGGCCAGGATCATCAGTTCGGCTGCATTGGCATGATCGGCGGCGGTGGCTTTGTCGCCCTTCAGGGCAATCATCCGCGTCTGGGCGGCATGGGCGGCCGCATAGTTGCCAAGACGCGCCTCGGTGCGGGCAAGCAGTTCGTGACCCCGGATGTTGTCGGGATAGGTTTGCACCGCCGTGCGCAACTGTTCCAGCAGCGCCGCATCCTCAAGGCTTGGTGCGGGGGGCGGGGATGCCGTGCGCGCCGCCTCGACCGAGGCTTGATCCGGGCGGGTTTCGCGGCGGGTTTCCGCCTCGGCCTTGCGCAGTTGCAGGGGCATGTCGGCATATCCCGGTGCGCCAAGCCACCAGTAACCGCCGAACGCGCCCGCAATCATGGCGGCCACGGTCACTGCAATGGCGGCCCCGCTGCGTGCGGCGCGGGCAGGTGGCGCGGCTGACAGGGCCTTGTCCGCCTGTAGCACCCGGCGCGACACTTCGGCGCGCAGGCGTTCAGCATCGGCGGGGGCAATGATGCCGCGCGCAAGATCACGGTCCACCTCGGCCAACTGGTCGCGGTAGACGCGCAGATCGTAGTCTGCAGCCCCCGCATCGCCTGCGCCGCGCCGAAGCGCCAGCAGCAGAATGGCAACCACCGCCACCGTGATGGCCCCTGCCACCGCCCAGAATAATACCAGTTCGACCGTCGTCATGATGCCTCCGCTTCAAGCGTTCATGTAAGCCTTGACGCCTGCGGACAAAAGGGCCAATGCGCCGCAGCGGTCATTGCCAGCCCAAAGCGACAAGCGGTCGCAGGCCATGTCGCAAATTTCCCCAATCTGCCGTTTGGGGATGCGGGTTTTTCCGGGTCATACTGCACAACCGCTACAATCACGAAGGGGTGCCGCCATGAAACGCTATTCGGTCTTTGCCATCGCCCGTGAAGCCCTGCGCAATCACATGGGGTGGGAACGGGCCTGGGCCTCGCCCCAGCCCAAAGCGTCTTACGATGTCGTGATCGTGGGCGCGGGCGGGCACGGGCTGGCGACCGCCTATTATCTGGGCAAGAATTTCGGCATCACCAATGTGGCGATCATCGAAAAGGGCTGGCTTGGCGGCGGCAACACCGGGCGCAACACCACGATCATCCGCTCAAACTATCTGCAGGACCCGTCCGCCGCGATCTATGAGAAATCGCGCAGCCTGTATGAGACGCTCAGCCAGGAGTTGAACTACAACATCATGTTCAGCCCGCGCGGGCTTTTGATGCTGGCCCAGACCCATCACGAGGTGCGGGGTTATCTGCGCACCGTGCATGCCAACACCCTGCAAGGCGTTACGACCGAATACATCACGCCGGAACGGGTCAAGGAACTGGTCCCGATCATGAATATCTCAGGCCCGCGCTATCCGGTTCTGGGGGCCTTGTATCAGGCACGGGGCGGCACGGCGCGGCATGATGCGGTGGCCTGGGGCTATGCGCGGGCCTGTTCGGACATGGGGATGCACATCATCCAGCAGTGCGAGGTGACGGGCGTCACCTCGGCGAACGGGCAGGTCACGGGCGTGAACACCACCAAGGGCCATATCGGCTGCAAGAAGATGGGCATCGTGGTCGCAGGCCATTCGGGGCAGGTGGCCGAAATGGCGGGCTTCCGTCTGCCGGTCGAGGCTGTGGCCCTGCAGGCGCTGGTCAGCGAACCGATCAAGCCCTGCATGGATGTGGTTGTCATGGCCAACACCGTGCACGGCTATATGAGCCAGTCCGACAAGGGCGAGATGGTGATCGGCGGCGGCACCGACGGGTTCAACAACTTTACCCAGCGCGGGTCGTTTCATCATATCGAGGAGACGCTGCGGGCACTGGTTGAGACCTTCCCGATGATTTCCCGCCTCAAGATGCTGCGCCAGTGGGGCGGGATTGTCGACATGACCGGCGACCGCTCCCCCATCCTGTCGAAAACGCCGCTGGGGGGTTGTTTCATCAACTGTGGCTGGGGCACCGGCGGGTTCAAGGCGATACCGGGGTCCGGTTGGGCGATGGCCGAGTTGATGGCCAAGGGCGAGCCGGGGGCCTTGACGGCGGAATTCGGGATGGAGCGGTTCAAGGAGGGGCGGTTCATTGATGAGAGCGTCGCGGCGGGGGTGGCGCATTGATGGAACCGGGCAAGCTTGGAAAAGCGTTTGAACTCGCTTTCGCGGCCCACAAAGGCCAGACAGATAAGCTGGGCGAGGTTTACATGACGCACCTTGTGCGGGTGGCTTCGGCAGTGGATGGCCCGCTAGAACAGATCGTCGCATTACTTCACGATGTGATCGAGGACTGCGGCGTTAGTTATGATCAAATCGCCAAGGATTTCGGAACAGAAATAGCCGATGCTGTTGAATCGATGACCAAGCGCGAAGATGAGGCTTATGAAGCTTACCTGACGCGCGTCAGCCAAAATCCGATCGCCAAGGCCGTGAAGCGCGCCGATCTTGCCGACAATTCCAATCCGTCGCGAATGGCCCGTTTGCCCGCCGAAATACAAGAGCGCCTGATGGCAAAGTATGCGCTGGCGGCATCGGTTCTGAACAAGGAAGGGCATTGATATGCTAACCCTCACCTGCCCCTATTGCGGCGTCAAAGCCGAGGAAACGGAACTCGCCCCCGGATACGAGGCGCATCTCAAGCGGTTCGGCCCCGGCGCGTCGGATGATGAATTCAACGACTACATGTTCGCCCGCAAGAACCCCAAGGGTGTGCATTTTGAACGCTGGCGGCATGTTTACGGCTGCGGCAAGTGGTTTCTGGCCGCCCGCGATACCGCCACGCTGGAGGTCTTCGGGACATACCCCGCGCAATCGAAAGCACCGCCCGCCGAATTGCAGGCGAAAATCAAGGCCAAACGACCGGACTGGAAGGGCTACGCATGAGCACGCGGCTGGCAAAGGGCGGGCGTCTGTTGGATCGGACAACGGCGCTTCATTTCACCTTCAACGAAAAGCGGATGCGCGGCTATGCGGGTGACACGCTGGCCTCGGCGCTGCTTGCCAACGACCAGATGCTGGTCGGGCGCAGCTTCAAATACCACCGCCCGCGCGGTATTGTGGCCTCTGGCCCCGAAGAGCCGAACGCGCTGATGAACCTTGGCCGTGACGACCGGCTGGAACCCAACCAGCGCGCCACGATGACGGAATTGTTCGACGGGCTGGAATCAGCCAGCCAGAACCACTGGCCCAGCCTTGAATTCGACGTGGGCTTTCTGAACAACTACGCCGCGAAATTCATGCCCGCCGGGTTTTACTACAAGACCTTCATCCACCCGCGCGCCTTCTGGAAACATGTGTTCGAGCCGATCATCCGGCAGGCCGCTGGTCTTGGCAAAGCCCCCAAAGGCACCGATGCCGACCGCTACGAACAGGCCTATGCGTTCTGCGATGTGCTGATCATCGGCGGCGGTGTCGCGGGCCTGTCTGCCGCGCTGACCGCTGGCAAGGCCGGCAAACGCGTGATCGTGCTGGAGCAGAAACCCCATTGGGGCGGACGTTCGCCGGTGGATGAGGTGCTGGGGGCTGACTGGGTAGATTACAACGTCGCAGCACTGGCCCGGATGGAAAATGTGACGATGCGTCTGCGCACCACAGGGGCCGGGGTCTACGATCACGGCTATGTGCTGGCGGACGAGCGTATCGCCGACCATACCCCTGGCGACGGGCGGCCGCGCCAGCGTCTGTGGCGCATCCGCGCGGGCCAGATCATCACCGCCACGGGCGCCATCGAGCGGCCTTTGTCGTTTGCGGGCAACGACATACCGGGTGTCATGCTGGCCTCGGCGGTGCGCGACTATGTGGTGAACCATGCGGTATCCCCCGGCGACCGCACGGTGATTGTGACCAACAATGATGATGCTTATCGCACTGCCGTGGCGCTTCATTCGGTCGGGCTTGAAGTGCCGGTTGTTCTGGACGCCCGCGATGATATGTCGGGCGAATGGCCTGAACGCGCGCGAAAACTGGGCATACGGGTTCTGACCGGCCGCGCGATTGCATCGGTCAAGGGCGGCAAGCGTGTGACGGGGGTGCAGGTGGCGTTGCAGGCTGGCGAAGGTGCCGTTCTGGAAGAAATCGCTTGTGACGCCGTTGCCATGTCGGGCGGTTGGTCGCCGGTTGTGCATCTGTGGAGCCATTGTGGCGGCAAACTGTCGTGGAGTGACGCGATTGCGGCTTTCATCCCCAACCCCGAACGCCCGCCGTTGAACCATGATGGCTCGGCGATGGTGCTGGCCTGCGGGGCCGCCGCAGGGGCCACCCATTTCGAGGCTGCGCGAATCTCGGGCGAGGTCGTCGGAAGTGGTGAGGTTTGGGCGCGGGCGGGTGACGAGACGCTTGCCATGCCCGTCTGGGTCATGCCGCAGGGCGCGGGGATCAAGCTGCGCCAGAAGATGTGGCTGGATTATCAGAACGACGTGAAGGTGTCAGATGTGCAGCTTGCCGCGCGCGAAGGCTTCGAATCGGTCGAACATGCCAAACGCTATACCACGCTGGGTATGGCGACCGATCAGGGAAAGCTGAGCAATATCAACGGCCTTGCCGTGCTGGCGCAAAGCCTGAACACCACCATCCCACAGGTCGGCACAACCACCTTCCGCCCGCCCTACACGCCCGTGACCCTGGGCGCTTTGGCGGGCGAGGCGCGGGGCGAGATTTTCCAACCCCTGCGCCGAACGCCGATGCACGGCTGGCACGAAGCGCACGGCGCCTATATGGAACCCGTGGGCCTCTGGCGGCGGCCCTATACCTTCCCGCGGGGCCTTGAAAGCCACGAACAGGCGGTTCACCGCGAGGTGAAGAACACCCGGCAAGCCCTTGGATTGCTTGACGCATCCACGCTTGGGAAAATCATCGTCAAGGGGCCGGATGCGGGGAAATTCCTGGATATGCTTTATACCGGGGTCATGTCGTCCTTGCCCGTCGGCAAGTGCCGCTACGGGTTGATGTGCAACGAACAGGGCTTCCTTTCCGATGACGGCGTGGTGGCGCGGATTGATGCCGACACCTGGCTTTGCCATACGACCAGTGGCGGGGCCGACCGGATTCACGCCTGGATGGAAGACTGGCTGCAATGCGAATGGTGGGATTGGCAGGTCTATACCGCCAATGTGACCGAGCAATATGCACAGATCGCCGTCGTCGGCCCGAACGCCCGCAAGCTGCTGGAAAAGCTGGGCGGGATGGATGTATCCAAGGAAACGCTGCCGTTCATGCAGTGGGCGGAGGGAACCTTGGGCGGGTTTCGCGCGCGCATCTTCCGGATCAGCTTTTCGGGTGAGTTGAGCTATGAGATTGCCGTGCCTGCCTCTGACGGCCTTGCATTCTGGGAGGCGTGCCATGCGGCGGGCGCGGAATTCGGCGCGATGCCCTACGGCACCGAGGCGCTGCATATCATGAGGGCCGAAAAGGGCTTTATCATGATCGGCGATGAAACCGACGGCACGGTCATTCCGCAAGATCTTGGGCTGGCTTGGGCGATTTCCAAGAAGAAAGCCGATTATCTGGGCAAGCGCGGTCAGGAACGCACGTTCCTTGCCAGCCCCGACCGCTGGACGCTGGTGGGGCTGGAGACGCTGGATGGATCAGTCATTCCGGACGGCGCGATTGCGGTCGCGCCTGGCGAAAATGCGAATGGTCAGCGTAATACCGAAGGGCGTGTCACCTCGACCTACTTCTCGCCCACGTTGGGCAAGGGAATCGCGATGGGGCTGGTGAAACACGGTGCGACGCGCATGGGCGAAACCGTCAAATTCCCCAAGATCGGCGGCGGGTCGGTGACGGCGCGCATCGTCGATCCGGTGTTTTATGACAAGGAAGGGGCGCAGCAGAATGTCTGATCGGGTCAGTGCTTTGAGCGGCGCCAGCTTCGACGGTTTCGCCAAAATCCGCGAGATCGGGCCATTGGGAATGATCAGCCTGCGCGCGGCGTCGGATACCAAGGGGCTTGCTGCGGCGATCAAGGCCGTGACGGGGCTGGGCCTGCCGGACGCGCGGCGCATCGTGGGGCAGAGGCAAACCTTTGTCGGCTGGATGTCGCCCGATGAATACCTGCTGATCCTGCCTTATGGCGATGTGCAGACCACGTTGCACACGATTGCCACGAAACTGGCGGGCCAGCACCATCTGGCCGCCGATGTATCAGACGCCCGCGCTGTGTTCCGTGTTGAGGGGCCAAAGGCCGCGCAGGTCATCGCAAAGCTCTGCCCGGTTGATCTGGATGCGTTGGAGCCGGGCGAATTGCGCCGGACCCGTGCGGCGCAGGTGGCGGCGGCGTTCTGGCGCGACGGCGATGGGTTCACGCTGGTGTCGTTCCGGTCGGTCGCGGGATATGTGATGGGCCTTCTGACCCATTCCGCGCAGCCGGGATCGGAACTTTTCTGACAAAATCACAGGCAGGGGGGAACCCCCGAGCCGTGCTTTGGTTAGAGTCACACGACAAGCGCCCTTGACCTTGCGGTCTTGCAGGCTCTTATTGCAACGAACGAAATTCCCACCCGAGGAGAGACAAAATGGCTTTCACCCTTCCCGATCTTCCCTATGCCCATGACGCGCTGGCGGACCTTGGCATGTCGAAGGAAACCTTTGAATATCATCATGATATCCACCACAAAGCCTATGTCGACAATGGCAACAAGCTTATTGCCGGCACCGAATGGGAGTCCAAATCGGTCGAAGAGATCGTCAAGGGCACCTACCAATCCGGGGCCGTGGCGCAGAATGGCATTTTCAACAATGCCAGCCAGCACTGGAACCACGCGCTGTTCTGGGAGATCATGGGGCCGGGCGAGAAAAAGATGCCGGGTGCCGTCGAGGCGGCGCTGACCGAAGCCTTCGGGTCGGTCGCAAAATTCAAGGAAGATTTCGCCGCCGCAGGGGCCGGGCAGTTCGGGTCGGGCTGGGCGTGGCTTGTGAAAGACAAGGACGGCAGCCTGAAGGTCACAAAAACGGAAAACGGCGTGAACCCGCTGTGCTTTGGCCAGACAGCCTTGCTGGGCTGCGATGTGTGGGAACATTCCTATTACGTCGACTTCCGCAACAAGCGCCCGGCGTATCTGACCAACTTCCTGGACAAACTGGTGAACTGGGAAGCGGTCGCTGCGCGCATGTGAGCGCCGCGCGCAATCGCTGAAATACGGCCCGCCATGCGATTGGCGGGCCTTTTTTATGAAAGCGCCCGCAGCGCGCGCGTCAGGTCGGGCACAGTGTCCACCACGCCGACCAGCGCCAACATCGACGGCTCGGCAAATCCCTGGGCGACGATATGGTTCAGAAGTTGAATCAGGTGCATCCAGTATCCATTTGTGTTCAATAGATAAATCGGCTTTGTGTGCAACCCGATCTGGGCCCAGGTCAGCACCTCGAAAAACTCGTCCAGCGACCCTGCACCACCCGGCAGCACCGCCACCGCATCCGAGTTCATGAACATCACCTTCTTGCGTTCGTGCATATCCTCGGTGATCACAATTTGCCCCAGATCCATCCGCCCCTGTTCGCGGCGCAAAAGATGCGTGGGGATCACGCCCATGGTTTTCGCGCCGGCCTCCATCGCGGCCCGTCCCACAGCCCCCATCAGTCCGACATCGCCTGCGCCGTAGACCAGCCGCCAGCCGATGTCCGCGATCATCCGCCCCACGGCCGCCGCATCGGCAAGATAGGCCGGGTCCGCGCCGTTGCGAGAGCCGCAAAAGACGCAAAGCGAACGGACCTTGGGCGTGGAGTCGTGCATAGGGGTATCCAGAAAAAAGGTTGCGTTGCGGGGCAATTTCAGGATTTCGTGTAACACGGATATACGGGGGCGGCACAGACCTCCGGTAAAGGGGAAATACATGGCGTCGCAAGACGGAAAAACGGGCGGCGGCTATGTGTTGCCAGTCGCAGCCGGTCTGGCCGTGATCTTGGCGGCAGTCGCTTGGTATTCAACGCGCGATGCAGCGCAGCCCCCCGCGCCAGTGACGCCGGATGCAGCATCCGTCGCAGCGGCAGACACGCCGCCGGTGCCCGCCGATGGTGCTGCACCGCCTGATCCATTGCCGATAACCGACCCTACGAACCTGACCGCCACAGCCGAACCAGATCCTGCGCCCGCACCCGAGGCCACAGCAACAGCCGATGCCGCCACCGGGGCTGCGTCGTCTGGAACTGACGCTGATGCACTGCCAGAGGTGGCCGTCGCCGAACCGCCACGCTTTGACACCGTGCGCATCGAGACGGATGGCTCTGCCCTTGTGGCGGGTCGTGTCGAAGCGGGCCAGACGGTTGATATTCTGCTGGATGGTCAGGTGGTTGCGCAAAGCGTGGCAGACAGTCGAGGGGCGTTCGTGACCTTGTTCAACCTGCCACCGTCAGGCGAGGCGCGTTTGCTGACACTTGAGTCGGCGTTGCCGGGGGGCGGCAGGCTTGCTTCGGCCCAAAGCGTGGCCGTGGCACCCGCTGCGGCGGACACGTCCGGGTCCACCCCACCGGCCGCTTTGTTGCTGACGGAGGAAGGCGCGACGGTTTTGCAAGCGCCGGAGCCTTTGGCGCTGGCCACTGATGAACCCGTCGTTGCAGCACTGCAGGAACCCCAGCCCGCCGCACCCGATGTTGCCGACGCACCCATCGACCCCGGCGCGCTTGCTGCGGCACCCGAAGCTGTTGCGGACCCCGCGACAGCTACAGATCAGATATCGGTTCCCGGAGCCGTCGCCGTTGTTGTTCCCGAAGCAGCCCAAGCTATAGCCTCTGCAGCACCCGTATCGCAGACCGCCGCGGCAACGCCCACTGAAGCCGCTGCGGCCCCTAAAGCCGCCCTGCGCATCGACACTATTGCCTATACTGCCGCAGGCGAGGTGCAGCTTTCCGGGCGCGGGCAGGGGGGGGATTTTCTGCGCCTTTACCTCGACAACGCCGAAATTCACACCTCACCCATCCCGCAAGACGGGGCCTGGGCCGCGACGCTGCCCGATATAGCACCCGGCATCTATACTCTGCGCGCCGATCAGGTTGACGGCGCAGGCCGCGTCAGTGCCCGGTTCGAGACACCGTTCAAGCGCGAAACGCTTGAAGCGCTTGATGCCGTAACCGCCCCTGCGCAAGCGCCGTCGGTTGACGCGGGCGCAGCCACACCGACGGCCGCAGCACAGCTCGAGCCGGTGCCGGACCTGCCCGCAGCATCCACCGCCGGGGCCGCCGCCACATCTGCAGCGGCACCAGTGTCGCCCGTGGTCGCAGACGCCGCTGCCGATAGCGCGGTAGCGCCTTCGGACCCTGCCGCACCCGCGTCTGATACTGCGGCACCCGCACCTGCAACGGCGGCTCTTGCCCCCGCCGAAACGCCCCGGGCCTCCGCCCCGATCAGCGTGACCGTGCAGCCCGGCTATTCCCTGTGGAAGATCGCGCGTGAGAATTTCGGCGACGGCATCCTTTATGTGCAGGTTTACGAAGCCAACCGCGACAAGATCCGCGACCCCGATCTGATCTATCCGGGGCAGGTCTTTACCGTTCCAGCCTTGCCGTAGCCGGGCAGAGTGCCGGGCGCGCGGTGTGCTTTGCGGCAAAGTAATCCCGGTTTCGCTCTGGTCCTTTGCGTGGTCGCGTCTTAGGTAGAGCGCGAACAGGCAGGGCAGATATGCGCAAAGTTACAACTTCGGTCACGTCGGCCGACGCTTCCCGGACCGAAGCCAGTGGCTGGAACACCATCCGCCGCGTCGGCCCCTATCTTTGGCCCGAGGGCGAGAATTGGGTGAAACGCCGCGTCGTGCTGGCGATGGTGCTGCTTGTCATCTCACGCCTGATTTCGGTTTCTACCCCGTTCTTTTACAAGGCCGCCGTAGATCATCTGGCGGGCGTCGCCCCCAGCCGCGAGGTGATGCTTGCGTTTGGTGCGGTCGGGCTGACGGTGGCTTACGGCCTTGCACGGCTTGGGTCGGTCGGGCTGGCCGAGATCCGCGATCTGGTCTTTGTGCGCGTGGGCCAGCGCGCCCTGCGCAAACTGGCGCTTGAGACGTTCACCCATATTCACCGCCTGTCGATGCGCTATCACATCACCCGCAAGACCGGCGGCCTGTCCCGCGTGATTGAACGCGGGGTCAAGGGCGTGGATTTCCTGCTGCGCTTCATGCTCTTTTCCATCGGGCCGCTGTTTTTGGAACTGATCATGGTGTCGGTGATCTTTGCCACGCTTTTCGGCTTTTGGTACATGGCGGTTCTGGTGGTGACGATCACGCTTTATGTGGCCTTCACCTTCAAGGTCACCGAATGGCGAGTGCGCATCCGGCGCGAGATGAACAATCAGGATACCGATGCCAACCAGAAGGCCATCGACAGCCTATTGAACTTTGAAACCGTCAAGTATTTCGGGGCCGAGGCGCGCGAAGCGGGCCGCTACGATAGCGCGATGGGCAAGTATGAGACGGCGGCGGTCAAGACCGGGCAATCGCTGTCGATGCTGAACATCGGGCAGTCGTTCCTGATCACCTGCGGGCTGGTCATCGTGATGGTTATGGCGGCACGGGGTGTGCAGGCGGGCCAGTTGACCGTTGGCGATTTCGTGATGGTCAACGCCTATATGATCCAGATCACGCTGCCGCTGAACTTTCTGGGCACCGTTTACCGCGAAATCCGGCAGGCGCTGGTCGATATGGGTGAGATGTTCGGGCTTTTGGGCCAGCCCGCCGAGGTGGTCGATAAACCCGGCGCGCCTGATTTGAAGGTCGGTGGCGGCGAGGTCGTGTTTGACGATGTGCATTTCGCCTATGACCCCGAGCGTCAGATCCTGAAAGGTGTGACCATCCGCGTCGGCCCCGGTGAACGGGTGGCGCTGGTCGGGCCTTCGGGTTCGGGTAAATCGACGATCGGGCGGCTTTTGTTCCGGTTTTATGATGTGACGGGCGGGGCGGTTCGGATTGACGGGCAGGATCTGCGCGACATCACGCAAAATTCGCTGCACGCCCGTATCGGGGTGGTGCCGCAGGATACGGTTCTGTTCAACGATACCGTCTATTACAACATCGCTTACGGCCGCCCCGAGGCCACACGGGCAGAGATCGAGGGTGCCGCACGCGCCGCGAAAATACACGATTTCATCCTGTCGCTGCCCGATGGGTATGAAACAACGGTGGGCGAACGGGGCCTGAAACTTTCGGGCGGCGAAAAGCAGCGCGTCGGCATCGCGCGCACGCTGTTGAAGAACCCGCCGATCCTGCTGCTGGACGAGGCGACAAGCGCTTTGGACACGCAGACCGAGCGCGATATTCAGGACAGTCTGCGCGATATGGGTGTCGGCCGCAGCGTCATCACCATCGCGCACCGTCTTTCCACCATCGCCGATGCCGACCGGATCGTGGTTCTGGAACAGGGCCGCGTCGTTGAAGAAGGCAAGCACGAGGTGCTTCTGGCCGCAGGCGGGCGTTATGCCGCGATGTGGGCGCGTCAGTCGTCGGAAGAAGAGGCGGCAGAGGCTGCCGAATAGGCGTCAGGCCGCGATCAGCATAAGGTCCGACAGTTTCAGCGCCTTGGCCCCCATCACCTCGGCCACAGGCGTGCCGTTGGCATAGATGATGCTGCTGGTGCCCGCCGCCGATTTCGCGACCGTAAAGTCGGGCACAACGTCGTGGCCCTGCGCATCGGTGCTGTGCGGGTAGTTCAGCACGATCGTATCGCCCGGATTGTAATCGGTGATCCGGCTGACGCCCAGCGTCTGATCGCCGTGTGTGTCGATCTGGAACTGGTCCGCGCCGTCACCGCCCGTGCCGCTGTCACCGCTGCCCAGATGCAGCGTGTCGTTGCCCGCGCCGCCAAACAGGGTATCGGCGCTGTCAGCCATGCTTGGGTCGCCGGAGCTTGCCTGATCATGCGCGAAGCCCGAAATGTAGTCATTGCCGTCATCGCCATAAAGAAGATCGGATCCGCTGCCGCCCAGAACGGTGTCGTCACCCTCATCGCCGCTGAGCGTGTCATTACCGCCATTGCCGGTAAGCCAGTCATCGCCGCTGCCGCCATAGCCGAGGTCAAAGCCGATGCCCGTGTCGATTGTATCATTGCCGGCGCCGCCCAGAACGGTGTCGTGGCCTTCGCGCATCATGATGTCATCGTCGCCGTTGCCGCCTTCGGCCCAGTCGTTGCCTGCCGATGCGTCCAGCGTATCGTTGCCATCGCCCAGAAACCACGCAAGGCTGCTGTGTTCCCCGGCGGTAAAATCATCGTCGCCCGCCGTGCCACCGATGACGCTGTCAAAGTCATCGGCATCAAACAGATCGTCGCCACTGTCGGACGCCCCGTCAACAAGCGTGTCCTGCGGGTCTTGCTGGGGTGCTGCGTTGTCGCCGTCATCATCGCTGCCAGAGTTGAAAAGCCCGGCGTCAAGGCCAAGAAAGCCTGCGAACATCAGGGCATAGGCGGCAATCATCATATCCATCTGCGTGGCTTTCCTGAAACGCGCGAATTAGGATCAGATATGCTGGCTGATTATGGCTAAAAATTGATGCAATCCTGACCATTTTGCCGTGATTGATTGCATTTCGGAAACAGTGCTGCCGCAGAGCCGGTCCAGGGCAGCCCTGTTGGCAGGGGTTTGCAAGGCGTCGCGCCTGCGTGTAAGACAGGGCCAAAGAATGGAAAGAGACCCTGCGTGAGCACCCCCGACAGTTTCATCGAAGAAGTCACCGAAGAGGTCCGCCGCGACCGTCTTTTTCTTTTGTTCCGCAAATACGGTTGGATCGGCGTTCTGATCGTTCTGGCAACGGTTGGGGGTGCGGCCTACAGCGAATGGACCAAGGCGCAGGCTACGGCCCGGGCGCAGGCCTTTGGCGATGCCGTATCCACAGCGCTGGATCAGACTACACCCGAGGCGCGGCAGACCGCCCTTTCAGCCGTGCCCGCCGAGGGTGAACAGTTGGCGGTCCTGAACCTGCTTTTGTCCAGCGATCCGGTGACGGACAAGGCGGCAAGCCTTGCCGCACTTGACAAGGTGATCGCCGATGCCAGCTTGCCGCCGGTTTATCACGATCTGGCCGTGCTGCGCCGCGTGATAATCGCAGGTGCCGACATGCCGCTGGCCGACAGGCGGGCAGCGCTGGACGCGATTGCCGTGGCTGGCCGCCCCTACCGCCCGCTTGCGGTGGAACAGATGGCCTATCTTGATCTGGAGGCGGGCGATACCGAGGCAGCGCTCAAACGCCTGCGCGCGCTGACCGAAGATCAGGATGCGCCGCAGGGCTTGCGCGGACGTGCAACGCAGATGATTGTGGTTCTGGGCGGCGAGACGCAGGCGGGTTAAGCTGCGGGGACTGGGCGCGAGGACTGGGCAAGGATCGGGGCAGGGGAATGATGCGGTTAAATCGGACAACAGCGGCCCTTGGGCTGATGGCCCTGTGCCTTGGCGCGGCCTGTGCCAAGAAGGAAGTCATCCTGCCGGGCGAGCGGTTCAACGTCCGCACCCCACTTGAGGCCAGCCTGCCCCAAGAGGGCAAGCCCTTGCAGGGTGATGGCGGGGCCGCCTTGGCCAATCAATCGGTGCCGATCTCGCTGCCCGGTCAGACGGCTGCGGCAGACTGGACGCACCGCGCGGGAAATGCCGCACACAGCCCGATCAACGGCGCGCTTTCGCCCCAACCGCAGCGCATCTGGTCGGTGGGCATCGGGCAGGGCGACGGGCGGCGCAACCGCATCTCTGCCGCCCCGGTGGTTGCAGGCGGGCGGGTGTTCACGCTGGACGCTTCTGCGGGTGTGCAGGCCACCTCGACGGCGGGCGCAGTTCTGTGGGCCGCCGATCTGACGCCCCCGACCGACAGGCGCGATGATGTGTCGGGCGGCGGCTTGGCCTACGGTGACGGTCGGCTGTTCGTGGCCACGGGCTATGGTGAATTGATCTCGGTCGATCCTGCCAGCGGTGCGGTACAATGGCGCCAGAAACTCGGCTCGCCGGTCACTGGCGCGCCGTCGGTCGATGGTGGGATCGTCTATGTGGTGGGCCGCGACAGTTCGGCATGGGCGGTGGATACCGACACGGGCCGCGTGCGCTGGACCGTTCCCGGCACCCCGTCGGCGGCGGGCTATATCGGCAGTGCTGGCCCTGCGATCGGACAGAATGCCGTGTTCCTGCCCTTTGCCAGCGGTGAGCTGGTCGCCGTGCTGAAACGCGGTGGCACGCGGATCTGGTCTTCGGCTGTGGCGGGGGCGCGTCTGGGGCGGTCTTACACCGGCATCGGCGACATTACCGGCGATCCGGTGATTTCGGGTGCCACGATCTATGCCGGCAACTCGGATGGCAAGACGGTTGCGATTTCCTTATCATCGGGCGAACGGGTCTGGACGGCGGATGACGGCGCTTTGGGTCCGGTTCTGCCCGTCGGCGGTTCGGTCTTTCTGGTCAATGACGAGGCGAAGCTGGTGCGCCTTGATGCGGCCACGGGTCAACCGATCTGGTCGGTGGGCATGCCATATTACGAGGTCAACAAGCGGCGTAAACGCAAAAGCATCTATCCCCATTTCGGCCCGGTTCTGGCAGGCGGGCGGCTGATCGTGGCGTCGGGCGACGGGGTGCTGCGGTTGTTCAACCCGGTTGATGGCGCGTCCCTTGGCACCGTTGAATTGCCGGGCGGGGCGGCAACGCTGCCGGCGCTTGCGGGCGGGGTTCTGTATGTTGTCTCCTCGAACGGGCAACTTCACGCTTTCCGCTGACGGCTGGCTGGTATAGGGCCACAGGCTTGATCTGACGCAACGCCCCCGGAGGCGACCATGAGCTTTACCCTCGCCATTGTCGGGCGGCCCAATGTGGGCAAGTCGACGCTCTTCAACCGCCTTGTCGGGCGCAAGCTGGCGCTGGTCGATAACCAGCCCGGTGTCACGCGCGACCTGCGCGAAGGGGATGCGAAACTGTTCGACATGCGTTTTACCGTCATCGACACGGCCGGGTTGGAGGAAGTGACCGACGACAGCCTGCAGGGCCGGATGCGGCGGCTGACGGAACGTGCGGTCGATATGGCCGACATCTGCCTGTTTCTGATTGATGGCCGCGTGGGTGTGACGCCGACCGATCAGGTCTTTGCCGAGATTCTGCGCAAACGCTCGGCCAAGGTGATTGTCGGTGTGAACAAATCCGAAGGCAAGGCGGGCGATGCGGGGGCTTTGGAGGCCTATTCGCTGGGCCTTGGTGAGCCTGTGCGTCTGTCTGCCGAACATGGCGAGGGGATGGATGATCTTTATCACATCCTGCGCCCGGTCGTGGATCATTTCTCGGAACGCGCCGAAGCCGATGCGCCGGTGGTCGATGTCGATATCTCTGAAGAAGAGGCCGAGTTGGAGGGTGACGAGGCCGCCTATCGCCCGACGCTGGAAAAGCCCTTGCAGATTGCCGTGATCGGCAGGCCAAATGCCGGAAAATCGACGCTGATCAACAAGATACTGGGGTTCGACCGGCTGTTGACCGGACCCGAGGCAGGCATCACCCGTGATGCGATTTCGGTGAAAACCGACTGGATCGGCGTGCCAACCCGAATTTTTGATACCGCAGGCATGCGCAAGAAGGCGCGGATCAGCGACAAGCTTGAAAAGATGTCGGTGTCCGACGGCATCCGCGCGGTGCGCTTTGCCGAGGTCGTGGTGGTGCTGCTGGACGTGGATACGCCGTTCGAGGTGCAGGATCTGCGCATCGCCGATTTCGCCGAAACCGAAGGCCGTGCGGTGGTGATCGCCGTCAACAAATGGGATCTTGAGGGCGAAAAGCAGGAAAAGCTGACCGAGTTGCGCGAGATGTTCGAGCGGTTGTTGCCGCAGTTGCGTGGCGCGCCGCTGGTCACCGTTTCGGCCAAGACGGGCCGGGGGCTGGACCGGCTGCAGGCGGCGGTCCTGAAAGCCCACGCTGTCTGGAACCGGCGCGTGCCCACGGCGCGGCTGAACACCTGGCTGGGTGCGATGACCGAGGCGCATCCGCCCCCGGCACCGGGCGGCCGGCGCATCAAGCTGCGTTACATGACACAGGTGAAAACCCGACCGCCGGGATTTGTGGCAATGTGCAGCCACCCGGAGCTGCTGCCAGAAAGCTATAAACGCTATCTTGTCAACGGGTTGCGCGAACACTTTGACATGCCGGGCACGCCGATCCGCATCATGCTGCGCGGGCAGGGCGACAAGAACCCGTTCAAGGATCAGAAGTTCCACACGCCAAGCCGCCTGCGCAAGCACAAGGAATCGAAGGACCCCAATCAGCGGTGGTAGCCAAAATCCTTCGAAGGATTTTGCAAATTTTTTCGAAAAAATTTGGTGGCGGTTACTCTGCCGCGATCTTGATTACCGGCTCCATGCTGGTCAGCACCTCATCACTCAGGTGGCACTTGATCTGATG
Source organism: Rhodobacterales bacterium (assembly GCA_038207585.1). Classification (GTDB taxonomy): domain Bacteria; phylum Pseudomonadota; class Alphaproteobacteria; order Rhodobacterales; family Rhodobacteraceae; genus JBBQZP01. The sequence goes on along the minus strand of JBBQZP010000025.1, from coordinate 2,182 downwards.
CCCGACGCCCAGCATCTTGACCGGCGGCATCTCGGTATCGCACAGGTTCCCAGGCACTTGTGATTTCCACCGGCACCGTGTCTGGAACGGACAGCCCGGCGGCGGGTTCATGGCCGAGGGAATGTCACCCTCCAGCACGATCCGCTTCTTGACCACCCGTGTGTCGGCAATCGGCACGGCCGACAACAGCGCTTCGGTATAGGGGTGGTAGGGCGGCTGGAACACCTGATCGGTGGTGCCCATTTCGACCACATGGCCCAGATACATCACCATCACCCTGTCGCTCAGATAGCGCACGATGGAAAGATCATGGCTGATGAACAACAGCGTCGTGCCGTTTTCGCGCTGGATGTCCATCAAAAGGTCGGTCACGGCGGCCTGCACTGAAACATCGAGGGCCGAGACCGGCTCATCCGCCACCACCACTTTCGCGCCGCCCGCAAAGGCCCGCGCGATGCCGACGCGCTGTTTCTGGCCCCCCGAAAGCTGGCGCGGCATCCGGTCTGCAAACGCGCGTGGCAGTTTCACAAGGTCCAGAAGTTCAAGCATCCGGTCGCGGCGGGCGGCATCATCCTTGCCCTCGTTGAATATTTCCAGAGCGCGGATAATCTGGCGACCCACTGTCATTGAGGGGTTCAGAGTATCGAACGGGTTCTGGAACACCATCTGCACGCCCGACACGGTTTCGGTGGTGCGCCGCTCGATCGGGGTGTCCTGAATATCCTGACCGTAAAGAAGGATCTTGCCGCTGGTCGCCGTTTCCAGCCCCATCAGAACCTTGGCAAAGGTGGATTTGCCGCAACCCGATTCGCCGACGATTGCAAGGGTTTCGCCTTCATGCGCCTCGAAGCTGAGGGTTTCGTTGGCCTTGACGACCTTGCTGGCCCCGCCGCCGAACACACCGCCGCCCGACACCTCGTAGTATTTGCGCAGATCATCCATTTTGAGGACGACCTTGCCGATGGGGCGTTTCTCGAAGGTTTTGCCGATCTTGATCGGCGCATCCCAGTCGATCTCTTCGGACTTCACGCAGCGCACACGGTGGCGGTCACCGGCGGGCACGTCGACCATCTTCACATCGCCCGCATTGCAGCGCCCGCCCTCGAAGTAATCGCAGCGCGGGCCGAAGTTGCAGCCCGTGGGGCGTTCGTGGGGCAGGGGGAAGTTGCCGGGAATCGCCACCAGCGGATGCGTATTCTTGTCAGCGCCGGGCAGCGGGATCGACCGGAACAGCGCCTGCGTATAGGGGTGGCGCATCTTGTCAAAGACCTCGGCCACGTTGCCGGTTTCCACCGCCTCGCCGGAATACATCACGCACAGGCGGTTGCAGGTATCAAGGATCAGGCCAAGGTTATGGCTGATGAACAGCATCGAAGTGCCGTATTTCGTGCCCAACTCCTTGACCAGATCGACGATGCCTGCCTCGACCGTCACATCCAGCGCGGTTGTCGGTTCATCAAGGATCAGCAGCGCGGGTTTGGACATCAGCGCCATCGCGATGACGATACGCTGCTGCTGGCCACCTGAAAGCTGGTGCGGATAGGCTTGCAGGATGCGGTCGGGGTCGGGCAGCCGCACGTCGGCGACAATCTGGCGCGCCAGTTTCATCGCATCCGCCTGCGCCATGCCCTGATGGATCATCGGCACTTCGGCCAGTTGCGCGCCGATCTTCATCGCGGGGTTCAGCGAGGCCATCGGTTCCTGATAAATCATCGCGATTTCGGACCCGCGGATGTGGCGCAGTTCTTCCTCGTTCATGTTGGTCAGGTCGCGGCCCTTGAAGATGATGGAACCACCGACGATTTTGCCGTTCTTGCCCAGATCGCGCATCACCGCCAGCGCCACGGTGGATTTGCCACAACCGGATTCGCCGACCAGCCCCATCGCCTCGCCCGCCATCACGGTGCAGGAAAAATCCATCACGGCGGGAATTTCGCGCAGCCGGGTGAAGAAGGAAATCGAGAGGTTCTTGATCTCGAGGATCGGTTTTGAGGGATCCCAGTCGGTTGTGGCTTGGGTCATCGCGGCCTCGCTTCGTTTTGAGTGCGGGCCGGGGGCGCTGCCCCCGGACCCCCGGGATATTTTTGAACAGAAAAAATCAGTCTTTCAGGCTTTCTTCGCGCAAGCCGTCGGCCAGAAGATTGAGGCCAAGGACAAGGCTCATCAGCGCAATCGCAGGCAC